>CACMQS010000001.1 GCA_902615845.1 uncultured Alphaproteobacteria bacterium
TAGGTATCATTGCTGCGACTATAGCATTTATAGCTGTCCCAGCATTTGCTGCCGATACTTTCCTAGGTGAAGGTGATTTTGTAGGTATTACGTTCTGGATTGTTTCAATTGGAATGTGGGCATCTACTATTTTCTTCTTTTATGAAGGTATGAGAGTTTCTTCTAAATGGAGAACTTCAATGGTTGTTGCAGGGCTAATTACTTTTATAGCTGCTGTACATTACATGTATATGAGAGACTTTTGGGTTGCTACAGGTGAGTCACCAACAGTATATAGATATATTGACTGGATACTAACTGTACCACTTCAAATGGTTGAATTCTTTTTAATTCTAGTTGCTGCCGGCGCAGCTGTATCTAGTGGTGCATTCTACAGATTGCTCATTGGTACGCTTGTTATGATTGTTGGTGGATATCTTGGAGAAGCAGGTCATATTTCTGTATTACTTGGCTTCATCATTGGTATGATCGGTTGGGCTGTAATCATTTGGGAAATTTTCCGAGGTGAAGCAAGTCAGGCTGCTACAACTAAAGAATCTGTAACTTCTGCATTTAATGCAATGAGATTAATTGTATTAGTCGGTTGGGCAATTTATCCTTTAGGATATGTATTTGGTTTAATGATGGGTTCAGTTGATGCTGATACTCTTAACTGGATCTACAACCTTGCAGATTTTATTAATAAAATCTTATTTGGTTTAATTATCTGGAATGCTGCTGCGAAAGACTCAGCTACTGCATAATTAAATACTTATTAAATTTTAAAAAACCCTCTAATTAGAGGGTTTTTTTTATTAAATTATTGACTTAATTTTTCAATATATGTATTTGAGCACGCGATGAAAACATTCTCTCTTAAAAAAAGCGATATTAAGAAAAAGTGGGTTTTAATTGATGCCAAAGATGCAGTTTTAGGAAGACTTGCTGTAATTTCTGCTAATATCCTCAGAGGAAAAAATAAGCCTGAATATACCCCTAACCAAGACTGTGGTGATAATTTAATTATAATCAACTCTGATAAAATTCATCTAAAAGGTAAAAAAGGTGACAATAAAATCTATTACAGACACACTGGATTCCCAGGAGGAATTAAAGAAACTACTCCTAACAAAATGAAGGAAAAAAACAAATCTGATGAAATGATCAAACTTGCAATAAAAAGAATGATTCCAAGAGGACCCTTAGGAAAACAACAATTATCTAACTGTAAAATATATAGAGACGAAAATCATAAGCACGAAGCTCAAAACCCTCAAATAATTGATATTGCATCAATGAATACAAAAAATAAAATTTAATTATGGAAAATCAAGAAAATCTAACTGGAAGTATTTTAGATACCAAAGACAGAGCCTACGCTACTGGAAAAAGAAAAAATTCCATTGCTAGAGTATGGTTAAAAAGAGGTAGTGGAGAAATTAAAATAAATGGCAAACCTTTAGATAAATACTTTTCAAGACCTGTTCTACAAATGATTGTTAACCAGCCCTTAGATATAGTTAAAGCTGACAATTCATATGAGATCATGGCTACTGTTAAAGGCGGAGGTCTTTCTGGTCAAGCTGGTGCTATAAGACATGGTATAAGTAAAGCATTGAGTTTATTCGATCAGTCAAATAGACCACCTCTCAAAAAAGTTGGTTTTCTTACTAGAGATCCAAGAGTTGTTGAAAGAAAAAAAGCTGGTTTGGCGAAAGCCAGAAGAAGTTACCAATTCTCTAAGAGGTAAATTTTCATGAAAAATAAGATTAGAGTGGCCGTTTTAGGCTCAACCGGCTATGTAGGAATGGAGTTAGTAAAAATTCTATCAAATCATTCTTACGTATATATAAATTTTTTAGGATCAGAAACTATTCACGATAGTTATCTAAATAATATTGATAATTCAAAAGTATATAATCAACTTCCTCTTTTAAAACCAAATGATAGTTTTAATGCTGAAGATAGTGATTATGTTTTTTTAGCTCTACCTCATGCAGTATCTAATAAATATGTAAAAAAATATTTTAATAAAATTAATATTATAGATTTATCAGCTGACTTTAGATTAGATAATTTTGATGTCTATAAAAAAAATTATGGCAATGAACATGAGTGCAAAGAGCATTTAAAAGACTTTATTTATGGTCTTGCTGAAATAAATAGAGATAAAATATTAAATTCTAAAAATATAGCAGTGCCTGGATGTTATCCGACTTCCATTTTATTACCATTAATACCTTTAATAAAAAATAAATTAATCAAAACCAAAAATATAATTATAGACTCTAAATCAGGTTATAGTGGTGCAGGAAAGAAATTTGATTTCAATAAAATAAAATCAAAAAATGATTATAATTTTTACAATTATAATACAAATAACCACAGACATATTGCGGAAATCAAACAAGAACTTAATAAGCATAATTCAGATAATGAAGTAAAATTTTCATTTAATCCTCACATTCTTCCTAATTTTAGAGGTATGATTTCTACAATCTATTGTGATCTAAATAATGGGATTCAAAAAACTGATATTATAAATCTATTCCAGAACTTACAAAAAATAAATTCTTTCATAAAGTATATAGATAATGATGAAATGCTTGATTTTTTTTCTATTCAAAACTCTAATTATTGTAAAATTAAAACTTTTGATCATTATAGTGAAGATAAATTGATTATAGTCAGTGCAATAGATAACTTAATTAAGGGTGCTGCTGGTCAAGCAGTACAATGTTTTAATATAGTAGAAAATATTGAAGAAACACTATCTTTAGTATGATTAAATACCTTACAGTTTTCCTTCTTCCCTTTTTTATCTTTTCATGCGGATATCCTGATATTGATAATGTTCCTAATTTTAAAGATGCAAAATTAACTGATGAAGAATTATTAGATTATTGTAGTATTTCTAATACAGATAAAAAAGATATAGATAAATGTATTAATGATTATAAAAGTTAAATTTATTTATGAGTAAACTTAATATTGGTATAGCAGGATTGGGAAATGTTGGTTCAGCACTAGTTGAAACAATAGAAGAAAATAAAAATTATTTCCTTAGTAAAACAGATGTAGAATTGAACATAGTTGGAATATCTGCCAAAACAAAAAATAAAAAAAGGAATTTTAATATATCAAATTATGTTTGGTATGATGACCCAAGAGAAATGTCTAAAGATGATAATTGTAACGTAATTGTTGAATTAATTGGTGAAGAAAAAGGAATTAGCTATGAAATAATTGAAACAGCATTAAAAAATAAAAAACATGTTGTAACAGGGAATAAAGCTCTAATAGCTAATCATGGAAAAGAATTATTTGAATTAGCTAATATACATTCACTAGCCTTATCGTATGAAGCTGCCGTCGCAGGTGGTATACCAGTAATAAAAACAATAAAAAATTCAATTAGTTTAGATAGAATTAATAAAATTTCTGGAATTTTAAATGGAACTACAAATTACATTTTAACAAAAATGCAACAAGATAATTTATCCTTTGATACAGTTCTTAAAATTGCTAAAGATAAAGGATTTACTTCTGATCAGGAATCAAAATTAGATATTGGCGGATATGATGCAGCACACAAGTTAACAATATTATCAACTCTATGTTTTAAATCAAATTTAAACTTTAATAATAATTATATTGAAGGAATTTCTAAAATTAAAATTGAAGATATTAATTTTGCCGAAAAATTAGGGTATAAAATAAAATTAATATCTGAAGCTTGCATAATTCAAGGAAAAATTTCAAACTTTACTTCACCAAAATTAGTTTCAATGGATAATCCCTTAGCAAGTGTAGATAATGCTCTTAATGCGATTAATATTGAAACTATACATCTAGAAAATTTATTTTTAGAGGGTGAAGGAGCAGGGGGTAAGCCAACTGCCAGCTCTGTCTTGTCTGATTTATATGATATATCTCAGAATGAAAAATTTGATAATTTAGGTTTTAAAATTGATAAGTTACAAAATTTTGAAAGATATTCATCAGAAAATATAATTAATAGCTACTATCTTAGAATAATGACAGAAGATAAACCTGGCGTTCTTTCGTCAATTACTAATTACTTTAGTGATTTTGATATATCTGTAAAAAAAATACTTCAACTTCCTGAGAGTTCTGAAGCAGATAAACCTATACCTATTATAATAACTACTCATAATACTCAGAAAGAAAAATTAAGTAATGTAATTAATAAAATTGAAGGTTTAGAATTTGTAAAAGAAAAAATTACTGTTCTTGCTATTCATGATAATTAATTATTGTGAATATTGAAAAATCATTATTAGATAAATATTGGGAAGAAAAGCAAATAGACTTTAAGAATATTCAAAGTCTTTCTCAAAAAAAATCAATTTCTGAAATTTTTTCAAAACTTCTAATTTCAAGAGGGGTATTAGAAGAAAATTATGATAATTTTATAAATCCTAATATTTTAAATAACCTTCCTGATCCTTTTGAACTTAAAGATATGAAAAAAGGAATTGAAAGATGTATTAAGGCTTTAAAAAATAATGAAAAGATTGGAATAATTGCTGATTATGATGTTGATGGATCCACCTCTGCATCAATTTTATATAGGTTTTTAAATAATTATACCAATAATCTTGTTTGCAAAATACCTAATAGGTTGTCAGAGGGTTATGGTCCAAATGTCAGGCTTATGAATGAAATGCTTAATGAAAATACTACACTCTTGTTTACACTAGATTGCGGAACAGCTGCATTTAACTCAATTGATTTACCTGATTTCAAAAGTATTGAGGTTATAGTAATAGATCATCATTTAAGTGAATTTAAACTTCCAAAAGTCCATTCGTTAATTAATCCAAATCGTTTTGATGAAAAAAATGATTATAAAGATTTTGCTGCAGTAGCAGTAACATTTCTATTTTTAATGGGATTAAGGAGGCAAATTAGAGAATTAAATTTATTTCCAAATATAAAAGAACCGAATTTAATGTCATATTTAGACTTAGTTGCTGTTGGAACAATTTGCGATATTGTCAATATTAACAATTACAATAGATCAATTGTTAGTAAGGGTTTGGAACTCATTAGAAGTCGAAAAAATAAATCAATAACAAAAATATTAGATAACTCTAATATTAATCATGAGCCTTTATCCAAAGATATTGGATTTGTTTTAGGGCCACAAATTAATGCTGCGAGTAGAATTGATGATTCTTCTTTGTCTTCCAAACTTTTGATATCAAATGATGATTCTGAAATTGAAACTATTTCTAGAAAACTATTTTTAATCAATGAAAAAAGAAAATTAATCGAGCAAAATATATTCAATGAAGCAATTGAGCAAATAAAAGATCAAGAAAATAAAAAATTTATTATTGTCTATAAAGAGAATTGGCATCAGGGTGTATTAGGTATAGTTGCCAGTAAAATAGTAGCTCTTTATAACAAGCCAACATTTGTATTTTCTTTTATTAATAATATTGGATCTGGCTCAGGTAGATCTATAGATCAAATTGATATTGGTAGTATTGTTCTTGAACTTAAGGCAAATGATTTAATAGAAGATGGTGGTGGTCATACAATGGCCGTAGGCTTAAAAATAAATAAAAAAAAATTAGATAAAATAGATAATTATTTAGTTAAAAAATTTGATTCATATCATGATAATTTTTTCGAAAAAAAAATATTTTATGACAGTGAAATTTCTGTGAATCAAATAAACAAAGATTTTTTAGATAATTTAGAATTGTTAGAACCTCATGGCAAAGGAAATGAAGAACCTCAATTTTTAATCAAAGATATGGTAATCGATCATGTTAAAAATCTAAAAAATAAACATATTTTAATTTTTTTTAAAAATGATTTGGGTGAAAATATAAAGGGGATTTCATTCAACAGTATTAATACCCCAGTTGGTGATTATCTTATGAAGTTTAATAAATTTAAATTTCATATTTTGTGTTCTATTAAAAAAGATAACTTCTCAAGTAGTCAGATGCCTCAAATACTGATCCATGACGTGAAAGTAATCAATTAAATAATTTGAAAAAAATCAAAATATCTACTATATACCAACCACGTGTCCCCTTCGTCTATCGGTTAGGACATCAGGTTTTCATCCTGAAAAGAGGAGTTCGACTCTCCTAGGGGATGCCACTAATTTAGGGGCACAGAATTATTGACCCCACTGAATTCCTTGATTGAATTAACTCATGAGCCTCACAAGCTTCCGATAATTTAAATTTTTTGAATATATTAGGCTTAATTTCTTTATTTTTAATTTTTAAAAATAATTTGTTACTACATTCTTCTAGCTCTTCTGAATTACGAATATAATGCATTAATGTTGGTCTAGTATAATATAAACTTTTAGGATTAAATGTACTATGAAGATTTACATCATTTACCATTCCGGAGGATTGTCCAAAAGATACCATTAGACCTCTAAATTTTAAGCATTTTAAAGATATATTAAATGTATCTTTTCCCACTCCATCATAAACAACATTTAATCCTTCATTGTTTGTTAATTTTAAAACATTACTATGAACATCCTCTTGTTTATAATTAATAGTGAATTCACATCCATTTTTTTTTGCTAATGATGCTTTTTCATCAGTACTAACGGTACCTATCATTTTAGCTCCTATGGATTTTGCCCATTGACTAGCAATTAAGCCAACACCTCCTGCAGCTGCATGAAATAAAAAAACTTCATCTTTTTGTAATTTATACAATCTTTCAAAAAGGTATTCGACGGTCATTCCCTGCAATAATATTGAAGCAGCTTCATCATTTGAAATATATTCTGGTAATTTTACAACTCTTTGGGCATCAAAATCTCTAACTTCACAATAAGCACCAATTGGAGGGCTAAAGGAGTAAGCTACTCTATCACCAACTTTTAAGTTCGCTACATTATCTCCAATTTCTATAACATCTCCTGCTGCTTCTACTCCTAAACAAAAAGGGATTTCTACAGGTAACGGGTATATTCCTGTTCTATGATACGTATCTATGTAATTAATACCAATTGAAGTTTGGTTAATTCTGACCATATTTTCTTCAACATTTTTAGGTAAGTCATAGTTTTCATATTTTAAAACTTCTGGACCACCTAGTTTACTGACTACAACTCTATTTGGCATAATTATTCTTTAAGTTTTTATATACTAATTCGAATTCTTTTAAACATTCTGGATTAGCCAATGATTCTTCATTTTCAATACTTTCACCATTAATTAATTTTTTAATTAAAATTTCAACTATTTTACCGCTTCTAGTTCTTGGTATTTCACTTATAGCATATATTTGTGAGGGAATATGCTTATAAGAAAGATTAATTTTTATTTCATCTATTATTTTAGACCTTAAATTTTCATTAAATTCAAAATTTTTATTCAAGACAACAAATAATATAATTTGTGTATCATTTTTTAATTTATATTCCACAGCAACAGCTTCCTGAACTTCTGTAATATTTTCAATTACTCTATAAATTTCTGCAGTACCTATTCTTACTCCTCCAGAATTTAGAGTTGCATCTGATCGGCCATAAATTACATAACCCCCATTTATAGTTTTTTCAATATAATCTCCATGATACCAAATGTTTTCATATTTACTAAAATAAGAATTAAAATATTTTTTATTATCATAATCGTTCCAAAAATATAAAGGCATTGATGGAAAAGAAGATTTACATACTAGTTCTCCTTTTTGATTTTCAATTGAATTTCCTTTTTCATCAAATACATCAACATCCATTCCAAGAGCTTTACACTGTATTTCACCACTATAGACATCCATTAACGGATTACCGGTAACAAAACACGAAACTAAATCAGTACCACCACTTATTGATTCAAGATGAATATTTGATTTGATGTTTTCATAAACGTATTCAAATGATTCATTAACCAACGGAGATCCTGTTGAAGCTAGTGTATTTAAACTATTTAATTTAAAACTTTCTTTAATTTTAATTTTATTATTTTTTAAAGTATCTAAATATTTTGCACCAGTACCAAAAAAATTAATGCCTTCTTCTTCTGCTATTTCAAAAAGATGTTTATTATCGGGAATAAAAGGGGATCCATCATATAAAATTATTGTTGCTTTTGACGCCAAAGCAGAAACTAACCAATTCCACATCATCCACCCACAAGTAGTAAAATAAAAAACTCTATCTTTTTCATTAATATCACAATGTAGTACATGTTCTTTTTTGTGTTGGATTAGCGCTCCGCCAGAACTGTGAACAATACATTTTGGTACTCCAGTAGTTCCACTCGAATAAAGAATATACAGTGGGTGATTAAAATTAAACTTTTCAAATTTACTATACGCAATTTCTTGATGTAAAATCTTGCACAAATTATCGTATTCAAAATCTAATTGATAATCTGTTTCATTAAATTCATATGGTATTAAAATAATTTTTTCTATACTTGGGATATTATATACAACATCCTTTATAATTTTTGTCGTATCGACTTTTTTATTGTTATAAAAATAATAATCTGAAAATAATAATACTTTTGGTTCAATTTGTTTAAATCTATCTATAATTGCTTTTTTACCAAAATCTGATGAACATGATGACCAAATAGCACCTAATTGTGCTGTAGATAAAAATGAAATTACAGTTTCAGGTATATTAGGAAGTATAGCAGCTATCCTATCATTTTTTTCAATGTTATTATTTTTTAAATAATTTGCAAATTTCAAAACTGCTCTCTTAAGCTCTCTCCAAGAATAATTTCTTTTAATTTTTTTTTCAGAGTGAAATATTATTGCATCATCATCATCATCTCTTGTTAAACAATTTTCAGCATAATTAATCTTACATTCATCAAAAAATTTATTATTAGTAAATTCAGGTGCTGATTTAAAAATTTTACCATTTTTTTCACCAACAAAATTTGTGAAATCCCATACGTTGTTCCAAAATTCATTTTTATGTTTTATGCTCCAATTATGCAAGTCAGCATAATTTTTTATATTTAAACTTTTATCTAGTTGATTAATAAACTTGTGGAGGTTTGTTTTTTTATTATTTGGAGACCACAACTTTATGTTGTGCATAACAATTTAGTTCTTTTTTTGGTCTTCTTTAAGAGATCTAACTCTGACAATAACATCAATATTATGCAATGAGAGACAAGCAGGAATGGAAGGTATATCAAGATTAATATTTTTTGTTGGTATATCATGAATCTTACCTTCATCTTCAATATACAAATGATAATGAGATTTATTATTATTACAATAGAGTGATTTATTTTGATCAACAACTATTTCTCTTATTAATCCTAATGAGGTAAATTGTTTTAAGGTGTTATAAATTGTAGCCATAGAAATTTTTCTATCTTCTTTTTTTACTTCATCAAAAAGATTTTCAGCAGAAATATGCCTGTCACCTTTTTCAAAAATTAATTTAGCTAAAATTCTTCTTTGTTTTGTTGGTCTTATACCACTTTCCTCTATTTTTTTTAGTGCGCGGCTGTAAGGACTTAGAGGATCAATTACTTTGTTTTCTATTCTCATAATATTATAATAAGTAATGAATTACATTTTTTCTGCAATTTTTCTATATTTTTTTTTAGGTTTTCTCTTGTATATCTTTCAAAGACGCATTGTTTTTAATAAATCAGGACATCCAGGCGCACCAAAGGATTATAACTTGGATAATACAGAAGAAGTTTATATTAAAACTGAGGATAACTTAAAGCTGTTATCATGGTATCATAAAGGGAATAATTCACTCCCTTTACTAGTTTATTTTCATGGGAATTCTTTTCATATTGGAGATAGAGCTTACAGAATCCAGAGGTATATTGAAAAAAATTGGAGCGTACTTTTAGTTTCCTGGAGAGGTTTTGGAGGTAACAAAGGAAATCCAACAGAAAAAAATTTATATAAAGATGCAGAAGCAGTATTAAAATGGATTAAAAATAATACTGAATTTAAATTCAAAGAATTGGTGATGTATGGAGAATCACTCGGATCTGGTGCTGCGGTAGAAATGGGCACAAAGTACGAATTTTTGTCTATTGTTTTAGAAGCGCCATTTACATCTATCAATGATATTGCAAAAAAAAGATATAAAATATTTCCAACAAAATATTTAGTTAAAGATAAATTCGATAACTTCAGTAAAATTGATAAAATAACCTCGCCATTACTTATCATTAGTGGAAAAAAGGATGAAATTGTACCACATGAACACAGTATTAAGCTTTACGATAAAGCAAAAGTATTAAAAAAGAGTGTTTTTATTGACGAAGCAATACACAATAATCTATATGATTTTGGGATTGAAAGAGACGTAATTGGCTTTAATTTAAAACTATGGAAATAGATCTAACAACATCATATGTAGGTATTTTAAGCCTTATTGTATTTGTGCTTGCATATGCTGTTGTAATGGCTGAAGAATTTAGCCATTTAAGAAAATCGAAACCAGTTATTATTTCAGCTGCTGTAATATGGGGTATTATTGCTTTCCATTTTTCTTCTGATAAGCAATATGCCAAAGAAATTGAGTATGCTTTAGAGCATAATATTTTAGAATTTGCAGAACTTTTCCTATTTCTTCTCGTTGCTATGACTTACATCAATGCTTTAGAAGAAAGAAAAGTTTTTGATGTAGTCAGATACCAATTAACATCAAGAGGATTTAGCTTTAGACAATTATTTATATTCACAGGTATAATTACTTTTTTCTTATCTCCTATAGCTGATAACTTAACAACTGCACTAGTTATGTGCTCTGTAGTAATGGCTTGTGGTAAAGGTAATACAAAATTTATATCGATTGGTTGTATTAATATAGTTGTTGCAGCAAATGCAGGTGGTGCTTTTAGTCCATTTGGAGATATAACTACCTTAATGGTATGGCAGGCTGGTATTGTTGAATTTTTTACATTTTTTAAAATATTTTTTCCTTCTGTGGTTAATTACATAATTCCCGCAGCAGTTATGTATTTCTTTATTCCAAATGAAAAACCACAAATTAGTTCTGATAGAGAATATATGAAAAGAGGCGGACGAGTAATTATCTTTTTAGGTTTGCTTACAATTTTTAGTGCTGTAAACTTTCATAATATTCTTCACTTGCCTCCAATGCTTGGCATGATGTTTGGTCTTGGTCTTCTTGGTTTATATTCTTTTTATTTACAAATTACACATGATCCATCTGTTGAAGACGAAAAATTTGATTTCTTTAGAAAAGTTTCAAGAGCTGAATGGGACACTTTATTATTCTTCTTTGGAGTTATTTTAAGTGTAGGTGGTTTAGGATTTATAGGTTACTTAACTGTTGTTTCAGAATTCTTGTATATTGGTCTTGGCCCAACAATGGCAAATTCTATAGTAGGCGTTCTGTCAGCCATCGTAGATAATATACCAGTGATGTTTGCTGTAATTACTATGAGACCAGAAATGTCAATTGATCAATGGTTACTCGTTACATTAACAACAGGAGTGGGCGGAAGCCTATTGTCAATTGGTTCAGCTGCAGGTGTAGCACTTATGGGACAAGCGAGAGGATATTACACTTTTTTTGGACATTTAAAATGGACTCCAGTTATATTTATTGGTTATGTAGCAAGTATTTATCTTCACGTTTTAATGGCTGACTTGCCTTGGTAATTTAAATTATCAATTAATAAAAAAATAATCATACTTAGTATTAAAATTACACCAGCAACAAAAGAAGCTTCGTTAAATTTATAGACACTAATCAATTTATATAAGTAAGATGGCAAGGTATCAAAGTTTTGATCTTTAAAAAATGATATTATTGTAAAATCACCAAAAGTAATAACCGTCGAAAATGCAAAAACAAAAATTATATTTTTTTTAATCATTGGTAGCAAAATAATAAAATAATTTCTTATGCTTATTCGGAAAGTTTGCTGAAAATTTTCAAAATTTAAAAAAATATTTTTCAGGTTATTAAACAGTATTAATATAGAAAAAGGTAATAAGAATAGACAATTTATCAAAACTATCACTAAATATTTAAAAAATTGCACATATCTTAATTCACCTAATATAATAAAATAACCAAGACTAAATATAATTGGAGAAATAATTATTATTGAAGAGCTTATTAAAAAAATTGATTGCTGAAAAATCATATTTTTATAATTTATTACAAGTATAGATGAAATTATAAACCCAGATATACTAACAATTATTCCTGTAGTAACTGAAATAATAAGAGAGTTAAAAAAAGATCCTAAAAATTTTTCATTAATTAAAGATAAATAAATACCATTATTTATAAAATGATAAATTACAGAAATTATTGGAGAAAAAAGAAATATCGAAAAAAATACAATTATTAAAAAATCTATAATTTTTATAGCTTTGTATTCTTGATGAGGATGAATAAAATTAATTTGATCTATTTCAAAAAAATTTGAACCTTTTAATTTGTAAAAACCAATAAATAAAAAAAATAAACAGATAAAAATTTGTAAAAAACTAAGTAATATTGCTTTATTAAAATTTAGTTCAAAAAGTGCATATTGATAAATAGCCACCTCAATTGTAGAATACATAGGTCCACCACCTAACGCCATTACTATTGCAAAACTTAAAAAACAAAGAGAGAATATTATTGAGAACACAGTAAAAAAATTTTGCCTTATATAAGGCATCTCTAATTTTAGAAGATTGCCAAAAAAAGTAATGTTTAGAGAGCTAGATATTTCATAATATTTTAAAGGAATACTATTTAAGGATTGAAAAAATAATCGAGTCGCAAATGGTGTATTTAAAAGTATATGGGCAATTAAAATTGCTTTTATTCCAAAAATTGTCTCTATCGATAAATTCTCGTACAAATTAAAATATGAGTTATAAAAACCATTATTTCCAAAGAGTTTAATTACTGCAAACACTATTAAGATTGTCGGTATTACAAAGCAAAAACCACAAAGAGAAATGATAAATTTAATAATTTTTAAATTCTTATGTCTATTTAATGCTAATGCGAATGGAATAGCTAAAAAACAACTTAATAGTGCTGAAAGAAAAGCTTGATAGAGTGAGAAATAAATTAGACGATGTGTATAAGAATTTTGAAAAAAAATATAAATTACCTTCAAATCAAAGTTAATTTTTGAAAAAATACCTACGAAAGGCAATAGGATTATTAATCCAAAAAAAAATAATACTGAATAATTATATTTATAATACAATTTATTTACGAGGCATTAAGCCACTCATCAATCCATTTTTCTTTGTTCTTATTAATTTCTTTTGGATCCATTTGAATAAAGTTAGGAACATCTAGTTTATCAAATGCCTCTGGTAAATCTTTTATATTTGTAACAGGGTACATAATATTTGTTGATGGTATGACTGATTGAAATTCTTTTGATAACATAAAGTTAAGAAATTTATTTGCTAAATCTTTATTTTGTGAATTATTTAAAATGCCTGCAAATTCAATTGTTATATAATTTCCCTCTTCAAAAGTTGTAGCAAGAATATCATACCTTTCTTCAAACATTATATGTGCTGCTGGAGATGTAGTATAACTTAATACCATGTCAGCTTCTCCTGCCATAAAAAAATTATAATATGCATCTGTCCATCCTTTGGTAACGGAAATAATTTTTTTATTTAATTTTTTCCATTCATCCCCAGCTTTATCTCCATATAATGCTTTCATCCAAGTTAATAATCCTAAACCAGGGGTAGATGTTCTCGGGTCTTGAATTACAATTCTAGCATTTGTAGAATTAATTAATTCATCCATGGATTTTGGAGGTGTTGCTAAATTTGCTTCATTATAGACAAAAGAAAAGTATCCATAATTATATGGAACAAATTTATTACTTTCCCATTTTAATGGTAAATTAATTAAGTTGTTTATGTCATTGATATTATGAGTTGTAAAAAGCTCAGATTGTTCGGCTAAATCAAATAAATTCATATCAAGGCCTAAAACTATATCTGCCTTGGAAGTATCACCTTCTAAAATAACTTTATTCAATAATGTTGCTGCACTGTCTACAGCAACAAATTCTACATCCGCATTATGTTTTTCTTCAAATATTTTTTCAATTATGGGTCCTGGACCCCATTCTGATACAAAAGAGTCGTATGTATAAATGGTTAGTTTCTCTGCATAGATTGAGAAAGAAATAAATAAGGTAGTTAAAAAAATTAGTATTGTTTTCATGTTTCCTCCGCTGGCATTATCCAGATCAGGTTAAAAGGGTATAAATCTCAGCATTTAAGCACCCCTAAATTAATTATAATAAATATTATTTTAGAAAACAAACATAAAAGATTGTTTTTAGGTTATTTATGAATATAACAAATTTTTTCGGGGAGTAGCGCAGCCTGGTAGCGCACCTGGTTTGGGACCAGGGGGTCGAAGGTTCGAATCCTTTCTCCCCGACCATAGATAAATGTTTAACTTTCATTCAACAGCTAGCTTGATTTTTGGTAATGAAACAGCAGTTAAATCAAGTGATCAAATTCTAAATTTGTTAGGAAAAAATATTTTTGTAATAACTGATGAAGGATTAACAGAATTAGGATTGTACGATAAAACAATTAAAAAACTTCAATCATACTCCAATATAAATATATTTAATAAAGTTGAATCTGATCCTTCAAAATCTACTTTATTAAAAGCATTTGAAGAAGCAAAAGATTTTAAATCAACTGGAGTTTTAGGTTTTGGAGGCGGTTCATCTATGGATGTTGCAAAACTTATATCTTTACTTCTTGGGTCTAATCAGGATATCGATACAATATGGGGGGTTAATAATGCAAAAGGTCCAAGAATACCACTTGTACTAATTCCTACAACAGCAGGAACTGGTTCAGAAGTTACACCAATTTCAATAATTACGATGGATGACAAAGAAAAAAAAGGTGTTTCTTCAAAACTTATTTTACCTGATCTTGCTATTTTAGATCCATTATTAACTATTAATCTACCTCCAAATATAACTGCATCAACTGGAATAGATGCTATGGTTCATGCAATCGAAGCTTACACTTCTATAAATCCTAACAATAATCCTATTTCAAAAATGTTATCTATAGAAGCACTTAAGTTTATCGGATCATCAATTAAAACTGCTGTATTTGAGGGATATAATATAAATGCCAGATCAAATATGCTATTTGGATCAATGTTAGCAGGTAAAGCTTTTGCAAATTCACCAGTAGCAGCAGTACATGCATTGGCATATCCTATAGGAGGTCTATTTAATATATCTCATGGACTTTCAAATTCTTTAGTTCTTCCAAGTGTTATGAAATTCAATTCCATAAACAAAGAAACAAAAAAAAATTACGCTAATCTTGCACCATTTGTATTTAAAGATTTAGATAATAGCAAAAGTGATGAGATTGTGTGTAATAATTTTATAGATAGTTTAGAAAGTTTGTCTAAGGAACTTAAATTACCTTATAGGTTAAGAGATCTAGAAATTCCTGAGGAAGCTTGCCAATTGATGGCTAGTGAAGCAATGAAACAAACTAGATTATTAGTTAATAATCCACGTAAAATTGAAGAATCTGACGCCTTTAATATATACAAATCTGTTTGGTAGATTTTGTTTACTTATAATTTAATTTACCTATTTAAATTAAATAGACCTTAATGATAAAATCAACAGTTAATCAATTTGCAAATTCTCTTGGGTTAAACAAAGATGAATATATTCCAGAGGGCAGAGCTTCCTTTTCACTATTTAAAATCGAAATTCTATCTGGATTAACAGTTGCAATCGCCCTAGTTCCAGAAGCAATAGCATTCGCTTTTGTAGCAGGTGTAGCACCTCTTTCAGGATTGTACGCAGCTTTTATTGTAGGATTAGTAACTGCAATTTTTGGTGGGAGACCTGGAATGATTTCGGGAGCAACAGGAGCATTGGCTGTTGTTATGGTTTCATTAGTATCGGAACATGGAGTTCAATACTTATTTGCCACTGTAATACTGATGGGAATTTTACAATTTCTTGCAGGAATTTTTAAATTAGGAAAATTTATGAGAATGGTTCCTCAACCTGTAATGCTAGGTTTTGTAAACGGTTTAGCTATAGTAATTGGTTTATCACAATTACATCAATTTCAAATATATAACTTTGATGGAACATTTACATGGATGTCAGGGGAAGTGCTTACATATTCTTTAGTATTAGTTTTCTTAACCATGTTAATCATATGGTACTTACCAAGGGTTACTAAATTTATACCATCTACATTAGCTGCAATTCTTCTTGTTACTTTTCTAGTTTTACTTTTAGATTTACCTGTTCCAAGAGTAGGGGATTTAGCAAGTGTAGCAGGAGGGCTTCCCAATTTTTCTATTCCAACAGTCCCACTTAATTTAGATACTATTTTCATTATTTTTCCTTATGCAATTATTTTGGCAGCGATTGGATTAATTGAAAGTCTCCTAACTCTTAATCTAGTAGGGGAAATAACAAACAAAAAGGGTGGGACAAGGCAAGAATGTTTAGCGCAAGGTGTTGCTAATGGTATCACAGGCTTTTTTGGTGGTATGGGTGGTTGCGCTATGATTGGTCAATCAATGATAAATGTAAAATCTGGAGGTAGAACAAGAATTGCTGGCATATCAGCAGCAATTTTTTTACTAATTTTCATTCTTTATACTTCAAATTTAATTGAACTTATTCCTATTGCATCATTAGTAGGGGTTATGTTTATGGTCGTAATCGGAACATTTGCTTGGAATTCACTAAAATTATTATTTGTTGTTCCTCGTTCTGATGCATTGGTAATTGTTTTAGTTACTTTAATAACTGTATTAGAAGATTTAGCAGTTGCTGTAGTTGCTGGTGTTATTATTAACGCACTAGTATTTGCGTGGAAATCTGCTTCAAGAATTAGAGCAATTGAGAGACAATCAAGAACAGAAAAGGGTGCTAAGGTATATGAAATTGAGGGACCACTTTTTTTTAGTTCCACTAATAGTTTTTTAGATATTTTTAAACCTTCCGAAGATCCTAATTTAGTAATAATAGATTTTGCAAATTCAAAAGTTATTGATCAATCTGCTTTAAAAGCAATCGAGGATATTGCAGAAAGATATTCCAAATTAGGAAAACAAGTAAAGTTAAGACATCTTACAAAGGACTGTCACAGCCTTTTAAGAAAAACAGGTCAATTGATAGTTGATAGTGATGATGATCCCGATTATGGAATAGCTGTTGACTACGGTGTTAAATTAGGAATTTTTGGTAAATAATTAAAACTCTAATGATCCTTCAACAGAATACTGTAAAATATTTACAATCTCATCAACGTTTTTTGTAACAGCAAGTGCTGCTGCATCTACTTCTTTTAAAGCATGCTGATGTTCATCGTTATGCATTATTATGAGAGATTTATTCAAGGCTGATGCATAACCTGCATCAAAAGCAGCATTCCATTGTTTATATTTCTCACCAAAACGTACTACAACTATATCTGCTTTTTCAATCGAATTTCTAGTTCGTATAGCATTTATTTTAGCTCCTTTGTTATCGTGCCAAAATTTTTTTTCTTCTTCACCAAGTATTTTTACACCAACATCATCTGATAATTCATGATTAGTAGTCGGGCTTGAAAATTCTATTTCTAAATTCTTAGATTTACATTTATCTATAATCTCATCTCGCCAATTAGTATGAATTTCACCAGATAAATAAACTTTTAATTTCATTTTTTAAATTAACCTAAATATGCCGCAGTTAATACTGGAAAACTTGTAAATCCGAAATTACCTACTTTTTCAGATTTATTTAATTGTTTTTTCCAATCGTCTACTTTGTCTTCTGAAACACCTTGGCTTAAAGCAAACTTACTTAACATAGTTTCATAAAAAATTGCTGGTGAATTATTATTTCTATTTGTAATTAAATACGATAAATTTTGAGAGCTTATATTTTTATATCCAAGTTTTTTTAATTTACCATTTAAATCGAGTGGAAGCATTTGATGAAAACAATGTGCTCTAAATGCCTCATGAATAAGATCATTAATTTCTTTTTCTGGTCCATAAAATCTAAAATAGTCCCAGAGAATTGAGACATTAACAAATTTAGAATTAGTTTTAGAAATTCTTTTTATCTCCTTTAAGGATGTATCTATATCTTCTATATATTCTAATGTTTGAGTAGCTGTAATTTTATCACATGAAGCATCTTCTATATTGATATCATCGGCTGTAGTACAAATAAGTTCTACATTATTTTGATCTTTACATTTATCGCTTGCGACATCTAACTGATCTTGACTTGGATCAATTCCTATTACTTTGCCTTGTTCTCCTACAGATAATGATATTTCTTCGACTAAATGACCACCGCCACAACCAATATCAATAACAGTTTCATTAGTTTCTAAATTTAAGGCATTTACAATAGCTAGTCTTCGTGAAACTCCAGCATAACCATTAGCTATTTTTTGCTGAATAATACTTGTTTCGTTATCAAATTTCATTTTGTAAATTTTTTATTTGATATTATTTATTATATATAAATTTAGATATACTATAATTACAATCAAAATATATATTTAATTAGATGAATGATAAAAAAGTAATAAGAAAGATTGCAGCTATTTTTGTTACAGATGTTGTTAATTATAGCACTCTAATGGAAAAGGATGAAAATAGTACAATTCAAAACTTAAATTCTTGTAAATCAATCTTAGAAAATTTATTCAAAGAACATGGTGGAAAAATTTTCAATACAGCTGGAGATTCAATCTTAGCTGAATTTCAAAGTGCAGTATCTTCAGTAATTTGTGCTTCTGAATTTCAAAAATTAATAAAAGAAAGAAATAAAAATATAGATAAAGATAAAAAAATGGAATTTAGAATAGGCCTTAATATGGGCGATGTTATAGTAGAAGGCACAAACTTATATGGAGAGGGTGTGAATGTAGCTTCAAGATTAGAAGCTCTTGCTACTCCTGGTGGTGTATGTTTATCAAAAACTATATATGATTTAGTAGCACAAAAAACTGATTTAATATTTAATGAACTTGGTCATCAAAAAGTAAAAAATACTGATTTAAACGCATATTCATTAAATATAGAAGAGTATGATAAAGGCATTAATGACGAATACATTAACAGCATGGAAGATGTAATAAAACCACCTACTATTGCAGTTTTGCCATTTAAAAATATGAGTAATGATGAAGAACAAGAGTATTTTGCCGATGGTATCACTGAAGATATAATTTCAAATTTATCTAAATGGAAAACATTTCCAGTAGTTTCAAGGAATTCAAGTTTTAGTTTTAAAGGAACTACGGAAAATACTAAACAAGTAGCTAATTCACTTGGTGCTGATTATTTGGTTGAAGGAAGTGTTAGAAAAGGAGGTAATAAAGTTAGAATCTCAGCTCAATTAATTTTTGCAGCTGATGATAAACAAATCTGGTCTAAAAGATGGGATCGTTCATTAGAAGATATTTTTGAAGTTCAAGATGAAGTTTCTTTGGATGTAGCAAGTTTAATTTCTCCAGCTTTAAAAGATCAAGAAATTAGTAAAATAAAAAATAAACCAAAAAAAAATATAAGTGCATGGGATGAATATATGCAAGGTTTAAATATAATAAATAATAATCCAAATACTTCTGAAATTAGAGATAAAGTTATGAAGCATTGCAAAAAAGCAATAGATTTAGATGCTAATTTTTGTGATGCATATGTTTTATATTGTGGTTGTTTAACTTTGGAAATTTATGATCCAAAAAAAACAGAAGAAAGAAATGAAAATGAAAAATTATATCTTACTCTTTCAGAAAAAGCTGTTTCTTTAGATCCTGAAAATCCATTAGCTTTAGATGCTCTAGGTCACTATTATAGAATAACCAATAATATTAACAAAAGTCATGAAATTATGAAAAAAACTTTTGATTTAAATCCCAATCATCCCAACGCAATATTCAATTATGGTTTTTCTCTAGCGCAATTCAAAAAATTTGATGAAGCATTAAAATTAATTAATAAAGCAATTGAAATAGATCCTTATAGAAAAAATAACTCTGGGGTAATTTTGATCTGGATATATATTGGTTTAAAAGATTGGGAAAATGCACTTTTTTGGATAAACGACACTTATGATCGAATGCCTCATTCTAGACTAGATGGTTGGAAATCTGCAGTACTTGCGTTGAATGATCAAATCGATGATTCAAAGGAATTCTTAAAAAAATTTCAAAAGCAAAGACCAGAAATTAAGAAACTTGCAGATTATGAAAAAGTAGCTGTAGATATGATAAAAGATATTCTTCTAGAAGGTTTAAAGAAAGCTGGACTTCCAG
This sequence comes from uncultured Alphaproteobacteria bacterium, assembly GCA_902615845.1. GTDB lineage: Bacteria > Pseudomonadota > Alphaproteobacteria > HIMB59 > CACPNW01. Next base: position 20,293 of record CACMQS010000001.1, read on the forward strand.
AATAAATTTAAGTTTAATATGGAATATCAAATTACTAAAATTCTAATCATTTCTTTTTTTTCTTCAATATTAATATTATTATTTTTAAATACTAAATATTTAATTTTTTTTAAAAATTTTTCAAAAAATAAAAAAATTTTGATAAATACCTTAATATACATTACTTCATTTATATTACTCACAAGTGTTAATTATCTAACCAGTTTAATAGGAATTACTTCATTAATAATTTTTAATGCAGCTATTATTACGCTTATCTTCTTTGAATTAGCTTTATATTTAGAAAAGGTTTTTTGGGATGATTTTTTAGGAAATTCACTACCTAAATCGATCAATATGCTTATTAGTTTTGTAGTAATGATGAATTTTGGTTATTTTACTCTTATGTTTTACATAAAGATTTTAGATATTGATTATTTTGTCACATAAGTATCTACCTAGATTAATATACAAAATAGTTATAATTTTTATGAAATAATATTTTCATATTAATAAAATATTTATTATTAATAATTTAGTATGAATAAGGTCTTGTTTGTATTACATCAAAAAACTTCGGTTCCAGGAGATGTAGGAAATAAATTTAGAGATAGGGGGTATGTTGCTGAAATATGTAGACCGCCCTTGGGCGAAGAACTTCCTTCAAATATTAATCAATATTCAGCTATAGTAGTATTTGGAGCACCAGGAAGCATAAACGATGAAGATGATTATATAAGTAAAGAATTAGAATGGATAAATAGGGTTATAAAAACTGACATTCCTTATCTTGGAATTTGTTTTGGTGCACAATTATTAGCTAAATGTTTAGGTTCAGAAATAACAACTAATAAAGACGGGCTTTCAGAAATTGGTTTTTATAAAATTGAACCAACTGAAAATGCAAAAAATCTTTTTAATTCTCAAAAGATTTTCTTTCAATTCCATTCTGAAGGATTTTCTCTTCCTACAGGCTGTGAGTTACTAGCAAGGGGTGACATTTTTAATAATCAAGCTTTTAAATATCAAAATTGTTATGCTCTCCAATTTCATCCAGAAGTAAATTTTAAACTTCATATTAGATGGCTGTATTTAGTGTTATTAAAAAATCCAAAAAAATTATTTGTTAAAGGTGCTCAAAATATATTTGTTCAACTTTATTATCGTTATAAATATAATAAAAATATATCAAATTGGTTAGATTCATTTTTAGATCAATATTTTTTAAAAAAAACTTAAATGCTAATAATAAGTGAAAATTAAAAACCTATATTTTTCACCTGTAAAATCTCTTTCTTTCAATAATGTTAATACTTTGGAAATAATTAAAAATATTGGTATTAAAAATGATCGAATATTTGCTTTCACTAATAATCTTAATTTTGAAGATATAGAATTAATAAAAAATGACCCTTTAAAAAGAGAAATTTATAAATTCTTATCATTAAAAAAATACCCTGAATTAAATGAATATAATTTTTTATTAGAAAATAATTTTTTAATACTAGAATTTGAAAATAATATAATTTTAAAGACAAATATTGACAATCAACATGAAATAAAAATCTTATGTAGTAAACTTGAGGATATTTTACCAAATATTAATAATATCAATTTGTTAAAAGATAATATGAATCCTTTTTTTGATACAATGCCCAATAAATCAATATCATTAATAAATTTAAACAGTATTAAAGACTTTGAAAAACTATCTAATCATCAAATTGAACATGAGCGCTTTAGAGGAAATATATATGTAGAGGATTTAGATAAATGGGACGAAAGGAAGCTAGTAGGTAAAGTTTTATCAATTAATAATTTAAAATTTAAAGTTATTAAAGAAATTCCCAGATGTTCAGCAACTAATATTAAACCCAAAACTTCTGATATAAATCTTAATATTCCTTTAAGCCTTAAAAAAATATACAACCATATAAATTTAGGAATATATTTAGATCCTCTAAATGATGGTAAAATAAACAAAGGTGATCTTATAAAAATTAATGAATAAATTCTTATTATATCATTCAGAAAAACTTACAGGATATATATTAATTCTTCCTGCTGTTTTAATAATCAGTCTATTTGGAATTTTTCCTGTTTTTTTTGGAATGTACATGAGTGTACACAAGTGGAAAGTTTTTAAAGGGAGATTTTTAGGATTTGAGAATTACCAAAGAATACTTGGAGACATACCAGCTTTTTGGTTATTTGTTTTAGGATTATTATTATTGATATTGAGTTATGGACTGTGGAGTGAATTTAAAAATAAAGTAAAAAATAAAATCTATTTAGCATTTTTATCTATAGCAATATTAATTATTGGAATAATATTAATTAATATCAACTGGGAAAAAATGCTTTTAACCGGTGATGAAGACTATCTTTACTCTCTTATTTATACTTTTTATTATTCATTTTTCACTATAATTTTTGAGGTTGGATTAGGATTAGTAATAGCATTTGCTTTGTACCAAAAACTAGCTGGTAAACAATTCTTTCAAATGATTTTACTATTTCCTTACATTACTCCAGCAGTAATGGGTGCTGCAGTATTTTTTTTAATATTTGGTAAAGCTGAAAATTCTTTTTTAAATCAGCTAATAGGAATATTTGGTTTTGAGCCTCAAATGTGGTTATTTGATAAAAGACCTATTACCGAAGTTTTATTTGGTATCAAAATAGAAGGTCTATTAGCTGGACCAAGTTTAGCTCTAATGTCATCAATCATATATGGAATATGGTCTTATACTGGCTACTATGCAATAATTTTACTTGCGGGTTTATCAATTATACCCTCTGATTTATATGAAGCTGCAAAAGCAGAGGGTGCTAGTCGTTGGCAAACATTTATTAAAATTACCATACCACTACTAATGCCTATTATATTTTTTCTAATGTTGACTGGTTTTATAAATACCTTTCAAGCTTTCAATAGTATTTTTGTTATGCAAACTTCTTCAGCTGGAGATACAATGGATGTTGTGACAATAGAAATTTTTGATCATTTTTGGGGTAGGGTGAAATATGGTTATGCTGCAGCTGAAGGAGTAATTTTATTTATACTTCTAAATATTTTAGCAATATCGCAATATGTAATTTTTAGAAAAAGGTTAAGTTATGACTAGAATTATTAATGCTGAAACAAGGATACCTTATTTAATTTTATTAATAGTTTTTATTATTTCAATTTACCCATTTTTTTACATGATATCAACATCATTGATGACAGCTGGAGAAGCGTCAAATCAATATTTATTTCCAAAAAAATTGATGTTTGAAAATTATTATGAAGTTTGGACATCTAATAGATTCCAACGTTATACATTTAATAGTTTAATAATAAGTTCAATAATTGTCATTGGTGTTTTATTTACTAGTATTCCAGCAGCATACTCTTTCGCTAAAATAGAATTCCCATTTAAAAATATCATATTCTACATGTTGTTACTTTCATTGATGATTCCAGAAATCATTACATTATTACCTCATTTATTAATTATTAGAGGGGAAATTATTCCATTGCCATTTGGACCTTCTTGGATGAATAGTCTTCAAGGTTTAACAGTTCCATTTATGGGAAATATTTTTGTAATTTTCTTATTAAGACAATATTTTAAAAAGATACCAAATGAATTATGGGATGCTGCAAGACTAGATGGATCTTCTCATTTAAATTTTTTACTCAAGGTAGTAATCCCAATGAGTAAACCTATTATTGTGACAGTCTCTTTATTTACTTTTATTATAGCGTGGAATAGTTTTGCTTGGCCTTTACTTATATTAACTAGAGATGATTGGTATCCTGTAACAGTTTCTATCTATAGTTTTGTGAGAGAAGTGGGACCTAATTTTAATTTATTGATGGCTGCTTGCTTAATTGCAATTTTCCCGATTCTAGTATTATACTTTTTTACTCAGAAGTTATTCATAGAAAGTATATCAAACTTTGGATTAAAAGAATAAATCAGTAAATTTTTTGTAACAAAACTTTAAATTTACCTCTATATTAATTAATATTTTTACGGGGTGATTATGAAATTTTATAAATATATTTTAAATTTCTTCTTAGCTTCATTATTTTTTATCTCCTCGCAATCATTCGCAATTACTGCACAAGATATTGAAAATGCAGATCCATCAGGTCAAACTGTTGAATTCTGGGTTCAATATTCAGATGAAAGATTAGATGCAATGATGGCAAGAGCAGAAAGATTTGAAGCTGAAACAGGAATAAAAGTTAATGTTGTTCACAAAGGGCATTACGGAAAAGTTCAATCTGCTATGATGTCTGCTGCTGGAACAAAAGATATAGCAGATGTTGCAAGAGGTTATGGTAACGCTGCTGCAGATATGTACTTAATTGGCGCTTCAATTGATCAAAATATTTTAGCAAATAGTAAAAAATGGGGTGTTTCTCAAGATGATATAGCAGATTGGGGTGCAAACTGGACTGTTGGCTTTTCACCATATTTTGACGGAAATCCAAAACTATTACATGAAGTTGGAAAATCAATAGAGATCCTTTATTATAATGCAGATTGGTTAAAGGAACTAGGTTTAGAAGCTCCTAAAACTCCCGCTGATTTTGCGGAAGCAGCATGTGCTGCGACCAATCAAGATTACAGTGGTAAGATGGGTGAAGACGTTCCAAGTTATGGATATGAAATAGATACAGATGCAAGTAACTTTGCAGCATGGGTATTTGCGCATGGAGGTGATGTATTTGACTATGATAATGGTCAGTATATTTACAATGGCCCAAAAGCCATTGAAGCTATGGAATTCATTCAAGGAATGGCTAATAAAGGATGCGCAATAGTTGCAAGAGGTAAATACACTGATCAGCAATATTTAGGACAAGGTTCAGTTTTATTTGCTGCTGGCTCTACTTCCGGTATTACATATTTTCAAAAAGCCATTGAAGAGGGTTACAATGGTAATTGGGATGTAGCTCCAATATCGTACACGACTAATGAACCAGTGCTTAACTTATATGGCGGTGGATTAATTATGGGAAATTCAGGTGATGCTAATAGAATGGTAGCAGCATATCAGTGGATGAAATATATTTCTAATACTGAGAACTCAGCAGTTTGGTCAACTGAAAGTGGGTATGGTTTTGTTAGAACTTCTTCTGCAGATCATCCATTAATTGCTGAAAAAAGAGCTGAATTACCTCAATATGATAAATCATTAACAATGGTTCAATACGGAAAAGGTGAACCATCAGTTCCTGGTTATTATTCAGTTAGAGGTGAGGTTGAAAAAGCTTATGCAGCAATCATTAATGGTGATGATATCATTTCAACATTAAATCAATTAAATGAAGATGCTAATGCAATATTAGCTGATGCAACTGCAGAGTAGTTTAATTATTTTACTTTTATTAAGGGTGGTTTATACCACCCTTTTTTTATGATAATAGTTTGTTCCCTCAATGATTTACCGAATGTGTGTGAAAGCATACAGCCCAAATATCTTGTATCAGTAATTGATCCTGGATATGCACCAGAAACACCCAAGGGTGTAAAAAATCATTTAAAGTTAGGATTTGATGATATTATTGAAATTAGTAGCAATAATAAAATATTTCGATTGAATACTGATGAAATACCACAAATTCTACCTGCGGAAGAACATGTAAATTCAATAGCTTATTTTACTTCTTCATATACTTATGATGAAGATATCGTTATTCATTGTTGGTGTGGTGTCTCAAGATCAATGGCAACAGCTACTTATTTACTATGTAGAGAAAACAAAACTAATATTGAAAATACAATTAAATATATTCGAAATCTTGCACCGCATGCAAACCCAAATAAATTATTGATAAATCACTTTGAAAAGAAATTAGATGTTAGCAATCAAATCTCAAAATCATTTTTAAAATTCCCTTATACTAAAACATACGATTGTTCTTCAAATTTTGCACCTGTTACTTTATTTGATATAAAAGACATTGAAAAAAACTAATGAAAGAATACGTTCGAACAATTGCTGATTATCCTGTTGAAGGAATTCAATTCAGAGATATTACAACATTATTGCAAAATGCAGGACACTTTAAACAAGTCATTGATGATATGGTAAAACCATGGCAAAATAAAAAAATAGACGCAGTTTTAAGTATAGAATCACGTGGATTTATTATGGCAGGGGCAATAGCTTATTTTTTAAATGCAGCATTTGTTCCTTTGAGAAAGCCTCATAAGCTTCCATTTGATACTTTCAAAACCTCATACGATTTAGAATATGGATCAACTGAAATGCACATTCATACTGATGCCTTAGATGCTCATAAAGATTTATTAATTATTGATGATCTTTTAGCAACAGGTGGAACCGCACTTGCGGCAGTAGAGTTAATTAAAAAGTTTGAAGACAAAAATATTGTTGGTGCAGGTTTTATTATAAATTTACCAGATTTAAGTGGAGATAAAAAACTAATTGAAAAAGGAATTGAGATACATTCTTTAATGGAGTTTTAAATGAGAAATGCAGTTATTGTGGGTTACAAAAGATCACCTTTCACTTTTGCTCGTAAAGGTGAAATGGCTAATGTAAGACCGGAAGACATTCTATCACAAACAATAAATCAATTACTTAATGAAATACAAATTAATAAAAATGACATAGAGGACATTATTACCGGTTGTGCGTATCCTGAAGGAGCACAAGGTAATAATATTGCTAAAATTGTTTCTTTCATGACAGATATGCCAGAACATGTAGCAGGTATGACAGTTAACAGATGGTGCGGTTCTTCAATGCAGGCCATTCATGATGCAACTGGTGCGATTGCAATTAACTCTGGAGACGTTTTTTTATGTTGTGGTGTAGAAAGTATGACATTTATACCTATGAATGGATTAACATATGATCCTCATCCTCAATTAAGTAAAGATAATCCAAATGTATATATGTCTATGGGGATTACAGCTGAAAATGTTGCAAAAAAATTTGATATTTCTCGGAAGGAACAACAAGATTTTGCTATTAGCAGCCATTACAAAGCTAATTTAGCTAGAGAATCAAATATGTTCGACAATGAAATAGCTTCTATCACAAATAACGATGAGAAAATTAATAAAGATGGTGGAATTCGACCTAACACCTCACATGAAATTTTAGATGGTTTAAAACTAGCTTTTGATGAAAATGGAACAGTTACAGCTGGTACAGCCTCACCATTAACAGATGGAGCATCTGCAGTAATTGTTTGTGAGGAAGAATATGCAAAAAAAAATAATCTAAATATTTTAGCTCGTATTAAATCTACAGCCGTAGTTGGTTGTCCACCGGAATTAATGGGTCTTGGCCCAATTTATGCATCTAAAAAAGCTCTAAAAAGAGCTAATTTATCTATTTCCGATATTGATATTGTGGAACTAAATGAGGCATTTGCTTCTCAATCTTTAGCATGTATTAAAGAATTAAACATGGACATAAATAAAGTAAATATACATGGTGGGGCAATAGCATTAGGCCACCCTTTAGGTGCTACTGGAGCAAGGATTACTGGTAAAGTTGCAACTTTATTACAAAATAGTAATAAAAAGTATGGATTAGCGACACAATGTATAGGTTTAGGTCAAGGTATTGCAACTGTGTTAGAAAATATTAATTAAATATCATGCAAATTTATAAAACACCGCTACGTGAGTTTAAATTTCTAATTGAAGATTTTTTAAATCTTAAGGAAAGTCAAACATTAAAAAAATTAGATTTAGAAATAAGCGATCTAATGCTTATTATTGAAGAAGCAGCAAAACTATGTGAAGAAACCTTACTCCCGCTTAATCAAAGTGGAGATAGTGAAGGATGTTCTTTTAATAATGGAGTTGTGACTGCACCAAAAGGATTTAAAGAAGCTTATAAAACTTTTTCTGAAAATGGCTGGCAGGGACTGAAAGTAAAAGAAGAATTTGGTGGTCAAAACCTACCTTATATTATGAATATGATTTTAGATGAAATGATTAGCTCTACTAATATGTCATTTGGTCTTTACCCAGGTCTTACAGCAAATGCAATCGATGCAATTGAAAAGAGTGCAAATGAAGATTTGAAAAATACTTATTTGCCAAATTTAACTAATGGTAAGTGGACAGGAACAATGAATTTAACTGAACCTCAATGTGGAACAGATCTTGGATTAAGTAAAACAATGGCAACACCATTAGATGATGGAAGTTATAGTATTACTGGTACCAAAATTTTTATTACCTGTGGAGAGCATGATCTAAGTGATAACATTATTCATTTAGTACTAGCAAGAACACCAAATGCACCCCCTGGTATAAAAGGTATAAGTTTATTCTTGGTTCCTAAATTTTTACCAAATGAAAGTGGTGATTTTGTTAATAGAAATAAAGTTGAATGTGGATCGATAGAAAAGAAGATGGGTATTCATGCTAGTCCAACCTGTGTAATGCATTACAATGAAGCCAAGGGCTGGCTAGTAGGCGATATTAATAAAGGAATGAGAGCGATGTTTATTATGATGAATGGAGCTCGTTTGTTTGTAGGTATACAAGGCTTAGGTTTATCAGAAACTGCTTATCAATCAGCACTTTATTATTCGAAAGAGCGTTTACAAGGAAAATTATCTTCCAGCAATCAGGTAGCTGATCCTATCATTGTTCATCCTGAAATAAGGAAAAACTTATTGTATATAAAATCTATTAATGAAGCAGTTAGAGGTTTAACTTTATTGGCTGGAAATCACTTTGATAATATTGAAAATTCTACAGATGATAAAGAAAAGAAATTATCTGAAAATTTTATAGCACTCATGACGCCAATTATTAAATCGTATGCTTCAGATAAATCTGTAGAAAATACAAATAGAGCTATGCAAATATATGGTGGTCATGGTTTTATTACTGACCATGGAATGGAACAATTAGTAAGAGATGCTAGAATTACAACAATCTATGAAGGAACGAACGGAATTCAAGCTCTAGATTTGATAGGAAGAAAATTACAAACTGACAATGGTGCATTATTTAATGAATTTTTTACTATGATTGATAATTATCAAGTTAAAATTTCTAATAATCAAGATATGAAAAAATATATTGATTTATTTATGCCCTCATATGATTCTTACAAAAGTATTTTTGAGTATATTAAATCGTTAAATGATGAAAATGAGATTAATTCTCATGCTGTAGAATTTTTAAACTTATCATCTTTGATTTCTCTAGGTTATATTTGGTTGCACTATATAGAAATTTCATTAGCAAAATTAGAAAAGCATGATGAAAGTTTTTATAAATCTAAAATTGAAACTGGTAACTTCTTTTTAACTAAATTATTAGGTGAAACACAAGTTCTTTGTCAAAATATAAGATCTGGTGGGAAATACTATAATGATTATAATGATAAATATTTTGAAACAGCAATCTAATGACTATAAAAATTTATAAACCTTCAAAAACTTCCATGCAATCAGGTTTTAAAAAAACTAAATTATGGTTAGCTGAATATATTTCTGAAGTAGAAAAAGTAAAAGATTCTTTAATGGGCTGGAATAGTTCATTAGACACCAAATCTCAGATTAAACTTTTTTTTGACACGAAAGAACAAGCTATTGAATGGGCAAAAAAAAATAATTATCAATATTTTGTCGAAGAACCAAAGCAAAGAAAAATTAAACCAAAAAGTTATGCTTCAAATTTTGATACAAATAGAAAAGAGCCTTGGACACATTAAGTATAATTTCTTTCTTTATTTTTTAGACTATGATAAATGCAAACTATGCGCCCGTAGCTCAGTGGATAGAGCAACCGCCTTCTAAGCGGTAGGTCAAATGTTCGAATCATTTCGGGCGCGCCAAATATTAAAATTTTGCTGCTTCCTCATCTATAAATGCATTGAAAGAAACTGATCTTCTTTCCTCATCAGAAAAGAACGGATAGACTGTATGCATCATATAACTTGGAAATATAAATAAATCTCCAACTTCAGGTTTAATATCATACACGGAGGAAACTAAAAGCTGTGTTGATCCATGAATAAACGCAATTTTTCCATTCTTATTTTGATCTTTATACGATGAGCCTAAGTCCTTTGGCATTTTTGTGTACATTACTCCTGACAGATGGCCATCATGCCAATGAATTGGATTATAGTCACTCTCAAATTGACAAACAGCCCAACTAGATTTTAAATCAAATTTCTTAATTTCTTTTTGTAGTGTTGATTTAACAAAATTAAATACAAATTTATAAAGAACATCTTTTAAATTTTGATCAAGAAATTCTTTTGTTAATCTAATTTCATATTTAATTTCACCTGCTAATTGTTTTCCATGATATAATTCATCAATTTTATTTTCATCTTTCAATATTTCATCAATATGATTGTTGAGTGTAGTTATTGTATCATCTGATAATTTATATTTGCCTATAGCTGGTGAAAATGGTCGTATAATTTGACCTTGAATCATGCTTTCGTTCATATTTTATTAACTTTAATTATATTAAATATTATAATATAGTTAAATAAAATGAAATATAATTTAAATTGTCACTGTGGAGCGGTTGAATTAGAAGTTTTAACAGACTTAGAAATCATTAAACAGTGTAACTGCTCTATTTGTATAAGAAAAAACGCTAAAATGTGTATGGTCCCTAAAGAAGCAATAAATATTCTTAAAGGAAAAGAAAACTTAACTTCTTACAAATTTAATACAATGATTGCTGAACATTTTTTTTGTAAGATTTGTGGCATCTATACTCATCATCATAGGAGAAGTGATCCAAATGGAGCAGCAATAAATATTGGATGTATAGATTCAATTGATCCTTTTAAATATGATGCTGACTTTATTGATATGAAAAATAAATAATTTTATGTCGTTTGAATTTTTAATTTCGAAAATTCAAAAAAATAATTTTTTACTCATAGGTAGAGCAGGAATTGATATTTATCCTGATCCACCAGGGACTAAAACTGAAAACGCCAAATCATTTGTTACCCATCTTGGAGGATCTTCTGCAAATATGGGTGTCCAATTAACTTTATTTGGAGGTAATTGTAATTTACTGACCAGAGTATCTGATGATGCTTTAGGTAAATTGGCTATTAATCAACTAAATCATTATGGCGTTAAAAACAAATTAGTAGAATTTGAAAAAAATGAATCAAGAATTTCTTTTGCTGTTGTTGAAACCACAGTTAAAGATCATCAATCAATTATTTATAGACATAGAGCTTCTGATTTATTTTTAAATAAAGATGATGTTGAAAATGCTAATATACAAAACTTTGATTGTCTATTAATTACTGGTACTTCTTTAGCAGCTGAGCCTTCGAGAAGTGCTACTTTATATGCTTTAGATATAGCAAATAAAAATAATATCCCTGTAATTATGGATATTGATTATAGACCATATACTTGGGAATCATCAAATAAAGCAAAAGAAGTTTATAATTTAGCATCAAGTAAATGTAGCGGTGTAATTGGCAATGATGATGAGTTTGGAGTATTAGCTGGTGATTACAATAATGGTTTGGATCATGCTAAACAATTAGCGAAAAATGTAAGCTTAATTATTTATAAAAAAGGTGAAAAAGGTTCTATTACCTTTGCAATGAATAAAGAGATAAAAAAAGGAATATTTCCTGTAAAGCCTTTGAAACCAACTGGAGCTGGGGATGCATTTATGGGATCATTAATAGGATCAATGTTAAAGGCTAATGATTTAGAAAAATCTATAGAGATAGGTTCAGCCGCAGCAGCTATTGTAGTAACAAAAGTTGGTTGTGCTCCAGCAATGCCAAATTTAAATGAAATTTCAGAATTTATGAAATATAATAAAATTAATGAAGGAGAATAATATGCATATTCCACCATTTGATAATAAAAACAAGCCAATTGTAGATATTGAAGACAGTAGAGTTCCTTTAAATTATTTTAACATAGTAAAATTAAATAAAGATCAATCTTTTGAGTATCAAACTCCTGGTTATGAAACATGTATAGTACCTGCTACTGGAACAATTAATGTAGAAATTGAAGGAATAAAAGTTGAGTCATTAGGCACTAGAACAGTTGATGTGTGGGATGGAGAGCCAGAAGGTGTTTATGTTCCGTCTAATACAAAAGCTCAATTTACATCTTTAGTAGATAATTCAGAAATTTTTATTGCAGGTGCAAAGTATGATAAAACTCTTGAACCATTTGCTGTTCGAACAAATGAAATTGATTTAGTACAGTACGGCTCAGATGATACAAAAACTCATAGAAAAATTAAACATATTTTAGGTGCTAAGCATCATGATAAAGTTGGAAGATTGCTTTGTAATGAACTTTATACTGTAGGGCAGGGAGGTTGGTCGGGGTTTCCACCGCATAAACATGATACAGATCGTCTACCTGATGAAACTAGACATGATGAAACATATAATTACAGATTTAAACCTAATAAAGGATTTGGTTTTCAGATGTTTCAACAAGTTGATGATAAAGTTGGTAAAGCTGAACATATAATTGATGGGTCGACAATTATGATTAGAACAGGCTATCATCCATGTGTCGTAGCACCTGGGTATGAGATGTATTATTTTACAATTCTTGGAGGACTGTCTCAAAGATCTCTTGTCCAATTTTTTCAACCTGAGCACGCATATCAAGTAGAAACAATTCCTGGAATTAAGGATATGATTGCTAAATATAAATAAATGACAGCAGTAAATTTAAAAAAAATTTTAAATGATGCAAATAAAAATAATTATGCAGTAGCAGGTTTAGTTGTACTAGGCTGGGATGACGCCTTAGCTTTTACGCAAGCCGCTGATGAAACTGGAATTCCAATTATATTACAAGCTGGCCCTTCATGCAGAGCGCACACGCCAATTCCAATATTAGGAAAAATGTTTAGATACTTAGCGAGTCAAACAAAAACGAACATTTGTTGTCATGTTGATCATGGATACACTCTAGATGAATGTTATGAGGGGATTGATAGTGGCTTTACATCTGTAATGTTTGATGGTTCTAAATTAACTTTAAAAGAAAATATAAAAATTAGTAAAAAAATTGCTTCAAGAGCTCACAAATATAATATTTCTATTGAGGGAGAAATAGGTTTTGTAGGTTATGATAATGGTAAAATTTCAGAAGGTACTAATATTGAAGATGCAGTAACTTTTGCAAACAAAAGTAATATTGATGCAATGGCAATATCCGTTGGTAATACACATTTACAGACTTCAAAAAAAGCGAGTATTGATTTCAACAAAATTAATTTAATTGAAGCAAAAACAAAAATCCCTTTAGTTCTTCATGGTAGTAGCGGCATTCCAGTAGAGCAAAGAAAAAAACTAGCAAGAAAAACAAAAGTAGCAAAACTAAATATTGGCACTGAAATTAGAATGACATTTGGGGAAGCTTTGAGAAAAAATCTCAAAAATAATCCTAAAACTTATGATAGATTGCAATTACTAAAACCTACGATTAAAGATTTAACAAAAGTTACAAAAAAAATTATAAAACAAATTGGCCCAAATTAATGGGACAAATCTTTATTGCAGCACTTAAAGAAGAAACTCCAAATCTTAAAGATTTCCAATATTCAGGTGTGGGAAAGATTAATGCTACAATCAAAATTATGGAATTAATTTCACAATTTCAACCTAATGAAATAATCAATTATGGAACAGCTGGTTCAACAAAGCAAAACTTATCAGGATTAGTAGAATGCACGAAGTTTGTTCAAAGAGATATGGATGCAAGAGGTCTAATGAACTTTAAATTAGGGGAAACTCCTTTTGATCCAATATCAAAAATTACATATTCTAATGAGGGGTATATATGTGCATCAGGAGATAGTTTTGTTCAATCATCAGTAGAAATAGATTGTGATATTGTTGATATGGAAGCTTACTCTTTTGCTAAAGTATGCAAATTACATAATATTAGATTTAAATGTTTTAAATATATTTCTGATTATGCAAATGAAAATTCAAATAATGATTGGATTGATAATTGTTCAAAAGGAGCTAAATTATTTTCTGAGTTATATCCTCAATTAAAAATATGATTTTAAAAATACTTGAAAAATTAGGAAGAAAAAAAATTGTATTGGACAGAGGTCCTTCGCATCCAGAATTTAATAAGGCCAAACCATGGATGGAGAGATATTATTTGTTATTTAGAAAAAGACCCAAATGGTTTCCATTTAATATCTTAATTCATAAAATGTTAGATGATGATCATGGTGAAGGAGTTCATAATCATCTATGTCCTTATATAACAATTATTTTAAAAGGTGGTTATTGGGAAACTACTAATAAAGGTAAATTTTGGAGGCCGCCAGGTTACATTGGTTTTAGATCAGCAGATCATTTACATAGAGTTGATTTAAAACCAAATACAAACACGATGACATTATTTATTCCTGGTCCCTTTGGGTTTAGAAAAACTAAAAGAGCTGATTATAAAACAAAAATTTAGCTATCTATATAATTTAAATAACTCCGTCGTATATTAACTTACATCCACTCAAAAAAAGCAAAACATAAACAATATTAAAAAATAATTTTTCTGGGATTCTTTTTTGTACAAAGTAACCAATCAAAACACTAATAAAAGCTAGTGGAAGTAAATAGAGAGAAATTATCAGATTTGAGGGTGCTAATAATCCAACGTAATAATAAGGAATTAATTTGACAAGATTTATAACCATAAATGCCAATGTCATTGTCCCAATAAATGAAATTTTATCTAACTTTAGAGGTAGCATATAAAAGTTAATAGGCGGATTTCCTGCATGAATTAAAAAACTTGTATATCCAGCGACAGAGGACCAAAAGTAACCTTTAACTTTGGTTGGTTTTAGCAAATAATTATTTTTTTGAATAAATGAAACTAGAACAAAAATAATTGATATAACACCAACCATTATTCTTATTTGATCTTCATTCGTAAATTCAAAAGTTAGAGTTCCAAATAAAATACCAATTATAGATGCTGGAATTATAATTTTTAAAATACTATCAATCCATTTTTTCCAATACAAGTAGATTGCTGAAAAATCCATTATAATTAAAAGTGGCAATAAAATACCAGCAGCCTGTAAAGGACTCATCGCAAATGACATAACAGGAACAGCTAACATTGCTATTGGTCCAGGCACACCACCTTTAGATAAACCAAATACAAAAACTCCCAATGATGCAAAAATATAAAAATAAAAGTCCATTTAATTAAAAATTTTTAATGTATTTTTTATATCTTTTATTTGATCATCAATATCTTCCAATCCACAATACAATCTAATTAATGTTCCAGTATTTCTATTTTTAAACTCTCTTTTATCTAGTGGAGGAAAGGTAATGAGACTATCAAAACCACCCCAACTGTATCCTAATTTAAAAACTTTAAGTTTGTTAAAAAACTTTTCAATTTGTTTATTTGAATATTTCTTTTTTAGCATAAATGAAAATAATCCCGAGCTTCCAGAGAAATCTCTTTTCCATATTTTATGGTTCTTAGTATGAGGTAATGCTGGATGAAATACATCTGCTACAAGATCATGTTGTAATAAATATTTTGCCATTAACAATGCATTTTTTTCAATTTCTCTCATTCGAATTTCAAGTGTTGGCAACCCTCTAATGGCCAAATATACTTCATCTGATCCAGGACATATTCCTAAAGTTTTTGCAGTAGTTCTAATTTTTCTAGCATATTTTTTATTTGATGAAACAAACCCGATTAATACGTCCGAGTGACCATTTATATACTTAGTCCCCGCATCAATTATAATGTCTATTCCCAGTTTAATTGGATCGCAAAATAATGGTGATGCCCATGTATTATCCATTACAGTTGGTATATTATTTTTTTTAGCCATCTTTGTTATGAAAGGTATATCAATTATATCAAATGTAGCAGTTCCAGGAGATTCTAAATAAATAAGTTTTGTTTTTTTATTTATTAATTTTTCAAAATTATTAATTTTATTTATTGGATGAAAATATTTTATTTTTACTTTGTACTGTTTAAGAATATTTTCACAAAAAGTTCTTGTTGGGCTGTAGACACTATCATTTATTAAAACTTCATCTCCAGATTTTAATATAGCAAAAAAAGGAATTATTATTGAAGCAAGTCCAGAAGGAGACAAGACAGTATCATTACAATGATATAGTTCTGAGATACTATCTTCTAATTGTTTATGAAAAGGATTTTGATTAATTCCATAAAATGTTCTTCTATCATCTGCATTTTTAATATCATTTAAATAATCCTGATAACTATTAAAGATCATAGTTGATCCTTTATAGGTACCAGGATTGATAAAACCTTTTTGTTTGAGTGGGTTTCTTCCTATCTTAGTAAGCTTTGTTTTAATTTTCACTATATCAATATCTAGTATATTATTAACATTTAAACACTAATTGTAGAAAAATATTAAAATACAAAATGTATCATTTGGATTAGCTTATAAATTTGGTATAGGGAAGCAATCTTTGAAAAAAGATATTTAAATAATTATTTAAACGGAGAAAATAATATGAAAAAACTACTATCTATTTTCGCAGTTGTAGCTTTTGCATATACTGCAAATGCTGGAACTCTAGATGATGTAAAAAATAGAGGTTTTCTAAAATGTGGTGTAACCACTGGTCTTATTGGTTTTGCAGCACCTGATGATGCTGGAAACTGGGCTGGTTTTGACGTAGACGTATGTCGTGCAGTTGCAGCAGCAATTTTTGGAGACTCAAGCAAAGTAGAATTTACAACTACTACTGGTAAATCACGTTTCCCGACTTTAGCGTCTGGTGAAATTGATATGCTTGCAAGAAATACTACTTGGACTTTAAGTCGTGATGTTAATCTTGGTTTTGAGTTTGTTGGTGTAAACTACTATGACGGACAAGGTTTCATGATTCCATCTGCTTTAGGTGTTGATGATGCAACTGGTCTTGATGGAGCTACAGTTTGTATTCAAACAGGAACAACTACTGAGTTAAACTTAGCAGATTTCTTTAGAGCTAATGGTATTGGTTATGAAGCACTTCCAATCGAAACAAATGATGAAGCAAGAGAAAACTTATTTGCAGGTAGATGTGATGTATACACTACTGATGCATCAGGTCTTTCTGCTACAAGAGCACAAGCTGATGATCCAGATAAATGGGTTGTTCTACCAAATATCATTTCAAAAGAACCTCTTGGACCACTCGTAAGACATGGTGATCACCAATGGGGTGATGTTGTACGTTGGTCTCTAAATACTCTTATCATCGCAGAAGAGTTAGGAATTAATTCTTCAAATGTAGATGATATGAAGAGTTCTAATATTCCTGAAGTACTTAGAGTACTAGGAGTTGAAGGTGGTTACGGTGAAATGTTAGAATTAAGCAATGATTTTGCTTATAATATCATTAAACAAGTTGGTAACTATTCAGAGTCTTTTGATAGAAATATCGGACCTGATACACCTCTTGGAATTGGTAGAAATCTGAACGCATTATGGACCGACGGAGGTATTTTATACGCTCCACCATTTAGATAGAAACTAATTAATTTTTAATATAATAAATGGGGGGATGAAAGTCCCCCCAATTTTTTTTAGTAGAAATGCAAAATAATTTATTTCAAGATCAAAAATTTAGAGGTATTTTATATCAAACTCTTGTTGTTGGTTTTTTTGCATTAGGTTTATATTTTGTAATTAATACAACTGCTTACAATCTTGAAAAGAGAAATATTGCTACTGGTTTTAGTTTTTTAAATAACCCGGCTGGGTTTGATATTAGTTTTTCTCCCTTTCTTGATTTTAAGTCAACAGATACTCATTTAAAAGTTTATTTTGTTGGAGTTTTAAATACACTTTTAGTTTCTTTTTGTGGGTGTATAGCTGCAACAATTCTAGGTTTTATAGTTGGTATTATAAGACTATCTTCTAATTGGCTCTTAAGTAGAATTGCTTACATTTATGTTGAGTTTACTAGAAATACACCTTTGCTTCTTCAAATTATATTATGGTATGCAATTTTAATTCAATTACCAAGAATAAAACAAGCCCCACAAATTTGGGAAACATTTTATATTTCAAACAGAGGATTATTTGGACCAAAACCTATATTTCTTGACGGTTCAAATATTGTTATTCTTAGTCTTGTCTTAGGCTTTATTATAAGTTTTTTTATAGCTAGATGGGCTAAAAAAAGACAAGATACTACTGGTCAACAGTTTCCAACTTTTACAACTAACTTAAGTATAATAGTTTTTTTACCTTTAGTTGTGTTTTTTATCATGGGATCTCCTATAACTTTAGAATATCCAGTTTTAAAAGGTTTTAATTTTAAAGGAGGTGCAGTTATTAGACCTGAATTTATAGCAATGTTTCTCGCCTTATCAATTTACACTGCAGCTTTTATTTCTGAAACAGTAAGATCTGGAATTTTATCTGTTACCAAAGGACAAAGAGAAGCTTCAGGAGCATTAGGATTGAAAAAATATTGGATTATGAGATTAATTATTATTCCTCAAGCATTAAGAGTAATAGTACCACCTTTAACAAGTCAGTATCTAAATTTAACAAAAAATTCTTCTCTAGGAATTGCTGTTGGATATGCAGATCTTGTACATGGCTTTGGTGGAATTAGTTTAAACCAAACGGGTCAAGCTATTGAATGTATGGCTATAACTATGGCAACTTATTTACTAATAAGTTTAACAATTTCATTTTTTATGAACATTTATAACAGAAGTATTCAATTTAAGGAAAAATAATGGAAAATAATTCAAATTTTGAAACAAGAAAACCGCCTGTTGCCACAACTGGTATTCTTGGTTGGTGTAGACTACATTTATTTTCAAATTGGGTAAATTCACTTATTACACTTCTTGTCATATATTTTCTATATCAATTAATACCTTGGTTTTTAGATTGGTCTGTATTTAGTGCAGATTTTTGGACAAATTATAAAGGAGAATTAATCGTAGATAGAACGTTTTGTTCTAGAGTAGCTGATCCTAAAGGTGATCATGGGGCATGTTGGGCAATTATTATTGTACGTTTTTATCAATTTATGTATGGATTTTATCCATCAGAACAAGTTTGGAGAGTAAACTTAACGTATTTCCTTCTTGTAGTTGCTCTACTTCCTTTGTTGATAGAAAAAATCCCAGGAAGAAAACACTTAATTAAATTTACTATCGCCTTTCCAATAGTAGCGTTTATATTGCTTTATGGAGGATTTGGATTTCAAGTTATTCCTACTAATAAATGGGGAGGTTTATTAGTAACACTTGTCCTTGGTGTATTTGGCATTGCTATAGCATTTCCATTAGGCATCTTACTCGCACTCGGTAGAAGATCTCAGTTACCAGTAATAAGTATGTTTTGTACTTTGTTTATAGAATTTATCAGAGGTGTTCCATTAATTACACTTCTTTTTTTTGGTATGGTAATGCTTCCTTTGTTTTTACCAGAAGGTTTAAATTTAGATGGATTGGTGAGAGTACTTGTTGCAGTAACATTATTTCAAGCTGCTTACATGGCCGAAGTTATTCGTGGGGGCTTACAAGCAATTCCAAGGGGTCAATATGAAGCTGCTCAATCAGTTGGATTGAGTTATTGGCAAATGAATAGAAAAATTATACTTCCCCAAGCTATTAGAATTTCAATACCATCTATTGTAAACACTTCTATTGGATTGTTTAAAGATACAACTCTAGTAATTATTATTGGTTTACTTGATTTACTTGGAATAGGAAGAGGGGCATTAGCTGATGCTACTTGGATGGGTTTATCCAATGAAGTTTACGTCTTTGTTGCATTAGTTTTTTTTATTTTCACTTTTTCAATGTCCAGATATAGTTTGTATTTGGAAAAGAAACTAAAAACGGGTATTAATATGGGAGCAGATTAATTATGTCAGAAAATTCAATAATTTCATTACAAAATGTTAACAAATGGTTTGGTGATTTCCAAGTACTAAAAGATGTGAATTTAGAGGTAAAAAAGAAAGAAAGAATAGTTGTCTGTGGTCCTTCAGGATCAGGTAAATCAACAATGATAAGATGCATTAATCGATTAGAAGAACATCAAGAAGGAAAAATTGTCGTAGATGGTATTGAACTTACAGGTAATCTAAAAAATATTGACAGTGTTAGAAAAGAAGTAGGTATGGTATTTCAACAGTTTAACTTGTTTCCTCATTTATCTGTAAAAGAAAACATAACGTTGGCTCCAATCTGGGTAAAAAAAATGCCTAAAGCTGAAGCAGAAGAGCTAGCAATGAAACAACTAGAGATTGTTAAGATCCCAGAGCAAGCAAATAAATATCCCGGTCAACTATCTGGAGGTCAGCAACAAAGAGTGGCTATTGCAAGATCCCTTGCAATGAATCCTAACATTATGCTTTTTGATGAACCAACATCTGCTCTTGATCCCGAAATGATCAAAGAAGTTTTAGATGTTATGGTTGATTTAGCTGAAGGGGGAATGACTATGATCGTTGTTACACACGAAATGGGTTTTGCTAAAACAGTTGCTGATAGAATGGTATTTATGGATGAAGGAAAAATTGTTGAAGAAGCTAGCCCAGATAAATTTTTTAATAATCCAGAGAGTGATCGAACCAAGCTATTTTTAAGTCAAATTCTTCATCAGTAATTTAAGAAGTTAACAATAAATTAACTCTTCTATTCATTTTACCTTTGTTTTCTATTTTGCCGATTTGAATTTTACCAATCTCATTAGTTGATTTCACATGTGTACCACCACAAGGTTGTAAATCAACATCACCAATTCTGATTAATCTTATTTTACCATCTACTTGCGGAGGTTTTACTGACATAGTTCTGACTAGCTCAGGTTTTTCTTCCAATATACTCCTTTCAATTACTTCACTAGTAACGGTATGATTATCTTCAACCAACAAATTTATTTTTTCTTCCAATTCTTCTCTATTTATTTGTTTATCTGGATCATTAAAATCTAATCGACTTTTTTCATAACCAATTTGACCACCAGTTACTCCTAAAGGGACTATAGAACACAACAAGTGCAGTGCAGTATGCATTCTCATATGCTTGTATCGTAAATCCCAATTTATTTTTCCAATTATTTCAGCATTCTCTTCAAGATCTTTGAGATCATCTACAATATTTATTATTTTATTATTTTCTTTAATAGTATCTAAGACTTGTATTTTTATATTTTCAGCTTCTATTGCACCTGTGTCTCCCGGTTGACCTCCACTTTTTGCATAAAATGCTGTCTTATCTAACTCAATACGATTTTCTTCTTTCACAATACCTATAATTTTTGCTTTAAATTCTTTAAGGTATGCATCATCTTCGAATAATTTTGTCATAGCGTTTTTTAACAGTATTTTAAAAATATTATATTGACTTTTTTCTCATTCTGGATAAATTAGAACAAAAGTAGAACAAATAATTTTATAAATAATATAATTACTATTTATCAATTATTTAAATATTTTTTCTAATATTATGTCTAAAAAAATAGAAAACTTAATATTTAAAGCTGAATCCAAAGGAGATCAAGTAACACCTTATTTTCTTGATACAGTATCTGCAGGTTTTCCATCTCCAGCTACTGATTATATGGAAAACAAACTTGATCTTAATGAATATTTGGTTCAGCGTCCAACAGCAACCTATATCGTTAAAGCCAATGGCCCTTCTATGACTGATGCAGGCATATTATCAGGTGATTTACTTATTGTTGATAGAAGTATTATACCTCGCAACGACAATATTGTTATAGCCTCCATCTTTGGTGATCTAACAGTCAAAAAACTGAAAAAGAAAGATCAGTCACTATTTTTAGTTTCTGCCAATAATGAGTATCCTAGTATTCAAGTTAAAGAAGAAATGGAGTGTTTTATATGGGGGGTAGTGACATATGTCATACACAAAACTACTTAATAGAAATCATAGCTCAGTAAATCAATCTATAGCATTGATAGATTGCAATAATTTTTATGCGTCATGTGAAAGAATATTTAATCCAAAACTTATAGGAAAACCAATTGTTGTACTTTCCAATAATGATGGTTGTATCATTGCGCGATCAAAAGAAGCAAAAAAATTAGGGATAAAAATGGGCGAACCTTATTTTAAAGCAAAAAATATTATTGAAAAAAATGATGTTAAAGTTTTTTCATCTAATTATTCTCTGTATGGTGATATTTCTCAGAGAGTAATGGAGACTTTATCAAGTTTCTCTTCAGAGGTAGAAATCTACTCTATAGATGAGGCATTTCTTGGTTTAAATGGTTTTGAGAACTATGAGCTAAACACTTATTGCAGACATATTAGGCAAACGATTAAGAGGTGGGTTGGTATTCCAGTTAGTATTGGAGTGGGGCCAACAAAAACACTATCCAAAATAGCTAATCATCTAGCAAAAAAACAATCAGACTATAAAGGTGTGTGCATACTAAAAAACAAAATAGAAATAAAAAAAGCATTAGAATTCACATCTATTGAAGAAGTATGGGGCATTGGAAGAAGATTATCTCTTTTCCTGAAAAAATATAATATTCATAATGCTTATCAATTTTCACAAATGGACAGAGGATGGATAAGAAAAAATATGGGTGTAGTGGGAGAGAAGACATACCTAGAATTAAATAGCGTATCGTGTTTAGAGCTTGATTTGGTTCCAAGTGATAAACAAAGTTGTTGTGTTTCAAGATCATTTAGTCAGCCAATAGAAAAATTATTTGATTTGGAGGAATCAATATCAACTTATGGATCAAGAGTATCAGAGAAGATAAGGGAAGAGGGGTTAGTCGCTGAGTCGATGAGTATTTTTGTTTTGACAAATCATTTTAATAGAAGAGAGAAACAATATTCAAATTCAATAAAACTACACTTACCTTTCCCAACAAATAATAGCATAAAAATTGTTAAAAGAGCTCTTGAAGGAATTAGAAAAATATATCGACCAGGATTTCGTTATAAAAAGGCTGGAATCATATTGTATGGTCTTAGCAGGCACAATGTAACTAGAGGATTGCTTGATTATGACCGTGATACATCGGATAGAATAATGAATACTATTGATAATATTAATTCTAGGTATGGAAGTTCAACGTTAAAGATAGCTTCCGAAGGTATAGAAAAAATATGGAAGATGAAAAGAGAAAACGTATCACCATGTTACACAACACGTTTTGAGGAATTGGTGGAAGTTAAGGCTTAGATAAAATGGCTCCCCGGGCCGGGCTCGAACCAGCGACCGATCGGTTAACAGCCGATTGCTCTACCACTGAGCTACCGAGGAACACAATTTTGTTGATAATAAAAAAAAATTAAAAAACAAGAAAAATTTGGAGGCTCGGAGCGGAATCGAACCGCTGTGCAAGGCTTTGCAGGCCCCTACATCACCACTCTGCCACCGAGCCTAAAAAAAATGACAATTATCACTATATTATTTCTAGTCAATTAATGAAAAAAAATTCTAAAGATTAATAATATAATTTAAATAATTGATTATATAATAGGTTTATATAAAGCATCCTTTAAGAAATGAGTGAAACATTTGAAATTGCAAGAAAAAATATGGTTGTTAATCAGTTGAGACCAAACAAAATTAATGAAGAAAATATATTACAAATATTTGAAAAAACTCCTAAAGAAAATTATCTGGATGTCAGCTTAGGTAAGAATTGTTACCTAGATAATAATTTAGATATAACTGACAAAAGAGGATATCTTAAAAATTTACACCTAGCTCAAATTATAAAATATTCGAAAATTTTAACTAATGATAAGGTATTGCATATAGGCGGCTTAACGGGCTACTTTTCCTCTCTAATTAGCTCACTATGTAAAGAACTTCATGTTGTAGAAGAAAATAGAGAACTATTTAAATTACTAGAACATAATATTAACAATACTGAAAATACTAATATTAGTTTATTTAATCATAATTTATTAGATGGATTATCTGATAAAGCTCCATTCAACTTAATTATTATTGACGGACCTATATTTAAAATAACTGATAAGTTAAAAAAACAACTATCAATGAATGGAGGAAGGTTAATATATATTAAAAAAATATATGATAATTTGGGTAAAGCTTATAAAATTATAAGAAATGAAGATTTGTATTCATCTGAGTATTTATTTGATGTAATGAGTAGTTATCAAATTCAAGAACAACAAGAGGGTTTTAAATTTTAAATGAGATTATTTATATTATTATTACTTATTTATTCTAAATCTATATTTGCTCTATCGATTGATGATTCTGTAAAAAGTACGATTGCAAATAATTTGAAGGTAAAAATTGCTTTTGAAAAACTTAATGAAAGCAAAGAAACTATTGAGGTAGCTATAGGCAAAAAACTTCCTACAGTTACGGGCACAATTTCAGGTACATATAGTAATAGTGATACAACATCAGCAGCTGGTGTATCAATAACACCAGAGATTTTTACAGATAAATATAAAATTAGTATTACTCAAAATTTATATGATGGTGGTGAAAAAAGCTTAGAAATAGAAAGATCAAAAATTATTTACGAAAATGCAGTTATAAACTTTTATAAAACAGTTCAAGATTTATCGCTAACAGCTGTAGAAGGTTATTTAACCGTAATAAATTATGAAAAATCATTAGAGGCTTCCAAAAAAAATTTTGATTCTGTTTCAAGATTTTTAGAAGAAGTAAAATTAAAATATGAATTGGGATCAGCAACCATAACTGAATTGAAAAATGCTGAGAGTGCTTTTTCAATTGCTGAAACAAATCTTTTTTCAGCTGAACAAAACTACAAAGTCAGTTTAAAAACATTTAAATCAATTGTTGGTAAAGAAGCTATTAATTTAGAAGATTATGTAAATATAGAAGATGATTTGAACTTTGATAACATACTTTCTGAAGTTAATAAGAATAATTTTAATATTTTAATTGCTCAAAATAATATTAAAATTAAAGAACTAGATCTCTCTAAAGAAAAAGGTTCTAACAGACCAACCTTAGATATAACAGCTTCAACAGAGTATTCTGATGGTTCACGAATAGATCCTGGAAGTGAAAATACTAATGCATCAATAGGCTTAACTTTAACAATTCCTATATTTCAGCAAAATATTGACAAATCAGACATTAGAAAAATAAATTCTCAAATTTTACAAACTGAAATTGAGTTAGAGGATCTTAAAGAAAGTTTAAATATTGAGGTATCAAACTATTATAAAGACTATTTAGTTAGTAAATCAAATTTAAATACATTTTTATTAACTATAGAGTATGCAAATACTCTACTAGAAAGCACTCAAGAA
Organism: uncultured Alphaproteobacteria bacterium; assembly: GCA_902615845.1. Lineage (GTDB taxonomy): Bacteria > Pseudomonadota > Alphaproteobacteria > HIMB59 > CACPNW01. The sequence goes on from CACMQS010000001.1 coordinate 45,572, forward strand.
GAATACAACCTTGGGACAAAATCTATCACTGATCTAATAGAAGCAGAAACTAATCTTTTAAACGTAAATGTTGAATATTTTAATGCAAATAAAAACTATCTGATTAATTATTTTAATTTACTAGCTTTAGATGGCTCACTGATTAAATTATTTGAGGAGTATCTTCCTAGCTATAATTAGAGTTTTATTAATTTAATTAAACATTTATAATACCTTTATGAATACAAAAAATTCTATCAATGAATCTCTTGAAGTCATACGAAGAGCACTTGAAGATGAAAAAAACGGTTCAAATAAAAATACTTCATCTAATATTTTAATACTTAATCAAAAGGTTAATAGTGATGGTACAATAAAATTACTTCAAAAAGACGAAGAAATTAATAGTGAAATTAATGATATTATAGATCAAAAACTCTCTTATCTTGTAGAAAATAAAATTGAAAAAATACTTGATGAGAAAATCCCAAAATTACTAAAAAATTATTTCGATTCAAAATAGTTACGATGCAGCTTGATAAATTTTTTGATTTTTTAAAAGATGAAAAAAATCTTTATTCTCAATGGGAGCAATCAAATTGTTTTAAACCACAAAAAGGAGGTGAACCATATTCTATAATGATGCCACCACCTAATGTTACAGGCAGCTTACATATGGGTCATGCTTTAACTTTTACAATTCAAGATATATTGATCAGATACCATAGAATGAAGGGTATGGAAGTATTGTGGCAAGCAGGGACAGATCATGCAGGAATAGCTACTCAGATGGTTGTTGAAAGAAAATTAAGTGAGTCAAACCTTGATCGACGATCTCTAGGTAGAGAAAAGTTTATTGAAAAAGTATGGGAATGGAAAAAAGAGTCAGGTGGCCAGATAAGTAATCAATTAAGAAGACTTGGTGCTTCTGCAGATTGGTCAAGAGAAAGATTTACTATGGATGAAGGTCTTTCTAATGCAGTTAAGAAAGTTTTTGTTAATTTATTTAATGATGGAATTATTTATAAAGATAAGAGATTGGTGAATTGGGACCCAAAACTTTTAACAGCTATTTCTGATCTAGAAGTAGAGCAAAGAGATACTGAAGGAAGTTTATGGCATATTAAATATCCTATAGATGAAAATAATCATATCATTGTTGCAACAACAAGACCTGAGACAATGTTAGGTGATACTGCAGTTGCCGTTCATCCAAATGATGAAAAATATAAAAATCTAATTGGCAAATTTTGTAACTTACCAATTTCAAATAAGAAAATACCAATCATTGCTGATGAATATGCAGATCCTGAAAAAGGTTCTGGAGCTGTAAAAATTACACCTGCACATGACTTTAATGATTTTGAGGTAGGAAAGAGACATGATTTAGAATTTATTAATATTTTTGATGAAAATGCTAAACTGAACTCAAATGTACCTGAAGAATTTCAAAATTTAGATCGATTTGAAGCAAGAAAACTAATTTTAAAAAAATTAGATGAAATGAATTTATTAATTAAAGAAGAAAAACAGCAAATGGTCATACCATATGGTGATAGATCAGGTGTTGTTATTGAGCCATGGCTGACAGACCAATGGTTTTGTGATGCTAAAAAATTATCAGTTGATCCAATATCAGCTGTTAAAGATAATAGGTCTAAATTTATTCCCAAACAATGGGAAAATACATTTTATAATTGGATGGAAAATATTCAACCGTGGTGTATTTCAAGGCAGTTATGGTGGGGGCATCAAATTCCTGCATGGTATGGTCCTGATAATAAATATTTTGTTAGTGAAACTCTTGAAGGTGCACAAAATCAAGCAAAAGAATTTTATGGAAAGGATATTGAGCTTAGACAAGATGAAGACGTTCTAGATACTTGGTTTTCTTCTGCTCTATGGACATTCTCTACTTTAGATTGGCCAAATAAAACGTATGAATTAGATAAATTTTATCCTGGTAACGTTTTGGTTACTGGTTTTGATATCATATTTTTTTGGGTTGCGCGGATGATGATGATGGGTTCTTATTTTATGAAGGAAACTCCATTTAAAGATATTTATATTCATCCCTTAATACGTGATGAAAAAGGACAAAAAATGTCTAAATCAAAAGGAAACATAATTGATCCTTTAGACTTATTAGATAAATATGGTGCTGATACATTAAGATTTACACTAACAGCACTATTAAATCCTGGACGAGATGTAAAATTATCTGAAGCTAGAGTTAAAGGATATAAATCATTCACAAATAAAATTTGGAATGCTGGAAAATTTTTACAATTGAATAATTCAATTTTTATAGATGATATATCAATTGATTCAATTATTTTTGATGCAAACAAATGGATAATAAAAGAATTGAATGATTTGAACACTCAACTTGATCAATTAACTAAAAAGTATTTGTTTCATGAAATAGCCAATAAAATTTATCATTTCGTATGGCATACTTATTGTGATTGGTACATTGAAATTATTAAACAAAATTTTGAAAATGAAAAATTTGCTGATGAAATTAAAAAAGTTTCTGGATGGACATTTATTCAAGTTTTAAAGATCATACATCCAATTATGCCATTTATAAGTGAAAAATTATGGAGATCTTTAGTTGACGATAAATCATATTTAATGAACCAAGTTTTTCAAAATTATTCAACAAATAATTCTTTTAATAATTCTAAAAAAAACTTTGAAATATTTATTGAATTCATAACATCTATAAGAAATTTGAGATCGGAACTAAATATACCCTATAAACAATTAATTAATATCTCCATAGAGGCAAAAAATGAAGAACTGAATAATTTTCTAATTGCGTATAAAAATGAAATAAGTAATTTTTTAAAAACCAAAGATATTAGTTTTGATAAAATTCAACCTAATAAAAATTCAGCTTTAATTGTGTTAACATCATTATCAGTTTTAATTCCTTTAGATGGTATTATTGACTCAGAAGCAGAATTAAAAAAATTAAATCAGAAAAAGCAAGTTGAGCAAGAAAAATTTAATAAAGTTAATGACAAATTAAAAAATGATAATTTCATGAATAAAGCTTCAGAAGAAATTATTAATAAATTTAAAAATGAGGCAAATATTTATAAATCTTCTATTGAAAAAATTGATCAAATAATAAATACTATCAAATAGAATGGAAGATAAAGGTTCAAATAGAAAATCTAATCTACCTAGCAGATATGTTAGTGTAGGGCCTAAAAGTGCACCTCATAGATCTTATTATTATGCTATGGGTTTGAAAGAACATGAAATCTATCAACCATTTGTTGGGGTTGTTAGTACCTGGAATGAATCAGCTCCTTGCAACATTACACTTCAGGATCAAGCACAACATGTGAAGACAGGTGTAAAAGATGCTGGAGGAACACCAAGAGAATTTACAACTATAACAGTAACAGATGGAATTGCCATGGGTCATGAGGCAATGAAATCCTCTCTTATTAGTAGAGAGGTTATTGCAGATTCCATTGAATTATCTGTGAGAGGTCACTGTTATGATGCAATAGTTGGACTTGCAGGCTGTGATAAATCTTTACCAGGTTTAATGATGGCTATGGTTAGATTAAATGTACCATCAGTATTCATTTATGGGGGGTCAATCTTACCAGGAAAATATAAGGGTAAAGATGTTACCGTTATTGATGTTTTTGAAGCAGTTGGAAAACATGCTGCAGGAACTATTACAGATCAAGATTTAAAAGATATTGAACAAGTTGCTTGCCCATCTGCTGGATCGTGTGGAGGTCAGTTTACAGCAAATACGATGGCATGTATTTCAGAAGCAGTTGGTTTAGCTCTAACAAATTCAGCTATGCCTCCAGCAGTAAATACTGAAGAAAGAAAAGCTTATGGTGAAAAGAGTGGTAAAGCTATAATGAATTTATTAGAAAAGAATATAAGACCAAGGGATATAGTAACTATTGATTCATTGGTAAACGCTGCAAGAGTAGTTGCAGCTACTGGAGGTTCAACTAATGCAGCACTTCATCTTCCTGCGATAGCTAATGAAGCGGGTTTAAAATTTACATTAAGAGATGTTGTAGAAATTTATAATTCGACTCCTTATATCGGAGATATGCAACCTGGTGGAAAGTACGTTGCTAAAGATTTATATGATGTAGGAGGTGTACCAGTTGTTATAAAATCTTTATTAGATGGTGGTTATATAAACGGAGACTGTATAACTGTTACAGGAAAAACAATAGCTGAAAACCATAAAGAAGTAATATTTCCTACAAATCAAGATGTTGTTTATAAATGTGATAATCCAATTAGTGAAAATAGTTCAGTCGTAGGGTTGTGGGGTAATCTTGCACCAGATGGATGTATATCAAAAATAGCAGGTTTAAAAAATTTAACTTTTAAAGGAAAAGCTAAATGCTTTGACTCAGAAGAAGATGCTTTAACCGCAGTTTTAAAAAATGAAATTAAAGCAGGAGATGCGGTAATAATTAGATATGAAGGTCCTAAAGGAGGACCAGGTATGCGTGAAATGCTTTCAACAACAGGTGCAATATATGGGCAAGGGTTAGGTGAAACTGTTGCTTTAATTACAGACGGACGGTTTTCAGGTGGCACAAGAGGATTTTGCATTGGTCATGTAGGACCAGAAGCAGCTGTAGGAGGTATGATAGGTTTACTTAAAAATGGCGATGAGATTATTATTGATGCTGTTAAAGGTGAAATCAACGTTACGCTTTCAGATCAAGAAGTAGAAAAGAGAAAAAACGATTGGAAACCAAGAAAAACTAATCATAATTCTGGATCCATATGGAAATATTCCCAAACTGTTGGTCCAGCTTACGAAGGTGCTGTTACTCAACCGGGCGCAAAAGACGAAACGCATACATACGCTGATATTTAATATTAATTAACTAATTCAATCGTAACTGGAGTGTGATCAGAAGCTTTTTCCCAACCTCTTGGTTCACGATTAACATTAACTGATTTAATCAAATCAGTTACTTCTGGTGAAGTAAGAAAATGATCAATTCTTAGACCATTGCCTTTTTGCCAACTTCCACCTCGATAACCCCAAAAAGTCCAGTTTGTATTTCCATCAACACAGTATTTAACTGTATCAACAAAACCTAAATTTAAAAGATATCTAAATTTTTCTCTTGTTAATGGATGAGCACAAGCATCATTTTTAAAATTTTCTGGTGAATAAACGTCTTCATCGCTTGGTATTACATTAAAATCTCCACCTATAATTACTGGTTGATTATTATCAATTAATTCTTTGATATATTTATTAAAATTTATCATCCAATCAATTTTGTAATCAAATTTTTCAGTTTCAATTGGATTTCCATTTGGAAGATAAATATTTATTAATTTAATTTTATTTTTTATATTTTTTAAGGATATCTCTGTTTCAATAAATCTGGAATTTGCATCTTTGTAATCAGGAATATTTAAATTTGAAATTTCAATACTTTCTTTGCTAAGTATGGCTACTCCATTCCAAGCTTTTTGACCGTTTACATAACACTTATAATTAATATTTTCTAATTCCTCTTTAGGAAAACTTTCATTTGTACACTTTAATTCTTGAATTAAATATAAATCTGATTGATCTTTTTTTATAAATTTTATTAAATGCTCTATTCTTGCATTAACTGAATTTACATTCCAGGTAGTAATTTTCATTTATATTGAAAAAGAAGTACCACACCCACATGAAGAAGATGCTAGTGGATTAGAAATTTTAAAGGATGATCCAATCAATTCATCAACATAATCAATTTTCGATCCTTTTATTAATTCAATTGAAGTTTTATCGATTAATACATCAGCATTTTTATAATTAAAGATTAAATCATCTTCATTTGGTTTGTCTGAAAAATCAAATTTATATTGAAATCCAGCACAACCACCACCTAATACGGTAATTCTGAAATAGTTTGATTTTTCAGATAGAAGTATCTTGTTGATATGATTCTGAGCACTTTCTGTAACTTCAATTATATTGTTCATTTATCTAAATATTGTTATTAGTTATTTTTTTACAATTATAATATAAATTTTCTTATGTTCAAACATTTAGCTTCCAATCCAGATAAATCAAATGGAAGATTATATAATGAGCTAGATGATGATTTGAGAAATCCATTTGAAAGAGACAGAGCTAGAGTTATTCACTCTAATTCTTTTAGAAAATTAAAACACAAAACCCAAGTTTTTATTGAAAGTGAGAGTGATTATTTTAGGACTAGACTAACTCATTCTTTGGAAGTTGCTCAAATATCAAGATCAATTTGTAGATTACTTGAATTAGATGAAGATCTAGGCGAAACAGTTGCTCTCGCACATGATTTAGGTCATCCTCCTTTTGGTCATATTGGTGAAGATGCACTTGATTATTCAATGAAAAAGTTTGGAGGTTTTAATCATAATGATCAAACCTTGAGAGTTTTAACATTTATAGAAAAAAGACACCCTGATTTTGATGGATTAAATCTAACATGGGAGAGCTTAGAGGGAATAATAAAACATAATGGAATTTTGAGTGATCATTTACCTTATCACTTAGATAATTATTCAAAATTACACAATCTCAATCTAACTGATCAACCTTATTTAGAATCACAGATAGCAAGTATATCTGATGATATTGCTTATAACAATCACGATGTAGAGGATGCTATTAGAGCAAACTTAATATCATTAGATGATATTGCAGAGTTAAGTTTTTTTGAAAAAATTATAATTGATTTAAGAGATCACTATAAAGATATTCCAAATAAACTTCTCGTGTATCAAGTTTTAAGAAATTCCATATCTAATATGATAAATGATATATATGAGACTACAAAAAAAAATTTAATTGAAAATAATATTAATTCTATTGATGAAATACGTAAAAAAAATAAATTCGTTGTTTCATTTTCAAATGAAATGAAGAAAAATTGTGACATAATTAAAAAATTCTTATTTGATAAAGTTTATAATCACAGTCATTTATCAGATAAGAGACAGTATTCAAAAAAGGTTATATCTACTTTGTTTACTTATTTCGTAAAAAATAATAATAAGCTACCAGCAGATTGGAGAAATCAAAATATTGAAATTGAAAGATTAATTTGTGATTATATTTCAGGAATGACTGATAGATTTGCTCTTAATTTATATAAGGAGATTAGTGAATAATTTTATAAAAGACCTTTCAGATTTTTTATTTGATTTTACAGATTTTTTAGAGAGTAACAAATTTATATCTCCCATCAATAAAAAACAGATTAGCATCGATTACTCTTCAAATAATAAACAAGGTGATTTAGCGACAAATTTTTATTTAATTGTTAAAAGAAAAATTATTAATGAAAATTTTAATATTGAAAAAGAACTAAATGATAGAATTAAATCAATTGAATTTATCGATCATTTTGTGGTTTCAAAAAATGGTTTTATAAATTTTTTTCTCAAAGATAAGTTTGTATTAAGAAGTCTAAAGGAAATTTATGGTAAAAATTTTTTAAATTATATTAATTATGGTGCAGGTAAAAAAATAAATGTTGAATTTGTTTCGGCTAATCCAACTGGACCATTACATATAGCCCATATAAGAGGTGCTGTATTTGGAGATGTATTAAGCTCTCTTTATACTAAAACAGGTTTTGATGTTACTAGAGAGTATTACGTTAATGATGCAGGTTCTCAAATTGATAAATTATCAAACTCTCTTTTGAAGCGATATTTACAATTATTTGATAAAAAAATTGAGTTAGAAGAAGATGAGTATCCTGGTGAATACTTAATAAATATTGCCAAAAAAATTAAAAATGAAGATGGGGATAAGTGGTTAAACTTTCAGCAAGAAGAAACTATTCAATATTTTAAAAATTTTGCATTAAAAAATATACTTTTAAACATAAAAACAGATTTAGAATTAATAAATATAAGATTTGATAAATTTACTCATGAAAGTGAAATAGAAAAAAGTAAAATTATTGACGAACTTTTCTTAATCTTAGATGAAAAAAAATTACTATATGAAGGTATTTTAGAAAAACCAAAGGGTGATGATTCTGATTGGGAGCCAAGAGAGCAACTATTATTTAGATCCTCTAAATTATTAGACAATGAAGATCGAGCATTAAAAAAATCAAATGGTGAATGGACATATTTTGCTAATGATGCAGCATATCATTTAGATAAATGTAAAAGAAATTTTGATAGATTAGTAAATATTTGGGGGTCTGATCATATTGGATATATTCCAAGAATGAATTCGTTAATTAAAGCTATTAAAGATGATGAAACTTATTTAAACATTTTAACTTGTCAGATTGTAAGTTTAATTCAAAATAAACAAAAAATTAAAATGTCAAAAAGATCTGGAAATTTTGTGACATTATCTAATGTTCATTCTAAGGTTGGAAAAGATCCTATAAGGTACTACATGATTTCTACTAAAAATGAGACAGCAATTGACTTTGATTTAGATGCTGTTGTTGAAAAAAATAAAGATAATAAAGTTTTTTATTGTCAATACGCACACGCTAGAGCTTCATCAGTAATTAAAAAAGCAAACGAATTAGGTATAAAAATTAAAAATGATTATAATTTTTCTACAATACAAAATCTATCTGATGAGGAGGTAAAATTAATCAAAAAGTTAATTTGTTATCCTTATTTGTTATATCAATCATCATATTATAATGAACCACATAGACTAATCAATTACTTAGAAGAAATATCCTCTGATTTCCATTCAATTTGGAATAAAGGTAAAGATAATGAATCACTTCGTTTTATAGATGAAAAAAATGCAGAAAAGACAATTTCAAAAATATTTTGGTTGGAGTCATTTAGAGTTGTTTTAAAAGATATATTTTCAATTATTGATATTAGCGCACCTGAAACAATGTAATGATTAAAAGAATTATTTTTAAAAGAAAAAATAATTACATTTTAAAATATTCTTTATTATTATTGCTATTAATTATTATTCTTTATCTTATCTCATTTTATTATTTTAGTAATAGGGAGTATTTTGTCATTCCTAAATTTACTGATAAATATTTCGTTATTCCTACTAATAAAGAAGGTGAAGTTGTTGATTATTTAGACAAGAAAAGTTTAAATAACATAGATAATGAAATTCAAGATTTTGATTTTAAGAATATAGACGAACTTGATTTTACAATTCAGTTATATAGCAATGATAATTTTGAAAATATTAATAAATACTTGTACAGTTTATTAGAAAATAAAAAAGAAATCATAGATCATGAAGATATTTTTGTTTTTTATAAAAAAACTGAAATAGGTACGCAATATTTTATTACCTATAAAAATTACATCTCTAAGAATAATGCTTCTGAAGCTTGTTATTTATTAACTATTGTTAAGAGTTGTATAATACTTAATTTACAAAATTAATAATATTGAGAGAATCTCATTAATTTTATATAAAAAATTGTGTTAAATGTTCAAGATACAGAAATAAAAGAAGGTAAATTTAACCTATTATTAGACAATTTCGAGGGTCCTATAGACCTTTTGTTGGTTTTGGCTAGATCACAGAAGGTTGATTTATCTGATATATCTATATCCGAGTTAGCTGACCAATATATTAATTTCATTAATCAATATAGAAATATTCATATTGAAATAGCTGCTGATTATTTAGTGATGGCAGCATGGCTAACGTATCTGAAATCAAGATTACTATTACCAAAAGAAGAAAAAACAGATGAATATACAGCCGATGAGTTAGAAGAGGCCTTAAAATATCAATTACAGAGACTAGAGGCTTTTCAAAATATTTCTAAAATCATATATTCAAGACCTCTTGTTAATAGAGATGTATTTTATGGGGGGTCATCTGAAGGTCTCAAAGTTAAATATAATATAAATTATACATCTAATTTATATGACTTACTAAAATCATATAGTCAAATACTTAAATCGAGTGAACAGGTAAAACAATTAACTATTGAGTATTCAGAACTTTATTCAGTTGATCAAGCAGTTAAAAGATTAAAAGGTATTTTTGGAAATATTTCAGAATGGACCAATTTTTTAAATGTAATTCCAAATTTAATCAAAGCTAATAAAACAATTAATAAATCCATTATCTCATCTAACTTTGTTGCTTCTTTAGAATTATCAAAAAATGGATTTATTGATTTAAAACAAGATGAAAGTTTTGGTAATATTTATATTAAATTTAATCAAAATGGATAATAAAGATATTAAAATTTTAGAAGCAATATTATTTGCATCAGGAGAGCCACTTGATGAAAATGATTTAAAAGAAAAAATTAAAGAAAAAAATAACATAAGTAATCTATTACAAGAAATTAAAGATTTTTATAAAAACAGAGGTATAAATTTAATCAAAACTGGCAACAAATGGTCTTTTAGAACTGCTGAAGATCTCAGTGATGAATTAACTATTTTTAAAACACAGAAAAGAAAATTATCAAGAGCAGCACTAGAAACATTATCTATAATTGCTTACCAACAACCAATAACAAGATCAGAAATTGAAAATATTAGAGGTGTTCAAATGGGTAGAGGCTCTCTAGATCATTTGATGGAAATAGGATGGATACGTCCTTCAGGTAGGAAAAGTATACCTGGTAAACCTACTTTATGGTCTACCACAGATTTGTTTGTTGAACATTTTGGATTGAATAGTTTATCCGATTTACCTAGTAAAGAGGAACTAAAGGCAAGTGGTTTTCTAGATAAACGTGCTGCGATTGCAACTATAAGTGATCTTGCTAAAAATGATGAAAATTTCCAAAGTAATGATAATTTTGAACAGGATGATGAAAATAATATTGATGATTTTATTCAAAATACTTAGTTAACTTATTACTTCTTGTTTTTTTCCTATAGTTTTCGTATAAGCTCCTTATGACACCGTGTGTGTCAAATCAATTTATCTCATTGAAAAAATTATATTTTTAATTTCCAGTGTCTTTATTTTGTGTTTTTTTTATTTTAAAATTTTTTGATCTTAAAATATACTGGGTAAACAAATAAATTGTCTACTCGTTTTAAATCAGTTTAAGTTGATAACCTAGGATTGTTTTATTTGTTATTATTCAGTAGTTTAATTAATAATTTTGCATATTCTCTGGCATCATCTATGGCTTTATGCGTATGTTTTGTATTATCATGCAATTCTAGAGAGTAATCATCTCTACCTATGTCTTTATAATCTTTTTGCAGCACAGCAGCAGCATAGGATTTGATATCAAAGGCTGCTTGTCCATTCTTATCAAAAAAAGGCATAGAGAAAGGAATTTTTTCTAATCGTTCTACAAGAAAAGTTTGAATATACCAATTGATCCACATAAAATCTAATGGAGCTGGATGAGCAGCCATAATTCGTGGGGTTGGTAACGTAAGAAGCCAATCTCCAAATTTGTTCATTCCTTCTTTGGGTGAGACTTGATGATGTTGAGTATATTTCAAAGCTTCTGGCGCTTCTGTTGTAAACCAATGCATAGTAGCGGGGTGAGGTTTGGCATTTTCTAGTGGCAAGAAATTAATTTCACATTCTCCAAATTTTTTTCCTGCTTTATTAACGGCTACAGCACCAAGGCTTATCATAGAATGTGGTCCAGGAATAGGTCCGTCTGCTTCTATGTCACACACAACATAAGTAGTCATAGTTGAATTATTACCACTAACCACGGAGATTGTTAAGAGTTCAGCTATTTTTTAATTTTCTTTTTATCTTTCCTACGAAGATCATCAGTTTTTTTATTACTTAATAGTATTGGATAAGTTTGAATTTTACCTCCATAAATTGGGTGGTCTTTTTTAGCGACTTTTAGATTTTTTAAAGAAATTACCATTTTATCTCCTTTAGCGTTTTGTTTTGTGTCCCAGCAATTAGAGTATCTAAATCAGGACAAAATATTTATATATTAAATGTATCGTTTTGTGCTTTTTTTTGTGCCCATTTTGTGTTCCTTTTTTTTCTATATTTTACTAAAGCTATCCTTATCTTGCTTATAATTTCTTGTTTTTTCTCATAGTTTCCGTATAAGAGCGGGATGACACCTAGTATTTGGCAATTATTAATTGTACTCGTTATTGTTCTACTTCTTTTCGGTAGAGGTAAAATACCTCAACTTATGGGTGATATGGCAAAAGGAATCAAATCATTTAAGAGAGGAATGTCTGACGAAGAAAAAAAAGAAGATAAAAATTTAGAGAATAAAAACGACGAAGAAAAGTAAATATAATGTTTACTTTTGGTTGGAGTGAAATTTTCTTAATTGGGATAATAGTCGTTGTTGTTATTGGCCCAAAAGATCTTCCAAAATTCATTAAACAAGTTGGATCTTTTACTAAATATATTAAAAAAATGTCTTCTGAATTTAAGTCATCTATAAATGAAATTGCTGAAGAGGAAGAAATTAAAGAATTGGCTAAATCAGTTAAAGAGGTAAAAAAAATAAAAGACGGCATTAATATCAAAAAAAATTTTGAAAATGAGATTAAAGAAGTTCAAGAAACAGTGAAAATGACCGAGAATGAAATTTCAAAAAAAAATTAATTTATTATTTTTGTAATGGCTGAAGAAAAATTTGAAGAAATGTCTCTAATAGGGCATCTCACTGAGTTACGAAAAAGATTACTATGGAGTTTTTTATATATTTTATTAATCTTCATTGTTTGTTTTTACTTTGCAGATGAATTATTTGCCTTTTTAGCCAATCCTTTAGTAGAACTATTTGATAAAGATAAAGGTCAAGGTTTTATTTATACAGCTTTACAAGAAGCTTTTTTTACAGAATTAAAAATAGCTTTTTTCTTTGCTTTATTTTTTTCATTCCCATTAATTGCAATACAAATATGGAGATTTATTGCACCAGGATTATACAAAAAGGAAAAGAGAGCTTTTTTACCCTATTTAGTTGCGACACCAATTTTATTTTTTGCAGGTGGATCAATGGTTTATTATATTATCGCACCATTGGCATGGTCTTTTTTCCTATCTTATCAAAACCTTGGCTCTAGTGGAGTGCCTATTCGATTAGAAGCTAAGATGGGAGAATATTTATCTCTTATGATGCGATTTATTTTTGCTTTTGGTTTAGCATTTCAGCTTCCTGTTGTTTTATCATTAATGGCGAGAGTAGGGATGGTTACTTATGAATCACTTAAAAAATTTAGAAAATATGCAATTGTATTAGCATTTTTATCAGCTGCATTCTTAACTCCACCTGATCCATTTAGTCAAATAAGTTTAGCTCTGCCAATTATATTTTTATACGAAGTTTCAATTTATATTGCAAAACTAATACAAAAAAATAAAGATAAGTAATGCATAATATTAATTTTATCAGAGAAAATCCAACAGAGTTTGATAATTATATGAAACAAAGAGGTGAGCACCCAATATCAAATAAAATATTAGAAATCGATAAAGTTAAAAGAGAAACTCAGACCGTCCTTCAGAACCTTTTAGCAGAAAGAAACTCTATTTCTAAAAGTATTGGTAAACTTAAAAGTGAAAATAAAGATGCTTCATCAGAAATGAGTAAAGTTGATGAAATTAAAAATAAAATTAATAATTTAAAGGAACTTGAGACAATTAAAGACGAGGAGCTAAAAACTATCCTCTCAAGACTTCCAAATATAGCTGATAAGACTGTACCTATAGGAAGCAATGAAGCAGACAATACAAAATATAGAGAATGGGGTGAAAAACCAGGATTTGATTTTAATCCTAAAACTCATTTTGAATTAGGGGAAAATTTAGGTTTAATGAATTTTGAAACTGCATCTAAATTATCAGGATCTAGATTTGTTTTATTAAAAAATCAACTTTCTAAACTCGAAAGAGCAATAGCAAATTTTATGTTAGATAAGCATACGAATGAAAATGGTTATATTGAATATAATTTACCTTTTTTGGTAAAAGATTCTGCCCTTTTTGGAACAGGGCAATTACCTAAATTTGGAGAAGATTTATTTACTGCTGGGGAAGATCATTGGTTAATACCAACTGCTGAAGTCCCCCTAACAAACATGGTTAGAGAAGAAATACTCAGCCAAAATCAATTACCAATGAGAGTAACTTCTTATACACCTTGTTTTAGATCAGAAGCTGGTGCTGCAGGTAAGGATACTCGTGGCATGTTAAGACAACATCAATTTACTAAAGTTGAATTAGTTTCAATAGTAGAGCCACAGCATTCACAAGATGAATTAGAAAGAATGCTTGAAAGTGCAGAAAGTATTCTTAGGGATTTAAATATTCATTATAGGGTTATGACTTTATGTACAGGTGACATGGGTTTTTCAGCATCAAAAACATACGATATTGAAGTGTGGCTTCCAGGTGAAAATACTTATAGAGAAATTTCAAGTTGTTCTAATTGTAATGATTTTCAAGCTAGAAGAATGAATACAAGATATAAATTAGAAAATAAAAATATTTTTGTTCATACACTTAATGGATCCGGGTTAGCAGTAGGAAGAACACTAATTGCTATTCTTGAAAATTATCAAATGAAAGATGGAAATATTAAAATTCCAGACGTTTTAAAAAAATATTTCAATAATTCTGATACTCTTATCTAGTGCTTGATGTTAGAAAAATAAGATTGATACTTGAATTACGAGAGTCTGGCATTAGTAATTCTGAGGTTCTCTCTGCAATAGAAAAAATTCCAAGAGAAAAGTTTATTAGTGAAGCTTATAGAAATCAAGCTTATGAAAATATAGCTTTACCAATTGAAAACAATCAAACAATTAGTCAGCCTTACGTTGTAGCCAGGATGACTGAATTACTTGACGTTAAAAGTAACCACAAAGTGCTAGAAATAGGCACTGGTAGTGGATATCAGTGTGCAGTATTATCAATCTTAGCACGTCGTGTATACACGATTGAAAGAATTAAAAATTTACATGAAAGTTCTAATAATATTTTTGAGAAATTAAAATTAACTAATATTGTTTCAAAATATGATGATGGTAATAATGGTTGGATTGAACAAATACCATTTGATAGAATAATATTTACAGCAGCATCAAAAAAAATAAATAATGAAATCTTTTCTCATATTGCAAATGAAGGAATTATGGTTTGTCCAATTGTTAAAAATAACACGCAAATACTGGTAAAATATATAAAACAAAATAATAAAATTATTTCTGAAGAATATGATGATGTTTTATTTGTTCCAAATCTTCAAGGTGTAGTATAGCTGTTTTGAATATTTCGAATTTTATTTGAAGAATAAAAATAATATAAGATACCAATTATCCAATGAACAAGAGTTAACGCAATAAACATATAGATATAGTTTTCTTCTATA
Source organism: uncultured Alphaproteobacteria bacterium (assembly GCA_902615845.1). Lineage (GTDB taxonomy): Bacteria > Pseudomonadota > Alphaproteobacteria > HIMB59 > CACPNW01. Next base: position 60,874 of record CACMQS010000001.1, read on the forward strand.
AAATTATTTACAAATAATATTACAATTATAGGAACCAATACAAACCTAATTATGGCCATATACATTACTATTATTGCTTTTTTTAATCCTTGGAATGAAGCATTAGAAATAAAGAAGAAGGGAAAAGCAGGAAAACCAAGTGCGTAAATTTTAAGATATATAGATCCATAGTAAATTACTTCTTTATCATCAGTAAATAATCTCATGGAATCTTCTGCAGTTATAAATAAGATTAATCCTGCTATAGTTAATATTATAACTCCTGTAATCATAGCTTTATTGTAAGTTTCTAAAATTCTTTCATAGTTTTTAGCGCCAAAATTTTGACCCACAATTGCCGTTACTGCTGTACTTAATCCTAACAAGGGTAAGAAAAGTAGTTGTTCATATCTTCCGGCTGAAGAAAAACCTGCAATTGCATCATTACCAAAACGACTTACAAAAAATAATAATATATATGATCCAAGAGCGATCATCATCAATCCTAATGCCGCTGGAATAGCCTGAAATGAAATTTCCTTAATTAAACTTAATTTAGGAATTAAATAATTATTTTTAAAGTTTTCAAAAATCTCTGTTCTATAAATTTTATATAATAAATATAAGAGACCAATTATCTGAGATAATATTGTAGCTATTGCTATTCCAGTTATACCCATTGGTGCAAATAATTCAAAATTAATTATTTTTCCTGTAATTAATATTGGATTTAAAATTATATTAAGAAAAAAACTAAAAATTAAAACATTTCTATAACTTTTAGTATCTCCTTGAGCTGATAAACATGAATTACATACCATGAGTAAAAGAATTATAACTGATCCTAAATAAATTACGTTCATATACAATGATGAAAGTTTAAGGGTTTTTGGATCATCATTTATAGATTCTAAAATTATGTTCCCAAAATAAAATCCAAAAAAAGTTATACCTAAGCCTACTAAAATTGTTACGACAAAAGATTGTGAAAATGCATGACTTGCTTTTTTAATATTTTTTTCTCCTAAAGAATTAGCAACATTACTTGTTGTAGCTATGCTAAGTCCTATTCCAAGTGCAATAATTATAAAATATACAGGAAATGTTTGACCAATAGCTGCTAAAGCTGTTTCAGAAATCATTCTACCTGCAAAGATAGTATCAACTAAAGAATATAAATTATTAAATATAGTTCCAATTGAGGCTGGCAAAGCAATTTTTATAAATAACTTATAGATATCTTCATCAAGTAAATTAATTTTTTTCATATTTATAAATATCTTAATTTAAACCTGGTACTATTTTCCTCTTGTTTCAAAATATTTTGAATTTCGTGTATTACCTCTTTGAGGTTTTTCATTATAGATCTATTTGAAAAATTTATTAATAATAAGCCACTTCCTTGCATTCCAACATTGTCTCCATATTTCATAATAGGCACTTCAACATTGATAATATTACTTATACCTTTTTTTCTAATATTCTGAATAAAGGAGTCATTTTCCAAAATATTCAAAACTGGATACCATATTATGATTTTGGATTTTGAGAATAAATTATCAATATTATTTAGTATCTTCTCTACTTTTTCAAAATCATCCTTTATTTCATATGATGGATCTATAAATAGAAAATAATTTTTGTCTTTATTAACTTTATTAAAAATAAAATTAAATCCATCAGTATTTATAACTTTAGCATTGGTATATTTGTTTAAGTTTTTTTTTAATAATTCATATTCATTATTGTGAAGTTCACAAAAAAATAATTTATCTTTTTCATTAGCTATGGATGAAATAAATATAGGTGATCCAGGATAAAAATTATTTTTTCCAGTAATTTTAGAAATAGTTGAAAGATAATTTTTAATTAAAATATTATTACCTTTGTTGTAATTTTGTATCTTTTTAATTCCTTCTTTATACTCTTTATTTTTATCCATGTGCTTTGATATATATTTATAAATTCCGTTACCAGAATGAGTATCAATATAACTTATTGAATTATTTACTTTTTTTTCAAGATTATATAAGTAAAGCATTATAATGTGTTTCATAACATCTGCATGATTTCCAGCATGATAACCGTGTTTATAGCTAAGCATAAAAATAAAAAAAATTGTTGAAATTAATTTCTTATTAGTTATTTAAAGTATTAAATTAATCAATATACAATATTTATATAAGTTAAATAAATTTAATCCCCCAATAATAAATAAGGAGAATATAATATGCCAAGTGGTAAAATTAAATGGTTTAATCCGACCAAAGGTTATGGATTTATAGAAAATGATGATGGAGGAAAAGATGTTTTTCTTCATGTTTCAGCTTTAGAAGCTGCTGGTATTGATACTTTAGAAGAAGGTATGCCAGTTGAATTTGAAATCGGTGAAAACCGTGGAAAAGAAAACGCTATTAATATTAAGAAAAAATAATATTTAATTGAATTCAAACAAACTTTTAGAATGGATTGGTGTAACAACAGCCATCCTTTATTCCCTACTAGTTGCATTTAACATTGGATTAGAATTTATTGGTTTTTCATTATTATTGCTATCAGCATTATTAATTGGAGTCTGGGCCTATAAATTAAAACACAATGGGATATTGTTTTTACAATTCTTCTACGCTGGCGCAGGTATTATAGGAATGTATAGATGGTTTGGATAAAAATATTTTTTATATTTTTATTTTTACATTCTTCTATCGCTTATTCTGCTGAATTAAATGAAGAAGAAAAATTGTACTTTAATTTTGTTGATTTAAATAATGATGGAGTTATTTCTTATGAAGAAATTGAACAATCATTAAATCTATTCTTTCAAATTATAGATCTGAATCAAGATAATAAAATTTCTCAAAATGAGATGAATGAATTAAAAGGTATAATTGAATCTTTAAAATGAGTATTTGGGGAAGAGTTATAGGCGGAGCAGCAGGATTTGCTTTAGGCGGACCTATAGGGGCTATATTAGGTGTAATGGCTGGTGGTGCTTTTGACAGAAGATCTAAATCAAAATCATCATTTAACTTCAATCGAATAAATAATAATCAAAAACAACAAATTTTTACATTAAGCTTTATTATTCTAGCTGCAAAATTAGCTAAATCAGATGGCATTGTATCAGATGATGAAATCAGAGCATTTAAAGAAAAATTTAAAGTTCCAAAATCTGAAATTCCTAAAGTTGCAAAAATATTCAATGAGGCAAAAAAAGATACGTATGGCTATAAACAAATAGCAAATCAAGTAGGAGATTTATTTTCGGCTAATAAAATTTTATTGGAAGAATTATTAAATAATTTATTTTATATTGCTGCATCTGATGGAAAAGTATCTATTAGTGAAATAGATTTTTTAAGATCAATTTCTAAATCATTTAAATTTAGTGAAAAAGATTTCCAAAGAATTTTTCAATCAAATTTAAAAAATAGTGAATCTGACCCTTACAAAATATTGGGTGTGAATAGATCGACCACTGATAATGAGATAAGAAAAAAATGGATAAAATTAAATAAAGAACATCACCCAGATAATTTAATTGCAAAAGGTATGCCGAAAGAATTTATTAAACAATCAAATAAAGAGTTAGCAGCTATTAATATTGCTTACGATAAAATTAAAGAAATTAGAGGAATTTCTTGATACCTAAAGATTTATCTATCGATAATATTAGTAAAATTTATAAAAAAATTAGACCATTTATTAATCAAACCCCTTTTTTAAAATGTCCTGATGATATTGATAATTATTTTTCTACTAATTTATTTTTTAAATGCGAATTTTTACAAAAATCTGGTTCATTTAAGGCAAGAGGTGCTATTAATAATATAATTTCTCAAGATCAGAATAAATTTAACAAAGGAATTACAGCAGTTAGTGCTGGAAATCATGCAATCGCTGCTTCATTTGTGGCCAATCAATTTAAATTGAAAAACAAAATTTTCTTATACGAAAGTGCAAATAAATATAGAGTTCAAACTTGTAAAAATTATGGTGCTAACATTATCTTTACAAATCCAAAACAAGCTTTTCTTGATGCTGAAAATGCTAAAAATGAAGGTTACTATTTTATTCATCCTTTTGATGGCCCATTGACATTACAAGGTAGTGCTACCTTGGGATTAGAAATTGTAGAATATTTAAAATCAATTAATACTAAAATTGACAATTTATTAATTTCAGTTGGAGGAGGGGGATTAATAGGTGGTGTTTCATCGTATGTAAAACAATTTTATCCTAAGATTCAAATTATTGGGGTTGAGCCTGAAAATGCTAATGGTTTAAATCAAAGTTTAATAGCTAACAAACCACTAAATAATGTTAATGTAAATAGTATTGCTGACAGCCTTTCAGCACCTTTACATATGCAATATTCTTTTGATGTAGCAAAAGAAGTAATTGATGAAATGGTAACTGTTTCTGATGATCAAATGAAAAAATTTATGGTTTTTTGTTATAAAAAATTTAAGTTATTTCTTGAGCCCGCATGTGTTGCCGGACTTGCTGCTTTAAAATATAAAATCAATAATAATCTTATTGGCAAAAATACAATGGTGATATTGTGTGGCTCTAATATTGATAAAAAAAATTGGTCAGATTTAACTAATTAATCTGGAAAATATAAAATACCACCACTTAAATTTTTTTTCACACCTGTAGTATTTTTATTACTTATTTCTAAATTTTTAAATGATCTCATGCCTATATACGCAAACATTTGAGCTTCTATTAAATCACCATTTATTTTATATTTATCAATAAGTTCAATTTTTTTATTCAGTTTATTCATTAATATTTCTTTGAGTAATTTATTTTTTCTTCCTCCTCCAGTAAGTAAAATTCTTTCAATCTTAAATTTTTTATTTTTTAATAATTCTTTAAATCCAATAAAAGTCATATAGTTAGCAGTCATTAGTGCATCATATTTGTTCAATTTAATTAGCTTATTAAAATAATTTCTAAAATAATTTCTATCTAATGATTTGGGGAACTTTTTCTTAAAGAATTTATCTTTTTTGAATTTTTTGATTAATTTATTATCAATCTTACCTTTTCTTGCAAAATTGCCACCATTATCAAATTTTTTTTTAAAAAAATAATTACAAAGATCATCACTTAAGCAATTTGCAGGCCCTATATCTGATGATAATAATGTTCTTGAAACTATAGTTGAAAAATTTGCTATACCTCCAAGATTTACTATAATCACTTTTTCCTTAAATTTTTGTATTAAAAACTTATGATAATATGATCCAATTGGCGCTCCCTGACCACCATTTTTAATATCATTATCTCTTAAATTACTTATAGTTTTAACTTTAAGGTTTTTTGCAATTTTGTTTCCATTTCCTAATTGTATAGATATTTTATTTGATGGGTCATGGTAAACAGTCTGTCCACTAATTGATATTAAATCAATATTTTTTTTATTAATTTTTTTTTGTTTCAAAAATAAAATTATTTTTTTTTCTAAAATATCTGTAACGAAATCGTCTTTTTTTAAAAAATATTCTTTAATTTTATTATTAGTTTTTGGTCTATTTATTATTAGTTTGTTTATTGTATTTTGATAATTTTTATTAAATTTATATGATTTTTCACATTTAATTTTTACAAAGTCAGTCCCATTTGTATTTATCAAACTTATATCAACACCATCCATTGATGTTCCTGTCATAACTCCTAAGACATTAAGTTTTGAATTTTTACTCATTTTTAATCAAATTTAATTTTGCACATTTTATTAACAAACATATCAACAAAAAAAGATTATTTATTTTTAAAAATACATTTTTTTATTGATTGATAAATAACAAATGGATAAATTATTTTTAATTATTACACGCAAAGGTAATAATCAATTTAATAAAAGGAAACGATTATTAAATTGTATCGGGAGGAAATGCACGATACACAAAAGGGACCTAGCTTGCTGGGTCCTTTTTTTTTGTTTTATGGACAAATTTAATAAATAAAGTATCAGACGTTTCATAATGATAACAAATTTTAAAAGAATTTTAGATATTATTTTAGATGATCTTATCCCATTAACAAAAATTTCAATAAATGAAGGAAATAAAATATTTGGCGGATTTATTGTTAAAAAATCTGACCTAAGTCTTGTTTGTTTAGGTACAAACCAGGAAATCAAAAATCCTTTATTTCATGGAGAAATTTCAACTCTTTTTAATTTATTTGAAAAGAAATTGTTTAATACAAAAGATTATTACTTCATCAGTACACATCAGCCTTGTTCTATGTGTTTATCAGCTATAACCTGGGCTGGATTTGACAATTTTTACTATTTTTTTTCATATACCGACACAAAAGAAGGTTTTCATATTCCGCACGATCTTAAAGTTTTGACGGAAGTATTTAAGATCAAAGATGGTAAATACAATATTAATAATGATTATTGGGAGAGTTACTCAATATTATCGGAAATTAAAAGATTAGGTATAGAGAGCTCATTATCAGATAAAATTTATCAGATCAAAGAAGAGTACCAAAAAATGTCAGAAATTTATCAAAAATCAAAAATTGATAATAAAATTCCTCTAAATTAATTGTTAAATAATAAAAATAAGTATACAAATAATTAACGGGAGATACTGAAATTTCAGAGCCGAAGGAGCAACGACCCGGAAACTCTCAGGCACAATGGACCGTTAAAAAAAAACTCTGGAAAAGAGCATTTAGCTCTACCGAAGGTGAAAAGCTCTCAGGTAAAAAGACAGAGGGGTAGCTTGGAGAATTTATTTGAACCAGTTACCATTAGACATTCCGCTGAAAAATTTTCATCAAAATAATGGTGCAAAGATATTGCCATTTGCAGGTTTTAATATGCCTATTAATTATAAAACTGGAATAATTAATGAACACAAAAATGTCAGAAACCATTCTGGTATTTTTGATGTTAGTCACATGGGGCAAATTTTAATTGAAAATAATGAATCGTATTTACATAAATTAGAAAAATATATTCCATTACAATTAAAAAATTTAATTAAAAATAGATCGCATTATTCATTTTTGCTCAATAAAGATGGCGGTGTTATTGATGATCTAATTATTTCGAGTATTGATATTAAAGATAAGCCATATTTGTATATTGTTTATAATGCATCTCGAAAAAAAGAAGACGAAGAAATATTTATTTCTTGTGCTCCTAATGCAGAAAAAATTTATAACAAAAATTGTTTATTCGCGATTCAGGGGCCTGACTCTATTAATGTTTTAAAAAATATTATTGATATTCCAAATAATATGAATTTTTTTGATATTTTAATAAGTAAATACGATAACAATCAAATATTAGTAAGTAGATCAGGTTATACTGGTGAAGATGGTTTTGAACTATCTATTCCAAATGAAAGTGCAGAAAATTTAATTACTGATTTACTTAAAAATGAAAATACAATGCTTTGTGGTTTAGGTTCTAGAGATTCATTGAGGCTTGAGGCTGGATTAAGTTTATATGGTCATGAATTAAATGAAAATATTACACCAATTGAAGCTGGTTTATCATGGGCTCTAGATAAAGAAAGATTAGAAGATAAAAATTTAAATGGAAATAAGATTTTATCTGATCAATTAAAAAACAATTTATCTAATAAAAAAATAGGTTTAATTTCAACAAATAAATCAATGCTAAGAGATGGAATGACTTTATTCGATAACAATAATAATGAAATTGGAAAAATTACAAGTGGATGCTTCTCTCCTAATCTTAACAAATCAATTGCTATCGGTTACATAAGATCTGAATTCAATACTGATAATCCAATTTTTTGTGAAATTAGAAAAAAATTAGAATTAGTAAAAATTAATAATCTACCTTTTGTAAAAAAAAATTATAAAAAAAATGGGAGCGTATATGAGTGAAAAAAAATACACAAAAGATCATGAATGGGTTTCAATTGAAAATGAAATTGCCACAATTGGTATTAGCAATCACGCCCAAGAATCTCTTGGCGATATTGTATTTATTGAATTACCATCAGTTGGAAATTCGGTTAAAGCAAAAGATGAAATATGCGTCGTTGAATCTGTAAAAGCAGCTTCTGATATTTATGCTCCAATAGATGGTGAAATAATTGAAGTTAATAATAATCTAGAAAATGACGCTGCTATTATTAATCAAGATGCAGAAAACGATGGATGGATTTTTAAAATGAAAATTTCTGATTCAAATCAATATTCTGATCTTATGTCAGAAGATGAGTATAAACAATTTTTGGAACAATAGATGATTGAAATAGATAAATTTGTTAGCAGACATATAGGGCCTAGAAATGAAGATATTGGAGAAATGCTTAAATTAATAAATTGCTCTTCATTAGATGAATTAATTGAAAAAACTGTACCTAATCATATCATTTTTAAAGACAAACTTAAATTTCGACCTGGTATGTCTGAGGAGTTTAATAAAATTAATACTCAACTTTTATCTTTAAAAAATAATTTCAAAAAAACTTATATTGGAATGGGTTATTACAATACTATTACACCTAGCGTTATTTTAAGAAATATTCTTGAAAATCCAGGATGGTATACTGCTTACACACCTTATCAACCAGAAGTAAGTCAGGGCAGGTTGGAAATGTTAATGAATTTTCAACAAATGATAATTGATTTGACTGGAATGGATATTGCAAATGCATCTTTACTTGATGAAAGTACTGCGGCAGCTGAAGCTATGATGATGGCTTTTAAAATTAAAAAAAGTGCAAAGTTTACTTTTTGTGTTCAAAATAAATGCCATCCACAAACACTATCTGTCTTAAAAACAAGAGCTAAGCCTCTAGGTATAAAAATTATATTTGATAATCCAGATAATGATACATTTGGTTGTTTAATTCAAAATCCAGACACTTACGGAGAAATTGCAAATCTCAACGATTTAATAAATATAAATAAATCTCACGATGCGTTATCAATCATAGCAGCTGATATAATGAGTTTGGTAATTATGAAATCACCAAAAGATTTTGGAGCTGATATAGTTGTTGGGAGTACACAAAGGTTTGGTGTTCCAATGGGTCTAGGAGGCCCTCATGCAGCATATTTTGCAACATTAGATGAATACAAAAGAATGATACCTGGAAGACTAATTGGCGTGTCAGTTGATCGTACTAATAAAAGATCTTACAGAATGGCTCTTCAAACGCGTGAGCAACATATTAGAAGGGAAAAAGCTACAAGTAATATATGTACTGCACAGGCCTTATTAGCAATTATATCTGCTTCATATGCAATATATCATGGTCCAACTAGATTAAAAAATATTGCTAATGACATTCACTATAAGTCTAGATATCTAAAAAAATCATTAGAGATATTAAATTTTGAAGTAGAATCTAAAAATTATTTTGATACTTTATTAGTAAAAGACTCAAAATCTAAATACTGGGTAAATAAATCTATAGAAAATGGTATCAATTTTAGATTTGTAAATGATGATTATTTTTCAATTTCCTTAGATGAAACTATATCACTACAAGATGTAGATAATTTAATTAAATTTTTTAATGAAAATAATACTGAAATATTTGCTGAAGAGATCGAGGGCAAAATTGAAAATTCAATTTTTAAAAGTGATTTAGAAAGAAAAGACAATATTTTAACTCATCCAGTATTTAATATCTATCATTCTGAAACAGAAATGATGAGATATTTAAAAAAATTAGAAAATAAAGATGTTGCTTTAAATAGATCAATGATCCCTCTTGGATCTTGTACCATGAAATTAAATGCGGCATCTGAAATGCTTCCAATTACTTTACCAGGTTTTTCAAATGCGCATCCATTCTTAGAACCCCATCAACGTGAGGGATATAATGAAATGATGAGTGAATTAATATCGATGTTAAAAGATATTACTGGTTTTGATGCAGTTTCACTTCAACCTAATGCAGGAGCACAAGGTGAGTTTGCTGGTTTATTAGCTATACAAAAATATCATGAGAAAAATTCAGATACTAAAAGAAATATTTGTATAATTCCTAAAAGTGCCCATGGAACTAATCCAGCCAGTGCACAGATGTGCGGTATGGATATTTTAATAGTAAACTGTGATGATAAAGGTAACGTTGACTTAACTCACTTAGATAAAAAAATTGAAGAAGCAGGAGATAAATTATCTGCTTTAATGATTACATACCCTTCAACACATGGTGTATTTGAGGAAAGTATTGTTGAGATTTGTAAAAAAATTCATGATGCCGGAGGACAAGTTTATCTTGATGGCGCTAATTATAATGCAATGGTTGGTGTAGCTAAACCAGGTAAATTTGGACCTGATGTATGTCATATGAATTTACATAAGACATTTTGTATACCTCATGGAGGAGGTGGGCCTGGAGTTGGAGCTATAGGATTAAAAAAACATTTAGCAGATTTTGCTCCTGGACATCCTATGTTTAAAAATGAAATTGGTTTAACAACTCAAGAGGCAGTTTCTGCAGCTCCTTGGGGTAGTGCATCTATTTTACCTATTTCATATTCCTATATTTCTATGATGGGTGACGATGGTTTAAAATTAGCAACTCAAGTAGCAATATTAAATGCTAATTATATTAAAGAAAGATTAAAAAATTATTACCCCATTTTATATACTGGTAAGAATAATATGGTGGCTCATGAATTCATTATTGATATCAGGCCATTTAAACAAGAATTAAATATTTCAGATGAAGATATTGCTAAAAGACTAATTGATTATGGATTTCATGCACCTACAATGTCTTTTCCTGTTCCTGGTACTCTTATGATTGAGCCTACTGAAAGTGAATCAAAAGATGAGCTAGATAGATTTTGTGAAGCAATGATTTCTATTCACAATGAAATCATTATGATTAGAGATGGTAAATTTGATAAAGTAGACAATCCTATAAAAAATGCCCCTCATACCATTGAAGAAGTATCTTCTGACAATTGGGATCACAAATATTCCCGAAAAGATGCTGCCTACCCGCATGCTTATTTAATAAATAATAAATACTGGAGTCCAGTTAGTAGAATTGATAATGTATACGGTGATAGAAATTTATTTTGTGTTTGTCCTCCAATTGATGAATACGAAGAGGCTAAAACAGGATAATTATTATTTATCAATTAATTAAAATATTAATTTAATAATAAGTATGATTTATATTAATCTTATTTTAGTTTTTTTAGTCCTGGTCGCAATCCATGAGTATGGTCATTATATAGTTGCCAGATTATTTAACGCTGAAGTTACTGATTTTTCAATTGGATTTGGTAAGCCTCTTTTAAAATATACAGATAGAAATGGCACTACATGGAAATTATCTCCAATTCCATTAGGTGGATATGTAAAAATAAAAGGTCTTGATAATATATTTTCTCCAAATCCTAACGATGAACAAGGATCCTTTCAATCCCTTACGCTTTTTCAAAAGATATTAGTACTTTTAGCAGGAAGTATTTTTAATATTCTTAGTGCGTGGTTTGCTCTTTTCTGCATATTTTTCTTTTTTGGAATTATTAGTTTAATGCCGATTATTGGATCAGTTAGCGAAAATTCATCAGCATTTGAAAATGATCTTAGAGAAGGAGATAGAATACTTGAAATAAATAATATTAGTATTGAAGAGTTTTCTGATATCCCAAAAGCAATTTCAAATAACCAAAGTATAAATATCTTAATAGAAAGAAATAATCAGATAATTGAAAAAAATTTTGATCTAAAATTTAATGAAGAATTAAATAGGTATATTATCGGAATATCTTCACCTCAAAATCCTATTATTGATAAGTACAATTTAATTGATTCAATTAAAAACTCATCTTTATTTATACCAACATATTATGCTGCTTCTTTTACATTTCTTCAACAATCTTATAAAGAAAATACATTAGGAGATCAGTTAGCTGGACCAATAGGGATCGTTAAAAATGCAGATCAAATGATGCTAGATCAGGTTAGAGGAGTTCTATTTTTATTTATTATTATTTCTTTGTTTGTGGGGTTATTTAATTTGCTTCCTATTCCTCTTTTAGATGGTGGTCATATAATGTATTTTATTATTAGAAGAATTTTTTCAAACTCTCTTCCTGAGTTTATTACAAGAGTTTATTTGGCTGTGGGGATAACAATAATATCTTTTCTCTTTATAGTTGTGACTTACAACGATATTTTTTATAAATAAATATTATTGGGAGATAAAATGACAAATTTTGAAAAAGTAAAAGAATTTATGACAACTTTTGGTCAAGAAGTAAAAACTAGTGCTGAATTTCCAGAAAATAAAATTGTTGAATTAAGAAAAAAATTGATTGATGAAGAATTTAATGAATTAAAGGATGCAATTAATGATAATGATATTGTTGAAGTTGCTGATGCATTAACTGATATTTTAGTTGTAACATACGGTGCGGGTGCTGCTTTTGGTATAGATCTAGATAAATGTTTTAACGAAGTTCATCGCAGTAATATGAGTAAACTTTCAGAGGAAGGCAAGCCAATTTATAATGAATTTGGTAAGGTTATGAAAGGTCCTAATTATTCACCTCCAGATTTGAAAAAAATAATTTAAATATTTTTTAGAGCATCATCTAAAGATTTCTTTAAGTCTGAAATATCTTCAATCCCAATTGAAAGTCTTATTAAGGTATCAGAAATTCCTAAATCATCTCTAATTTTTTTATCTATTGATGCATGTGTCATTATAGCTGGATGCTCAATTAAACTTTCAACCCCACCCAAACTTTCTGCCAGTGTAAATATTTGAATTGTTTCAAGAAATTTTTTTGCTGAATTAATATCACCAATTAATTCAATTGATAATATTCCTCCAAATCCAGTCATTTGATTTTTTGCAATTTCATAACTTGGGTTATTTTCTAGTCCAGGGTAAAATACATTTTTAATTTTAGGATGTTTTAATAAATAATTAGCAATTTCTAAGGCATTATTATTGTGCCTCTCCATTCTTACAGCAAGTGTCTTAATTGATCGAATAAGTAAATAACAATCGAAGGGGCTGGGAACAGCACCAACTGCATTTTGAATATATTTAATTTTTTCAGCTAAAATTTTATTATCATTTATAATTAACGCACCTCCTATTATATCAGAATGCCCACCAAGATATTTAGTTGACGAATGTATAACAACATCAGCTCCGTAATTTAATGGTTGCTGATTATAAGGTGAGGCAAAAGTATTATCACAGACTATAATGATATTATCATCTTTCAAGCTTTCTCTAATTTTTTTTATATTTATAATTTTTAGTAATGGGTTAGAGGGCGTCTCAACCCAAATCATTTTCGTATTTTTTTTAAGATGACCTTGCCAATTATTTTCTTTACTAAGATCAGCATATGTTACTTCCACATCTTGATTTACTGTTTTAATTTTATCAAATATTCTTCTTGTTCCACCGTAAACATCATCGCTACAAATAATTGAATAATTTTTACCTAAAGCATCGGATAATGCAGAAATTGCTGCCATACCTGAGCTAAAAGCATATGCAAATTTACCATCTTCCAATTCAACTAATAACTTTTCTAATATATCTCTTGTTGGGTTTCCTGTTCTTGCATATTCATAAGTAAAGTCACCAGGAGAATTTTGCTTAAAAGTTGATGAAAGATGAATAGGAGGCATTACTGCACCCGTAGTTTCATCAGCGCCATGACCTGAATGAATTACTTTAGAATTAAATTTTTTATCTTTAGTTTTCATTATTACATCCAATCGGCATAAGGTAAATTTTTGGAAATCAAATATTCTTTATTAAACATTTTATCATAATATTTATTTGCATCATCACAAAGTATTGTCACAATTTTTTTCCCTTTACCCATTGATTTAGCCAGTTTTACTGCACCACATATATTAACCCCGGAACTTAATCCTAGAAATAATCCATCTGTTTTCATAATTTTAAATAGCATTTCCATACATTCTTGATCGGAAACAAAAAATGATTGGTCTACAAGACAATTTTCTAAATTTTTAGTTACTCTGGCTTGTCCAATACCTTCTGTAATTGATTCCTCTCCCTTTTTTTCTGGTTTACCATTAGTAAAATAATTAAACATTGATGATCCTTGTGAATCTGTACAAGCGATAATAATTTTTTTATTTTTTGATTTTAACCCAACGCTCACACCAGTTAAAGTTCCTCCAGTTCCAATTGCACATGTGAAACCATCTATTTTACCATCTGTTTGGTTAAAAATTTCTGCAGATGTTGTTTTTTCATGAAATTTGTAGTTAGCTAAATTTTCAAATTGACCAGCCCAAAAAGTTTTTTTACCTGTTTGTTTTTCAATATCTGTAGCTAATTGCTGTGAGACTTTTTGATAGTTACCAGGATCGGAATATGGTTTTGCATCAACTAAATGAAGTTTTGCTCCCATATTTTTGAGTATATCTCTTTTAGATTGCACGGTTATGTTAGGCATTACAATTTCTAGATTATAATTTTTTGCATTACAAACTAATGCTAAGCCTATTCCTGTATTCCCAAAAGTACCTTCAACGACATTTCCACCTGGTTCCAATAATTTTTTTTCTTCTGCATCCTCGATAATACCAAGTGCTGTTCTATCTTTCACTGAACCAGCTGGATTCATAAATTCAGCTTTACCGTATATTTCACAACCTGAAATCTCTGAAGGGTATTTTAATTTTATTAGAGGGGTGTTACCAATTAACTGAGTAACATTATTTGTTATCATCAATATCTCTTACACCATATGGATTAAATGAAGTATCCTTATTAATATTAATATTTTTAACTGGATTTCCTACCATTGTTGCATAAGGGGGAACATCTTTTAATACTACTGTATTAGCTCCAACTCTTGCACAACTCCCAATATTAACTGGGCCAAGAATACTTGCTCCACATCCTATGATTACATTATCCTCTATTGTTGGATGTCTTTTTGTATCTCTTTGATCATTTGAATTTTCTGCTGGACTAATTCCTCCAAGTGTAACACCATGATATAAAGTAACATTATCTCCAATTATGCTTGTTTCTCCAATAACAGTTCCCATACCATGATCAATAAATAGGTTTTTACCTATTTTAGCTGCTGGATGAATTTCAATTCCTGTTAAAAAACGACTAAATTGAGAAACTATTCTTGCTAGAGTGTAAAGATTTAAATTCCATAGATTGTTTGCTATTCTATGAAAAAAAACAGACTTCACTCCTGGGTATGTAAGCACGATACTCAGCTTGCTTCTTGCAGCTGGATCTCTTTGAATAATTGAATCTAAATAATCAGTCATTTTGTAATGATATTTAGTGATTATTGCATTTTTTTCAATGTAACGAGGATTTCTCTTTAAAATTTATGATTTTAATTATGTCAATTATTGATAGTTTATGTAGATAAAAGATAATCAATATATGATTTACTAATTTAATGATTAAAGTAAATAAAATTAAAATTCATTTATTTAAGTATAAGAATAAAAATCCAGTTTTATCTTCATTTGGCAGAATGACTTTTAGATCTTCGTTAGTAGTTGAATTAATTGATCAAAATGACAACAGTGGATTTGGTGAAATATGGTGTAATTTCCCAAATCATGCTGGTAGATATAGATTTGAAATTTTCAAAGATTATTTTGTAAATTTACTTAAAAATTTTAATTTTGAAAAGCCGAGTGATCCTTATGATTATTTTTATGAAAAATTTAATTCAATAAAAATTCAAAGTGGTGATTATGGAGCTTTTAGTAATATTATTTCTGGAATAGATTGTGCTTGTTGGGATTTATTTTCAAAAAATAAAAAAATACCTTTAAACAAATTAATTAATAGTAATTCTTCAGATAAGATTCAAGTTTATGCTAGTGGTATTAATAGAGACGAACACCAAGAAAGAATTAGTGAAGCAAGAAAATTAGGAATAAAAAAATTTAAAATAAAAATTGGTTATGATTTAAATGATGATATTTCAAGTTTAGTATCAATTGAGAAAATTTTAAATGATTCTGAAGATTATATTATTGATGTAAATCAAGCTTGGAAAATAGATAAAGTTAACTCAAATATTAAAGCATTAAATCAGTTCAGATATTATTGGTTAGAAGAGCCAATTAGCGCTGATAATTCTTTAAATGAAATTATTAATTTAATAAATAATCATAAAAATTTAGCCTTTGGTGAAAATATTACTCAAATAAATAACTTTGTTAAATTAAATGATGATACTTCAATTAAATTTTTACAACCAGATATTGCTAGGTATGGAGGTATTTCTCAAATAATAAATTTAAAAGATAAAATAGTTACTGATAAATTATATCTACATTATTTAGGTGGTGCTGTAGGTTTGGTTACTTCAGCACATTTAATGTCTGCAATTAATCAAAGTGGTTTTTTAGAATATGATATTAACGAAAATGCACTCAGAACTGATATTTTGAAACCTGCCGTCAAAATAAGAGATGGTTATCTTTTATTAAATTCATCAATAGGTATCGGTTTTAATCTTTCTGAAATGTCAAAAAATTATCTAAATCAATATTATGAATTATAAAATTAAAGTTTACTATGAAGATACCGATGCATCAGGCAGAGTATATCATTCAAATTATTTAAAATATTTAGAGAGGGGTAGGTCAGAATTCTTGTATAAATTGGGTTATAATCATCAAAACCTACTCCAATCACTTAATTTTTACTTTGTAGTTAAACATATCGATATTGATTTTAAATTACCTGCATATTTTGAAGATATCTTAGATGTTGAAACAAAAATTCATGAAATTTCAAAAGTAAAAATAATTTTTAATCAGTCTATATTTAGAGAAAAAAATTTATTAATTGATTCGAAGATTTTAATAACTCCTGTAAATGATAAAGGTAAAATAGTAAAAATGCCTATTGAAATGCTTGATAAATTGCAATTATCAAAAATCTAAATAAATTTGTATTTTTTTATAAGCAAACAAATGTTAAATAAATTTTATGGGAATTGTAACTGATGTAATACTGCCTCTTTCTCTAGCTTTCATTATGTTTTCATTGGGTTTAGGTTTAAGTCTCAGTGATTTTACAAGAGTTTTCTTTAAACCAAAAGATTTTCTTATCGGATTATTTTTTCAAATTATTATTCTTCCAATAGTTGCATTATTAATTGTTATGTTTTGGCCTTTATCTCCAGAGCTAGCTATTGGAGTGATGATTCTTGCAGCTGCACCTGGCGGAGTAACCAGTAATGTTTTAACTTCATTTGCAAAAGGAAATATTGCTCTTTCAATATCTTTGACGGCAATAAACAGTATTTTATGCGTAATTACCGTTCCATTAATATTAATGATATCATTAAGTGTTCTTGACATGGGTAGTATTAATGAGGGGCAGTCGTTATTTAGTGTTGCATCACAAATGTTTTTAATTGTTACAATACCTGTTATCGTTGGAGTTTTATTAAGTGGAGTACTATCTTCATTTGAAAAAATAGCAAAAAATATATCAATAATTTTATTTGTTTTAGTTCTTATTGGAGCAATATTATCTCAAAGAGAAAATGTTATTACTTACTTTGCTCAAGCAGGTTTGGTTATGTTATTTTTAAATATTATAATGATGATCATTGTTTATTTATTATCTAATACATTCAAATCTTCCAAAGAAACATTCAGATGTTGGTTGATGGAAGTTGGGCTACAAAATGGAACTTTAGCAATTGTAGTAGCTAACACTTTCTTTGCAAGTACGGTTTATTTGATACCTGCTGCTATTTATAGCTTAATAATGTATGCAACAGCTCTACCATTAATATATTTCCTAAGAAGAAATTAAGACTGGAAAAGTTTCACTATCTAAAACCTCATTATTTTTTAGATGAATATTTGGAAATGGGGGAGACATTTCACCTTTCCTCTTTATATATCTTGCATCATCACCAGTAAATCTAACTGAAAAAGCTCTTCTTCTATTATTTGAATTATTGCCATATGCAGCATGAATTGTTGCATAATTAAATGCTATGGCGTCACCTAACTCACATTCATAGGATATAATTTCATAATCTTTTCTATTATTTTCAATATCTGGAATTTTTTCAAATTCTTTATCTTTATGCTCATAATCATTACCTTTAAATTTTGTAGGTAAAAATATTTTATCCCATTTATGTGACCCTAGTATGAATTCCATTGACGAATTAACATCAATTTTATCAAGTGGTATCCAAATACTTACATTATCTCTTCCTTGTACACAGTAATACCCCTGGTCTTGATGCCAAGGTGTTCTTTTTTTTGATCCTTTTTCTTTTATTAAAACATGCTCATGGAATAAATTTACTTTATTAGATTGCATTAATGAACCAGCAATTTTTGCAATATCAGAATTAAAAATAAAATTTTTATACTCTTTTATTCTTTGCCAATTACAATAATCATCATAAAATATTTCTTGATTATATGTTTCTTCATAAACACATTTATATTTACTTGGGTGAAGAAAATTATACTCAATACCTTTTCTTAATTCTTCAATCCATTTTTGATCAATAATTTTTTTCAGTAACACAACTCCATTATTTTGAAATTCATTACTTATTTTTTTATCAATCATTTAATCTTTAATTTTATATCCTTTTGAAAATGTATATGTAATAAATATTATGCATCCAATTAGAATTGTTAAAATAGTTAATGTACTTGTGAATAGTGATACATCAGAAACTTCATAAAAACTATATCTGAAACCACTTATTAAATATAAAACAGGATTAAGTAATGATATTTTCTGCCAAAATTCTGGAAGCATATTAATAGAATAAAAACTCCCTCCTAAGAAAACTAATGGTGTAATTATTAGAATTGGAATAATTTGCAATCCTTCAAAGCCCTCGGCATACATTCCAATTATAAAACCAAATAAAGCAAAAGTAATGGATGTTAGAATTAAAAAAAACATCATGAGAACTGGATGATCTATTCTTACATCTACAAAAAAATTAGCTGTTAGAATAATTACACATCCAATTATTAATGATTTGGATGCTGCGGCTCCTACAAAACCAAGTACTATCTCAAATGATGATAATGGTGCAGCAAGTATTTCATAGATAGTATTTGTAAATCTTGGAAAATAAAAAGCAAAAGAAGCATTTGAGATTGATTGAGTCAAGATAGTTAACATAATCATTCCTGGTACGATATAAGAGCCATAATTTATTCCATCTATCTCTGTAATTCTTGAACCAATCGCAGACCCAAAAACTACAAAGTAAAGAGAAGTTGTAATTATTGGCGAGGCAAGACTTTGAAATAAGGTTCTTCTAAACCTTTCCATTTCATGAATATATATTGCTTTAACTCCGTACCAATTCATTATTATTTTCCTTTATTAGTTTAATGAAAATCTCTTCCAGTGAACTTTGCTCAGTATTAATATCTTTTATTTCATAACCATCTTTTTTTACATCATTTAATAATTCAGTAACATCAGTTGTGTTTGAGTTTAAATTATAGGTATGTGAGATAATTTTATTTGTTTGATCTAAAGTAAAATTATATTTTGATAAATTACCATTTATTTTTTCTATAGGTTCAAATAATTCAATTTTAATTGTTTTTTCTCCAAGTTTTTTAATTAATTTATCTTTTTCATCGACTAAAATTATTTTACCATCATTTATAACTGCCACTCTATCACTTAACTCTTCAGCTTCTTCAATATAATGTGTTGTTAAAATAATTGTTACTCCATTTTCATTTAATTTTTTTACAACATCCCACATGTCTTTACGTAATTCAACATCCACACTAGCTGTTGGTTCATCTAAAAATAATAATTTAGGTTGGTGAGATAAAGCTTTAGCTATCAGAACCCTTCTTTTCATTCCACCCGATAGTTCTTTAATTTTACTATCTTTTTTGTCCCATAAGGATAGTTGTTTTAAAAGTTTTTCTATATAATTATGATCAGGCTTCTTCCCAAAAAGACCTCTAGAATAATTAACATTGTTCCAGACAGTTTCAAAAGATTCAAGATTTAATTCTTGAGGAACAATACCTGTTATTTTTCTAGTAGTTCGATAATTTTTAACAATATCCATATTATTTATTTTTATTGTTCCTGTATTAAAATTTACAATTCCACAAATTGAGTTTATCAGTGTTGATTTTCCTGCACCATTTGGTCCAAGTAGTGCAAATATTTCTCCTTCTTTAATATTAAGATTTACATTTTCTAATGCTTTAACTGAATTTTTATAAAATTTAGTTACATTATTTATTTCAAGTATATTTTTCATAATTTAAATTTTTGTAATTAGATTTGGAATATTTTGTTTAAATTTGAAATAACCTTTTTTTGAAAAAATCCAACTATTAACATCATATTTTCTATTAAAAATTATAAAATTAATTGATGGGTATTTTGTAATTATTTTTTTATAAATTTTTTTCCAATTTCCTTTAGTAACATAGGGTAAATAAATTTCTTGAATTTGAAACTTTTCTATCCATTTATCTAAATTTTCAAAATAACTTTCAAATTGAATATCAATTTTAATATTTTTATAAAAATCATCATCAATGAAACATGAAATACAAATATTTTTTATATGTTTAATTATTTTTTCAGAGAAATTGTGATCATTATAATCTTCTAGTGGCAAACCTGTAAAAACATTTACCTTTTTATGATTTAAATCTTTTAGAATATTTAATTCATCAGTTGGTATTAAAATATATTTTATCTCTTCAAGATTATAATCAGAATTTAATTGCAGTTCATTTACATTATAAATTTTTTCTTCAGTTAAAGGATTTGCATTTTCATTTAAAATTTCATTATCTGATATTTCAATATTACTATATTTTTCTATATTACTTTTTCTTGCCAAATAATTTTTACCCTTAGTCTGTATACCGGCAACCCATCTCCATGATAGAGTATTTGATGCTGGATCACCATCCAATAAATGTTGCATAAAAAAATCTGCTCCAAGTTGCCAAGGTAAATTAAGAGTGAAAATCCAAATTGAGGCAAACCACATTCTTACATGGTTATGCAGGTATCCATTTTCTTTAAGATCATTTACCCAATTATTAAAAAATGATAGATTTGTATTTCCAGAAATTGCATTTAAATAAAATTTTTTATTACCAAATTCTTCGATTAATTTATTTCTATCTTCTAAATAATCAGAATAAACCGAAGGTCTGTGTTCAAGCCAACCTTTCCAATAAGTTCTCCAATAAATTTCTTGGATAAATTTCTCACATTCTCTAAGATCATATTTTTTTAAGACTTCCTCCAAAACTTGTTCTTCAGAAATTAGCCTATATCTTATGAAGGGAGATAATAGAGATGTAGTAGTAGTATTATTATTATTATTAGATCTGTCTTCACTATAATTTCTATTTGCTTCATAATATTTTCCAGTTTTAGGCAAATAAGATAGGAGTTGCTCTTCAGCAAAGCTGATATTTGATTTTAACATTTTAATATTAATTAATCGTCAGGTAATTTTTTAGAGCGCCTATTAAGTATTTCCATGTGACGCACTCTTAATACTACAATTGCGATTGCTAATATTAATATTGCTACAGACTCATACACATATGCAGATGGATCTACATCTTTTCTTTGCATAATTATCATTCTGGCTAGAGCTGTCATTGCAATGAAAAGAGGGTAGCTCATTCTTATCATTTTAGAAACCCAGTATTCTTTGATCATTCCAATAATTTCAATATAAATAAATAACAAAAGAATGTCTGCAAGTGTAACTTTGTAATTTGCAATCATGCCTTGTATTTCCATTCCAATCGCTATGATTGTGCAAACAATAAGTACTGACAGTACTAACTTCTCTAATAACTCAAAATAATTATTCATTTAAATTCTTTCTAATTTATTTAGTTGATTCTTGTTTTTGTAAAATAGAATTAATGCAAAAGCTTCATAAATAACCCAAGAAATCTGATATATTATTGGTTTTCTAATAATTTTTGCCAAAAACCTGTATTTTGGTATCTCTAACCACATTTCAATAAAAGCATCAACTCCTGAAAAAACTTTATTATTTTTTTTTGTATGTAGACGTCTTAAAAGTTCTTTTGCATTTTTATTCGTTTCTAATTTTGATTCATTTACATTATTTATGTCTACCCACTCAATATTATTCTTAGTTTTTTTATAGTGATTGATTTCAAAACTACAAATACTGCATGATTTGTTATAAAAAACTTTTGTCTCCATAATAATTAAATAACTTAAATATATTCAAATTCAATTGAACCTAATTGATTAAAATCAGCTTTAATTTTACTTTTAGGATAAATTCTAAATGCTTTAGTGCAAGATCCAGAACTAATAAACTGACCTTTAAGCATTGGCTCGCCTTTTTCTGCAAGATTGTTTATCAGCCAAAGAACTGCATTTAATGGATTATCCAATACATTTTTTGTATTTCCAGTATCAACAATTGTGTCATTTATTAATAAACTTACTTCAAAATCGTTAAGATCTACAAAATTATTTTTAATTAAATTTTCATCTCGTATCCAAAACTCTGAGGCTCCATTAGTTGATATTACATTTAATGCGCCAATCTCTGATAATGGTTTTCTAAATCTAAAATCAACTATTTCAACTGAACAAAATAAACCATCTAATAAATAATCTAAGTCTTTAAATTTAAAAGGTGCTTGAGAAATATTTATATCATCTTTTATTCTAAAACTAATTTCTGGTTCAACATAGGGTTCAAAGAAATTTTTAGAATTTAATAAATTAATTTTTTTTGAACTGTATCGATTAAATAGATTTCCATAGAAAGGTTCTTTTATATTCATTTGTTTCTGTGCAGCTAGAGATGTGCATCCAATTTTTTTTCCAATACAGAAATTATCTTTTAGTTCTAAGTATCTAAGTTTTAAATTATCTTGAATTGCATAAGCTTCATCAATTGATTGAGGTGCTAGATTTTTTAAAGAACTTAAGCCAGTTTTATTCAATCTATGTTCAAATAAAATTTTTGATGCTTCTTGAATATTTTCTTTAATCATATACGAATTGCATATTTGTTGATTTCTTCATAGATCTTTTGACATTCTTTATAAATATTTTCAAAATCTTTAGGTACTTTGTATTTTGTGTTCATTTTATTATTAAATGTAGTCGTTGAAATTACATCTTGATACCAAACTTTAGACCAAATTCCATCAGTATCTCTATAGCCTCTTGGCCAATTAAGCATTTTTTGATCAAAATCTAAATTTAATTTTTGACACAAAATTTTTAAATACTTTTCAGGATTTGCTAATAAATAATCAGAGTTTATTACTATAGGCTCTTTTGAATTTAATAATTTAAAGATTTCATAAAGTTTTTTAAAACCTACATCTTGAATTGATTTTAAAGTATTTTTTTTTAAATATGAAACAATTACTTTTGCAGGGTCACGGATTAAAAAGCAATTTATACCTTTATCGATCCAATCTAAGCGTGTTTCTTCTAAAATATGATGAGTCATATGTTTTTGATAAAATATTTTATACTTATTATCTTCTTTAGTGATTAAATTAATAATCTCATCTTCATTGGTATGATAGTGATTTATAATTTCATCTTTCATTGGATGATTTAAGTTAGTTTTTTTTAAATAATATGCATAGAAAGGCTCATCATAAACCTTTGTGTCCTTTCTATTTTCAAAAGATCTCATTAATGCAGTACTAATATTTCTAGGTCCAGACCAAACAAATAAATTTATCATTTAAAATAAGTTATTATAAAAATTAGTTAATTCTTTAGTAATAGGATTTTTCTTTAATGAGTATTTTCTTTTATTTATTTGATTTACTGGTACAATTCCTGCGAAAGATCCTGTACAAAATGCTTCATCTGCATTTAAAACTTCGTTTAATTTAAAATTTTTTTCTTTTACTTTTATTTTATTTTTTTTACATATATCTATAATTTTCTGTCTTGTAATTCCTGTAACACAATATTTTCCTGTTGAGGTAAAGACTGTCTTATTTTTTACAAAGAAGAAATGCGTACTATTATTCGTAGCAATATTTCCATTAATATCAAACATTAGTGCTTCATCAGCATTCTTTTTATTAGCCTCAATACATGCTAGTATACAATTTAATTTACTAAGTGAATTTATTTGTGGATTTTGAACATTGATTGGCCCTCTAATAGTTTTTACTGTAACCAATTTTAATCCTTTTTTGTAAGCTTTAATATCTGGTTTTTTATATTCAGGTATTATGATTATTGTTGGTTTGGATATTGTAACTTTAGGTGATTGATAGGGTGTTGATTTAATACCCCTAGATACAATTATTCTTAAATGAACGTCTGTTTTCATTTTATTTATTTTGATAGTCTTTATTAGTGCTTCTGAAAGTTTTTTACGGGTCAAATGTATTTTTAAGTCAATAAGCTTTGCATCTTTATATAACCTATCTAGATGTTCTTTAAGAAAAATGAAATTATTATTATGATATCTTAACGAATCCCAGATACCATCTCCAAGCATTGTAGAGGAATCAAAAACTGATATTTTGGCATCTTTTCTTTTATAAAATTTTCCATTTATATAAATTTTAATATGTTTATTTCTTTTATCATCTACAAAATCATGACTTGAAACCATAATTATTTTTATCTTAATAGCAAATATTGTCTACTCAATAATTTTATTAACTTTTATTGGAAATCAAAGAGTGACATGTGATCAAATTAATATAACCAATTAGAAATTATCTTTTGTAATGTTTAATAAAAATTTTATTGTTATTTGTATATCTTCTACAATTGCGGCTTTCCCACCTATGGCTGTAGTTTTATTAGGTGGAATTATTACATCTCAGATAATGATGAAAGATTCATTAGCAACAGTGCCAATGACATTAATGATTATAGGTATAGCAATAAGTGCACCTATTGCCTCTAGGTTTATGAGTATCTGGGGGAGACAGAAAGGATTTTTATTTTCATCTGTTTTAAGTTGCTTAGCTCTAATTATTTGTTCAATTGCAATTTATTTGGAAAATTTTTTTATTTTTGCATTAGGTAATTTTTTAATAGGCAGCTCACAAGCTTTTATTCATCAGTATCGATTTGCTGCTTCTGAATCAGTCAAAAAAGAATTTATTCCAAGATCTATCTCAATTATATTATTATTAGGTATAGTTTCTGCATTACTTTCATCTAATTTTGCAGAATATTTTAAAGATTTTTTTCCAAGTTATTTATTTCTTGGTAGTTATATTTTCTTATCTTTTACAGCAATCATTCCTTTTTTTGTTCTACTTTTTTATGAGGAAACAAAAAATACTATTAATCAAAGTAAATTTGAAATTGAAACTATTTTCAAACTTTTAAAAAATATTAAAATTATACAATCAATCGTAAGCGCTGGTCTTGGTTATTTTACAATGGCTATAATCATGACTGCTACCCCTTTACATATGCATCTTGTTAATAAATTTACTTTATTTGAAACAAGTATAGTAATTCAACTTCACGTCATTGGTATGTTTTTACCCTCTTTATTTTCTGGAGATTTAATTAAAAGGTTTGGCAATACAAACATTATATATGCAGGAGTAATTATTTTGTTGTTAAGTATATTAACCAATACATTCTTTGATTTCTATTATTCTTATATGCTAGGTTTAATACTACTTGGTATTGGCTGGAATTTTTTATTTGTTTCAGGCTCGAGTTTGTTAGTTGTATCTTATGAAGAAAAGGATAAATTTACAGCACAAGGTCTAAATGATTTTATCGTTTTTTCTACTCAAGGCATAGGATCATTATCAGCTGGTTTTCTTTTATATTTTTCAAATTGGACAGTTATAAATCTTTTATGTGTTCCTCTACTAATTATTGTTTTAGTAGTTTCTTTTATTTCATCAAGAAATAATTAAATTTGATAATTCACTTTTAAATAATAAATTTTTCACTATAGTTATTATTATGAGCAATGTAGGTTTTATAGGTGTCGGCTATATGGGTTATGGAATGGCTAAAAATTTATTAAAAAAACATAATGTATTTATTTATGCTCATAAAAATAGAAAACCTATAAACAAATTAAAAAAGATTGGGGCTATAGAATTAAAATCATATAATGAAATCAATAAACAAAAACTTGATTGTTTAATGATATGTGTAACTAATACACCAGTAGCATTAAATGTTGCCAAAAAAATTAAACAAGAACTTAATAGTAAAACACTTGTAATCGATTTAACAACGCATAACAAAAATGGTGCTTTAAAAATGGATAAAATTTTTAAATCAAAAAAAATAAGTTATAATTTTTGTGGAGTTATGGGAGGCCCAGTTCAAAGTGAGCAGGGTATATTAGGTGGAATTTATGGAGGTAAAAAAAGTAATTTTTTAAAATGTAAAAAATTTCTTAATTCTTTTTGTAAGTCTGTTTTTAATTTTGGTGATGTATCAAAGGCATCTTCTGCAAAATTATTATCTAACTTTTTATCATTAATGACTACCACTAGTGTTATTGAATTTTTTAAATCTGCAAAAAAACTAGATATTAATATTAAACTTTTATGTGATGTTGCTAGATTAGGTTCAGGAAATTCAGGAGCTTTGGATAGAATTGCAGATAAAGCTATAAAAGGTAATTATAAAGGATATGTTTTTTCTGTAGATAATACATACAAAGATTTAAATTATATTAATGACCTTGTTTCAGACTTACCAAATGCCAATAAACTCTCAAAAATGGCAAAATCATTCTACAAACAAGCTTCAAAAAAAGGATTTGGAGATTTACTAGTTAGTGAATTAATCAATAAGGAAAAATATTAATAAATGGATAAGCTAGTTCCAATTATTTATATGATTGGGGTTCTTTTATTGGTTTTACCGTCTTTCTTAAGCTCGAATAATAATCTAAAAACTTTTTTTACAAATTTATCTATTTGGGTAGCTATAGTATTGGTTGTTTTATCTATTTACTTTGCTTACAATTATTTTCTTTGATTCATTAAATCAAATTTAATTTATTTAGATGTAGACTAATTTAATACAAATATTTATACGAGTCTTCCATGCCCAATCAATTAGTAGCTAAATCAAGAAGGTTGAGAAGTACTATTTATTCTTCCAGAATTGAAAGACAGGGTGTTACTTCTTATACAATATACAATCATATGTTACTTCCTGCAGGTTTTGAGGGAAGTCTTGAAGAAACATATAACCATTTAAAAAATTATGTTCAAATATGGGATGTAGCAGCTGAAAGACAAATAGAAATTAAAGGTAAGGACGCTTATCAATTAGTTCAATTAATGACTTGTAGGGATTTAAGTAAGGCTAAAGAAGGCAAATGTTATTATTGTCCAATAATTGATGAAAATGGGGGAATGATTAATGATCCCGTAGTACTTAAATTTAACAATGAAAAATGGTGGATTTCAATTGCTGATTCAGACGTAATGTTATTTGCTAAAGGTCTTGCTATAGGGAAAAATTTTGAAGTTTCTATTACTGAACCTGATGTAAATATTATGGCTGTACAAGGTCCGAAGGCTTTTGATTTGTTAGAGAAAGTTTTTGGTAAAGAAATTTTAGAATTAAAATTTTATAATTTTAAATATTTTAATTTTAAAAATACCAAACATTTAATTGCTAGATCTGGTTGGTCAAAACAGGGCGGAGTAGAAATTTATGTGGAAGATACTAAAGCAGGTTTAGAATTATACGATTTATTATTTGAAGAAGGTAAAGAGCTTAAAGTTAAACCAGGTTGCCCTCATTTAATTGAAAGAATTGAAGGTGCGTTACTCTCTTATGGTAACGATATGGATATAAATGATAATCCATTTGAATGTGGATTAGATAAATTTGTTAATCTAGAAAATGATATTAAATTTCTTGGAAAAGAAAATTTAATTAAAATTAAAGAAAAAGGAATTAATAAAAAATTAATGGGAGTAAAGATTAATATTGATAAAATTAATCTAAGATCAGCAATTCACTTAACAATTGGTGATAAAATAATTGGCGAAATTAGATCTGCAGTCTTTTCACCTACATTTAACATGGTGATTGGAATTGCAATGATAAATAAACCATACTTTTTAACTAAAGATAAATTTGATATCATTATTGAAAATAAAAAATACAAAGGAGAAATTTGCGATATTCCATTCGTATAACTTATGAATAATAATGTAAAAGCTATTATTTTAGCTTTAGTTGCTTCTGTATCAGGGGTAATAATGAACGTTCTTATTAAATTTTCCCTTCAGGATATAAATGTATTTACTGCTGGATTTTTAAGATTTTTTTTTGGATTTATTTTAATTCTTCCTTTTATTTTTTATTCTAAATTAGAAAATTTTAAGACACCAAATTTAAAAATTCATTTAACAAGAGGTATTTTAAATATACCAATGATGTTGTTAGGTTTTTCGGCACTTCAATTTATACCTTTAGAACAAATTAAAGCTATTTCATTTGTTACTCCTATAATCGTTGTTGTTTTAAGTGTTATATTTTTAAAAGAAAAAATTTATTTAATTCGTATTGGAGCGTTGATAATTGGTTTAATTGGAGTTTTTGTAATATTAAGACCAGGTATTGTTCCTATTAATGTAGGAGCATATTTGGTCTTATGCTCTTGTTCAATTTGGTCAGTAGTTGTTATAATTACCAAATTTGCAGCAAGAGTTGACAGTGCATTCACAATATTATCTTACCAGTACACTTTGGTAACATTTTTATCATTTCCAATTGCTTTATATTTTTGGCAATCACCATCATCACAAACTTTAATTTATTTAATATTTGCTGGTATAGCTGGAACAATAGTACATCTTTGTATTAATACGGCTTATAAATTAACAGATCTTTCTGTTTTACAACCTGTTAACTTTTCTCGATTATTAATAGCATCATTATTTGGTTTTTTAATCTTTGATGAAATACCTGATATTTGGACAATTATTGGAGGATTAATAATTTTTTCATCTATACTAATTATTACTTATAGAGAAAATTATCTAAAAAAAGATATAGCAAAGCAATCAATTCCAGTTAAGCTTTAAAATTTATGAATAATAATATCAAAGCTGTTCTATTAACAATTTCAGCATCATTCTTTGCAGTGTTGATGGAGGCGTTAATTAAAGCGGCACAATATGATTCAAATGTATATACCATAGGTTTTTTTAGATTTTTTTTTGGTTTTTTAATAATTCTTCCTTATTTAGTAATCAAAAAATTTAACACATATAAAACTAAAAATTTAAAGTTTTACATTATTAGAGGTGCTTTTAACATACCTGTGATGATCTTAGGTTTTGGTGCATTAGTCTATGTTCCTTTAGAACAATTTAAAGCTATGCATTTTTTAAGTCCAATAATTGTTGTACTTTTGAGTTTTATTATTTTTAGAGAGCAAATATATAGATTTAGAATTTTTGCTTTAATAATTGGTTTCTTAGGAATGTTAATTATTGTGAGGCCTGGTTATGTTGATTTTAATATTGGCACTATAATGATTCTAGTTTCATTAACTTTTTGGTCATTTATAATTATTTTATCAAAATTTGTATCTAAAGATGATTCTCCTATTACAATGGTAACTTATCAATACACTTTAATGACTATTTTCGCTTTTCCTTTAGCAATTTATTTTTGGCAAATGCCATCCTTAATATCTATATTACTTGTATTTATTGCTGCAGCATCGGGAACAATACTGCATTTATGTCTTGGATTGGCTTATAAATATGCTGACTTATCTGTAACTCAACCAATTTGGTTTACAGGTTTAATATTTGGCTCAGGATTTGGTTATTTTGTTTTTAATGAAATACCGGATTTTTGGACTTGGATAGGAGGAATAGTTGTTTTTAGTTCTGTTTTAGTAATAACTTATTTTGAAAAAAATAAAGAAGAAAAAAACAAAAAAAATATTTTAAGTTCTGTAGAATAGTATTTAATATTAGAATATTTATGGAACTTGACAAAGTAAGAATTAATCATGGCTTTTGGAAAAAACGTAAAGATTTAAACATTAATTCATCATTTTATGCAGTATTAAATTCTTTTAAAAAATCTGGAAGAATTCGAGCACTAACAAATGAACATTATAGCAATCAAAAACCTCATATATTTTGGGAGTCAGATTTAGCAAAATTAATGGAAGGTGCATTTTTTACAATGCAACAAAAAAAAAATAAAAAATTATTAGAAATTTGTAATTTAATAATAGATAAAATCATTTCTAATCAAGAGAAGAATGGTTACTTAAATTTTTATTTTTCTTTTCATGAGCCTAAAAATAAATTTACTAATTTAAGAGATAGACACGAATTATATTGTGCTGGACATCTATTAGAGTCTGCAATAGAGCATTGTAAGGCTACTGGTGATAAAAGATTTTTTAATTCTATAGAAAAATATGTAGACCATATAATTTCAATATTTGGAAAAGCAAAAGGAAAAAAAAGAGGATATCCTGGACACCAAGAAATCGAATTAGCTCTAATAAAAGCATATAATTTTACAAAAAAGAAAAAGTTTCTTAATCTAGCTACATATTTTATAGATGAGAGAGGGACCGATAATAAAAATAATAAACATTACTTTATAGAAGAAAGAAAAAAAATTTTAAAAAAAGAGGTTGATTTTGATCCATCAAACTTGCCTGCATCAATTAGGGATTTACTCAATTTTGGTCCAGATCCTCATGGTACTACATCAGGTAAATTAGGAGATTTACAAGGAAGTGTTTTTAGAGATTTAGAATATTGGCAATCACATTTAGAGCCAATTAATCAAAATACTGCAGAGGGTCATTCTGTTAGAGCTCTATATATGTTTACAGCTATGGCTGATTTAGCAAGAATAAATAAAAATAAAAAATTGCTTAAAACTTGTAAAACTTTATGGAGAAATATTGTTGATAAAAGAATGTACATCCATAGTGGCGTAGGTAGTGCGCATATTGGAGAAAGATTTAGTTTTGACTATGATTTACCAAACGATATGGCCTATGCTGAAACTTGTGCAACAATTGCATTAATCTATTTTGCAAATCGACTTTCCAAAACTGAACTTAATAGTGAGTACGCTGATATAATTGAAAATAGTTTATACAATTTATTATTAGCTAGCACATCTCAAGATGGAAAAGGTTTCTTTTATGATAATTACTTAGAATGTAATCCTGGCTTTTTGCATTTTCAACAAAGACGACACGGTGTTAGAGATGAATACCATACCTGTTCTTGTTGCCCACCAAATATTACTCGATTTATAGCGAGTATGGATATGTATATTTATAATGAATATAGAAATAGTCTAGTTGTGGATCAGTATATTTCATCTGAGTTAAATATATTAGAGGGTGAGCAAGGATTGAAATTAAATCAAATAAGTGATTTTCCTGAAAAAGGCTATTCTAAAATTAATATTTTACAATCCAATAACAAAAAATCATATATTTATTTTCGTATTCCTTCGTGGGACAAAAATATGAAAATATTTATTAATAATAAAAAAATAAAGTATGAAATATTTAATGGTTATGCAAAAATTAAATATCTTTGGAAAAAGGGGGATAAAATTGAATTATTTTTTAATTTTGAACCAAGACTAGTTCGAACAAATCCAAATGTTAGATATAATATAAGAAAAGCTTGTTTGTTCAGAGGTCCAGTTCTTTATTGTCTAGAGGAAAAAGATAATGGAAAGAACTTAAATAAATTCATGTTGGATTCTTCAAATAATATAACTGAAAAAAATATAAATATTAATTCACAAAAAATTGTTTCATTATTAACAAAGGGTTATTTATATAAAGATACAAAAAAACTGTATTTAAATGATAAACCTAAGTATTCTAAAATAAATATTAAATTTATTCCATATTATAAATGGTCTAATAGAGGAGAAAATGAAATGTTAGTTTGGGTTAATGAAATATAAATATTTTGGAATGTGGCCTGTTGCACCCACTCCATTTCACGATAATGGGGAGGTAGACTATGATGGGATGGGAAGAGTTTTGGAATGTATGATTGATCAAAAAGTTCAGGGAATATGCATTCTTGCTAATTACTCTGAACAATTTTTACTCTCAGATGATGAAAGAGAAAAATTAACAAAACTTTGTATGAAAAAAATTGATGGTAGAGTTAAAACAATTGTTACTGTCTCTCATTTTGCTACTGACATTGTGCGACCTCGAGCAGAATTAGCAAAATCACTGGGCGCTGATATTATAATGATGATGCCTCCTTATCATGGTTCATTGTTAAAGGGTAATCCAGATCAAATATTTGAACAGTTTAATGAAATTTCTAAAGTTGGTATACCAATTATGATACAAGATGCACCTTTATCTGGAATTGAGCTTTCCGTACCCCTTCTTACAAAAATGATCAATGAAATTGAACAACTAACATGCTTTAAAATTGAAAGTGCTAATGCAGCATCAAAAATAAGAGCTCTTATAAAAAATTGCAGTTCTAGATTAGATGCACCTTTTGATGGTGAAGAAAGTATTACTTTATATGCGGACTTAGAAGCTGGAATTTCTGGTAGTATGAGCTCAGCATTACTTCCCGAAAAAATAGCTCCAGTAATTGATCAATTTTGGAATAATGAAAAAGATAAAGCTGAAGAAGTCTATAACAGTATTCTTCCTTTAATAAATTTTGAAAACAGACAATGTGGTTTCAGAGCTACTAAAACAGTAATGAAAGAGGGTGGTGTAATAAAATCAGATTTTTGCAGAGATCCTATCAAGCCTTTAGATTTAGATACAAAAAAATTATTACTTAATTTTGCTAAAAGATATGATTTACTTACTTATAAATGGGGTAAATAGTAAAATTTAATTGACAAATATTATTTAAAAATTACTTATTAATAATGCGTAGCGTATTTGAAGGTTTACTTGAAAGAGCAATGTTTTCGAGCAGATGGGCATTAGCTCCTGTTTATGTTGCTCTATGTCTTACTTTACTAGTCATCACATATAAAGTTATCGCGTTATTCATTTATGAGATTACACACTTAAATGAACTAACGTTAAATGAACTTCTTGTATTTGTATTACATATTGTTGACTTAGCTCTTGTTGGCAATTTAGTTTTAATGGTGATATTTGCAGGCTATGAAAATTTTGTTTCAAAAATTGATATCGCAAATCAGTCTGAAGATAAGCCAGAGTGGATGGGTAAACTAGATTTTTCAGGTTTAAAATTAAAACTTATTGCCTCAATCGTTGCCATTTCAAGTATCGGTTTGCTAGAAGCTTTTATCGATGTTGGTTCAAAAACATCAGAAGAAATTTACTTAATGATATTTATTCATGCTGTATTTATTTTATCAGGTTTAGTTATAGCAATAATGGATTATATTAGCGGAATTACTAAACATCACCCATAATTTAAAAAATAATGAAACTTGATAAGTTTTTTGACAAAAAAACTGTCATTGATTTAAGTTTTTTTAATTTCTCTAATGCTGTAACTGCAGCATATTTTGCCAATCGAAATTTAGAAGTTTTGCGAGTAAATAAAAACTTTAAAAAATTTTTTCCTATTCTTAAAACTGTTAATAATATTCCTTTTACTAGTATATTAGAGCAGCTTGGAGTTGCAGATAAATATATTAAAAATTTTAAACAAAATTTAGAAAAAAATGGTTTTGTTATTATCCCTAAAATAGAAATTAAAATTGGTGATGAAATAAAAGTATATTCTTTACTTTCTGCTTATACTGAAAACAAAGATTTCCCTTTTTTAAATGGTATACAAGGACAATTTGTTGATCGAACAGATGAATATAATCTTCGAAGGGAGAAGGAAGAATTACTTGATCAAAAATTAAAAGATAGAGAATTGATTGAGGAAAAAACGAAAAGATTAGAAAATATTGCTAATAGGTTATCAAAATATCTTTCACCTCAAGTATATAAGTCTATTTTTGATGAAGAAGAGTCAGGTAAAAAAACAAAAGAAAACTATGTAAGGAAAAATTTAACAATATTTTTCTCTGATATTGTAAATTTTACTGATTTATCTGATTCATTAGAAGCAGAAAAACTTGCTCTAATCTTAAATAATTATCTAAGTGAAATGAGTTTAATTGCAATAAATTCAAATGCTACAATTGATAAATTTATAGGTGATGCAATTCTGTCTTTTCATGGCGCTCCAGAAACACTAGGAGATGAAAACGATGCTATAAATTGCATAAGTATGGCATTAGAAATGAAAGAACGAGTTGATGAGCTTCAATCATTTTGGGTTAGACAAGGTGTTAAAGATGGATTGAGAGTGAGATACGGCATTTCTTCTGGATTTGCAAATGTTGGAGATTTTGGATCTAGTGTAATGAGTGATTATACGGCTATAGGTTCTTCTGTAAATTTAGCTTCTAGATTGCAATCTATTGCACCAGAAAATGAAATTATAATCTCTGATACAACCTATAATTTAGTAAAAAATCAAATAAATTGTGAAGAGTATGAAGAAATAACTCCTAAAGGTTTTGTTAGGCCTGTTAAAACTTACAAAGTAATTAGTTTTAAAAATAAAACTAATATTAAAACAAAAAAATCATATTCAAAAAAAGGAAACCATGTAGATATTCAAATATTTGATAGTTCTGACATGAAGGCTGCAATGAAAGAATTAAAAAAACTACAAGAAGATTTTAGTAAAGAAATTGACGAAGAGTAGGGGATTTATTCTATTTTAAAAAATTTATTATTGCATTCTTAATATCATTAACAAGATTTTTATTTTCATCTTTAGTTAATTGGCTTTCATTTTTTTTCTTATCAAGTTTTAACTTTCTTTGTGCTAAAATATTTGCAACATAATCATACACATTAGGGTTTTTAGAAAATATATCTTTTATTATATCCTTGCTTACTTTTATAACTATGCAAGGAGTTTCAGCTATAACATTAGCAGACCTGGGTTCACCGGTAAGAAGACTTCCTTCACCAACAAAGTCCCCAACACCAAGTTTAGCTAAAAATACTTTATCTTTATTTTCATTATCTAAGTAAACAGATACTACTCCGTCATTTATAACGTAAAGAGAATCTCCAGAATCATTTTGTTTAATAATGTAATCATCTTTTTCAAAATGGAGTCTTTCAGCATTTTCAGCAATTTCATCTAAATCTTCAGAATTTAAAGACATAAAAATAGGAATTTTTTGAAGTAGGACTCTATTTTTTACCGACTCATTATAAGGATTAAATTCACTAACCTGTCTTTTTTCAAAATCTTCTCGACTTCTGTGTGTGTCAAGAGCATGTAGTCCTGTATCTTCTTCAAGTTTTCCATAAAGTTTACCCGCTGACATTTGAACGCCTGCATGTCTTAAGGTTTTATGTATTTCCATCATCACGCTATCTTGCATCGAATTTTTTAAAATTCTTTTTGTGCAATCAAAAGCAACAACAAATTCTAATCCAAACTCATTAGCACCTATAAAACGAACCCACTGTAAATTTAATTGCTCTCTACCATCAACTGGCTTAGCTTTTTTAAGAGCATTATAGAGTAACTTAGAGATATTTTCTGGGTCATGAGATGGATGAAAATATAATTTATTAAAAATATGAAATCCTTCACTCATTTTTTCTTTATCTTGTTTGCTCCAATTTGTTAAAATTGAATCTGCAACTATTTCATTTGGAATGATTACTTCAGTATTCTGAAATGTTCTTATTCTTGTACTTCTCCATGTAATATTTTCTACATAACCTGTTTTATCATCAACAGTAATCCAATCGTTTATCGCAAATGGTCTCTCAATATTTACAAAAATTCCTTTAATTAAATCTGATAAGCTTGATTGTAAAGAAAGTGCAATAGCAGCAAAAACTATACCACCTGCAGCAAGTATACTTGTAAGTTCTAAATTAAAAACAAAGGATAAAACTAAAAATGCAGGTATCGCAAATAATAAAAACTGAAAAAGAAATGTTATTATCTCAGGTATTGTTGTTCCTAATTTATCATTTAGTGATAATACTTCGTATTTATAAAACATCATTATAAATATTGATGGAATAAAATATAAAGTTATCAGTAAGATTTTATCTGTAAGGTTACTTATAGTTTCATTAATAAACAAAAATTCTTTTTGAATAACTATATCATAGGAAAAATTTACCATTAGATAGGATAAAATGGGAAGTATAATGATAGTAAATAGTACTCGTGTAAATTTCTTTAATTTGTTTAGCTGTATTACAGAACCAATAATAAATACAGAAATGAGTATATATAATGAATTTAAAGTAACTGCATTATTATAAAATAATAGAATAGATAAAATACATAATAAGCTTATTAAAATTATACTAATCTTAGATAGTAGGTAAAAAATGTTAATTTTCATTTTGTAATTTTTGCTATAAAGAATTTATATAAAAATGAATTCATTTTCAAAGTATTTATTCGAACACTTGCATTTTGGTCTTGAAGAGAAGGATTTTACTCTTATTGAAAAAATTATATTCTTTCTCATTATATTGAACTGTGTTTTTGTTGTTATTGAGTCAGAAAAATTGATTTATGAGCAATATAATCAGCTCTTTGACTCAGCAAAACTTTTTTTTGGTATAGTATTTTTAATTGAATATATTTGTAGGTTAATTGCCGTAGATCAAATTGATAGATTTAAAGGATTTAAAGGTAAGATAAAGTATATTTTTACTGTACCTGCTTTAATTGATGCAATTGCACTTATTCCATTATTTTTAATTGGTATCAATGAAGGTTTCTTAGTACGATTGTTAAGAGCTATAAGAATATTTAGCATCCTTCGTTTTGGGCGCTTTAGTGAGTCAGTAGATTTTATACTTCATGCAATATATGATAGACGTCATGAATTAATATTCTCACTGCTGCTTACTTTAAGTTTAATGTTATTGTCTGCAACTTTACTTTATGTTGTAGAAGGGGATTTGCAACCTGAAGCTTTTGGATCCATTCCAAGAGCTTTATGGGTTAGTGCTGCTGCTTTATTGTCCACTGGTTATGGTGATTATACTCCCATTACATTTTTAGGAAGATTTGCTGCAGTATGTACTGCATTATTTGGAATAGGGGCGGTTGCTTTACCAGCAGGTATATTGGCTAGTGCTTTTACCGAGAGAAAAAGAAAATAGGATTAAGCAGTTTTTTCTACAATTTTTATATTAGGAAACATTTTATTAGAAAATTCTAAAAGATTAGTATGTTTTGTATCTTCAGGTCTAAAATGCATATTATGTATTGTTTTTTCCCAATTTGTTTCCTTAAAATCATTTTCATATTTTTTATAAATACTATGTTCTTTAACTTTACTAATGTCATCATTTTTAGAAATAGAATATAAAATTGTTAACCAGGTAGAAGGTCCCATGTATTGTATTTTTTCACCCCAAGAAATACATTTTTCAAAATCTTCTTTACAAAAATAACCAATTGTTAATGCATCATAACGAGAACATGATGTTGCTGCACCTTGGGGAATTGGATCAAGTTCTAACGCTTTATGAAGATGCTTTAAACCTTCATCAACATTATCAAGTTTAACTAAGCAAGTACCATATCTATCTAAAATTCTTGGGTCATTAGGATTAATAGAATGTCCTTTTTTTGCATGTTCAATTGATTTATTAAAATCTTTATTACCTTGTGCAAGGGCAGATGAAATTCTTAATACTTCAAAATCATTTTCATCGGCTTCAAGACTTTTCTTGACGTGTTCACGACCCATATCCAGCATCTTATCTGGATCTTCATAATAACCTTTGCCGTATCCACCACCAATAGTACAAGCTTTTAAAGCATGAGCTCTTGCATTTGTTTCATCAACTTCAATTGCTTTATCAAGTGCTTCAATAGCTTTTAAATTATTTTCCTTTCCAGATCGAACATGATGATAAGTTCCCTTTATTAACCATTCATAAGAATTTAAATTTTCTGATGGTTTTCTTTTAATCCTTTGTAAGCTACTTATTTCAATATTGCCTAGTAATTGTCGAGACATTTTCATTACGATTTCATCTTGTAAATCAAAAATATCTTCTATTACTCTATCGTATTTTTCACCCCATAAATTCGCACCATCGCTAGCATCAGTTAAATCAACACTAACTCTTATTCTTTTGCCAGCAGAACGAATATTACCGCCAATTAAATAGTCAACTAAATGCTTCTTAGCAAATCCAAGTGCGTCTTCATTACTTTTTTTAAAATCCATCGATGTTTGATGTGAAAGTATTTCAAATTCTTGCATTCGCGAAAATTCTTGTATTAAATCTCTGAATACACCTTCAACTAAAAATTCTGAATCTTCATCTTTACTTAAATTTTCAAAAGGAAGAATTGCTAATTTAATTTTCTTAGCTTTATTGATTTTAGTTTGAGCTATTGGCTCTTTAACATTATTGTTTGTTGTTTCTTCTTCTTTTAAGAAATCATCTTCATGAATAAGTAAATTAGAGATTTTATAAACTTCAAAATTTTCACTTATATTTTTTAAATTTCTCGTGCCATCGTTTTCAATTTTAGCATCTAACCTTTTGTTGACTTGATCTTTGACAATAGTAGAAATTAAAATGCCTCCAGGTTCACATTCACTCTCGAGTCTAGCTGATACATTAACTCCTGAACCCATGATATTATCACCTTCAACTATTACATCATCTACATGTATCCCAACTCGCCATTCTAATTTTAATTCTGTAATAGAATGATCATTTCTTTTATAAATTTCATTTTGAAATTCTATCGCTGCCTTCAAGCAATTTACAGGTGAAGCAAACTCACATACAACACTATCACCCTCAGTTTTAAAAATTCTTCCTCCGAATTCTATGATTTTAGCATCTATTATTTTGCGACATTCATTTAAATTTCGAAGAGTTTTTTCTTCGTTTTCTTCCATATGTTTACTAAAGTTGACACAATCAGTAGCAAGAATAGTGGCTAATTTTCTATCAGAATTCATAAATATTTTTTAACTAATTTTAGATATTATTTCTACTAAAATGTGTCAACTTGAGTCAGAGAATCTAGATAAAATATTATATTATAAGCTTAGGAGTATTTATGGTTGAAAATTTTAATAGTATTTTTTATTTGATTTTATATATAATTAACATTGCATTAGCTGGCTATTATTCATTTACATTTTTATTTAATAAAGAAAAAGAATTCGCAAAATATAACACTGATTCAAGTGCTGCACCTGCAGCGAATTTTGGAATTTTTTGGGTTACTGCTTTTTTCTTTGTTGGGCTTTATATTTTATTTACTGGACCCGAAGGTACTTGGCCTTTCTTTATAATTAATGTTATTGTCTTTGCAATGGCAACTGTCTACAACTTTTGTTTTCATTTTAAAATAGCTTTCCTTTTTGGAAGGGATAAGGTTAATTCGACAATAGAACAGCCAATTGTATCAGCAGTTGTTCTAGTACTAAACTTAATTATAATTTATGGTTTATCTGATAAAATTTATCTATAATAATTTTAAAAGGAGTAATTATGGTTGAAAATTTTGGAAGTACTTTAAATCTAATTTTATTTTTAATTAATTTATTAGGTATATCTTACTATGGTTTCCTAACTGTATTTTCACCAAATACAATAGTTACAAGATATGATTTAGGAGAAAAGGCTTTGCCAATTGTAAGAATCATAGGAACATTTATTGTGCCAATAGTAATAATTGGAATTTGGATATTATTTAGAGAAAACGGACCACAATCTTGCTGGATATTTTTTGTAAACGGATTTTTACTTTCTTTTGCTCAAGTTATTTTAAGTTGGGCCCAAAGATTAAAATTTATAGACCCGGATGCAAAAAGTGATGTTGCTGATGAGGTAATAGGACATCTATTTTTATTTATATCAATATATCTTATATATAATATGTCAGATATAATTTATATGTAACATAAAGCTGGGGTTCAATTCCCAGCTTTTATCAACTTAAAGAAAATTCTTTTACTTTATGAAATGCAAAATGATCCGCAGCATGTTTTTTTGCATATAAAACTTCTTCTACGATACCTTCTTCATTAATCATTATATCTGTTACTACAGTGTTAAAATATCCTCCAAGAGGAATAGGCATGAATCCTCTTATTAAGGCCGGAAAGATAGCGAATGTTTTATAAATTCCTGCTAAAAATAACTTAAACCAACTTCGCTCTATTGAATATTTTTGAAAATATTTAAATTCTTCATCAGCTAAAACTGTAAATGGAATGGGGCCGTGCTTCTTCATATTTGATTTCAAAAGATTAACATTTGAATGAAAAATTCCTACGTGGGTGAAATTTGGACCAAATTCATTAAATCTTTTATTAAACTCAAGTAGTCTTAAGTTACAAAAAGTGCATCCAGCAACTCTATAAAAAGTTAATAAAACTTTTTTTCCTTTAGTATCTGATAAATTAAATTGATTACCATCATGTCGAGGTAGGGTAATTTCTTCTAATTTATCTCCTTTTTTTATTTTCATACATAATCATAATACTATAAAAATAATAAGTTAATATTAAATTCTAATGACAATAATAATTATACTAAAGTTCATACATTACCTTGCAATAGTTTTTTCAGGCGGTGTTTTGGTTGGTGGTGGAGTAATACAGTCTGTTTATGCTAAGGCAAATCAAATTCCTGATTTAAATACAGCAAAGATATTAAAATTACTTGGTTACATAGGTTTGATATCTCTTATTATCTTATGGATATCAGGAATTATTCTTTCAATTAATTTATATGGAGGCTTTATTATTAATAGTGCATTTACAATCAAATTAATTGCTGCAGGTTTTCTTTTAGGCCTATCTGCTTATGTAAATTTTCACGTTTTTAATTGCTCTAAAAATAATTTACCACCTAACAAATCTATAATGAAAATAGCTACAATGAGTGGAAGAGGGCTGTTAGTAATAGTTTTAATTGCAGCAGCAATTGCATTTTATTAAATTCAAATAATTAAATTTTCTTTCCAACACTTATTGATTTGATGTCAGTAATTTTAGTGTATCTATTGATCATCTGTTCTGTCTTGTGCCCACTCATTTTCATAATTTCGTGAGTTAATGCACCATTCATTCTTGCTTGTGTAATTGCACCTATTCTTAGACTGTGACCTGATATTTTATCACAATCATTTAGTCCGGCTAGACGGGCTCTTTTTTTTAAAATTAAAACAAAACTTGTATCTGTTAAACTAATTTTTTTATTATTGTCATTTAATTCATATTTTATAATAGAATTTGCTTTGTTAATTCTGTAAAAGAGGGGGCCAGAGTTTATCATAGATACCTCTAACCATTTGTTAAGAGCTCTAATTGGACAATATAATTCACTATCATCTCTTTTTTGCAAATATATTATTCTACCTTCACCTTTTTGGTCAGTTTTTGAAAATGGTATTAAAATTTGAATTCCACCATTATCAAAAGTTAAATGTTCATATCTCATTCCCAGTAATTCTGATCTTCTACAAAAACTAAAATACCCAACTAATATAAGAGCTTTATCTCTAATATTTTTATAATCATCAGTATCATCTGGAATTGAATTGATAATTTGCTCAATATCTTTTCTTAATAACTCTTTAGCTTGACCCGATTTATTATTTTTTTCGTTTCTAACTATTGCTCCAATAGTTTCAGAAATATTATTGTTTTTTCTGTCAAATTGAAAACCGTTTATCCTATATTTATATGTTATTGATGCTAAAATTCTTTGAATTGTAGATGCTTTATAAGCAGATGACGAGTAGGGGTTATTATTAATTTTTTCTCTACCTGGAATGTTGCTTGTTCCCTTCAATATTTTCGCTTCTGGATCTTCATGGAGCCAATCTAAGTAATTACAAGTTAATGCATAAGCGCTTTCTAAATCATCAACCTCTAAAGGACTACAATTATGCTTATTTTTACAATAATCGATAAATTTAAGCCAATCTCCCTGATATTTATCTTGTGTATTTTTGGCTTTAGATTTTTCTTTTAATTTCTTTACATTTTCATTTAATAATATCTTTACCATAACATAATAATACATTACGATAATTACAGTTATCGTAAATAATAGTCAAGTGAAAAATATAATAATTATAAATCAATTATTTATATATATTATCTAAATCAATTTCTAATATTATAAACTAGATATAGATTTTCACGTGTAATAAAATACTGTATATAGTGTATCAAATGGAACAATTACCGCAGATTTCAGCTGATTCCCAGATCTTTGTATTAACCGGTGCTGGTATAAGTAAAGAGTCTGGGATTGAAACATTCAGAGACTCTGATGGACTATGGAATAATCATAGGATTGAGGATGTTGCGAGTCCCGAAGGATTCTATAGAAACCCT
Source organism: uncultured Alphaproteobacteria bacterium (assembly GCA_902615845.1). Classification (GTDB taxonomy): domain Bacteria; phylum Pseudomonadota; class Alphaproteobacteria; order HIMB59; genus CACPNW01. Next base: position 103,263 of record CACMQS010000001.1, read on the forward strand.
ACTCTTGTCTATGATTTTTATAATAAACGTCGAAAAGAACTAAATTCAGGAATAAAACCAAATAGGGCTCATATTCTACTTCATGAATTAGAAAAAACATATAAAATTCATATAGTTACACAAAATATCGATAATTTGCATGAGATTGGAGGATCATCATCAATAATTCATATGCACGGCGAGCTAAATAAAGCGAGATGTATGATAAATGATCATCATGTATTTGAATGGCTAGAGGACCTAAATGAGACCCATAAATGCCCTAAATGTAACTCTCAATTAAGACCTCATATCTTTTGGTTTGGAGAAATGCCAATGCAAATGGAAGAAATCCATGATTTAGCTGAGCAATCTAGTTTGTTTGTCTCTATTGGGACTTCTGGAGAGGTTTACCCTGCCGCTGGTTTCGTTTCAATGTTCAAAGATATGCGAAAACCAACTGTAGAACTAAATCTAGAACCATCACGTAATCAAGATCAATTTGATTTTGCTATTCATAAACCTGCAACAATTGCCGTTGAAGAATTTAAAAATTTACTTTTAAGTAATAAAAAAAACTAATTTATTCACGTTATTAAATTTTTTATAACAAAAAAATTTTTCTAGAACTTTCTTTATAAAGAATCATTAGCATTAATGTTTTCATGACAAGAAAACGTCCTGATTACACTGAAGCACGTAATTATTACATAAAAGGAGAGAGAAATGAGTACCCTACTCTTCAAGATTTAGTATGAATTATTAACATCAATGTAAGTAATTACTAATTTTTCATGAATTAAATATTAAATATTAATAGCTATTTGGATTATTAAATATTTTAGGATTTTATTAATGTATTTTTTATATTTACTGTCATTCTCCAGTAGAGAAATCAAATATAACAATCATAATCGTCTTAATAATATCCATACCAACTAAGTAGATTGTTAAGGACTCTGCTATATAATTAGCGTATAGGTCAACTGGGTGAGTGGTAAGGCCTATCGCTTACCCTTTTTCTAATTTGTTTGAGGCTCAACTGTTATGAATTTTTTATTAATCCAAGAGTTGATTCCAGTTTGTGCATTGTAAATAATAGTATTAAATTTCTCATCTATCATATTAGCGACTACCTTAGATCTTTTTCCTGATCTACAAATTAAGATTATTGGATCAGTTACACTTATTTCTAGTTGTAATTTTTCGAACCATTCATCAAAATTATAATTCCCTTCTTCATCGAAAAAAGTTAGTAAAATACTATTTGGAATAACGCCGGTTTGAACCCACTCTGAACTTCTTCTTACATCTACAATTGGAATATTATCGTTTGATAATTTTATCATTTCTTGATCATCGACATCTATAACTTCTGCAAATGCAAATTTAGCAATCAATAAACAAAGCATACACTTTATATAAAATCTAATATTCATTAATATTTCTTATCAATAATTTCTATTAATTTTAAATGTTCAACAATTTAAGGCTTGGCAGTTATTAAAAAAATTAGTCGTGTTCTCCACCAGGATCATTTTTTGGCAGTTCAACTTTATAGGGATTGCCATATTTATCTCTATAAATAACGCTACCTCGTGCTCTATTCGCTGAATGGTAACCTTCTCTAAATTTATAAACATTCTCAGATATTTTAAAAGTAGCAATAGTGATAGCAATGGCTGCGATTAAAAGAAAATGAGTAGCAAAAGTTACTCCCATTACATACCACGATCCTACATAAAGACTGAATGCTATACACCACATCCATGCTAATATTTGCAATACCATGTGTCTGACTTGTAGGTCTGGAATATGCTTTAATGGGTTAAAATCGTGACTCATAACACTATCCCAGCATTCGACTATAAATTGTCTCATAGTAAATAAATAGGTCTTTATTTTAAATAATAAATACCTTGTTAAATATTAGTAATTTTCAACTATACTATACGTGTTTTCTTGAACTATTTCACCTAGCTTACTTCCATCATTAATCATAAGTTTTAAATCTGAATGACTTCTAACTAAGTCTCTCGTTTTGCCTAAATGTTCAAAATTATCAAAATTACAATTAAAAGAAATATGACCCCACATATTTCCAGACATAATTGCTATTGTGCATTTGTTAGCACCTTGATCTTTCCATAACTTTGCAAATTTTTTAACATTTTCCATTGCCTGATCGTTTTGACCAGGGAAAGGTTTCATAATCCATTGTATTCTAACCATATTTCTCCTTTCTAAATAATTTAGTTTGGCATTTCTATTGACGTAACAAATTTTAAGGTATCACCACCCATAAATTGAACACCATTTAAATAGCTACCTCCACCAGTTACTCCTTCAAACTTACCTGTTCCTGAAATAAATGTCCAATCTCCTCCACCTTTAGCAGGCTCCCAATTTCCACTTGTTAGAAAAAGATCTCCATCAGTATCATGAACTGTACACATAAAAAATCCTGCTAGAGGTATGCCATCTTTATTTGCAATACCTTTACCCTTACAGTCTGCCATAACTTCTTTAGGCCATCCTTCAGGAGCATCATCATAAATCCAAAAAGAATCATTGCTCCAGTTCCAAATTTGAGCTTCACTAGCTGTTACTATCGGTGCTTCAAAGCCACTTGTATTATATGCGGTTCCAGTAAATTCATATTTTTCACCAGCAAATGCAGAGCCAAACATTAAAAAAATGGAAGACATCAAGATTAGTAATAATTTATTTTTCATATTATTCCTCTTTTGTTTTTATAGTTTGATGAAATTTTATTTAGGTATTAAAATTTCACAGTTCAATAATAATTTCATTACAGAACTTTTAATAAATCCTCATCATCAATCATTGCTTCAACTTGAGGAAAAGTACACATTGGTGCCCAACTCATCATGAAGCCGTGAAGTTTTTCATGACTTTCTGCATCTAAAATTACATAACCATAGCCACTTGCTGAATTATGAACTCTGGCTATTTTAGTTACTCCTTCAGGAAATTCAGCATCTCTTTCCTCTTGAGTCATATTTTTAAATAACTCTTGCGCAGCTAATTTCTTATCTTCATATACAACATATTTTAAGTGATATAACATTTTTTATCCTTTCAATTTAATTATCAAGGATTAACTTAACACCAACTAAGAAGATTGTTAAGGGGCTCTGCTATATAAATATATCATGTCTATATTGCTTCCAAAGCATTTATTTAAGAGTAAAAAATATGAAACAAAAAGGTGTTAAAGTTATTGTAAAAGAAAGGAAAAATTATGGACTCAAAAGCATTAGTAGAACAATGTTACGATCTCTTTGGAAAAGGTGACATGGAAGGGTTTATGAATATAGTACATGATGATTTTATTTGGGTATATCCAGGTGATAAGCATCCATTTTCTGGAACTCATAATAAAGAGGGTTTTCAACAACAATTAATGAAAACTCCTGAACTCTGGACCAATTTTAAAGTTACGATAGAATCAATGATCAGCGAAGGTGATAAAGTTTTTGTAAATGCAAAAGCAACTGCTGAAGGCATGGATACAATTTTTGGACACTATATGGAAGTAAAAGATGATAAGTTGTCAAAGTTTATCGCTTATGATGATACTTTAAGTATGTTTAATGCAATGAAAAAATAGATTTTATTAAAATTTCATTAGAGGGGATTAACTCCCCTCAAATGTTTTTAAAAGAATACAAATTTCAATTTTAAGAAAGGAGTTTAATTATGAAAATCATATCACACGCAAAAATAACTAAAGGTTATGAGCATTGGAAACAAGCGTTTGATGAAAACGATAGTTTAAGACAAGAATATGGGGTTACTGTATTAGCTTATGGACATCCCAAAGATAATAAAGATGAAATTTATACAGTTCTTCAGGTTGAATCTATGGAGCGAATGCAAGAAATGCTCAATTTACCTTCAATGGTAAAATTAAGAACAGAAGCAGGAGTAGATCTTGAAACTCAAACATTAATTATGTTAAAAGGTGGAAATTAATATTATAATATGTCTAATCCTTTTATTTTAATAGCTAGAATACGTGTAAAAGAAGGTAAGATTGAAGAGTATCTCAAGATAGCAAAAGAAGCTGATGACGCTGTTAATGCATCAGAACCAGATATGCTAATCCATACATTCGATCAAGATCCAACTGATCCTTTAGAATTTACCTGGAGTGAAGTCTACCGTACAAGTGAGGCAATGGTTCATCACATCAACAACCCTCCTGTTAAAGCTTATGTAGAAAAACATCAAGAAATTGCTGATAAATTTGAAATAGAAGTTTACGGTAATATTACAAATGATACCATTAAAGCAATTGAAGATCTCAATGTGCCCTTCAAACACTTTAAAACAACTGAGGTTGGCTACATCAGGAAAGAAAAATTTATTTAATTAATGAACCTTGTTATTGGCACGTTAAGCCATTTGATTGTCTACAATATTGAAGAAAATAAATGGAATTTTTTGCATTCAGAAGAAGGTCCTTACTTTGGTATAGCTGAGTATCAAAACAAAATAATAATTGGAAAAAGAAATGGAACAGATCAAATAAACTCTTATGCTAGTTTTTTAATTTATAATAAAAATCTTAATATAATCGATGAAATAAAACCTAAATTTCCAATTAGAGATTTGCATGGAATTTTAGTATTAAATGATAGTTTATGGGTAACAAGCACATTTGATAATATCGTGGGTATATATAACTTTAAAACCACAGAATGGAAATGTTGGTTACCCAATACAAAAAAAAATGAATTTAAAGAAATTGATGAATTATTAATACATCAAATATTAAATAATAATATCAGAGGTGATAAACACTATAATACAATAGTTTACCATAATGATTGTATCAATTTACTTGCACATAATTTTGGTAATAGTGATATTTATAGTTTTAAATTAAAAAACTTAGAATTTTTAAAAAAAATTAGTCTTGGTCAAAAATCTCATAATATCTGGTATATAAATGATGAAGTTTTTACATTATCTTCTGGTACAGGAGAGATTATTTCCTCAAATAATTTTCATTTAAATATAGGTGGATTTCCTAGAGGTTACACAAAAAGTAAAGACAGAGTCTACATAGGTGTTTGTGTCTATAACGTTCCAGCTGGTACAAAACCAAACAGATTTAAAAGTTCTTTTCTTATTCAATCTTTTAATCATGACTTTAAAGATCAAAAAAATTATTTTTTTGAAAATCTTGGTGATGTATGTGATATATTTTATATAGATAATATTATATAGCCATTAAATATCAAATATTATCACAATAAGGATTTATTAAGAAAATGATTATGAATGTTAAAATCAAAGATGGTTATGCGTAATGGAAAATTTTTTTTTAAGACAAAAAAAATTTATTCAATTATAATCTAGTTTTTTCATTTAAATTTATTAGATTATTAAAAATTATTAATTTTGGAGGATACATGAAAAAAGGATATTGGGTAGGCCAAGTAAAAGAAATTAAAAATGAAGAAAAATGGGGACAATATTTAGAGAAATTTATGAATATTGTAACAGAAGAAGCAGAAAAGAAATCAGGAAACTTCGTTCCTACTGCTAGCAGTGAACCAAAGTTCTATATTCAAAAGAATTTTGATTTATTTTATTCAGCAGTTGTTGAATTTAATAGCGTACAAGATGCAATAGATGGTTACAATGATCCTCGTTATCAAGAAGCTTTGGCACATTTAGGTGAAAATAAAGAGGATGTTGTTGTGAGAAATTTGGTAATTATAGAAGCAAATTAAATAACTAAAAGTAATTAACTATAGACTAATATATTCAAATTAAAGAAATAGAAAAAAAGGACGTATTATGAAAATTATAATGAATGTTAAATTAAAAGAAGGTTATGAAAAATGGAAAAATCTTTTTCTCAGTGTTGATACTCATAGAGAAAAATATGGAATAAAAGTTTTAGCATATGGCCACCCTAAAGATGATGAAACTAAAATTTATCAAGTTTTAGAGATTGAATCGATGGAAAAAATGCAAGCAGCAATGCAGGATCCAGAATTATCAAAACTAAGAACTGATGCTGGTGTTGATTTAGATAGTCAAGAACTAGTATTTTTAGTTGAGTAGATAAATAAAAAATAAAACACTATATATTCATGGGGTATAAAGCCCTCTCCACTGAGGGAGTTTTGCCCCACAAATATAAATTTATTAGTATTTTCTTGAATAAATTAGTGATTTGACCTCAATAATAAGTCTGTAGCTTTATCTGCTATTGCCATAGCTGGAGCATTAGTATTAGCACCGACAATCGTTGGCATCATCGACACATCAAAAACTCTTAAATTTTTTATTCCTTTCACTTCTAATTTTGTATTGAGCACTGCCATTTCATCATTATCTTTACCCATTTTGCATGTACCGACAGGGTGCCAATTTGTTTTAATCATTTTTTTTGAATAATTAATGAGATCTTCATCTGAATTAATAGATCGACCAGGAACTGTTTCTTCGAAAACAATATCGGATAAAGGTTTTGTTTGAATTACCTTTCTTGCAAGCTTTACGGCATTTAACATAACATTCATATCATCTTCATGACTTAAGAAATTTGGATCAATAAGAGGTAAATCTAATGGGTCAGAAGATTGAATTCTAACTTCTCCTCTTGATTTTGGATTCATTAAACAAGATGTAAGAGTTAAACCGTGATCAGGTTTTATTCCTGTTGTATCTCTATCGGTATACATTATGGGCACGCAATACAGTTTAATTTTAGGATCTTTTTTATCTTCTAAATTTTCTGGATTAAAAAAAGAGCAACTATCAACACCTTGAGATCGAACAGGTCCTGAATTAAATAATAAATACTGAATTCCATTTTTTATCATTCGCCATCCTTCATCTTGTTTATAATAACTATAACCAGGTTTGACTCTGGAGATAACAGGTACTTCATGATGATCTTGCAAATTCTTACCTACACCTTTTAGATTTTCAATTACTGGAATATTAAATTGTTGTAATTGCTCTTCTTCCCCTATTCCGGAATACATTAAAATTTTAGGTGTTACATATGCTCCTGATGTTAAAATAATATCATTCGCAAAATATTTAGTTTGTTTACCATTTGATATACATTCAACACCAATTGCTTTTTTCTGATCAAGAATAACTTTTGTTACAATAGAACTAGTTTTGATTTCTAAATTTTTATAATTAGTTTTTGATTGTAAAAAAGCACTGTACACATCACATCTTTTGCCATTGCCAATGGTGTATTGCATAGTTCCAACACCATATTGATCACCGTCATTGAAATCATCATTATAAGGTAAACCCATAGCTTGCATTGTTTTGATATATAAGTTTGTACCTTCTACAATATAACCAGGATCAGAAACTTTTAAGTTACCTTTATTTCCGTGATATTCATTTTGAATACGTTGATTATTTTCAAGTTTAACAAAATGCTTGAGTAAAGAGTTCCAATTCCAATTACTATCATCTGTTTCCTTTTCCCATTTATTATAATCAGATGGTTTACCTCTCATGTAAACCATACCATTTACTTTAGAACCGCCACCAAGTGTTTTGGCTTGTGCAATAAAATGTTGACGGTTATTTAATTGTTTTTGAGGAATAGATTCATAGAATTTTAAATATGGACTATTTTCTAAACCTTTAATCCAACCAGCAGGCATTGATAAAAATAAATTATTGGATTTAATGCCTTCTTCTAAAATTAAAACAGAGGCGCCATGCTCAATTAATTTTGTTGCTGTAATAATTCCTGATGTTCCACCACCTGCAATTATAAAATCATATTTTTTTGCCATATATAAATTTTTCTATTTTAATTTTTTACGTGTTTCTATATTTAATATCAAGATGAAAACTTTAATAGTTAAAGCAGATGATGGTAGAGAATACCATATAGATGACCCAAAACGCTTTTATCAGCACCTTATAGATTTTCACTCAGATAATGGTATTGGCAACAATAGTGTTCATGAAGAAAATGGTTATTACTTTACAGTAACACCTTCATTTTATGATATTGTAAAAAAATTTGTAGAAAAATAAATTATTATAAATTAATTATGTTCTAAGAGTGGTTTTGGCTACAACTAACTCCTCACGTTTATTTTCTCTGAATACAACAAAGATACCACTTACCATAATAAGAAAAATACCAATAAATGAATTTATATCTGGTACTTCAGAAAAAATAATAATCCCTATTATTATAGCAAAAATTAAATGTACGTACTCAGTTATACTATTAACTAAAGGAGAACCAACTCTGTAGGCAGCAATCAAACAAAATATTCCAAGACTTCCATTTAAAGAGATAAAAAGTATTAATCCAATTACTTGAAAGTCATTAAGTATCCAGGGATTACTGAGAATAGAAAAAATTGATAAATTAAATTCTGAATTATGTAATAAAATACTAATCGCACTTCCTCCAATAAAAGCACCTAGGTAAATGTGAGAGGTTTGCTGAAATAAATTATCGTTTTCTGAAGTTTTTTTTGCCAAGGTCATTGATAATGCATAGGTAGCAGCTGCTATAATTGGAAATAGCATATAAATATTTATTTCATTAAATTCTGGTTTGATAATTAAAAGTGTTCCAGAAAAGCCAACAAAAATTGAGAAGATCCTATTTAACCCAATTTTAATATTCAAAATAAAATAAGAATAAATTGTTATAAAAAATGGACTAACAAAATATAAACTTGTTGCTTCAGCTAATGTTATTTGACTTAACGAAATAAAGAACAGCGTAAAACCAAAAAAGAATGTTGAGGCTCTAAAAATAGCAATGTAAGGATGTGCTGAACCAAAATAAATTGGCTGCTTCGAATATATTAAATATATACATAACAATATAATACCTATCCCACTTCTGAATACAAGAATTTGCATGAGAGAGGCATCTTGAATAATATATTTAATTAAAACGTCCTGCGTAATCATAAATAACATCCCGATAATAATTAAAATCAGACCTTTTATATTATTATTCATTAAATTATCCTTATTGTAATTTAGGTATTAGTTTAGAAAAAAAAATAATATATAATTATTTCAATGATCTTTTATCTCGTAACACCGCTAATTTTGATATTTGCTAGTTCTTTAGGATTAATCATTAATCCCTCTTGGTCAATTTCACCTTTTATTTGGGTTTTTATATTAGTTCCAATTATTGACCTTGTATTACCTTACTTAAGTACAGATGATGTTGAGCTAAATGAAAGTGTGTTTCACAATTTTTCTATTTTAATCGTTCTCCCCTGCATTTTATTTTTAATTATATTTGGTTTAATCGTTGTTTCTGATTCTAGTATCACATTATTAACTGCTGCTGCTTTAGGGGCGGCTGTAGGTATGTCTGGCGGTTCTATTGGAATTACAACTGCGCATGAACTTATTCACCGAAAAAATAAATTTATGAGAGGCATTGGAGTATTTTTATTAGTATTATGTTGTTATGGTCATTTTCGTATAGAACATATTTATGGTCATCATTTAAATGTAGCTACTAAAGAAGATCCTGCTACAGCTAGAAGAGGAGAAAATTTTTATTTTTATTTTATTCGCTGTGTAATCAATAGTGTGATTTCGTCTTGGAAAATTGAAAAAAATATTCTTGATAAAAAAAATTTAAATAAATTTAGTTTTCAAAATAGAATGATTCATTATTTTGTATTAGAATTTTTATTTTTAGTATTTGCTTATTTAATCGCAGGTATGAATGGTTTAATTTTTGTTATCTTTCATTCTTTTGTTTCTATAATCTTATTGGAGTTAGTAAATTATATTCAGCATTATGGTTTAGAAAGAAAAAAAGAAAATGGAAGGTATGAAAGATTTACAGATTTACATTCTTGGAACAGTCGTCATATTTCTGCTAATTGGTCAACATTTAATTTAGGTCTTCATGCAGAACATCACCAGAGTGCATCAAAGCCTTACCCTCTTTTATCTCAAGAAGAAAAAGCAATTGAGATGCCTGCTAATTACTCCATCATGTTAATTATGGCTTTAATCCCTCCCTTGTGGTTTTTTGTGATGGATAGGAAAATAGATAACTTAGAAACTATTTAATTTAATATGATAGATTTTTTTTCTAAGTTGAAAGATAATCGTATTTTTCAATTTTCTGTTGTTGTTATAATTATATTAAATGCCATTCTTATTGGAGCAACAACATATCAATTAGATCCTATATTTTTAAATACTATTCATTTACTTGATTATGCGATTACTGTTTTCTTTGTTATTGAAATACTTATTCGTTTTATTGGTGAAAAAGAAAAGAAAAATTTTCTAAAAGATGGTTGGAATGTATTCGATACAATCATTGTAGCAATTTCACTCATTCCTATTCCAAATAATTCTAGCTTCTTAGTTTTACGTCTTCTTCGTATTTTTAGAGTGTTACGATTGATATCTGTCATTCCTGAATTAAAAAAAATTATAGAAGCTATTCTTGCTTCAATAAAAAGAGTATTTTTTGTTAGTCTGCTACTGTTTATAATACTCTATATTTATGCAACAATGGGATCAATTTTATTTGGGGAAGATGATCCAGAAAGATGGGCTGATTTAGGAATTTCTCTAATCACCCTATTTCAAGTTTTAACTTTATCTAGCTGGGAAAATGTTATGCTACCTATGCAAGCTGTTTATTGGTGGGCTTGGATTTATTTCTTTAGTTTCATTTCAATTTGTTCAATTACAATTTTGAATTTGGTAATTGCTATACTTGTAGATGTTGTAAATCATCAAAAATAGTATTGAAAAATAACATTAATATTTAATTTTTTAGTTTTTTATGTTAAAATATTTTAATAGCAGTTGTAGTAACCTGCTCTAACAAAACTCCTGCAGTCGAAGAATACCTGCGTTAAAAAACATAAGGGAGGCAAAATGTTTGATAAAAAAGAAGATAATACAAGTTCAACACCTGATGTGTTTAGACCTGCTAAGGGATCTGCAAAAGTTGTTATTGGTCAAGGTGTAGTTATTAATGGTGAAATTAAAAAAGCTGATGAAGTGCAAATTGACGGTGAAGCAGATGTTACGATGAAAACAGATAATTTAGTAGTAGGTGCTACTGGTGACTGTAAAGGCGCGATTGAAACTCATAACGCTGATATTTGGGGTGCATTTGATGGCGATATTAAAGCATCTGGTACTCTTACTATTCAAGAACAAGGTAAAGTTTCAGGTAAAATTGAATATCAAAATTTACAAATTAAACTTGGCGGTCAGATAAGTGGTGATATTAAACTTTCTGATAAAATTCAATCAATTAAAAAAGATACAAAACCTTCAGAAGACAATAATATTTCATTACAAGAATCAATTAAAAAAGATTAATAATTAAAATATTATTATGAAAGAAAGATTATTTAAACCTTTACATTGGATAATGCTGATCCTTATCTCTTTAGATTTTATTGATACGTCTTATCGAATTACATATGGATACTTTTCAGGTCAAGGTGTTCAACCACCTGTAGGAGATTTTAATGTTCAAATATCCACTTTAGATTTTATTGTGAGTATAGTTTTTCAATTAGCGATCGCTTACACAATTTATATGTTGTATATCATGAAAAAAAGTGGCGGTTATTATTTAGTAGGTTTAAATATTCTTTTTGTTATTTATGGGTTTGTTTTAGGGCCGTTTAGTACAGTACCAGCTGGAGAAGTTATACCTCTTATTGCAGGCTTTATGGTTTTCTATATTATTTTGGTTATTGGGATACCTTATTTGTATTCTGATAAATATGAGTAGTTTATAAAAGTATATTTTTGTATTTCTTTTTAAATAGATTTAATTTTTCTCTTCCATTGAAGTCTAATCTGTAGGAAGTAAATAAATCTTTCTTTGTTCCCACATCAATTTTAGTTATTTTTACAAATTTTAAATCTATATCTTCTACGTCATCAACATTTCTTACGAGTAAGGCTAATTTCCATTCTAATTCCTTACTACGTAAATTATCAGGAATGGTATTTTCCTCATTATTATTTTGATTTAAGAATTTTGATATCTTTTGTAGCATGATGATTAAATAATTTAGATTTAGTTTTCTTTTATTCAATAGGATTTATTTTATAAAGATTAACTAACAAAATTTAATAATATTTATAATTTTAATTGAAATGTAACAATTATGTATTATTTAAATCAAAACGATTTGACTCTATTGCGGTTTACAAGCAGCTAAAATGAGATACGTATAAATTTATCCTCCCATTAAGAAAAATGGTGAGGATATTTTTTTTAGGAGATAGTTATGAATTTATGTGTTGTATCAAAAGGATCTTTTACCAAAGATGATTACATGGAACTATATAATTTTTTTAAAGATGATATTGACAAATATACAGATGCATTTGATATGGCTTTCGTTAAAGATGGCCATGTAATGATTATGTGTAATGTTACTGATGAAGAAAAATTTTACGCTTTATTTGATGATCCAAAATCCAAAGAATTTGATTCAAAATTTAATAGTACAGACACGGTCTATTCTTTACAAAAAGTAGAATAGTTATAGACCACCTTGAGATATTAAGAAGTCAGAAATTTTATCAATACCGTTATTATTTTTCATTTCACCAAAAATATACGGTAAACCATTTCTGGCTTCATTCACATCTTGTTTCATTTGTTCTAAATCAACATTAACATATGGAGCTAGATCTACTTTATTAATGACGAGTAAATCAGATTTCCTAATTGCCGGTGCTTTTTTTCTTGGTATGTCTGCACCTTGTGCCACGTCAATCATATAAATCGTTAAATCAACTAACTCTGGACTGAAAGTTGCAGCTAAATTATCACCGCCTGACTCAATGAGGATTAATTCTAGATCTGTAAATTTCTTTTTCATTTCATCCACTGCAAGTAAATTAATGGAACAATCTTCTCTTATAGCAGTATGTGGACATCCACCAGTTTCAACACCTTTAATTCTCTCTATTGGTAGAACTTGTGCTTTCATTAGATATTCGGCATCTTCAGTTGTATAAATATCATTTGAAATAACTGCCATAGAGACTTTTTTAGATAAATAACGACATAATGCTTCAGTCAAACTTGTTTTGCCAGTCCCTATTCCACCACCTATGCCAACTTTTAACGGTCCGTTTATATTATTCACGTCAAATAAATCCTTGAGTCTAAATATTCATGCTTAATAGCGAAAATATCACCAATAAAAAAAGTTGTACCTATATCTTTAAGAGTCAGCTTATCTGAATGACTTAAAAATTCTTGAATTTGATCAATAAAAATAACATTAAGACTCTGTCCATCTTTTTGAGACATAGGGATATGCTTTACACATACATTTATTAAATTAGAAATAAATGACTGTAAGTAAAATTTAATTAAATCATCAAATTTAATATTAAAATGTAATCCAGCTTTTGCTAAACAATATATAAATGATGTATTTTCAGATAAAGATAATTCCCAACTATCTTTCATGATTTTACGAAAAGAATTTCCCATATCTATCATTTCTATTTGTCTTTCTTTGGATGCAGCACTTGCTAAGATTAATTCATTAACTTCCTTACCTTTATAAATAGACTTCATAAAAATATAATCATTTCTTAATGTTCCATAAAATAAAAGAGCATTTAAAAATTCTTTTAAATCATCTTTATTTTTAATTTTTTTATCATCTATTAGAGCTTCTAAACCATGAGAGTATGCGTAAGAACCGATAGGAAAAGAAGATGAAAACCATATTTGTAATATTTGATGTGGATCTTTAGATTTTTTCATTTTAATGTTTGTGGCTATGTGTTCTGCCCATACCATAAGCACCACCTTCAGGATTAAATTTCTCAATAACTTTTTTTGCATTTCCATGTAATTTTAAAACCATATCAAGAATTACAGCATCATCTTGAATAAGAATTCTATTTTCTTCAATTTGACATGGTAGATGTCTATTTCCTATGTGCCATATGATTTGCTTTAAATTATCACCTGTTATTTCAATTAAATTTTCTTCTTTAGATAATACTTTAATGATTTTACCATTTTCTAATTCAAAAAAATGATTTTCATCAACACTGACTGTTTCTTCAAGGTTAACTAAAAATTCAGTACCATTATTTGCTATAAGTTTTTTTCTGCGAATAAATCTTTCTTCATAAGATAATGAGATTTCATCTAATAAATCCTTATTATTATGATTGTGATGAATTATTTTCAAAGAAGTTTGCATTTTAATACATGAAATAACGTTGAGCCAAAGGTAATGTTTTGGCTGGCTCACAAGTAATTAACTCACCATCTGCTAAAACTTCATAAGTTTCTGGGTTAACTTCTATTTTTGGGCAATAATCATTAAATATCATATCTTTTTTAGAAATTTTTCTAATATTTTTAACAGGTAATAGAGATTTATTTACTCCAGAATTTTTAAACGAATCTTTATCTAAAGATACTTTACTTACAAAAGTGACAGTAGATTTTACTAATGATTTTCCAAAGGAAGAAAACATTGGCCTTGAGTACACTGGTTGTGGTGTTGGAATTGATGCATTAGGATCACCCATTTGTGCACAAGCAATACTTCCACCTTGTAAAACCATTTCAGGTTTAACACCAAAAAAGGCAGTATCCCAAATAACAATATCAGCACGTTTATTTTTTTCGATACTTCCTATGTGCTCTGAAATACCATGTGCTATTGCAGGATTAATTGTATATTTAGCAATGTATCTTTTAACTCTTACGTTATCGTTATCACCCTTCTCTTCTTTTAGTTTCCCACGTTGAACTTTCATTTTGTGTGCTGTTTGCCATGTTCTAATAATAACTTCGCCAACACGACCCATGGCTTGACTATCAGAAGCAATAATTGAAAAAGCACCCAGGTCATGGAGTATATCTTCCGCAGCAATTGTTTCTTTTCGGATACGACTTTCAGCAAATGCCACATCTTCAGGTATTGATTTATCTAAATGATGGCAAACCATCAACATATCTAAATGTTCTTCAACTGTATTAATTGTATATGGTCTAGTTGGATTAGTTGAAGAAGGAATAACATATTCTTCACCACAAACTTTTATAATATCAGGTGCGTGACCACCACCAGCTCCTTCAGTATGAAAAGCATGAATTGTTCTTCCATTAATTGCTTTAATTGTACTCTCTACAAATCCACTTTCATTTAATGTATCTGTATGAATCATTACTTGAATGTCATGATTATCAGCTACATTTAAACAATTATCTATTGCTGCTGGAGTTGTGCCCCAATCTTCATGTAATTTTAGTGAACTTGCACCGGCAATTATTTGTTCCTCAAGTGCTTGAGGTAAAGAACTGTTTCCTTTTCCTGCAAAAGCTAAGTTCATAGAAAATGCATCGGCTGATTGTATCATTTTCTCTATATGCCATGGTCCAGGGGTAACTGTTGTTGCCAAAGTACCATGTGCAGGACCGGTTCCACCTCCTAACATAGTTGTAATACCTGAATGAAGTGCATCATCAATTTGCTGAGGACAAATAAAATGAATATGGCTATCAAAACCACCAGCTGTTATAATTTTTCCTTCACCAGCAATTATTTCTGTTCCAGGCCCAATAATAATATTTACATTTGGTTGTGTATCTGGATTACCCGCTTTTCCAATTTCGTTAATTAAGCCATCTTTAAGACCAATATCAGCTTTGTAAATTCCATTTACATCTACTATTAAGGCGTTTGTTATCACTGTATCAACAGCACCATCTGCACGAGGTACTTGTGATTGCCCCATTCCATCTCGAATAACTTTTCCTCCACCAAATTTTACTTCTTCACCATATGTTGTTAAATCTTTTTCCACTTCAACAAAAAGTTCAGTGTCGGCAAGTCTGACTTTATCACCAGTTGTTGGCCCGTACATATCAGCATAAGCTTCTCTTTTTATTTTTTTCATTACAATTGACCCATAACTTTTTTATTAAAACCAAATATCATTCTATTCCCTGTTATTGGAATTAATTCTACATCTTTTGATTGACCGGGTTCAAAGCGAACAGCAGTACCAGATGGTATGTCTAAACGCATACCATTTGATTTTTCTCTATCAAATTTTAAATATTCATTTGTTTCAGCAAAATGATAATGACTACCAACCTGTATTGGTCGATCTCCACTATTTGAAACTTTTAAAGTGATTGATTGTCTTTTATCATTCAAGTTAATATCACTATTTTGTTTTGTTATTATTTCACCAGGTTTCATTATCTTATCGGTTTATGTACTGTTACTAATTTTGTTCCATCCGGAAATGTTGCTTCAACTTGTACTTCTGGTATCATATCTGGAATACCGTCCATACAATCTTCTTTTTTAACTACGTGCGCACCTGTTTCCATTAATTCTGACACCATTTTTCCATCTCTTGCACCTTCTATGACAAAATCTGTTATCAACGCTATCGCTTCTGGATAATTAAGTTTAACACCTCTTTCTAAACGTTTTCTGGCAACATTAGCTGCCATACTGACCATCAACTTATCTTTTTCTCTTGGTGTTAATTTCATTTATAGATCCCAACTTTTTGGTAGTTTATCACTTATTATATTTTTCATAATAAAATTTAGTGTTTTTTTTAAATCATAATTATCATCGGCTAAGCACCTAATTACAATCTTATCATCAAATTTTGTCATTTCACAATAATGATTTTCTAAGTTTTTTATAATTTTACTTAACTCAGATTCAAGTTGATGAATAATATCACCAAAAATTAAAATTGTTGATAAAGATGATAGATTTTCAAATGTATAATTGTTTTTAAAATTATCAATCGTTGATCCTTTTATATTAATTGCTTCAAAATGCTTTATTGTAGAATTCGTAAAAATTTTCCATTGATCTGAAAAAGAAATATTTTTAATTTTTTCAGACATTGCTTTTCTTCCAAAAATTGTAGTTTCACAAAAAATCAAATTAGAATTATTTGATAGATTAATATTTATATTTCGTCTTAATTTTGAATTATCAAATAAAATTAACTCTTTGGGCAACCAATACAAAGTTGAATTATTTAAATTGATATTTATGTCTACTTTAGCAGGATCACCTATTCCTGAATAAATCTTTTCAGCGGCTTGCGTACAAATACTTAATTCAGAATTATGAATTGTAGCATTAATTTCAATATTATCATTACAAGTAATTCCTCCTGCAGTGTTAATTAAAACTAATTCTTTATTATCATTATAATTATTTGGATTTAAAATTTTACAACAACCACTTTGAAAAAATTTTTTAAAACTATTATCAAATAATTCAATATTAATTTCACCATTTGACCTTTGTAGTAATTTGTCCATAATTATTCAATTAAGTATAATCGAAACAAAATATATGAAAATAAATATTTGGCGTGCCCGGCATGATTCGAACATGCGGCCCCCAGATTAGGAATCTGGTGCTCTATCCTACTGAACTACGGGCACTCCTTTTTTAATTTTTATGATTTAATGTTACTTCACCAGTTTTTGTGTCAACAACATCAAATGTTTTTTCATTATTACTCATTCTTTTAGCTCTAGCTGCAGAAGCACGCTCCATTGCATCATTATCAGCATATAAAGATACAGCCATTACCGTTGTATCACTTGCGCGTATTTGTAATAATTGTTGTGCTTCAGGAAATTCACTTGGTGCTTTTACTGAATAATCTTTAATAGACTCATCAGCATCTTCTTTAGATTTAAAATTAATTGTTGTTATTCTTGCTACAGACATTTTTCCTTCTTCATTTTATTCAATTATTTAACTGCTCCTTCGGTTAAACCAGATACAAAATATTTTCCAATAAATACAAATAATAATATCACTGGCAAACTTGCAAGAACAGCTCCAGATAATAAAAAACCCCAATCAATTTGATATTGACCAACAATTCCAGCTAAACCAACAGGTAAGGTTTTTAGATTATCTCCACTTATTAATATTGACGCAAAAAGATATTCTGTCCAAGAAATAATAAAGCAAAAAATTGCTACACTTGCTATACCTGGAGCAGCTAAAGGAACAATAATTCTAGAAATTACGATATATCTAGATGCGCCATCAATATATGCCGCCTCCTCTATCTCATTTGGAATTAACTTAAAAAAAGCTTTTAACATCCAAACTGCAAATGGAGTGGCAAACAAAACATTAACGATAATCAAAGCAAAATAACTATTAAGTAAATTTACTTTTGCAAATAATAAATAAATGGGAACTAATAAAATGACTCCAGGAAATGCATATGTCACTAGAAGAGAATATTCTACAAATTTATTTCCATAAAATTTTAGTTTATGTAAACCATATGCAGCAGATACAGATAGAATAATTGAAATTATCATAGATAAGAATGAAACAATCAAACTATTTTTTAAATATATAAAGAAATCTGAGTTAAATAATATTTTATTATAATGTTCTAAAGTAAAAGATCTTGGAATAATAGTTGTAGATGTAGCAATAATTTCCTCAGGACTTTTAAAAGATGATGTGATTATCCAAAAAAAAGGAAAGAAAAAAATAAGTATAATTAATAATAAAGATAAGCTTAAAAATATAAGTTTAATATTATTTTCTTTAATCATCTTCTTTTGGTGCCATAGATTTAATAAATAATATCGAGAATAGTAATAACAAAAAACTAGTAACTATTGATAGAGTCGCAGCTTGACTTATTCTAAATTTAGTAAATGCAGTTTCATAAATTAATAACGGTAATGTAGTTGTAGCGCTTGATGGTCCGCCTTTTGTGATTAACCATATAATGTCAAATATATTGAATGATAATAATGTGCCAACTAGACCTAAGACAAAAAGGACACTTTTAAGATTTGGAAATGTAATAAAAAGAAATTGTTGAACAAAATTAGCTCCATCAACTTTTGATGCATCATACATTTCCCTATTTATAGAATTAAGTCCAGAAAGAATAATTAATGCTAAGAAAGGACTCCACCTCCATGAGTTTATCAAAACTAAGCTTATAAAAGCTTTATTAGGAGAACTAAAAAAACCCGTTGCTTCATCTAATAATCCAATATCAATTAAAACTGAATTTATTACACCACTACTACTACTTAACATTAATTTCCAAATTACAACAACAACTACTGTTGGAATAATAAATGATAAAATAATCCAATTAGCCATAATTTTTTTACCAGGGAATTTATAATTAATAGTTAATGCAATAGTGAATGCAAAAAATGTTTGACAGATTGCATTTCCAATTATCCAATAAAAGCTATTTAATGAAGCATTTACAAATTTTGATTTTCCAAATAATTTTATGTAGTTATCAATACCTACAAATTTTCCTGATGTACCAATAATCTTTACGTTAAATAAACTTAATTCAAATGCTATATAAATTGGAACTAAAATAATAAGGGAAATCCAAATAACTAATGGAGATACAAACAACCAGCCTTCAATATTATTTTTTTTCACAGAAATCACAGCACCTCTATTAGAGGTGCTGAAAAGTTTTTAATTATTCAATAGCTTCAGTCATTATTTCCATACCTTCACTAACTGCATCTTTTGCACTTTTGCCATCGATTAAAGTTAGTTGAAGAGTTTGAGCTAATAAATTCTGAGCTGATATAGATGATATGCTTGTAAAAGTATTACCATTCGTAAAACCAAATAGACTTCCTCGTGTTGAATTGTCTAACATTGTTTCTACTTGTGATTTATATTTTACAACAACAGGATCATCCCAATAAGTTGAATCTTTACTTCCAGCTTCAGTTATTGGTAAAAATAAACCTGGCTCCATGTTGATAAATCTTCCATAATTTCCAGGCTCCATTAAGAAACTTAGAAATTTTTTAGAAGCTTCCATTTTTGCTTCATCAGCTGTCATAATCATTGCTGAATTTACATACGAAACAGTTCCAGCTCTATGAGCCTTACCATTTGCATGAGGTATTTGAATTACACCTAAATCACTAGCATCTCCACCAGCTTGTGAGTCATATGTAGAGATAACAGTGAACTGCAATATCATTGCACATCCTTTACTTGCAAAACATGCTTCGGCTTCGCCCCAGGTCCAGTTTGCTGCATCAGGAGCTGAATATTGATATAATTCTTTATAAACATCGTATGCTGCTACAGTTTGAGGATTATCAAATCTTAGAGTACCATCAGAATTATAAATTTCTTCTGCACCTGAGTTAACCATAAAACTATAGATTGTTTGATCAGTATAAAGCTGCTTATTGCCAGGAAGACCTATTCCATAAACACCATCTTTAGTTAGAGCTTTAGCAGCTTTCTTTAAATCAGACCAAGTTTTTGGTGGCTCAATTCCAGCCGCTTCAAAATCACTTTTTCTATACCATAGTGATAAACCCATGTTCCATAAAGGAACAGCCCAAGTATGACCATTATAAGTATATTGATCGAGTGCTTTTTGGTAAAAACCATATTTTGAATCTAACTCTGCAACAAAATCCTCAACAGGTTGTGCTGCACCCATATCAGCAAGAATAGGTGTAAAATCTGGAATACCAACTAATATTTCTGGTGCAGTTCCAGCAGCAACTGATGCAGGAGCTTTAGCGTAAATTTCACCCCAGTTTTGAACTTCTTGCGTTACATTAATATCTGGATTAGCAGAATTAAATTCATCTATTAATGTTTGAATTCTATCTACTCTATGTGGAACACCTTCCATATGCCAAAAAGTAACATTTGTTACAGCATAAGCATTCAAAGAAAATAGAATTGTAATAAAAAATAATAAAATTTTATTCATTTTTCCTCACTTAATTTATGATTAATATTTTAATATCAATATACTAATATTATCAACTAAATTTAAGACTTTCACCAAATATTATTCAATGACTCTCTTAATTTTTTATATTTTTGATATTTATTATTAAGATATTTGGATTGTTTTCTTTGGGGTGTGTAGATATGACCAATATTTTGGTGATTGTTAATTAATTTTTTTAAATCTTTTTTATGCAAATAACTATCAATTAAAAATGCAATACCTAACGCACCTAGTTCGGAATTAGTTAAAATTTTAACTTTAATATTTAAAACATTTGAAATTAATTGAGGTAATACTTTACTTTTTGATGCACCTCCTGCAAGATAAAGACTGTCTTTGGTTTTAAATTTATTCGCATAACAATCCTTAATAGATAATGCTAAACCCTCATAACAAGCAGTCATAATATCAAAATTATTATGATGTGGTAAAATTCCAAAAATTTCAGCTTTAGAATTTAAATTTACAAATGGAGATATAGAACCTCCATAGTTTATGTAAGGAAGAAATACCAATGAATTTTCTGGATATTTAAAAGTTAAATATTTTTTTTCAAAGTTATTAATTATTTTAATTTTATCTGAATACTTTTTTGAATTTTTATAAAAATTATCAATGATCCAATCAATATTAGTTGTACCTGCAACATTTATTTTAGTTTCTAACCATGTATTATTTAAAGAAGCAAAAAATAAACCTGAACCATCTTGAGAAATTTTCGAATTATTTTTAACTATGATATTATGACATGTAGTTCCAATAATACTTATTTTTTTGTTATGATTAATTCCACCAGCTCCTAGAATAGAAGCTATTACATCACCACATCCTATAATGACTGGAGTACCAACTTTTAAACTTGTTAATTTTGATGCACTCTTAGTAACGTATCCACCTAATTCATTTGATTTTTTTATTTCTGGGAAAAACTTAAAATATTTAGTACTTAGGTTAAAAATTTTGAAGATTTTTTTTGATAATTTTTTATTTTTTATATCTCCTGGGTATACTGAAACTTCTGTTTCATCATTATTTATATTCCCTGTTAATTTAAATCTTAACCAATCTTTACAGGTTAGGATGTATTTAATTTTCTTTAAATTTTCACTTTCAAATTTAGTCATCCACTTCAGGATAGGTATAGTACAGCCATATTGCGTGATAGAGCCTGTAATTTTATAAATTTGATCAAATATTTTTTTATTACTGAAAATTTTTTGGCTTCTTGTGTCATTCCACAAAATTGCATTTCTTACTGGTTTATTTGTATTATTGATAGACCAAAATCCGACCATATTTCCAGTTATGCCTAAACCAACAATTGATTTTGACTGAATTTTAGATTTTTTTATTAAAAGTTTAATACATTTTGCGGTAAGTGACCAAAATTTTTCCATTTCAATTTCAGATTTACCAAATTTATCAGTTACGACTGGATTTTTTACACTATGAGAATTTATTTGTTTGAAATTTGTATTGAAAATTACAGTCTTTATTACTGAAGTCCCAGCATCAATTGCAAGATAATATTTCAAATTTTATCTCTTAAGTTTACAGCCACGAATAACCAACACAAACCAAAGCTATAATTAAAAAAAAATTCATAACTCTTTTTCTATTTTTAACTTGTTGATCATCTAAATTTTTATTTCTAGAGAGATAATATACATAACATCCGATTGCGAATGCTACAAATCCTCCAAGATAGGCATACCATTGTAAGTCAGTCATTTATTAATATTATATATTATTATATAAAAATATTATCAAATACAGAAAGCAACATTTACTTTAAAATATTACAAACATTGCTAATTATTGATTAATGTGAGCTATGTATAAATTTTACAAGACTTATTTAATCAATTTTTATAAGGATAATTTTTTAATTTTAAAAATATGATATGAAAAAAGATTCTACTTTCTATAGTACATCAAAATTATTACTCCCTTATTTATGGCCCAAAAGCAGAAAAGATCTTAGAATAAGAGTGGTTTTAGCTGGGTTGAGTATGATATTAGCAAAAGTAGCTAGCGTTTATACACCTTTAATCCTTGGAAATGCTGTTGATTCACTTAATGATTTAAGTAGTGGTATAAATTTATTATTATATGTTCCGATTGCTATTATTATATCTTATGGAATTGTAAGAATAGCTTCATTTGCTTTTAATGAAATCAGAGACGCTCTTTTTTCTAAAGTATCTCAAAATGCTATTAGAAGAGTAAGTCTAAAAGTTTTCAAACATTTACATTTTTTGTCTTTAGATTTTCATCTTTCAAGACAGACTGGAGGCCTTAATAGATTTATTGATAGGGGTACAAAAGGAATAGATTTTTTATTACGCTATGTTCTATTTAATGTTGTTCCAACATTTATTGAGCTAGTTCTTGTTATATTTATTTTACTTACTTTATACGGATTTGAATACGCAATCATAACTTTTGTAACCATTTCTATCTATGTTATTCTAACATTTACAATTACTCAATGGAGATTACAATTTAGAAAAGAAATGAATTCAGCAGATAATGCTGCAAGTACTAAAATGATTGATAGTCTTCTTAATTTTGAAACTGTTAAATATTTTAATAACGAAAATCACGAGTTTAAAAGATTAGATGAGTCACTAGAAAAATATGAAAATGCAGCAAACAAGAATAGAACATCCTTATCTCTTTTAAATATTAGCCAAACATTTGTAATAATGATTGGAATAACTCTTATGCTTGTTTTAACAGTATTTGGAATTCAGAATAAAACTATAACGGTTGGTGGTTTTGTAGTTATCAATGCTTATATGCTGCAACTTTATCAACCATTAAATTTTCTGGGAACTATTTATCGCGAAATAAGACAATCGTTAGTTGATATGGAAAATATGTTTAATCTTTTAAAAGAAAAAAATAACATTGATGATAATGGAAATGAAAATTTAAAAAATAATAATGCAGAAATAATTTTTAATAATATTTTTTTTGGATATGAAAATAATAGAACAATTATTAAAAATATATCCTTTAGTATACCAGAAGGTAAATCTTTAGCGATAGTTGGACCAACTGGTGCAGGAAAATCAACAATAAGTAAATTATTGTTTCGTTTTTATGACCCAGATAGTGGAGAAATATTAATTAATAAGAAAAATATTAAAAAATACAAACAAAACTCATTAAGACAAATGATAGGTGTTGTCCCCCAGGATACAGTATTATTCAATGACACAATTTTTTATAATATTTCATATGGTTTAATAGACTCAAGTGAAGAAGATGTAATAAATGCAGCAAAAATAGCTGGTATTCATGATTTTATTGAAAGTATTCCAGACAAATACAACACTATTGTAGGTGAGAGAGGTCTTAAATTATCCGGAGGAGAAAAACAAAGAGTTGCTATTGCAAGAGCTGTTTTAAAAAATCCATCAATTCTCTTTTTTGATGAAGCAACATCAGCTTTAGATACTAATACAGAAAAAGAAATAAATAAAAACTTAAATAAAATTTCTCAAGGTAAAACTACATTAATTATAGCTCATAGACTCTCTACAGTTTCAAATGCAGATAAAATAATTGTTTTAGATAAAGGCAATATTATTGAAGAAGGAGATCATTCAAGCCTACTCAACAAAAATGGATTATATGCATTAATGTGGAATAAACAAAAACATGAATATTAATTAATAATATTTTATTATCATCTATAATGTTTAAATAATTACTTGATGTAATAGCTAAATATACTTAAAAAGTATTAATGGCTTATAAAGCTAATAATAAAAGATATAAAAAACTAGAGTACAGAAGATGTGGAAATAGTGGTTTGCTTCTACCTCCTATTACACTGGGTCTTTGGCATAACTTTGGTGGTAAAAAAACTATGTCAAAAGAAGCAAAGCAGATGCTTTTTAGGGCATTTGATCGAGGTATAACTCATTTTGATTTAGCAAATAATTATGGTCCGCCAGCTGGATCTGCAGAAGAAAATTTCGGTAAAGTTATGAAATCAGATTTTAAAAAATATAGAGACGAAATGATAATTTCAAGTAAAGCAGGCTATCATATGTGGGATGGTCCATATGGTGAATGGGGTTCAAAAAAATACTTAACTGCAAGCCTTGATCAAAGTTTAAAAAGAATGAAGCTAGAATATGTAGATATATTTTATTCCCATCGTTTTGATCCATTAACACCGTTAGAAGAGACAGCAGATGCATTAGCGCAATCAATTACAAGCGGTAAGGCCTTATATGTAGGAATTTCATCTTATAGTTCAAAACAAACAATTAAGATGAACAATTTATTAAAAGATAGAGGGGTTAGTTGTTTAATTCATCAACCATCTTACTCTATGATTAATAGATGGGTGGAAAAAGATTTATTATCTACATTAAAAAAATTAGGTATCGGCTGTATTGCATTCTCTCCTCTTGCTCAAGGAATGTTATCGGGAAAATATTTAAAAAAAATACCTAAAGTATCAAGGGTTTCTGATAATTCATCACTTGATAAAAAAATGATTACAAAAAGTTATTTATTTAAAATTAAAGAGTTAACAAAAATTGCAAATAGAAGAGGACAATCTTTACCTCAAATGGCTCTTTCATGGGTACTTCGTCATCCTACCATGACATCAGCTTTAATTGGTGCAAGAACAGTTAAGCAATTAGACGAATGTTTAGATAGTCAAAACAATCTAGTTTTTAGTAATTCTGAATTAAAGCAAATAAATAAATACGCAAAAGAAGAAAATATAAATCTTTGGTCTAGGTCAAGTAAAGATTAATTTTTTATTGTAAAATAATAATTTTTTAATAAATTATAATTAATGAGCATTTTAAGATATTTTTTTTCAGTTTTGTTTATCTTTCTTTTATTAAATTTTATTTTTGATTTAAAATTTATCAATCTTCAAATTAATAATCAAATAAAAAACTTTGTTTATAATTATATTCTTCCACATAAAAATGCTGTTAATTTGGAAAAAGAAATTAAAGAGTTAAGAAAAGATCGTAACCAAATCGATAAAAGAAGAATTTTATACGAGGAAGCTTTTCAAGATTTGATGGAAGATAGGCCTTATCTTGAATATGATAGTTTTTTATTAGAAAAATTATTAACACAATTTGATCCGTATGAATTTGATATTAGTTTGATAAATAATTCTAGCAATCTTGAATATAGTTATAATTCAGAACATAGCTTTTCAAATAACACTATTGATGTAAATATTTTTGGCCCAACATCAAATATATTTATGTATGGCATAGCAAATCAATATCCTGGAAGTGGATATTTAGAAATTCATAATGATAATTTAATTATTATTTCAGCAAGTGGAATTTTAGGATTTTCAAATATTGAAATAAATAAAATAAAGAGTGATCTTTTTTTTCAACAAATTAAAACAAATATCAGCGAATTTATTGGTGTTGAACAATTTAAAAAATCCCGAATTCATGATTTTGATTGGCTTGAAGGAGGATGGTTTTCTGTAAAAGACATTGAAATTTACAATGATGAAATTTATGTTTCTTATACAAGAGAAGTTTCTAATAATTGTTGGAATACAAGTTTAATTTATGGAAAAATGAATTATCAATTTATTGAATTTGATAATTTTTTTACTTCTGAAGAGTGTGTACATTTTTATGATAATATTGATGAAGAATTTAATGCTCATCAATCAGGTGGTAGAGTAATCAGTTTAGAAAATGATAAAGTATATTTTTCTACTGGTGATTTTAGAAGCAGGCACCGAACTCAAAAAATAGATAGTATGTTTGGTAAAGTTATAGAGATCGATAAAGTTTCTAAAAATTATAAAGTAATTAGTATGGGGCATAGGAACCCTCAAGGTTTATATTATAATAAAGAAGATAATTTTTTAATAGAAGCTGAGCACGGACCTCAAGGTGGAGACGAAATAAATATAATTAAACTAAATCAAAAAGAAATCCCAAATTATGGATGGGCAATTTCTAGCTATGGAGAACATTATGGTGGTGCGAATGCTTCATATAATCAGAAAACATACGAAAAATATCCACTTTACAAATCTCATTCTGATTATGGTTTTATCGAGCCAATTAAATATTTTGTTCCTTCAATTGGTATTTCACAGATTGTAGGTTTAGATAAAAAAAACCATTATGTTGTTGCCTCATTAAAAGATAGTTCACTTTATTTTTTTGAACTAAAGGATAATAAAGAAATAATAAATATGAAAAGAATTGAAATAGGTGAAAGAATTAGAGATATGATTAAGTATAATAATGAATTATATTTATTTTTAGAAGATACAGCATCATTTGCGCAAGTAATTTTAAAATAATTTGTGTTAAAAATAAATGATAAATGGGTTTGGGATTTCTGGTTAGCAAATGATAATAACAAATGGTACTGTTATTTTTTACAAGCAGATAAATCATTAAAAGATCCAGATTTACGACATAATAATGTTACTCAAGGTCTTGCTACCTCGAAAGATTTAATCAACTGGGATTATTACGGAACAGTTTTATCACCTTCAAAAAAAGAAAATTTTGATGATTACACAGTGTGGACAGGATCAATATTAAAAGAAAATTCTAAATGGCATTACTTCTATACTGGAAGAAATAAAAAGGAAAAAGGTGTTAAGCAAAGAATAGGTCATTCAGTAGGCAATTCCCCCTACTCTTTTGAAAGATGTGGTAATGGTTTAGCTTTAGATATAGATCCAGATATTTACTTGGAATTTACTGAAAATGGGTTTTGGAAAGATCAAGCTATGAGAGATCCATGGGTAATGAAACATCCTATAGAAAATAAATATATTATGGCATACACAGCAAGAGCATCAATAGATGATGATCCTTACCAATGTGGAGTTATAGGGATGGCAGAATCAATCAATCTTTATGATTGGAAATCAACCAAACCACTTTTTGGAGGATTATTTAGTCAACTTGAAGTACCTCAATTATTTCAAGTAAATAATAAATGGTATTGTTTATTTTGTAATCATCCTGAAGATTGGTCTGATGAATTTAAAAAAAATTATAACGGTCCTATTAGACGAGGTACGCATTATTTAATTGCAAATAAATTTGAAGGTCCATGGAATCTGGCACCAGGCCCCTACTTTACAACATGTTCTGAAATAGAACTTTATGCAGGTAGAGTTATTAAAAAAGATAATAAATTTTTCTTTATGGCTTTTTTGCATGATGATCAAAATGGTAATTTTATTGGAGAAATATCAAATCCAATTCCAATTAGTTTTGATAAAAATGGTTTAATGAGTTTGGAAATTTAATTAATTTTTTTCCAAGAATATTCTGGTTTAAATCCTAAAATTTTTTTAGCTTTATCATTACTTAGCAAAGTTTTATTCTTTCCAATTTCACCTTTAATTTGAATATTTGGAAATACTTTATCAAGAAGAGATTTATTATCTTCTTTCATAACAGTATCATCTGCAGCTATAATAAAATTATCAGCACCTTTTAGTTTACTTTCCATGGCTAAAAGACAAGCTTGGGCCACATCTCTAGCGTCAATATATCCCCAAAAATTCCATTTTCTTAAAAATGGATCTTTTTGGAATGATTGAAATTGTTTGTAATCTTTCTCCTCCATTATATTGGAGTAGCGAAGTCCAAATATTTTCATTTCAGGATTTCTCCTGCAATATTGTCTAGCCATTTCTTCACCCATCACTTTAGAAAGTGAATAGCTTGACTCTGGTCGTGGATCATAGTTTTCATCAACAGGTACATAAGGCGGATAAGTATCAAATGGTAAACCTAAAACTGTTTCACTTGATGCCCATACAATATTATTTATTTTCATAACTTTTGAAGCTTGGAAAATATTATAAGTGCTGAGAGTATTAGCTTTAAAAGTTTTATGATTTGCTTCCAAACCAGAGGCAGGAATAGCTGCTTGATGAATTACCGCATCTATACCATTTATACGGTCATCAATTTCAGAAACTACTTCCATAGCATCACCAAAATCCTCTAAATCAACCTTTGTAAAGGGAACATCCAATTCAGGGTTATTTACAAAATCAACATTAAATACATTATAATTTTTTTCTAAAAGTAATTTAATTGTTGCTCTACCAGCTTTACCTGAGCCACCAGTAACTAAAATATTTTTCATTTAAAATTACTTTAATAAGTTTTTTATAAAGAATCATTAAAATTTTTGTATATTATATTGAAAAAGGAGATTTTATGTCCCAACATATTCTTGAAGCTGGTGGCACCCTACCATTTACTTTTCATGTTTTATTCATGCTTTTTATTGCTTTTGTTATTTATCAATTTTTCTTAAATAATAAATTTTATGATGAGCTTGGTTTTTCAAATGAAGAACCAAAAACAATTTTTAGAGGTGTTCTAGGTGTGTTATTTTTAGCAATACTTTTGATGTCTATACTTCTAACATTTGATGTAACAGGCAATACATACGAAGAAAACCTAATTCAATACGAATTTTGGTATTCATTTTTATTGATGCTTTTTACATTTGCCACCATAAATGGAGCATTACGAGCATTTAATTTAGTCAATAATTATGGTTTTAAACCTAATATCAGAGGTTTAATATTTCCATTGGTTGGTTTAATTCTAATAGTGTTAAAACTAATTACTACTTAAAAATTTTAATTTTAGAAAAAGGCGATTTATTTAAATCGCCTTTTAATTAAAATAACTTCTTATCTTTTTTCTTGATGCAAAATGTAAGATTAATGAAACTATAAATAAAAATAAAAAAAAATAATATTCTCTAAATTCAACTTCACTAGTATAAAAAACAAATAAACAGCAAATTGTTAATGATTTAATATAAATTTCTAAAAATTGAATAGGATATAGTTTTTCTGATTGAAAAAAAAGATATCTAAAACCAAAATAAGCAAAAGTTAAAAAAACAGCTAATCTAACTGAAGTAATTCTATGATATGGTATTTCTTGTTTTTCAACTATAGTGAATGGAAAATAGATAGTTACACCTATAATCTCTGCAATTATAAATACTATTGCCCATAAGCTTAATAAACCAATGATAATTTTAGCTAAAGTTTTTACCATAATCAAAATTTATGGTCTTTTTTTTACAAGGGTTTTGACCAACCTATTTTAATATTGTAACTAAATTTTAATAAAAAATACATAAATATTGATTTGATTGCAGAAAACTAAGTTTATTCTTATCTAAAATTATTTTTAATTGGAGAAAAATATAAAAGAATCAAAATTGCACCACTAATCAATCCACCAACTTGATCTAACATACCACTAAAAGCTGTATAGATTACAGAACCACTAAAATAATTTAGAATTATGCCAGCTACTACTAAAAATAAATACAGTGGTTTGCCGTAAGAAATAAATCGATAAAGTAAATTTAAAGTTAGTAGATATAAAAAGAATAAACTAATCGATACTATTCGAGAAAAATTTTCAAAATTAGATAATAATCCGTCATTTAAATTTTCATAAAGATTGGAAATTTCGGATGGTTGATACATAGATGATATAACCATTAAAATTATAACAATAAAGTCTGCTAAAATTAAATTTTTAAAAATTTTATCAATTTCCATTATCTTATAGATAGGCTAGCTAATATATAAAATAAAGCTAAATATTAATCAGAATGAAGAAATGATTTTAAAAATCAGATATAAATTTATTTTTCATACTAATTTATATTGATTTAATGACATCTGAAGAATGAATAGTTACTCTTTGTTCACAATTTTTTGCAAATTCATCTAAATCATCTCTAAAATAGCTTCCATTATTTTGAGCAAGCATAAAATGATTATCTATTCCAGCTTGGTTTTCATAAATTTCTGTTAAAATAAGAGCTATGTTTCCTGTCTCAACTCCTTCTTTAAATTCAGGTCCAATTGACCAATTTAATACTATAAGAGCCTTTTCTCCTTCTTTAGTGTGAGTTTCATTCATCCATTTAACATGATCTTCAGCTACTCGCTTTGCAACATCTGAAAGTTCAGGTTTAAAGATCCATATAAATTGTAGTTGTTTTTTATTTTGGTACATATTTCTCTCTCAATAATTTTAAGAAGCTTATCAAATTTTTTTATTGTTGAGAATTATTTTCAAGTGTTTGAACGTGTATATCTAAGTTTTCAATCAAATTGTTTTGCCCATTATATCCATAGAAAACCCCTTTTATAGGTGCGGCTTCACTTGCATCAAGGCCACAAGATACTCTTATATATCTTTCATCAGGGCTACAACCATTTGTAGGATCAAAACCAACCCAACCAAGATTATTTATAAAAAATTCTGCCCATGCATGTGTTGACTGAAATTCTGATGAATGTGAATTATTATGCATGTAACCGTTAACATAT
The DNA here is from genome assembly GCA_902615845.1 of uncultured Alphaproteobacteria bacterium. GTDB lineage: Bacteria > Pseudomonadota > Alphaproteobacteria > HIMB59 > CACPNW01. The sequence continues at coordinate 134,464 of CACMQS010000001.1, forward strand.
CTAGCAGGTATATTAATTGTTCTAGCAGCTGATACCATTACGTGTGCTTGATCCTGACATACACCTTTTTTTTGATTATAAGCTACCTGAGCTGTTGTTTCATTATTCGTAGAAAGAGGTTTATATTCAACTTTTTCTCTTACTAAATTCATTAAATTGTGAGAAATAAGTAACCTTTCATCTTCATTGAATCCATTTTTAGCTTCTAATGCCAAATTCTTTATATCAACATCAGGAATAGTTAAATTTGAATCTCTTAAATAAACTGTAGGATCTAATTTATCATCAGGATTAGAATAAACTCCCTTTGTATCAAAAGTTTCAACTTTACCAAGAACAGTAAACTGAATTTTTTTTACTTTTTTTAAACTAGTAAAACTTTGTATATTATTTGCTTCTCCATCTTTATAAATTGCAGACTTTTCAGCTGAGTCATGATGAACATTCCAATCTAAAATTTTTAAACCATTATATTCAGAGGGATATAGTTTTGTAGATTGTATAAGACCAGCAACAGGATTTTTATATTCATATTTAGTTGTATGTTCAATTATTATTTCCATTAGTTAAAAAACTCCTTTTGAATGTCTGAATCTACGCTTGAAATTTTATTAATGAATTGTGTAACAAATTCATGTAAGCCAAAATCAACAATTGACTCAATTTTTTCTTCTTGAATTTTAGTATTTAAATCTTTTAAAGTATTATAAATTTTATTTACCTTCTCTGGACTGCAAGTTAAATTAGTTAAGTGTTTCACAATATTTTGAATACAAAAACTAAGAGATCTTGGACAATTACTATTTAAAACTAAAAAATCAGCAATCTTGGTTGAGGTAACATTTCCATCATAGGCCCATCGAAAAGCATTAAATGATGATAATGATCTAAGAAGTATACTCCATTGCATATTGTCAATATTACCACCTATGTATTGAGGTTTAGGAAGTAAAACGAAATATTTAACATCTAATAATCTTGCTGAATTATCTGCCCTTTCAACAAATAATCCTAAATAAAGGAAGTTATAACCATCATTTCTTAATAAGGAGCTTAAGGAACCTCTAAACAAATTTACTTGTTCTATTGTCCATTCAGTTAAGTTTGGTAGATCTGATGCATTAAAATTATTATTTTTTAATTTTAAAATTTCTTGATAAGTTTTGTTAATAGCTAGCCAAGATTCAGGTGTGAATGAAGTTCTTACAACTAAAGCATTACTTCTAGCATTAAGAATACAATTAAAAACAGATGATGGATTATCTTCATCGAAAAATAAATAATCTTCAACTTTTTTTTGTTCAATAATATTATATTTATTCTTGTATCCTTGTATTGCGCCTGCAGCAGCTAAAACAGATTCCCACTCATTATTGTAGCCATTTGGATTAGGAAATAATGACATTCTATAACCTACATCTAAGAGTCTAGCATTAGTCTCAGCTCTCTCCATATATCTACTAATCCAGTAAAGATACTCAGCTGTTCTACTTAACATTGAATCTCATTCCGCTAAAACCCATGTATCTTTGACTCCACCACCTTGACTTGAATTAACAACGAAAGATCCTTCGTTCATTGCAACTCTTGTTAATCCTCCAGAACTTAATTGTGCATTTTCTCCCATTAAACAAAAAGGTCTCAAATCAACTCTTCTTCCTTCAACTTGATTTTTTATCAAAGTTGGAGAGAATGATAGATCTAAGAGAGGTTGAGCAATATACCCACGAGGATTTGCGGAGAGTTTTCTTCTAAATTCTTCAATTGAGGATTTAGAGGATTTTGGACCTATTAGCATCCCGTATCCTCCAGAGCCATCAACTTCTTTTACAACAAGATCAGATAAGTTATCTAATACATAATTAAGATCATCATCTTTGTCACAACTCCATGTTTGAACATTTTCTAATATTGGTTGTTCTCCTAAATAAAATTTTATCATTTCTGGAACAAAAATATAAATTGCTTTGTCATCTGCGATACCTGCACCCGGAGCTGAACAAATATTTACTCCTCCAGTTCTATACACATCCATAATTCCAGGTATTCCAATTACTGAATTTGGGTTAAAACAAAGAGGATCTAAAAAATCATCATCTATCCTTCTATATACAACATCTACTTTTTTAGGACCATCTACGGTTTTCATGTATAGAAATTCACCCTCAACAAACAAATCAGTAGACTCTACCATTTCAATACCCATTTGATCGGATAGAAAACTATGTTCATAATAAGCACTATTCAATGGACCAGGTGTAAGAAGAACACATACTGGCTCAGATGTGTTGCATTTTATTGGAGCTAAACTCATTAAAGTCTGAAGTAATCTAGTTGGATAATCATCAATAGGTGTAACTCGATTTGTATGAAATAAATCAGGAAACATTCTCATCATTATTTCTCTATTTTCTAACATGTATGATACACCGCTAGGTGTTCTACAATTATCTTCTAATACAAAATACTCATTATGATTTGTTCTTACTAAATCTATACCTACTATTGGACTATAAATTGATCTAGGTGGTGTAAAACCAAACATTGAAACTTCGTAAGATTTTTTTTTAAAAATTAATTCTTTAGGTATAATATTAGCTTTAATTATTTCTCCTTGATTATAAATGTCAGCCAAAAAAGCATTTAAAGCTTTCGCTCTTTGAATTACTCCTTTTTCTAATTTAGACCATTCACTAAAAGTAAAAATTCTTGGAATTAAATCAAATGGTATTATTCTCTCTCTTGCTGTTTCACTATTAGTTGAGAATGTTATTCCTATATTTCTAAAATGAGTCTCTGCTTCAGCATTTTTTTCATTAATCACTTTAGCAGTCATTTTTTCTAACCATTCATTTATATTGTTATAGTGATTTCTGATTAGACTCTCAGATTGATACATTTCATTAAACATATTTAGTACAGTGAAATGAATGAAGTATTTATAAATCCAAACTTAATACCTATCATATTTAATAACAGTCCTTTCAATCTGTTATAGTTCATGCTTAGCTATGGATTTTAATAAGATCCGCGTTCCTTCAGCTTTAGCCTACTTCCGATCTGTTAAAAACAGATTGAACGATTTAATAACTTGCATGCGTTCCTTCAACTTTCGTCTACTTCCGTTTTGAATTATTCAAAATGAACGATGTAAAATTAATAATAAAAATTATTTATATTTAAATTGATTATGATCATATTTAGATATGCAAAAAATGCATATATAAAAAAATAGCTAAATTGCTTACTAAGAGAAGTCTTTTAATGACTTATTTAAACAAATATATGAAAAATATCCTGTGCAGATTAACCAGATAATTAACACTATAGTATCATTTATAATTAAATTTATTTCAGATTTAGTAACTAATCTCAATGTTGTTGCTGACCATATTACGGTAAAAAAAATAGTTAAGTTTCGATAAGATTTTACTCTTAATGGATGAACAAATTTAAAAGGAATAAAAGTTAATATTGATAAAATAATAATTACAATAAGATTTATCCAAACATTTGAATTTAATATAAAAAAATAAAGTACTACAATATTCCAAATTGCAGGAAATCCTCTGAAATAATAATCATCAGTTTTCATATTAACATTAATAAAAGTGTACAATGAAACTCCAAAAATTATTGCTGGCATTATAATTTCAAAACCATTTGGCACTAATTGAAACCAGTAAATCATTAAAGCAGGGTTAATTACATAGTTAAGATAATCGACTATACTATCTAAAATTATTCCATCTAAATTTGGTGCTTTTTCCTCTACACCTATTCTTCTTGCTAATGTACCATCAATCCCGTCAACTAATAATGCTAAGCCTAACCATAAGAAAGCACCAGTTTGATCATTATTCAATATTGATATTAAGGCAAGGAATCCAAGTATAGCTCCTGATCCTGTAAAAGCATGGACACCCCATGCTGATATTTGGTCTTTATTAACTTTCATAAATTCCATTGGTCTTTATCACTAAAATAAAAGAAAATAAAATTTTTGAAAAAAAGAGTAGAAAAATTAGGGATTTAGAGGATTTTAAAATTAATCTTATAATAATTTTATAATATCACTATCCCCTTCAGCAAAATTATAATTTTTAAATTCATTTTTTGTAATCCAAGCTGAGTTTTCGTGTTCACTCAAAATAATTTCACCATTAAAATGAGAGCATATAAAATAATGCAATTTTACATTTATTTTGTCATCTTTATAATTTTCTTCACCTAATTTATTTTTAATATTTATTTCTATATTAAGTTCTTCTTTTATTTCTCTTTTAAGTGCAATTTCAAAAGTTTCCTCTTTTTCAACTTTTCCACCTGGAAACTCCCAACTTAATCCCATATGTTTATTTCTATTTCTTTGCGCAATAAAATATTTACCATTTTTTATTATTATTGCTGCAACAACATCAAATTTATCCATTATTTGGTATTATCATGAATAAACTGATTTGCTTTCTTTATTATATGATTTTTCCTCTCTGTATTCATTTTATCATAGATATTAACCATCATATTTAAACGTGGATTAGATTGAAAAAATTTTCTATTTTTATTAATAAAACGCCAATACAATCCATCCATAATATCATTCCAATCACCTCTTTTAAAATTCATCATTTTCATAAAATAACTTGAACCACAAATATAAGGTTTGGTACTAAATATACCTCCGTCACTAAACAATCCCATACCATAAACATTAGGTGACATTACCCAATCAGAGCTATCTACAAACATTTCCATAAACCAATTATAAACTTCATTAGGTTTAATTTCACATAAGTTCATAATGTTACATAAAACCATTAATCTCTCGATATGATGGGTGTACCCATATTTTTGAGCATTTTTGATTGAGTGATCTAAAGGATCTAATCCAGTTGTACCGTCATACCATTTTTTAGTAAGAGAATTTTTATGTCGAAAGAAATTATTTTCTTCTAATTGTTGATCATAATTTTGGTATATTCCTCTAATGAATTCTCTCCATCCAATAATTTGCCTGATATAGCCTTCATAAGAATTAATTTTAATTTTATTTTCAACTTTTTTAACTCTTTCAATTATAAGTTCTGGTGTTAATAAACCTAAATTAATCATGGGGCTTAGAGCACTATGGAATAAAATGTTATTATTGGTATCAACTGCATCTTCGTAATCACCAAATAAATTAAATTTTTTAATAATAAAATAATCTAACCATTTAACAGCATCATCATAAGTTGTAGGTAGCCAAAAATTATCAACTTGGCCTGGGTGATTTTTAAAAATTGTGTTTATTTGTTGTTTTAAAACTTTTGTATGCTTTGTTTCTTTTGCAGTAATCATTTCTGGTATTTTGATATCTTTAGGAAGTTTTTTTCTATTATCTTCATCAAAACTCCATTTTCCACCTTTGGGCTTATTATTTTCCATCAAAATATCTATTTTTGTACGGGCAATTTTATAAAAATTAGCCATAAAAGGTTTTTTTGTTTTACTTAAATAATTTTTAAATTCGTCTCTTGAATTTAAAAACATGGGTGATTCTATAAAAGTTAATTTAATCTTATTTTTTTTACATAATGTGCTTATTTTTTTTTCAAAAAATTTATCTTCAATTTCAAAAGAAATTAATTCTTCGAATTTATTTTTTTTTATAAAATTTTCTAATTTTTTTTCATAGGATATTTTAAAATCTTTTTTTAAATCAATATAATTTACTTTAAATTTATTTTTTTTTAATTCATCAGCATAAGATCTCATTGAGGATAGAAAAAGAATGAGTTTTAATTTATGATGTTTTTGAAAAGTACAAAGATCAAAACTTTCACTCATAAAGATAGTTAAGTCTTTATATTTTCTTAGGTGTTTTAGTGGGAATAATTGATTTCCAAGAATTAAAAATAAACTTTTCATCGATACTTAAATAGTAAGTTATTAGAAAATTTATATGATTTATTAAAATTAATTGCTTATTTTAGACATTTTTTAACTATAATATTTTATATTAATGACCAAATTGGTAAAATTATTGGTAATTCCACTTATAATTATTTTTGCACTAATCTCTTGTAATACAACATCTCCAAATAAGGTAAAAAAATCTGATGCACAAAAAGTAACTAATATTGAATATGGAACTATTAAAACCTCTCTTCCAGTAAAAATTGAAGGTGAAAGTGATTGGATTGGAGCAACTGCTGGAGCAATGATAGGAGGTCTTTTAGCATCTCAAATATGTGGAGAAGAAGAAATATTGGGAACAAAGTGTCAAGATATAGCGATAGTATATGGAACTATTGGAGGAGCTGCTATGGGCTCAGTAATACAAGCAAAAATTGGTAATCATGATGGCTTCCAATATATAGTAAATATTGATGAATGTGGAAATGACATTTCTAATTGCCAAAATGATCAAGAAAAAGCTTTTGTGCAAGGAGATGATAATGCTCTTCCAAATGGTCAAAGAGTTGTAATTATTTATGGAGATGTAATAAGAGTTATGCCTTATGAAGAATAGTTTAGTAAAATTAATTTTTGGCATTATTTTATTCTTACCATTTCAGCTCAATGCAGAATTAATTTTTGAAGATAATTTTCCAAAGGACATGCAGGGTATTTGGAGTGATGATTGTGATGCAGAATATCAAGTATTCATAATATCAAATAATACAAGCATGTGGATTGATGAGACATATGTTGGATTTAATGTATCAAAAACATCAAAGGTAAAAGATTGGTCAGCTTATAAATGGGGTGAACTAGATGGAAATTATTATTATTTTTTAAAAAAAGATGGTGATAATTTACTTGAAGTTACTGCTCCTGATGGTTGGGATGGTATAGATTATTCTTTTTTAAATTCATCAGAGTATTCTGTTTATGAAAAATGTGAATCAATCCCTAGTGTCTTTCAAATTATTTATGGAGAAATTATTAACTTAATGAATTCTCAATTAATTGAAACATGTAATAATGATAGCAATCCCGCAAATTGTATTAATGAAACTTTTTCATTTTTAGATGTATCACAAGATGATGAATTATCTGTAGCAGAATTAACACGTGCAGCAAGAATAGCTATTTATTTTACCTTTATTGACAAAAGACAAGACGAAGACAGGGAAATAGGATTTGCAACTTATACAACTACATCACTAATATTTCCTGCATTATCAAAAATATTAATTGGGAATTATGATTATAATAATTCAAATACAATTTCTTTAAAAGAAATTTATACGGATCGTATTGATACGTTAGACTATCAAAATTTATTTAAAGAAAATTTAAAGGGACTAGATCCAGAAGAATTAAGACGATTAATTGAAAACTTAGATTTCTTAAAATCATTAATGATAAATTAATTTAGTATCTTGACTTTTAAGTATAATTTTAATTATAAATAGATATGAACAAAAGAAATTTATATGCAGCTATTGCGATAGTATTTATCTTTGCTGCTTTAAATTTAACTATATATTTTTTCTATTAAATTATGGTTTTTAGAAGAAAATCTAGTATTTATAAAAAATTATATGAAATTAATGGTCAGAAAATGATGTTCGGTCACGATAATATACATTTTAAAACAATTAACTTACCAGTAAAACAGAGATACAAAAATCTATGCAGTAAATTTGGTTTAAAAAAAATTAAATTTTCAGGCAAAAAAAATTTTCAAATAATTAATATTAATTAATGTGAAAAATATTGCAATAATTGGAGCTGGGATGACTGGTTTGTCTCTTGCTTATAATCTTCAAGAACATAATATTACAATATTTGATAAATCATGGAGACCAGGAGGAAGAGTCTCTACTAGAAAGCATGATAATTACTTTTTTGATCATGGTGCACATTATCTATCGACAAATCACTCTGTATTTCAATTAAATGAAGTAATAAGTAAATATAACTTGGGACAAGAAATAGAAATAGATTTTGCAACAGATTATTTAAAAAATAAAAAGACTAGAAAAAAAATTATTATAGGTCAAAATGGAATGAATTCTATTCCAAAGTCTATTTTTGATAATATAAAAGTAAAAAGTTATTTAAATTCTAAAATAATTAAAATTTCAAAAAATAGTAATGATCTCTTCTCGTTATTTTCTGAACAGGAAGAATTTAAAGATTTTGATTATATTTTAATTTGTATACCTTATTTACAATCAAAAGAACTTTCAAAAGAATTAATTGATTTTACTCAGATTGTTGGCGAGCCATCTTATGACCCAATACATACTGTAATGTTAAGCTATAAAGATAATAATAATAAAATTAAAATTAAAGCTGGATTAAATCTTCATAAAGATATTAGTTTCTTTATGAATCAAAATATAAAATTTAATGAATTATCCAATGATTGTTGGGTATTAAATATGAGTTCTGAATATACAAAAAATAATATTGATATAGACAAGACTGAACTAGAAAAATATGCCCAATCAATATTTGAAGAAATATTTGATATAAAGAATGAAATAAGTTTTATTAAATCACACAGGTGGTTATATGCACAAACAAAATTGAGTTATAATACTATCTCAAAAAAAAATTGGATTAATTCTAAGGATAATAAAATATTTTTAAGTGGAGACTGGGTTTTAGGAAAAAGTCTAAGCGATGCCTGGGATGCAGGTGAAAAATTATCACATTATATTAAGATTTTATCAGTTTAATATTAAGTATTAAAATATCTTTTAATATTTTTAGCTGCTTGTCTTATTCTTTGAGTATTTTCTACTAGACCAATACGAACAAAACCTTCCCCTCCTTTTCCAAAAGCCAAACCAGGAGCTACTGCAACATCGGCATTTATCATTAAATTTTTCGCAAATTTCATAGAACCCATCTTTTTAAATTTTTTTGGTAAAGGAGCCCATACAAACATCGATGCCTCAGGAGCTGGAATTTTATCCCAACCAGCTCTTTCAAAAGACTCTATTAAAACATCTCTTCTTTTTTTATAAGTCTCTCTTATTTCTTCTACACATCTTTGAGATCCATTTAAAGCAGCAGTGGCTGCTACTTGCACAGGAGTAAAGGCACCATAGTCTACATATGATTTAATTTTTGTTAATGCTTCAATTAATGTTTTGTTTCCAACAGCAAAACCTATTCTCCATCCTGCCATTGCATAAGTTTTGGATAAGGTTGTAAATTCAACAGCTATGTTCTTAGCTCCATTAACTTCTAATATTGATGGAGGTGGATTTTTACCAAAATAAATTTCTGAATAAGCTAAATCAGATAAAATATAAACTTGATATTTTTTTGCAATTTTTACTAATTCTTTATAAAAATCTAAGTCAACTATCTGAGCTGTTGGATTAGAAGGAAAAGAAACAATAATAACTTTTATTGAAGAGTATTTTTTTAAATTATTTACAATATTTGATAAAAATTTGTTTCTATCGAACTGTCCATTATAAAATGTTCTTAAAGGTGTTAATTTTGCTCCGGCAATCATAAAACCATATGGATGAACAGGGTATGATGGATCAGGGCATAATATCCTGTCTCCTCTTGAAGTTATAGCCTGTGCTAAATTTGCTAAACCTTCCTTTGAACCAATTGTTACTATAATTTCACTTGATGGATTTAAATCAACATTAAATCGTTTTTTATAATATTTAGCTTGAGCTTTTCTTAATCCATTAATGCCTTTTGAAACTGAATAACGTCCAACACCTGGTTTATCTACAACTTCTTTTAATTTCTGTCTTATGTGAAGAGGTGTTGGCATATCAGGATTGCCCATGCCAAAATCAATAATATCCCTGCCTTCTGATCTCAGTTTCATTTTTAATGAATTTATCTCCCCAAATATATATGGGGGAAGTCTATTAATTCTTTCAAATTTAGATTTCACTTTTTAAGCAATAATTAATTATTGATAATAATACTAGTTTAAATAAAATTGATTTTTAATAATATTATTCCTATTTTTATATTGTGATTAAATTATTTTACTATTTTTTACCATTTATTGTAATGTTTCTACCAAGTTTATGGGTAAATTATACTTTAAAAAAATATAATAAAATTTTACCTGATATGCCTTTCACTGGTAGAGAACTTGGAAAAAAAATTCTCGAAGAAGAAAAAATTACCAATGTATCAATTAATCCTATTCAGCAATTAGATCATTACAATCCTAAAGAAAAAAAAATACATATCGCTACAGATAAACTTGATAAAAAAAGTATTACAAGCATTGCGGTTGTTGCACACGAAATTGGTCATGCAATTCAAGATAAAGAAAAATACAAACCACTTATTCTTAGACAATCATTAATTGAAAAAACAATGATCTTTCAAAGAATTGGCTCATTTTTATTAATTATAGGACTACCATCAATATTTGCCTTCACTAAAAGTCCATTTATCACCCTTATTGCTGCGATAATAATAATGGGATGCTTATCTACAAATGTACTAATCCATTTGATTACTCTTCCTGTAGAATTTGATGCAAGTTTTAAGAGAGCCTTACCAATACTCAAAAGATTTGTTCCTAGAGAGAATATGTACCAATGCAGATCCGTTTTAAGAGCTGCTGCATTGACATATTTAGCTCAATCCATTGTAAGTATATTTAGATTAAAAATAATACTGTTATCTTTTATCAATATTTTTAAGTCAATTATAAGAAGATAATATTTTTTTCTTTAAATAAAATGGGAAATTTATTAAGTTAGATAATTAATGAGTTTAAGTGAAAAAATATCTTTAATACTAGTAGATAAAGGTTTTTCTTTGTCTCCAAAAAAAATTACTGAAGATTTAATCAATTCTGGCACAGAATTTCACAAAAGTAATGAAGATATCAAAATTGCAGAACAGCATGGTATTGCAGATCAAATTTTCATTCTTTTAAAAGGTGAGGCTGAATATGTAAAATATCATAATAATGTTTTTTATAAGTTAGCAACATTAAAGAATGCAGGGTCACCTCTTGGTATTTCAGGCTTAAATGCGCCAGGAAGATATATGTCAGATATATTTATTAAAGGTAATTCAGAATATATTTCTATCAAAATACAAAAGTTAAAAGAATTGGAAGAAGTAGATCCAGACTATGCAAGTTTTTTTTATTCTTTTTTATTATTTGAATCAATTAATTTAATATGGTCATCTCGCAATTTAGAAAAACCCATTGAACACAAAAACATTAATTTAGCAGATGGTGTTAAAACTGGTGGAGATATTGTAAATACCAAAAGAATTAAAAATTCAGCATTTTTAGCTTTTCTTGATGATAACGATTTAGATGAATTAATACATTACGCAAATGTTAGATTATTTTCATCTGGTGAATTTATAACATTAGAAGGTAAAAATTCTGATGGAATTAATATTTTGTTAAAAGGTAAGGTTGAAGCCTCTTTTACAAATTTAAAAGATGACCAATTAGAAAACAATTCAAGATCAATAGCTAGACCAGGAGTAGCATTGTCCTTATCTTCAGGATTACATGAAATTGAATCACCCTACTCCTTAAAAGCAACAAGAGATACAACGATATTAAAATTCTCAAATGAATTTATTGATAATTTAATCAAAACCAATCCAGAATTGGCAATCAAATTTTTTAAAAGACAATTATGGCAATTAGGACGATATATTCAAAGTTCAACAGGCTTAACAACCTATCCAGCTAAAAATGAAAAAGAGTTTTTTCAATATTTATTAAATGATAATTCTGCAACAATACCAAGTAATTCCAAACTTTATACAATACCTCATTTATTAGAAAATCATTTAACTCATTCTTTAGCATTCGATACAATTTATGATTTAATTATAAAAGGTAATGATGATGAAAAATCTATAGCTAGCTTAATGATTGATGCATTGAGTGGTATAGAAAGAAAAAATAGATTTTTCACACAACTAAATAAAATATACAACAGAGTAGCAAATTTATATGATTCAATAAATAAACAAGCATTACAAAAATTAACAAATTCAGATTTTATAAAAGCTTTTGATCAAGTACCTTATGTTATTAAAGGTATGGAGAATTTACCTGATGAAGCCACAAACATATTTTTTTATAATCATTTGGCAAGCATTGAAGAAAATGGCTTAGCTAATGGACATCAATTTAGTATAGATAGTCACTTTATAAGTGCAAAAATTCTATTTCCAAAATATGGTGATGGCGGTCAAAGAATTGCTCGATATTCTAGAAATACAGAATTCTGGAGATATAATTATTATGAGAATTTAGATTATATTTTCGTCCATACACCAGAATCAGATTATTTAAATGAAACTCCGGAACAAAAAAAGAAAAGAAAAAGTAAATTATTTATCGAAACTCAAAATATTTTTGATCAAAACAGACCCTTAGTTATAGCACCAGAAGGTACATCTGAAACTGAAGATAATTTAACTCCAAATTCCCCAGGTCCATTAAAACCAGGTGCATTTTTATTAGCAGATCAATTAAAACCAGAGCCCCTTCTTGTTCCAATTGCATTAGCAAATTTTGATTATTCAATTTCTGATACTATTTATTCAGCAGTTATTAAACAACCAATAAAAATAAAAGATTTTGTAAATGATATGAAAAATAAAAAAGAATTAGAAAATTTTTTATCTAAATATAGAAAAACTTTTAGAACATATGTTGAGGAAGCAATTGAATTAGCGAAATCTGCATCAAAAAATAAAATTAATTATGAAGATGTGGTTAGTAACTTAAATTTAGTAAGCCCTATTGAAGAAGAATTTGAAGCAGATGTCAGAGAGTTAGAAATTAAATTACATTCAGATCAATATAAAAATAACAAAATAGTCTTATTTGGAAGTTCAACATTTAGAGATTGGGAAAATGCAAAAACTGATTTGTCATTTGATAGTTTATTAAATTTAGGATTTGGTGGTTCAACATTAGTATCATGCCGAACCTATTTTAATAGAATAGTAGTCCCAAATAATCCCGACAAGATGATTTTTTATGCAGGTGATAATGATATAGGCAGCGGAATGAGTGCTGAAGATTTAGAAAATGAATTTTTATTATTTGCTTCTGAAGTTAATGAAAAATTACCTCATACCTTATGTTTTTTTGTTTCTATTAAGCCAAGTGTATTTAGGAATAATTATTTAAATACAATATTAGATGCAAATGAACGAATTAAAAACAAAATTGAGAATTTTAGTCAATGGCGCTATATTGATCTTTGCTCTCCTATGCTTGATGCTGGATTTGAAAAATTTTATTCAGAAGATCCATTACACATGAATGTACTTGGTTACAGTCTCTTAAGTAAATTAATTAGAGATGAAATCTCGAAATTTACAATTTAAACTTAAATAAATAATTAAATTTTAATTTCCTTTCTTAGTTTATCAGATTTATATGAATTAAAGACTAATGATAAACTCTTTATGTTATCTTCACCACTTGTGTCGTGTTCAATATTATTAATTAGTGAATCTATGAAATGTTTGTGCGTATTGATTACACTTTCTTGAATTTGATCCCAAGGTTTTGAAATCCATTTATATTTCTTTGGTTTTCCATCATAAATCTTCTTCTTATTATTTTTGTGAAGAGTAATTTTGTAATTGTAGTCCAAATCAATTGAGCCGTTAGAGAATTCTAAATTAACTAATGTTTGAGCAAATCTGTCTGGTTTTTTTATTGAAGAAATAGATGCATCAACAATAGTAATACTCTTATTTCTATTTCTTATCAGGGATATAAAATCTGTTTCACCTTTAAATTTATAATTTGTATTTTGATTTACTGTATAAATACTTTTTGCTTCTCCCATAAAAAATCTACTTAAATCAAATAAATGGATTCCTACGTCTAGGGTTAAATACTCTTTTAAATCGTATAAATATGTTTGATTGGTATATCCAACAGGATTTGCATGTCTAAAAGATATCTTGGCATAATGTGGTTTCATTAACTGCTCTTTATTTATAATTTCTTTTAATTTTAATAGAGGGCTTTGCCATCTAAAATTCTCATGAACCATAAGTGGTGTTTTATTTTTTTTATATAAAGAAACAATTTTTTTTGCATTTGATAAATTTTCAGCAAATGGCTTTTGTATAGAAGTTGGAATTTTATACTTAGATAAAATTTTACCAATATTTAAGTGTGTCTCCATTGTTGTTACAACATCAACAAAGTCAATTTTATGTTTTTTTAACATTAATTCTATAGATGAATAAGAATGCAAAATGTTAAATTTAGATTTAAATTTATTAGCTTTTTTTATATCTAAATCACAAACACATATTATTTCAATGTTTCTTAATTCTTTCCAAGCTAAAATATGATTTTCAGCAAAAAAACCACAACCGATTAATGCTCCTTTTAATTTTTTCATTTATCTTCAATAAATTTGATTTCTAATGGCTCAAAAGTATAAGGATTTAAATCTTTTTTAAAGTTAAAAAAAGAAAAATCATTATTAAAAATATCAGTATAATTTTTTAAATTTAGCTTATATTGATTACTATAATTTATTTCAGGAATAATAATTTCCTTTTTTTGTTTTGAAGAATTTACAAATAAATAATAATTTTTATCATTTAGTACGATTTTTAATCCATACACTTCGTTAACTGTATTAAATTTAAAAATTTCTGAATTTGTTAATGAAATAAGAAAATTATTTAAATGATACAATGGTCTTTTGGTATTATCTTTATTTAATATTCCGTGATGCCCATAAATAGAATTAAAAGTAAAAAATTTTGATTCTTTATTTATTGATTGAATAAAAATTGCCAGTGTCCAAGTTAGTGAAAATAATTGATCATGTCTTGGATCGCTATCAGCCATTTCTAATCTTATTTTCTTTTTATTACTTACAAGACTTTCACCATAAGGATTGAAATGCATACCAATAGAAATTGGACCAATATGAACATCAGTACTTTTAGAAAAATTTTTTAAAGTTTTAAGGATATAAGGTATAGTTTCAGGTGTATTTAACACACCAAAATCACTGGAATCATGAACAATTGGAGTAAAGGAAAAACTAACCAAATCATAAAACATTTTTGGTCTCATTCTATTTAATTCTGTAAAATTAGTGACCATTCCAGAAACAATTTGACTATTAGAAAATATCTTTTTCGCTATTTTATAGTATTCATTTAATTCTGGAACTTTAGGCCATTCACCAGCTGGTTGAAAACTATTCAAATATATTTTTGGACAAATTAAAATTTTATCTAAATTAATAGTATTTTCAGCTATAAAATTATAGATTTTTGTTAACTCTTCTTCTGGATCATTAACATGATCAACTAAAGCTACAAGAAACACCTTTTTGTCAGATCTTGAAGTTACACTCTTAAAATCTTCAGTAAAATCAATAAGATAGTAATAATAATCAAAGTTTTTTATTAAATTATCATCAGGAAGAATTGGAGAATCAATTTTTATACCAATTTTAGGGAATTTATAGGAAGTAGTATGATCAATTTTTACAATATTCTTAGATGGAAATGATCTTTGTTTTTTATTTTCTACATCTATTTTAACAGTTTGAGAGAAATTAGACCCCCCTTTTTCTAAATATGGAAAAGGATTTAATAAAGAACCACTATATATTTTGTAAGAAGCATCACCCCAGTTTCTTTGATCTTCCATTTCAAATAAAATACCCGCAAAATTAATATTAACCAACAAACTATCGTCTAAAGTATAAGCAAGGTTTTTAAATTTGAAAAATGGTTGGTCAGGTTTTATATCTTCTGGAAATTTTTTTTTCTCTTTTAAATCGTTCCCTTTTGTTACAATGATGCTTGAACCAACATGATTTTGTAATGGAATTAATAAATTAAAACCTATTCTATTAGTCCAAAAATCAGTTAAAAAATCTCCTTGAGAGGATAGAGTGATAGAATTTTCAGAAAATAATATAGTATTTCTTGTTTTAAGAATTTCATTAATACCATATTCTAAATCAAATATATATTCTAAAGATGTATCAAAGTTCTCTTCATAATTTAGAATTTTAGGATCATAGTTATTCCAATTTTTATCTCTCACCAGGAATGATATCATTTTTAAAATTTGAAAATTTTGAAAAGATATATTTCGAAAAAAAAGATTATCTTTTAATAAGGTAAAATTATTATTTGAATTTTTTATAAATTTTTCTTCTAATAATTTAGAGTTATACATATAATTTTGAAACTGATTTATAATCATTATATTCTGATATTAAATCTGATTTATTTTTTTCATATTTTGTATTTTGGATTAAACTTAAAAAAATAAGTTCTCTTTGAGCAAAACTACCTCCAAGGTATTTAAATTGTGATTTAATTATATTTTCGTTTAATAATTCATTTGTTTTCATACTCTGAATGATTGGCTTTAAGTAATTAATATAATTTTCTTTAAAAGAATTTTCTAAATAATTTTCTTCCATTCTCTCTTCAAGTTGCTGAAAATAATCTTGGTCATTATAGTATAAGTAATAAAAAATAAGATGATAATCAATGAATGGAAGTATGTGTTGATTTTTAAAATATTCAGCATAATCTTTTAATTTATCCATTCTTTCTTTAACATCCACTCCTTTGTAATGAAGTCTTAATAAAAAAGAGCAAGCATTACAAAAATCTAGATAAAAAATTTCTGAAGAAGAGAAATAATTATCAAATAGTTTTAAACTTTTCTCATATTTTTGATTGTAGAATAATATTAATGATTGATGCCACCATATATGTCTTTTTATTGGCCCGTAAATTGACCAATTAATTTTATTGAAATTATCATTGTTGTTAATTGAGTCGTTATTCTCATTATCGTGTACATGCAAAAGGGCGTGCCAACTCCACAAATCATTTGATGATTGTTGTAGTGAATTTAAGGCTAAAAGCTTAGCTTTATCAATTATATTATTTTCTTCAAAAGCATAGCTAGTCATCCCTAATAGTAAATTATAATGCTGATCGTTTTCAGACCACTTACTTAGTATTTCCTCATGTTTATTTAAAAATTTACTATCAATACCCAAGAAAATATTATTAAAATGAAATAATCTGATTGCAAAAATATCTTTAGGATTATCTTGTATAATTAATTCCAATTTATTTAATAAATTTTTTAAATCATTTTTAATCCAAAGATTTACTATCTCTAAATATTGATGAAAATAATCATTTACTTCATCAGTGGAAATTGATTTTAATGTTTCTCTAGCTAATGAAATTTTTTGTACATCTCTAGAAAAAAGCAATAAAACTATTTTTAATAATTTTGGGGCATTAAATTCTGGTTTCTTTTTAATTAATTTGTTAGTTTTATAAAAAGCATCTTTCTTAAAATAAATATATGAATCGATACATTCTTTAAAACTATTTATTTCATCATCTTTATTACTATCTATCCATTTATAAAAATAATTATTTTGCATTTACTAATAATACACATAATCTAACGATGTTAAATATTAATATTATGAATTAATATTTAATCTCTTTCTTGTAATTTCTTTATTTAATTGAAGTTCTCTGTAAGAAATTAGAAGCACACCACAAAAAATTACAGAGGCACCTAACCAGGTATAAAAATCAGGGTTATCACTAAAGACAAAATATCCAATTATTGATGAAACTACTAAGCCTAAAAATGAATATGGTTGAGTCATAGTTACATCAACTAATTTATAGGCATGATTTAATGAAATATGTAATATAGTTCCTGACATTGCAGCACATAATATAAAAATAATTGTTTTTAAGCTTGGCTGATCCCAAAAATATATAACTAATGGAAATGAAAAAAGACTCATATAAACATACTGGTGTGATAATATTGTTATAGCACTATCATCCTTAGATACTTTTTTAGTTAAAATTATAACTACTGACCAAATTAGCGATGAAATAAGCGCCATATATATTCCAATAGAAATATCTATAATACCGGGTCGCAATATTATTAACATTCCTAGAAAACCCATCACTAATGCAATTGACCTATATAAATAGATTTTTTCTTTTAAAAATATCACAGCTAAGATTGTAACAATGATAGGAACTATAAAATGAATGGCTGTCATTTTCTCTAATGGAAGCATAGCTAAAGCTGCAAAACCAAGTAGCATTGCAGGTAAGTTTAGTGCTGACCGTAAAATATGAATTTTTAAATTTTTTGTACTGAATACTTCAAATTTTGTTTTTAGAATATAAGGGGTGATGATTAATAATCCAAAGAAAAAACGTAAAAAACCAGTTGTAAATACATTTAATTCTTCTTGAGCTAATTTTATAAATGTACCCATAAGAGTGCCAAAAATAATTGATATAATAATTAAAAAAATTGCAAATTGATTATTGTTTAACAAATAATATTCCTAGCTAAAAAGAATTAGGACAATCATAACACAATTTTTCCTTATTTATATCTCTATTAAAACAAAATTTGATTATATTTAAAAATTGTGGCACTTATCAAAAGAATAGTTCTTTTTTTCATAACATTAATTTTCATTATAATTCTCCTTGTAGGTGCCACGACTTCATTTTAAGATTAGAAAATGTTAAATTTACAAGATGAATTGATAATTTCTAATAATGGACAAGGAATGTATGAAATTACAAATAATATTCATGATTGGATTGTAAAAAATAATATTAATAAAGGTCAATTAAATTTATTTATACAACACACTTCTGCTTCATTGACAATAATGGAAAATGCTAGCCCTGATGTATTAGATGATATTAATTCTTTTTTTCAAAGAATAGTTCCTGAAGATTCTTCATTATATAAACACGGTTATGAAGGAGATGATGATATGCCTGCTCACATAAAATCTATGCTTACTCAAACATCATTAACAATTCCTATAAACAATAAAGAAATGCAATTAGGGATGTGGCAAGGAATATATCTGATTGAACACAGGTACACTAAATCCAAAAGAAAAATAATTCTTAGTTATATAGGTGAGTAAATTATACTCTTACTTTTTTTAAATTACTTTCATCTAAAATAATCTTTGATAAATTATTAGGTAAAAAAAATGAAGCGATTAAAGATAGTAGAGCAAACAAAGAACCAATTAAAAAAACTATTGAATGAGAATTAATCCAAACAAATCCTAAAATTACTGGGATAAATACTGCAGCTATATGATTGATAGTAAATGAAACACCTGCAGTGCTTGCAATATCTTTTGGATCAGCAATTTTTTGAAAATATGTATTAATTGCAATAGCTAATGCAAAAAACATATGATCAATAATATATAAACCTGCTGCAACATAAGCATTAGTCACGAATGCATAAGATGTAAAAACAATTACGAGTCCAATATATTCAAATATAAGACATTTTTTCTCACCAAATATATTTATTAATTTTCCAATACGTTCTGCAAAAAACCAATTAAAAATATAATTAACCAAAAATAGTAAAGTAACTTGCGATGCTGAATATCCAAATTTTTCTACCATTAAAAAAGCTGCAAAAACTACAAAAATTTGTCTTCTAGCACCTGATAAAAAAATTAAGATATAGTAAAGAGAATATTCTTTTTTTAGAATGATTTTTTTATGTTGCTTATTTTTGATTTCAAATAAAGGAAAGGATATAAAAAGGTGTATGGAAATAAGAATACAAATTAATCCTGCAATTAAAAATATAAACTTATAATCTAAATTAAAGATTTCCAGTAAACTCCAAATAATACAATACAAAAATAAAGACGTAATTGAGCTAACAGCTATTAACTTTCCCAAAACTGGTGGAGCCTCCTCTTTTGAAAGCCATTGCAAACTCAAAGAATTTTTTGCTGTTTCACAATAATGAAAGCCAGTACTCATAATAATTGTTGTAAAATACAAACCATAAACAGTTGGTAAGAAACCTGTAATTGCAACACCAAAACCAGTTAAGGCTAAAGAAAAAATAGCAAAATATTGTTCTTTAAAATAGAACAATAAAAAAATAATAGTAAATGCTAAGAAGCCAGGTATCTCTCTGATACTTTGAAGTATTCCAATTTCAACTCCAGTAAAACTTGCTCTTTCAACTGAAAAATTATTTAATAAAACCATCCAAGTACTAAAAGCGATAGGCATTGCAATGGAAGATAATATAAGGATTGTAATTGGAGTTTTATTTAAGAATATTTTCATTAATAAATATCAGATTTTAATAATAAAATTAAAGTTATCTATTCTTACACTATTATTTTAATAATTATTTAATAATAAAATGTAATTTTTAAAAAAAGGAGGCGATTATGTATAGAATTAACTGGAAATTTAGATCTGAGAGTGAAGTTGCTATAGATCTTTTTAACAAAGGATCAAAAATATTAATTGATAATGGAGCTAATTTTGCTGGTCTTGCTATTAATTCAGGATCAGATGATAATAGTTTTTCAATGATTGCAAGTTTTGAAAATTCTGAAATGTATGGAGATTTTGATGATAAATGGGTTTCAAATCCTGATTGGGCAAAACAATTCAAAGCTAATTGGATGGCTCAACAACCTATCGAAAACATTCATGCAAGGACTTTAAAAGATACTACTGAAAATTTATTAGAAAATGAAATGCCAGTTTTTGTAAATTGGAGATTTACTCATCCAGATATTAATGCTGTTATTGGAAGTTTTGAAATAGGAGAAAAATATTGGAAAGATGCAGGTTCTTCAGGTCAAATCTTAAATCAACTGTCAGGTGATGGTATGGGTCAATTTTTATTTGCTGCTAGATTTCAATCAATGAAAAAACTGGGAAAAGGATTAGATATGATTTCCACAAACGAAAATTTTGGTGATGATTTAAAAGATTATTTTAAAGATATTACATGGCACAAAAATTCTTTCACTCGACTAATAATGAAAAAAATGAAATAATTAATTAACAAAAGGATAAAATGTATGTCTAATATAATGAGAAAATCTTTTTCTGATGGAGAGATTAAAACACCTGATAAAGTTCATTCTTCAACCGTAACTTTAGGTAATGTATCGATGAGTCAGGTTACTTTACAACCAGGATGGAGTTGGAGTTCTTGTATTAAACCACTTGTAGGTACTGAAAGTTGTCAGGCTGGACATGTAGGTGTCGTTATTAAAGGGGAAATGAAAGTGAAGCATGACGATGGAAATGAAGAAACTTTTAAAGCTGGTGATGCATATTATTTAGCCCCAGGTCATGATGGATGGATTGTAGGAGATAAAGAGTTTCAATCATACGAATTTACATCAGATCAAAAAGATTTTGGACCTTGGAAAAAGTAAATTAATAGCTGGAATTTCCAGCTATTATATTAGTGACCTCTATTAAATTGGTCACGAAATCTTGAATCTTCTTTAATATATGGTCGAACCCCTATTTTTGTTTCTCTAATTATTATATAAATTCCACTACCAACAATAATTAATGATCCTATAATTTCATAAATATCTGGAATATCAGCAAAAAATAAATAACCTAAAATTGCTCCAGATATTAATTGTGTATATTGAATAGGTGCAAAAACACTAGACTCTAAAAATTTTGAAGCGATTGTTAAACAATTACCCCCTATTCCACAAATAATACCACAAAAAACAAGTATCATTAAATCATTAAAAGATAATGCGATGTGATTATTAAAACTAAGTAATCCATTTAAAATAGTTGCAGATAAAAAAGCATAAAAAGTAAATGCTATTGATGATTGATTATTTGAAAACTTTCTTACTAAAGTAATATTTATCGCCATTAGTAATGCAGAAAAAAACAAACCAAATAGACTTAATGAAAAATGAATAGTGCCAGGTCTACTAACTATTAATACGCCAATAAATCCAACTGTTACCGCTGACCATCTTCTAATACCAACTTTTTCACCTAAAAAAAAATGGGATAACATTGTTATCATTAATGGCGCACTAAATAATATTGGGTAAATTTCACTAAATGCATGTTCTCTAAATGAATAAACTACTAAAGCCCCTGAGATTAATCCGAATAATCCTCTAAGTAGCTGTATATGAATAATATCATTTTTTAGTGAGCTCCATTTGTTTAAAAAATAAAGAGTTAATAATGTTGGTATAAAACTAAAAAGACAAATATAAAAATTTATTTGAAAAACAGAATATTCATTAACTAGGTATTTTTTAATTATTGTATCTAAAATTACAAATATCGTGTAACCAATAAATCCGATACTAATTCCAGATAAAACATTCATATGATTTGATTAAATAGAAGTTAATTTTTAGATCTCTTATTTCAGATTCTAATAAATAAATATTAATTTTTTCTTATTGTTTTATTATAATGGTTATTCAGTTCAAGCAGATGTTGATAAGCTTCATGGTCAAAATCATCTTTTGCTACTATATCTGTTTTAAAATTATTGTAGGTATCTTCCCCTCTTACACAAATAGCACTATCATTTTTGTTTTTTAGTTGTTTCATATCAGTGGAAATAAATTGAAAATTTAAACCTATTCTTCTGTCATTACTAAAATTAGGTTGAGATGCGTGCAATGTTAAACCATGATGAAAAGAAACTTCACCAGGTTCTAATGGACATGATACTGCTTTATTTATATCAATATCTTTTACGGTTTGACCTCTAGATAAAACATTATTTTTATCTTCAGTTGAATGATGTTCAAAAAATCCATTTTTATGGGAACCTGGAATCATTTGCATACAACCACTTTGATCATTAGCTTTGGATAAAGCTAACCATGAGCTTACTTGTTTTTCATTATTATCAAAACCCCAATACGTTAGATCTTGATGCCAACTTACGTGTGTTTTAGTGTTTGGTTCTTTTATTATAAAAGTTGCATTATATAATAATATATTTTTACCAATTATTTCTTCGACAAAATCAAGCAATATTTTATTAGTTGCTATTTCATAAACCCATTTCATTATTGTATAAGTTTTCACAATATAATGAAGTTTACCTAATTTTTTTTCTGAGTCTTCTAATTTATTTCTAAAAAAATTTGCTTCTTTTGCATTATAAATTTTTAATGGTGAAAAATAGCCATTTAGATCATAAAAATCTTTCATTCTTAAAATATTATTTAAATTGATTATTAATTCAATAAAAATTGACAATAAAAAAACCAATTAAACAAATGATTAATAAATCAAAAATTAAAACAAATTCCATATTGGTTGTGACACTAATTTTTTATGGATAGAATACATTTACTCACTAAATATATATTGGTAGATTAGTGCCACATAATCTATGTACAAATTAATTTAGGCATAAATTGAGTTAAAAAGAGGCAAATTTATGAAAAAAATCAGTTGGGTAACACATAAAGATTATGACATTCCTCTACCTGAAAATCATAAATTTACTGCCAGTAAGTTTTCAGATTTGTATAATGAATTAAAAATTTCAGATTTTTATCATCGTGCAAACATTCTAAGTCCTCAAAAAGCAAGTGTTGATGAGGTTTCTGTATGCCATGATTTAGATTACGTATTAAAAATTAAAAATGGTACTTTATCCGATAAAGAAATAAGAAGATTGGGTTTTAAATGGTCAGAAACACTTTCTAATCGTTCCTTTTTAGCAGTTAATGGAACTCTATTATCGTGCAAAGAAGCGATTAAGAATGGTATAGCAAATCATTTAGCTGGTGGTACACACCATAGTCATAGAGATTTTGGTTCAGGATATTGTGTTTTTAATGATTTGGCTTATGCGTCATTACATTTAATAAGAACGCATCAAGTAAAAAAAATATTAATTTTTGACACTGATGTACATCAAGGTGATGGTACAGCTTCGATCCTTAAGAGTAATGATAAAATATTTACATGTTCAATTCATTGTAAAAATAACTTTCCCTTTAGAAAATCAATAAGTGATATGGATGTTGAATTAGATGATAATTTAGAAGATGATGAGTATTTAGAAATATTAAATCAAACACTTAATAATTGTTTAAAAAATTTTAATCCTGAATTAGTAATTTTTGATACAGGAGTTGATATTCATAAGAATGATAAATTAGGAAATTTACAAATAACAACAGAAGGTCTTTTAAAAAGAGATCTTACAGTACTAGAATTTTTTAAAAATAAATCAATTCCTATTGCGACAGTAATAGGTGGTGGATATTCAAATGATAAATTAGAATTAGCTAAAAGACATAGTTTAATTTTTAAAGCTACATCAATGGTTTTTAATTAATTACATTTAGTAATAACTACTCGTATAGACTTGTCATTATAGAGATATTCAAAACAAAAATTTTTAAACGAATTAAAATGATTATTTATAATTTTTAAATTTTTTTTATTGTAATCTAAAAAAATATATTCAAATATAATTTTTTCAACAATATCCTTAGAAAAAATTGGCATTGTAATTATTTCGCCATCATTAAATATTGATTTTAAATAAAATACATCTGAGTCATTATCTACTTTAGAAAATGAATTCTTTTTTATGAGAAAAAGAACATTTTCGTTCCAATCATTCTTTTGAAGATCAAAAAGTATTTTTAAATCATCGAGGTTTATTAATTTATTTGAATCTAAGGCGTTAGTATTTAGTGATAAAAAAATAAAACATAAAAAAAGTAATTTTTTCATAAATACAAGTGTGAATTAAAGAACGATACTGATAGATATATTAATAATCTATTTATTTTCAAATATTTATGAAAACAAGAAATAAGGGGCTTATACTATCATTTGTTGGGGTTTTAATACTTAGCCCTGATAGTTTATTTATTAGATTAGTAAATTTAGATGATTTTAGTTTAATATTTTATAGAAGCGCTCTACCAATTGTTACGATATTAATTTTTCTCATTTATACTTACAAAAGATCTTTTCTTAAATCATTTTATCTCATTGGTGTACCAGGGATAATCTATGCTATTCTCTATGCTATAACTCATATTTGTTTTGTATATTCAATTCAAAATACTGCTGTAGCTAATACATTAGTTCTAATTGCATCAGCTCCCATTTTTGCTGCATTATTTTCAGTTTTTATACTTAAAGAATTACCTAGTCTTTTTACATGGATAGTGATTTTAATTGCTATGCTTGCAATGATAATAATTGGAATAGGAAGCTTTACAACTACGGGATTATATGGAGATATTATGGCTCTAATTGTAGCAATAGGAATGGGTTTTAGTATGGTTCTGGTTAGATTATTTAAAAATAAAGATTTGGTACCTGCATGTTTATTAGGATGTTTAATATCAGCTCTTTACGCTCTACCATTTGGAATTAACTTTGATTTAAATAATGATCAAATTTTATTTCTTTTCATAATGTGTTTATTAATACTACCTATTCCATTTATGATTTTAACAATTTCTCCTAAATTTGCTCCAGCACATGAAGTAGCTCTAATATTTTTATTAGAAAGTGTTTTAGGTACTGCTTGGGTTTGGTTTGTTATAAATGAAATACCTCCTCTAAATACAATTATAGGAGGAGCCCTCCTGCTTGGATCTGTTACAATATTTATTTATCAAACAACTAGAAAAACTAACTAGTTTTTTTAATCTCTCTTCTTTCTCTAATAAAAATATAAATACCGCTAAAAACAATCAAAGATAATCCTAAATAAATCCAAATATCAGGCAAATCACCGAAGAAGGCATATCCAACAAGTATATTTGTGGAGATCTCAAAATAACCCAAAGGTGCTAGTTTAGAAGCTTCTCCAAGTCGTAAAGAAAGAATTATTAAAAAATGTCCTAAAGTTCCAATTGAAGCTAATGAGATTAGTAATAATAATTGTCTTAAATCTAAATTTATCCAGTAAAAAGGAACAATAAGAGATATAAAAATACAACCTACGATACCTGTAAAAAGCAAAGTAACAACAGCACTATCTGTAAAAGATAATTTTCGAGTATAAATGATATAAAAAGCATATGAAATTCCTGCTGCAATAGCTGAGAAAGATGCGAAATTAATTTCTATAAAACCTGGTCTTATAATGATCATAACACCAAAAAACCCAATCAAAACTGCAGTCCATCGATGAATTCCAACTTTTTCTTTTAAATAAAAAATTGATAATATTGTCACTATTATTGGAGAGATAAATGCAAGCGTTAAAGCTTCTGCTAAAGTTATAACAGAAATTGCATAAAAGAAAAAAACGGTAGATAAAAATAAAAAAAAACTTCTAAATAGCTGTACTGAAATTGTTTTAGGAAAACTAATTTCTTTTCTAAAAAATATAAATACTAGTGGAAAACTGACTAAAAGCATAAAAAAATATCTACCCCAAACAACTTGTATGAAATGTATTTCTGAAGATAGATATTTTGCAATACCATCCATGAAAGGTAATAACAGCCAACCTGATATATTAAGAATATATGCTAACATTAATTTTATTTAAAAGATGATGGATCACAAATCTTACAAATTAAATCTCCAATTGATTTTTTAGGATTATAAGTTTGATAGAAAATATCTTTTGCAGAAATATTATTTTCAGATAAATTTTTTTCTATTTCCCAATAATACCTAAAACATTTTGAACATTGTGCAGCATTTTCTTTATGTGATGGTTTATATATTTCATTCCAAATTTTGGACATTTCATTTTGCTTATCAGGAGAAATATTTTCTGAAATAATTGATGGAATATCCATAAAACACTTAGCGCATTGTATTTCAGATGTTACATTTTTATATGGTTCATCTTTATAGTTTTTTCCTATAGTAGTTTTACCAATATATTTATCTGAACTACAATTTGGACAAAAAAAATTGATTTTATTGCTAAGCATTTTATTCTATGAATAAATTTTCATAACATTTATAAATAAAGAATAGAATTATTATTTATAATGAACCTATATCTTTCATATCTATTTATCTTTTTTTGGAGTAGTGCTTTTATAAGTGGTCAATTTATTGTGCAATCAGCAAGCCCTTTTGCAGCACTATGTTTTAGGTTTTGTATTGTAAGTGCATTTTTTTTAATTTTTTCTATTATTTTTAGAGAAAGAATAAGAATAAATCGAAATTTAATCTTTCAAGCTATGATTACTGGAATTCTTTTTCATGGATTTTATTTAGGTGGAGTATTTTTTTCTTATTCTATGGGACTTACTGCAACATTATCTGCGTTAATCGTATGCCTTCAACCTATTTTAACAAATATTCTAAGTGGACCTATTTTAAAAGAAAAAGTTACTGTTACGCAATGGATAGGAATATTTTTTGGTTTTTTAGGCACTATATTAGTTATAGGTTATGATATTGGAACAGAAATCCCAACAATAGGTGTTATTGCTTCTATTGTTGCACTTTTAGGAGCAACTTCAGCTACTATTTGGCAAAAAAAATTTACTCATGAAATCAGTCTTTCAGTTAATAATTTTTATCAAGCATTAAGTGCTGGAATATTTTTATTTATAATTTCACTTTTTTTTGAAATATCATTTATTAATTTTGATACCCGTTTTATTTTATCAATTTCTTGGCAAATCATTATGGTATCCTTTGGAGCTTACGCAATTCTAATGTACTTGATAAAAAATGGAACAGCTTCTAAAACATCAAGTCTCTTCTTTCTAGTACCTCCAACTACAGCTGTAATGGCTTGGTTTGTATTAGGTGAAAAATTATTATTAATAGATATTATAGGGTTGTTAATTTGTACTTTTGGTGTTTATATAGCAACTCGAACCAATGTGAGTAAAAATGTACATAATTCTTAAAACACTAATCAGTGCAATTATAATTGTTGCTGTTTCAGAAATAGCTAAAAAATATACTTGGACTGCCGCAATTATTGTTTCTTTGCCATTGACTTCACTATTGGCATTTGTTTGGTTGTATTGGGATACAAAAGACTATCAAAAAGTTATAGATCTCTCTTATAGCACAATTGTTATGACTGTACCTTCAATAGTATTTTTTATTGTTTTACCAATACTTTTAAAATTCAAACAAAACTTTGTTTTCTCTCTGATAGTTTCAATAATTAGCACTGCAATAGCTTATGCTATTTTTATGTTTATAATTAAAAAATTGAATTTTAATTTTTAATTATATTATCTTTATTCATTAAAATTGGCCTTCCATCATGTGCAGTATTTAATGGATAATAATCACCATTATATTTAACACATAATGTTAAACCATTTTTTTTTTCTTTACCTAAATTTACCTCTAAATCTACTATTACTAGTTCAGTTTTTTCTAAAACTTTAATAATTTTCATAACTATCCTTTCAAAATATATAAATATATTTAGTAAGTACTATAAGATGTATCAAGTTTTATGATTAGAGTTTTACTTATATTTATTTTAATATTCTTGATTAAGAATGCTCTAGCTAATGATAAACATATAACCATAGCAAGCACAACTTCTACACACGATACGGGTTTATTAGAATATATTAACAAAGAATTTGAAAAAGAATATAAAATAAAAGTCAGATCATTATCTCTTGGAACAGGTCAGGCAATTAAAGTTGCAATGGATGGAAATGTTGAAATTTTATTAGTTCATCATAAAAAATCAGAGCTAGAATTTATGAATAAGGGATATGGCAACCTAAGATATGATTTGATGTATAATGATTTTGTCTTGATAGGACCAAAAAAAGATAACAAAACATGCTCTTCAATTGAAAATAAAATGATTGAAATAAAAAAATCAAAATTATTATTTGTATCAAGAGGTGATGAGAGTGGAACACACAAAAAGGAGAAAGAGCTTTGGGAATTATCAAATATAAATATACCATTTAAAGAAAATTGGTATCTCAGTGTTGGTCAGGGAATGGGCTCAACATTATTAATAGCTAATCAAAAGAATGCGTACACTCTTAGTGATCGTAGCACTTGGATAGCTTTTAATAAAAAAGAAAATCTACAAATTGTCTGTGAAAATTTACCACCATTATTTAATCAATATGGGATAATTTTAGTAAGTAATAAGATAAATAATAATTTAAATATTGAAGAGGCTAAAAAATATATTGATTGGATTACATCAGAAGAAGCAAAAAAATTGATTAATAATTATCAAGTAAATGGAAAACAATTATTTTTCTTTAATCATAATTAGTTAATTCTACCAAAAAATGTTAATCTTGCATTTTCTGAAAGCATTGTGCCTTCTTCTTCATTATAATTAAGTGTTACTAATATTCTTGGTTTTTTAGACTCTACTGGTGTTACACGATGCAAATAATTTCTACCATAAAATAATATAAGAGTACCGGCATCAACGTCTGCTTTTTGTGGTAAAATTTTTCTATCTAAAATATCTTTAATATATGATTTATTGATATAGTTTTCAGAAAAATTTCTACCTTTACTAACATATTCAAATTCACCACCTTTATCTGATGATTGTATCATTAAAGTGATAGCAAATGATGCATTATCAAAATGCCATCCTAGCTGTTGTGATTTTTGATAATAATTATAATTTATGGAAGATAAGGTATCACTGTATGGATAAATATCTTTTAAATTTAAGACACCTTTTAAAAAATTTTTAAAAATATTAGATTGATATAAAATATTTAATTTTGATTGCTGATTTAACAGATCATGAGGGACACAACCTTTATCACTAACGACCTCTCTATTTAAAGGATCATTCAAGTCACTTAATTTATCTTGTTTATTAAGTAAGATAGTATGATTTTGAGAACAATAGAAAGCTTGATTTTGTAATCCATGTGCTTCAGTAATTAATTCACTTAAGCAGTCATTTGTTAAAAAATCATTTAATATTAGTATAGAATTTTTTTTAATTTCATCATTGCAATATTGTATATATTCATCGCTATCTATTGGATGTTTTGACTGATTGACTATATCAATTATGGTATTCATTACTGACATAATACTTATATACTAAAGTTGTAGATGTTAAATTTAAAAAATTTATATATATTTATTCAATATGGTTTGGAATTTTCAAGATAGTTATACGAAACTACCTAGTATTTTTTATAGTAAAGTTAATCCTGAAAATTTTAGTAATAAAAAATTAGTTTTGTTTAATAGTGATCTTGCAAGGGACTTAGATTTAGATTTTAGTAAATATGATGATGATGAAAAGTGTAATATTCTTTTGGGAAAAAATAAATTAAATAAAAATTTCTTTTCTCAAGCTTATGCTGGACATCAATTTGGAAATTTTACAATTTTAGGCGATGGTAGAGCAGTAATTATTGGTGAACACATTACTAATAATAAACAAAGGGTAGATATACAGTTAAAAGGATCGGGACAGACACCCTACTCTAGAAATGGAGACGGAAAGGCTGCATTAGGTCCAATGATAAGGGAATACATATTGAGTGAAGCTATGCATAATCTTGGCATATCATCAACCAGAGCACTAGCTGTTATTACTACAGGTGAAAATGTATTGCGTGATAGATTAGAGCCTGGTGCAATTTTAATTAGAGTTGCAAAATCGCATATTAGAGTGGGAACTTTTCAATTTGGAAGCCTTTTAAAAAATAGAGAGGAATTTCAAAACTTTATATCTTATACAATTTCAAGGCTGTATCCTGATATAGATAATAATAATGATAAATATTTAAAATTTTATGAGACAATCTGTGATTTACAAATTAAGTTAGTCGTAGATTGGATGAGAGTTGGTTTTATTCATGGCGTTATGAATACCGATAATATGTCTTTATCTGGTGAAACTATAGATTATGGTCCAGCAGCATATTTGGATGAATATAATCCAAAAAAAGTTTTTAGCTCAATTGATAAAATGGGAAGATATTCTTTTGAAAATCAATCAAAAATAACGTTGTGGAATTTAGCAAGATTTGCTGAAACTTTTCTTCATTTAATTGATTCAAATGAAAAAACAGCAATTAAAAAAATCGAAGATATATTAAATAAATATAAAAAATTGTTTGATAAATCTTGGTTAACAATGATGTCTATGAAATTAAATTTAGATACGAATAATAATAACGATGAAATTGTTAAAGAATTTTTAGATTTGATGCATATTTATAAACTTGATTATACAAATACATTTTTAGATTTAGAAAATAATACTCTTGATAAAAAAATTTTTAAAAATTGGGAAGAAAAATATAAAAATAATAAAGTAAGAAAATTTAAAAATGTTAATCCTCAAATTATACCTAGAAATCATATTATTGAAGAAATAATTAATGAAGTGTACAGTAATAATTACGGTCAATTATATGAATTCGAAAAATTACTAAAAAATCCTTATAAAAAAATAGAAAATAAAAAATATATTACCCCACCTCTTGAAAGTGAAAAAGTATTTGAAACTTTTTGTGGTACTTAATTAAATAGCTATATTGTATCTAAAATTTTTTTGGAAAGGAAAAATTGGTTTTTCCCTAAATAAATTTTTAATTCTTTTAAAATCTTGGGTAACAAATCCATCTGTTAAAATCATAAAATTATCTGCTTTAAGTTTTTTAAGTTCTGGCGAAAGATATCCTGATTTTACAATCAATATTTTATATTTTTTTAAATTTATATTTAATTCCCTAAAATCACTCAGATAATGAAAAGGTTTTCTATACTTAGTAAAAATTACTGTATTATTATTTGAGATTACAATTGCATTATCATTTTTTAGATAAAATTTATCAATTGAAATAGAAATTTTCTTTTTTGAGATACTATCTTTTATGACAATTTTTTTTTTTATATTTTTTAGCTCTCTAAAAATTTCTTCATTATAAATTCCTGCAAATAGAGTGTTCTCTATCTTGTTTTTAAATACGTGCTCTAATACATCAATTCTACTCCCCACTCCTCCTGCAGTTGGATTATCTCCACTATCAGCTAAAATTGTAAATTTTTTATTATTAATTACATGAAAAATCTTATTTAACTTATAAGATTTCATATCATAAACTAAATTAAACCTATTATTCCAATAACTTAGTGCTATTTTCTTACAAATTCTTTTACCGATATTAACATCTGTACAATTTACAATTGCAGAAGCTGTTGCCCTCTTAGTATCAGCCCAAACATATCCTATAAGTAAATTACAATCATTAATCCCATTCAATTTATTAAAAATATTAAGATTTTTATAAATTTTTTTACATGGCTCAACTATTGTAGATGACATTTCGCCTGAAACTAAAACTGGTATTTTTTCCCAAATAATATGATTTTTTTTATTTTTTAATATTCCAGCTATTAACATTTTCAATGACCTTGAATAAGTTTGCTTAACATCAATGTGTGGAGCCGTTTTATAAGCTGCAAAATAATCAATATTTTTTATAATTGTATCAGTCATCTGCCCGTGAAGGTCATAAGATAATGATATTTTACATTTTTTAGATACTTTAGAGCGAATTTTTCTAATAAAAAAACCTTCGGGATCACTAATACCTTTGACATACATCGCACCATGCATGATTAGCAAAATACCATCAATAGGTTTTGATTTTATTAAATCATTTGTGATATTGTTAATTGTTTTTATAAAAAATTTTTTATCTACAGGTCCACCAGGCAAACTTCGATAAAATTTATTTGGTATAAATTTTACATTATTATGTTTGGAATATGGAAAATTTATATATTTTAAAAGTTTTTTTCCGCTTAAAACTTCAAAATCTTTTTTATTTTGTATTAATGTTGAATATGAGCAACATTCAGTACTAATACCGCAAATAAAAATTTTTTTTTTCATTAAATTAACTTTTAATTAAATCAATTTTGGAAGCTAATATAAAATCATTAACTGATAATCCATCTATTGCGTGAGTATGGACCATAACTAAACAATAACCCCATCCTATTGATATATCAGGATGATGACCTTCTTTTTCTGCTACTTCTCCTACTTCATTTGCAAATGATATAGCTTTTTTAAAATTACTAAATTTAAATTTTTTGAAAATCATTTCTTGATTATCATTAACTGACCATTCATTGAGTTCAGACAAAAATTTGCTAATTTCTTGATAATCTAATTTAGGGGTGTTCCCATTGCATGGTTCACATTTTCCTGAAGATAAAGGTTTATTCATAAAATCTTGCACCTTGTTGATTTAATTCGATAGAATATAAACTAGTTGTAGCTGTTATGTATAAAATATTTCCTTCCACTCCTCCAAATTCTAAATTTGATACTAATTCAGGAACAATGAATTGCCCAATTAATTCGTTTTGAGGATTAAAACATTTAATTGCTTTTCCAGCACTCGTCCAAACATTACCATCTTTATCGCATCTAAAACCATCAGAAAAAAAAGGTTTAAAATCATAAATTAATTTTCTATTCATAGGTATTCCATCAATCATATCATAAACATACAAATGTTTGATATTTTCTCCAGTATCAGCTACATATAATTTTTTTTCATCAGGTGATATCGCAATACCATTAGGTCTAATAAGATCGTCTATCATTACTTTTAAATTGTTTGATTTAGGATCAAAAGAAAATACATTACATCCACCATATTCTTGTTCGCCAGGATAACCTTCATAATCTGATAAAATACCGTAAGGTGGATCTGTAAACCAAATTGTATCATCCGATTTAACAAATAGATCGTTTGGTGAGTTCAGTTTCTTACCATTATAACTATCAACTAAAACTTCCACTTCTAAATTATCATTAGTTTTATAAATACATCTTCCTCCATGTGAACAAGAAATTACATTTTCTTCTTTATCAATAGTATTTCCATTACAATAATTTGAAGGATTTTTATATTCAGCAACAGAATCATTTGATAACTTTAACATTCTATTATTTGGTATATCGCTCCAGACCAATGTATCTAAATGAGGAATATATGCTGGTCCTTCGCCCCATAACATACCAGAAAAAATTTTCTTAACTTCAGTAGACTTTAGATAATTATTAAATTGATCAGTATTTTCTACATGATCATTATATTTATTTTTGTAAGCAAAACTTGGATTTCTTGGATCTAAGTCAGCAGGTAACAAATTTTTTTTAGACATATTATACTTCTACACCTTTTTGTTTTTTTTGTTTATCAATTAATTGTTTTGGGAAATTTTTTGCTCTTAATTTAATTTTAGCATCTTTTTCAATTAATTTAATAATACTAGTACTAAATGATCTTTCACCTAAAATTTTCATACCTAGTTTAAACTTTTTACTTAGATAATTTCCTAGTTCTAATGTCAAATTTTTTCCAAGTTTATTAAAAAGATTTATATCTTTATTGACTAGATCCATTGTAAATCCAACATCATAACTACCTCCAAGTATGACCTTTGTTTCAGTTTCATTAACAAAACTATTTCCAGAGCTTATTTTTATTGCTTTATAAGTTAAACCTAAGTTAATTTTATTTTTTTTTGCAACACTCAGTGCTTCACCTATACCTACTAAATGTAATGAGGCTAAATAATTTGTAATTACTTTTAATATTGAAGCATTTCCAATTTTTCCACAATATAAAATTTCATGACCAAGCAATGATAAAACTGGGAAACATTTTTTAAAAGTTGATTTTTTGCCTGCAGCTAGAATAGATATATTTCCTGATTTTGCTCTGTGCTCTCCTCCAGTAATTGGACATTCTAATACTTTTCCACCTTTAGAAATAACTTTTTTGGATAAGCTAATCATATCATTTTTATCTGTAGTACTCATCTCAATCCAGATGTGTTTGTTAGTTAAATATCTTAAAATAGTTTTTAGAACTTTGCTTACTGCTTTTGGTGAAGGTAAACAAGTTATTATAATATCACTTTTTTCAGTTAATTCTTTTAAAGTTTTACAAGGCTTGTTTTTTAAATTTTTTAATCTTGAATACGATTGATTATTATTATCATACACAAATATATTGTTACTTGATTTTAATAAATTATTTGTAAGATTTGATCCAACATTGCCTATTCCTATGCAACCAATCGATACTGGCTTCATATATCAATAATCATACCATCATATCCAGGTTTTACATTTGGTGGACACTTTGTTATTAATTCTTTTTCATCTAGTAAAGCTGTCATATGAGTAAAAATAGTTTGTTTAGGTTTAATATATGAAATGAAATCCATTATTTGATCAAATCCAGCATGAGCGGGATGAGTATCTTGTCTTAACAAACCAACTATCCATAAATCTAGATTTTTTAATTTATCAATATCTTGATTATAAAATTTTTTTAAATCTGTAGAATATGCAAAATTACCAATCTTGTATGTTTGAACATCAATTGATCCATGATTATGCTTAAATGTTTCAATATTTATATTTTGAAAATTTATACTAGAATTTAATTCTTTAATTTCCATAAATGGTAAATAATCTTTTTCTCCTTTAAAAATGTATTTATAATTTGTCTCCATCTCAGAAATCATTTCTATTGGCATATATGCAGGTATAATTTTTTTATTTATTAAAGACATTGCTCTCATATCTGGTACTCCTGATGTATGATCAGAATGAATATGCGTATAAAGCACTGCATCAATATTTGTACATTTAGCATTATAAAGTTGCTGTCTAAGATCTGGGCTAGTATCAATTAAAATATTTGTATTTTTATATTCAATAAGTACCGATGATCTTGTTCTAAAATTTCTTTTATTATTAAGATCAATATTACCATGTCTATTCCATGCTAAAGGTGAACCAAAAGATCCTCCGCAACCTAAAATTGTTATTTTCATTACAGATAATTATCTCTTTTAGCTTTCGTAAACAAATTAAAAAAATTATTATCAGTGATTTTTTCGAACTCTTCTAAGGATAATTTAAAAAATTTTGCCAAATATTCAGCTGTATATTTTACAAAAGATGGCTCATTAACTTTACCCCTCATTGGCTCAGGTGCTAAAAAAGGACTATCAGTTTCAATAAGTATAGAATCTAAAGGAGCATTCTTAATTATATCTCTTAAATTTGATGCATTTTTAAATGTTATTATTCCAGAAATTGAAATGTAGTAGTTATTCTCTAAACAAAAATTTAATAGTTGATTTGAACCAGTGAAACAGTGAAAAATTAGTTTTAAATTATTTGATTTATAATTTTTTAAAATATCTACAATTTCTTTTTCAGAATTTCTTTGATGAATAATAATTGGTAATGAATGCTTTATTGAAGCTTCAATATGAGTTTCAAAGACTTGTGTTTGTTCTTTGAGAAATTGATCACTGTGATACAAGTCAATACCTGTTTCGCCTATTCCTATTACTTTTTCGTTATTACAGTATTGATCAAAGTTTTGTAATTCAATTTGGTTCATTAATTGAACATCACTTGGATGAAGTCCATATGAAAGATAAATAGAATTATAATTTTTTATTAAATTTAAATGATCCTGGAAATCTTCAGGCTTGGTATTGATTGATAATATTGAACTAATATTATTTTTTTTAGAATTATTAATTATATTCTCAAAATTTTCTGATAATTTTTTAAAATTTAAATGACAATGTGAGTCAATCATTCAATATTCTTGGAAATATTGGTTCTGGATTATTTATTTTTATATTTTGATTGATTAATTGAGTGAAATTCTCAAATTTATTATCCATATTATAGTTAAAAATATTTAGAATTTTTTTAGAACTAGTTGGTATTATTGGATAGAGCATAATAGCTGATTTAATAATTATGTTAGAAACGATATATAAAACTTCTTCCATTCTAATTTTATTTGTTTTTTTTAGTGCCCATGGTGCTTGATTGTCAACATATGCGTTACCAGAAGATATTAACTCCAAGACAGACTTAATAGCTTTATCAATTTGTTGATTATTCATAAATTGACAATATTCATCAAATTTATTTTGAAGAATATTAATTAAATCCTGATCTTCATTAGTTAAATTTTCTGTTGGTTTTAGTAAAGAATCATTATTTTTTACAGCAAATGATGAAATTCTCTGTACTAAATTACCAAAATTATTAGATAGATCTGCGTTAATTCTATTTGCGATTGCTTTTTTTGAAAAATCTCCATCATTTCCAAAGGGTACCTCTCTAAATAAAAAAAACCTAATTTGATCCAAGCCATATTCATTAATAATTTCGTAAGGATCAATGACATTACCAAGTGATTTAGAAATTTTTTGCCCTTCATTAGTCCACCAACCGTGCGCAAATATTCTTTTAGGAGGTTCGATACCCGCAGCCATTAAAAAAGCTGGCCAATACACTGCATGAAATCTTAATATATCTTTTCCTACAATGTGTGTTGCAGGCCAAAATTTCTTGTAATTATTATTATTTTTATCTGGATAACCAATTGCAGTTAGATAATTACATAATGCATCAATCCAAACATACATCACATGCTTAGAATTATTTGGCACTGGCACGCCCCAATTAAAAGTTGTTCTTGAAATAGACAGATCTTTTAATCCACCTTTAATAAAACTTAATACTTCATTATATCGCGTTTTAGGTAGGATTGATTCTGGATTTTTTTCATAATAATTGATCAACTTATCTTGCCATTCTGAAAGCTTAAAAAAATAACTCTCCTCCTTAACCCACTCTACAGGTGATCCATTATCCGTAACATATTTACCATCAATCTTTTTTAATTCATTTTCTAAATAAAATGCTTCATCTCTAACTGAGTACCAACCTTCATAATTTGAAAGATATATTTGATTATTTTTTTCTAATTGCTTCCAAAGTTCTTGTGCAGCTTTAATATGCCTTTCTTCAGTGGTTCTTATGAAATCATCTATTTCACATCCTAAAAAAGGTATTAAATTAATAAAATTGATTGATAGTTTATCCACAAATTCTTTTGGTTTTAAGTTTGAATTAATAGCAGCTTTTTCTACTTTTTGCCCATGCTCGTCTGTTCCTGTTAAAAAGAATACATTGTTTCCTAATAATTTATTATACCTTGCAATAATATCGCAAGCTATACTCGTATAAGCATGACCTATATGAGGAATATCATTAGTGTAGTAAATTGGTGTAGTTATATAAAAATTCATTTTTATTGAGTTAAAAAATTTAATATAAATATTTTCTTATCAAGATTTAAACTAAATAATTCTTTTTGGTTATTAGTTAAATAATCAAATCTATCAATAAGATTTTTTTGGGTAAGATTTGCAGATAAAGACTCTAACTCTAGATAATTTGGAATATTAACTAAGCTTTTATCATCTCTGTTTACTTTAAGCT
Source organism: uncultured Alphaproteobacteria bacterium (assembly GCA_902615845.1). Lineage (GTDB taxonomy): Bacteria > Pseudomonadota > Alphaproteobacteria > HIMB59 > CACPNW01. The sequence goes on from CACMQS010000001.1 coordinate 172,592, forward strand.
TATTAGCAACAATTAGAATAAATTTAAGCATTGATAAATAATTATTAAATTCATCATTAGTAAGTTTTGATAATATATTTGATAAATTTATTTTATCATCATTTAGATCATTTGATAAAAGACATTTAATTGATAATTGGAAAATATCCAAGAAATCATTATTGTAATAAAGAATAGTGGTTCCTGGTGAACCATACGTTAATTTAAAGTAAAAATTTATCTCTTCATTAGATATTTCATCGATATTATTTTTTATGATATTAGTAAAATCATTTAAATTATGAGTATTAAATTTAATTTTTAAACATCTTGATCTGATTGTTGGTAAAAGTAATGAAATCTGATTTGATAATAAAAAAATATATGTATTTTCTTTTGGTTCTTCTAATATCTTAAGCATACTATTTGCAGAATTAATGTTTAAATAATCTGCAGAATCAACAATAACTATTTTAGAAGAATTTTGAATTATTGATGTTGAATTTAAAAATATTTTTAGTCTTCTAATTTGATCAATTGTTATATTAGATTTAATTTTTCCAGTTTTACTATCAATTTCTTTCTCAATTATTTTTATATTTGGATGTGTATTATTTTTAAATAAATTTAAGTGATGATCAATATTATTATCTTTAAATTCTATATTTAAAATATTATTAACTAATTTGTTAAGAAAAGTTCTTTTACCTATACCACTCAAGCCATGAATTAAAATTGAATTCGGAAGATTATTCGATTTATATCTATTAACAAGATCACTATATTCTTTTTGAAAACCTATTAATTTAACCATTAACTATAAATTTAATTTTTTAATAATATTTTTATGAATAATATCTTTAGATAATGACGCATCCACCATAATGTATCTTTTTGGATTTGCTATTTTTTTGTAACCTTGGATTACTGCTTGATGAAATAATAAGTTAGATTTATCATACTTATTTTTAACTTTTCTTTGTTTTAGTCGTTTTATTATTTCTTTTGGGTTGATTTGAAAAATAAAAGTATAATCAGGAAAGAAATTATTTAAAAGATCTTTATGTAGTTTTTGAGCTTTTTTAATACCAAATTTGTTTACATATCCTTGATAGACAAAAGAGGAATCTGCATATCGATCTGAAATGACTATTTTACCTTTTTTTAGATTAGGAATAATTACTTCATTAATATGATTTGACCTAGCTGCCATAAGAAGGAGCAGTTCTTCTAGATTATTAATCTTAGACTTATTATTCAAAATTATTTTTCTTAATTTTTCTGCAAAATCAGTTCCTCCAGGTTCTCTGGATATAATAAAAGGAATATTATTTTTTTTAAAATATTTTGATAATAGCAATATTTGAGATGACTTTCCACTAGCCTCAGGTCCTTCAAAGCTAATAAATAAACCTTTATTTGATTTCATCTAAACTTCTTCCAAAAATTAAGTATTTTGCTGAAGCAAAAACTTTAAATAAAGGATTGATTTCAGATACATCTTTTTCAGCAATAAGGGCTATTTCTATTTTTGGCTTTCCATCTATATCAATTATTAATTTTCCTAATGAATCACCTTTTTTAATTGGGGCAGAAATAGGTTTTGTATATTCAATAGATGAATTCATTAATTGAATTTGATCAAATGATAATGTTGATACTAATTTTTGTGAACTAATTAAATTAATACTACTCTCACTGCCCAGCCATACATCTACTTCTTTAATAAATTGATTTTTTTCAACTAAAGTTTGTTGAGAAGTTTGATTGAATGCCCAATTTATTAAATTAGATGACTCATTTAACCTTGATCTTGAGCTATTTGTTCCGTTTATAACAACTGTAATCCTTCTATCATTCCTTAAAGCTGTAGCAGCTATTCCCCACCCAGATTCTTTTGTAAAACCTGTTTTTAAACCATCAGCTCCTTGCACTTGATATAAAAGTTTATTTCTATTTGGTTGAGTAATATCATTATAAGTAAATTCTTCCATTTTAAAATATGTATAAAGATTTGGAAAATCCCTAATTATTGCATTTGAAAGAATTGCAATATCTTTGACAGTAGAATAATGATTATCATCAGGCCAGCCAGATGAATTAACAAAATTTGTATTTGTCATTCCTAAGCGTTCAGCATATACATTCATAAGTTTAGCAAAATCTTCTTCAGTACCACCTAAACATTCTGCTAAAGCTATAGAAGCATCATTTCCAGACTGAACAATTATACCTTTTAATAAATCATCCACCGATACATTTTCATCTATCTCTAAAAATGTTCTGGAACCTCCCTTTTTATAAGCTTTAGGGGACACTCTACATTCATTAGAAATTGCAAAATTGGAATTCTTAATTCTATCAAATGCAACATAAACGGTCATAATCTTTGTCATTGAAGCAGGTATAACTTTTGAATTAGAATTTTTTTCAAAAAGTACTTCATTGGTATCAAAATCAATAACAACTGCTTGGTCTGCCTTTGTATCAATAGCGTAAAGTTTTAAAGAAATTATAAAAAATAAAAGTAAGCTAAAAAATTTTACCATAAGTATTAATAATTCTTAATTATGACCTTTATTTGTTATTCAATAAGAATTTCAGTTTCCTTATAACCTTTTGAGATAAAGTATGAAACCAAATTATTTGCTTCTTTATTTTCTAAAGGTCCAATAATTACGTCATATTTGGAATTATTTTTTTCAGAAGTATATTTTAGATTATTATCATAATTATCTAATACTGATTGAATACTCTCATAGTTTTCAAACCCAGTAACTCTTAAATACAATTTAAAATCAGTTATTTTTTCTGATTTAATTTCAATTGGTTCTTCTGTAATTATAGTAGCTTCATCATTAGAATCCATATTTTCATCAATTTCTTCAATAGATACAATTTCTGTTGGTGCAGACAAGATAGTTTCATCAAAATTTTCTTCATTTAATGAATTTGCAACACTCTTCCATTGTTTACTAGCATCAGAAAGTATTTCTACTTTTACAGTAGCTATTTTAGATTTATAAAATCCAAGAAGTTGTGCAACTTTTCTTGAAACCTGAATAATAACTGCATTATCATCATGTCTATCTATTATTTTTATATTTATAGAAAGTCCATTATCCAAGTTAGTTACTTTGACCATACTTGGTATAGGTAATGTTTTATGTCTACCAAGTAACTCTGTAACTTTATTTTTATCATTGTTTACAGTTTTAATATTGTGTAATTCCTTACCATAAAAAGAAGAAAGTCCGATTTCCGAATAATTATAATTTTCCTCTGGAATGTAACTAACCCCTTCAATAAAATAAGGCTCACCAACATAATAAAAAATATTATCTTTAGTTTTTTTATTGGTTAATTGATTTTTTTCTTTTTTATCTTCTTTTTTATTTTCAATTATTTTTTCTATTTTATTTGTGCTATTTTCTACAACATCAGAAACATTATTTAGATTTAATTCATTGCAAGAAAATATAAATAAAAGAAAAATTAAACTAATTAGATATTTTATCACTTAGGAGACCCACTGATACAGCATAATATGATGAACAATTATAATAAAGAATATTTTTGTAATTAGGATAAACTATGAACATTCTTCCATCTATCCCATCAGGCATTATTAATCTAGCTTCTAAATCATCTCTTATTGGTAAAGGATCTCCATTGATCTTTGTAAATCCTAATTTTGACCATTCGGATAGAGTTTTAGGAATTGATCTACGTTTAACTGCTCCACAACCTTTGGGGTTAACTTGTTTTATAGAATCAAAAAAAGATGAAGAAATATTTTTTGGTGGAAGGACTTCTCTTCCCCAAGTACTATCATTAGACCATGGATTTTTATCTAATGAAGTCAAATAGTTTGCAGTACTAGCAAAAGCATCTGCATAACTATTCCAGATATCAATACCATTGCCATCCCAATCATATGCAGTTTCTAAAAAAGTTGTAGGGATCATTTGTGTCATACCAACCGCTCCACCCCAACTACCTTTTAGTTCTCCATTTGGAACAAGATTTTTATCTAATATTTCAAGAGCAGCAAATAATTGTTTTTTATAAAAGTCACTTCTTCTTCTATCAAATGCAAGAGTGGTTATCGCGATAATGGAATTTATTTTTCCTTGATTTCTTCCATAATAACTTTCCATACCTAATACAGCAACTATAAATCTTGATTGTATTTTAAAATAATCTCCAATTTCTTTTAATAAATCTTCATGTTTTTTTAAAAAATTTTTTCCTGCAAAAACTTTATCTTTAGTAATTGTATAAAATAAATACTCATCTAGAGTCATTGTTGATGCCGGCTGGCATCTATCACGCATAATAATTTTACTTTGTGGCTTAACATCATTTAAATTATTTGAAATAGTATTTTGACTTATACCTCTTTCAAGTGCTTCTTGTTTTATATTAGTCAGCCAACTGTTCCATTCATCATCTGTTGGCATTTTCGGTTTTTCACAATCAGTTGCATAAGATTTGAAAGAAATAAAAATAAAGAATACTATAAACCTAATAATCATTAACTAAAATTACCAAAACTATCGTCAATTAGGAAATGATAATACTTAATATTTTGACATTTTTAGGATGAAACTATAGTAGGCTTTTAAACGGAGAGATGGCTGAGCGGTTGAAAGCACCGGTCTTGAAAACCGGCAACGGGGCAACTCGTTCGTGAGTTCGAATCTCACTCTCTCCGCCATTATCCTCTAAATATAATTAAAATACTTCATTAATGATTTGAGATTTTTCTCAATAAGCTTAGCTTGTGAATTAGATAATATATCTTTCCATTGATTAGATGTTCCTGATCTGAAAAATTTAGAATGTTTTGTAGCTTCATCAAAACCATTTTTATCTTCTAAATTTCTTAAATTAGTAAAATTTGTATTTTCTATTATTTTGTCAATGTCTTGGTCACTTAAGTTTATATTTAATCTGTGTATTTTATTAAGAAATTTCGTAATATTTAATATAATTTTTTTTGGATTTAATTTTAAATCTTCATACTTTATGATCAATCTAGGAACACTATTATAATTTAACCAGGATTGAACATTAAGTTCCCAAGTTGAAAGTAATTCTTGCGCTCCATTAGTTGTAATCATTAAACTTTTTGAAAAAAGAAATTCATCAATAGTTTTATCAATTTCTTTACCTGAAAAATTTTTAAGAGAAACTATTATGTCTCTAGGATCTCTAACTATATAAATAAAACCTGCATTTACCGTTTCATTTGTAAAATTTTTATGTCTTGCACTATGAGTTTTAAATATATTCAGATGATTTACTTTATTATTTAATATTTTTTGACATTTAATAATATTTTGTGAAATCCAATCAAAATGTAATTCATTATTATTTGAATAAACTTTATTTTCAAATTCACTAAAATGTTTTTTAATTGATAGTAAAGGTATTAATTTTAAATCATTCAGGCTAAAATCTTTGTCAAAATTATAAAAA
>CACMQS010000002.1 GCA_902615845.1 uncultured Alphaproteobacteria bacterium
TAATTTTACAAAAATATAGTTTTTAACGATCTAATTTATGAAAACAATTAGATTATTTTTTTCTATAGTAGTAATTATATTAATAATTTTATCTATCTTTATTTATATTTTTCTAAATAATTTTGAAAAAGAAAAAATAATTAGTGATATTGAAAAGAAATTAGAAATTAAAATTAATGAAAAAAACAAAACTAAAATCAATATTTTTCCAATTGTAAAGCTTAACACAAACTTAGAAATTAAAGATTACAAAAATAATTTATACTTTGATAATATTAGAATTGATATTTCTCAGCCCGTATTTCAAGTTTCAGGAAATTTAGATATTCTAATTGATAATTTGAATATTAATAATATTAATTTTAGTGAAGTAAATATTAATGGAAAAGTAAATTATATTGAAAATTATCTTAAATATAGTGATAATTTAGAATATTTATTTGACTCGATTTATAAAATTAATGGAAAAATAACTTTAGAAACAACTAATGAAGAAAAATTTCTGATTTCATTTTTAAAATTATTCTTTGAAAAATTAGAAAATCAAAAAAATCAAAAATTTGCATTTTCTGAACTTATAAATGCTTTTGGTAATGAAAGTTCTAATTTTAAAGGCGCAATAAATAAAAATAAAAATATTTTAGAAACTAGCAAAATTGAAATTAGCAATAAAAACAACAGAATTCTTATAAAAGGTGAATACAATTACAGTAATAACTTTATAGATATTATTTTAAACTTATCTCAAAATAATGAAATATATTTAACTACTTTGATAAAAGGAAACTTAAATAATCCTAATATAAGTTTTGATAAAAATTCAAAATTTTTTCAAAATTCAAACTCAAATGAAAATAATATAATTGAAGAAAGTGTCATTCAATTTTTAAATAATTTTTTTGATTTCAATGATTGACTTATTAAATATAATTAGCAGTGTGTTTGGATATATCCTTTTTGGATTTTTTGTAAATAAATTACAAATACTTCCAAAAAAATATATTGATTATTTTGATTTTACTGGTTTTAACATTCTTTTACCTTTAGCTTTAATTATATATTTTTGGCAAGTCTCATTTCCTCAAATTAATTCTATTGGCCTGATCATCTCATTTTTTGCTTCAGGTATTTTTATATCCATGACTGGATTTTTAATTAGCAAACAATTTTTAAATTTTAAAACTGATGACTCTGCACTTTTTGGATTAGCTGCTTGTTTTGGTAACACAGTAGCAATGGGAATACCTCTTATGTATGCAGTTTTGGGTCCAATAAATACAATTCCTTATATGATATTAGTTTTTTTTCATGGTATTGTTCATTTTAGCTATACTGTTATTATAATAGAAGTTTATAGAAATAGACAAAAAAGCATTGTCGAAATTTTTTATCAAATATTATTAGGTATAATTAAAAATATTGTGCTTTTTGGAATGATAATTGGTATCATTCTTAATTACTCTAATCTTATCGTTCCATCTATTATGAAAGAGCCCTTAGATATATTTGTAAACCTTGCTCTTCCAATGGTTCTCATTTCTTTAGGTCTTGCATTAGGAAATTTTAAAATTAGAGAAAATATTTATAGCGCAATACTATTAACTATCTTAAAAAATTTTATTCACCCTATAATTGCATTTTGTATAGCGAATTTTATACTAGAGCTTGATAATCTCTTGGTAATTATTGTTACTATGGCCGCAGCTTTACCAAGTGGGTCTCAGTCATATTATTTTGCATACAGATATAACTCACTAAAAGCTGTAGTTTCTTCAAATGTAGTATTAAGTACCTTTGTTAGTTTTTTTACACTGTCTTTACTATTAGTATTTTTTGATATTACGTAGATTGAGAAATAAAAGATTGTATTCTCTCTTTTTTATCCATAGTTTTAACACTAAAAGGAAAAATCTCTAACATCTTGTCATATACATCAATTGCCTGTTGAAACTGGCCCTGATGAATAAAAATTAAACCCATTCCATCAAGTGCACCAAAATGTCTTGGTTCTAATTCAAGAGTTTTAATGATGTCTTGCATAGATTGATCAAAATTACCCATCATAAAGTGAACTGTAGCTCTTTTATTCCAACCTTCAGCAAAATTAGGATCTTCTTCAATTAAATTATTAAAAAATCTAATTGCTAGTGGATAATTTCTTATATTCATAGCTTGAATACCCTTCTCAAAATATTCAATTACTTTTGGATCATCAACTTCATACCATATATTCCAAATGTCAGATATTAAATCTCTTATCTCATCCTGATTTTCAGTCTCATTTAATTTTTTAAACAAATTGTTTAGCCGTGGATCATTTTGATCTGCTAATGCTATCTTACTAGCAAACAAAAGACTTATACTGACAATTAATATTTTAAAGATAACTCTCATATTTAAAAGATTTTTCGGATAGATTTCTTTTCTTTTCATGCTTTCTCGTTCTCCCTGTTACTCTAGTTCTCCATAACTTAAATGATCTAGGTTTAAGATTTGTTCTCATTATTTTTATAACCTCTGATTCGGTTACACCGTGAATTCTTTTTATTTTTTCAAAAGAGGTTTTATCGCACCAGGCTAATTTAATAATATTATCTATATTCTCCTGCATATTATGAATATAGTTCTCTATTAATTAAATTCTAAAAAAAATGATTGATTTGTATTCATCACCCACCCCTAATGGTCGAAAAATTAGCATTATGCTTGAAGAATTAGGTGTGGATTTTAATCCTATTTTAATAAATTTAGATAAAAAAGAGCAGTTTAGTGAAGAGTTTTCAAAAATATCTCCTGCGAATAAAATTCCTGTAATTGTAGATAATGATAACAACCAAATAGTATTCGAATCCGGGGCTATCCTTCTTTATCTAGCAAAAAAATATGATAAATTTCTAAATAAAGATAAGTATTGGGAAATAATACAATGGGTTTTTTTTCAAATGGCTTACATTGGACCAATGCTAGGCCAGGCTCATCAATATTTATTTTATCATCCTGGTAAAAGCAAATTTGCAGAAGATAAAACAAAAGGTTATGCGCAACATATATATTCAATTTTAGATAAAAGACTTTCTAAACAAGAATATTTTTCAGATACCTATTCAATAGCTGATATTTCAATTTGGCCTTGGACAGCTCGTTATGAAAGACATCAAATAAATTTGCATGATTATCCAAATGTGTTGAGATGGTATAAACAAATATCAACAAGACCTGCAGTTATTAAAGGATATAATTCTGTAGGCGAGTCTTATGAAATCCCTAAACCTTAAGTGTTATAAAATAATACTGAGCCTGCAGTTATAATTAAAAGGATTGCTAAAAACCATTCAACTATTTTTTTTAATTTTTCATTATTAAGATATTGTCTGATAACACTTCCTCCATATGCCCATATACTAATGGAAGGAATATTAACTACTGTAGACATAATAACCATAAATAGTGTTCCAATTATTATATTTTCATCTTTTGGATAATATAATGTTACTGCAGTTGAACAGATTACCCAAGCTTTTGGATTTACAAATTGAAACAAAATTGCTTCATGATATTTTAATGGTCTTGATCTATCTTCTGTCTTTGAAATATTTAAAGACCCAAACATTTTATATGCTAAATAAAGAATGTAGCCTGCTCCAACATATCTTAAAATATCATAGAGTATAGGATAGGTAATAAACAAAGATCCAAGACCTAGACATACAAGTGCTAATTGCAAACCATGACCAGAAGGAATGCCAAAAATATTAGGTATAGATCTTATAAATCCAAATTTTATACCTGATGCAGTTAAAATACTATTGTTTGGACCTGGAGTTACGTACATAATAAAATTATACACTGCTAAAGCAGCTATTAATTCCCATGTAATCATTTTTTAATCTCTATAATTTACAAATTGGACTGGTATACCTATCTTAGCATCCTCAATAAGCTTCATTACACTTTGTAAATCATCTTTTTTCTTTCCTTCAACACGAAGTTCATTCCCATTGATTTTTACTTGAACTTTTAATTTAGAGCTTTTGACATCAGAAGTAATTTTTTTACACAGGGATTGCTCAATTCCTTCTACTAATTCATACGTCTGACGAATTTTATTTCCCCCAGCTTTTTCCATATCATTTTTTTTTAAACATAAAGGATCAACTTTTCGTCTAACAAAATGAGTAACGAGCATGTCATTTACTTGACCAGCTTTCATTTCATCATCAGTTATGACAACTATAGTATTTTCTTTTTTTTCAATAGAAGTATCTGATCCTTTAAAATCGTACCTAGTGGTAATTTCTCTTGTAGCATTTCCTAGTGCGTTATCAATTTCTTGATGATCTAATCTGTTTACAATATCAAAACTAGGCATGTATTTAGTTTATTACATCGTCATTTATATCTGGCAACTGTTTTTTAGTGCTTAATCTTCCTAATTTTTTCATCTTTTCTACTTTTTTAGTCAAACTTCCTGAACCATCTTGCAATCTTTGTTTAGCTTCATCCATTTTTGATTTAGCTAAATCTATTGACTGATTAGCTTTTACAAAAGACTCATATACACTGACTGTTTTATCATAAATATCTGATGCAGCTGATGCTATATCTTTTATTGTTTTAGATTGTTTATCAACCCGCCACATATTTTCTACAGCTTTAAGTAAAAAGGGTAAAGTTGATGGCCCAACAATAATTATTTTATTGTTCCATGAATCTTCAATAAGTTTATTTGCCTCATTATATAAAGTAAGTAATGCTGGTTCTATTGGAACAAACATTAAAACATTATCAATTGTATTGATTCCATATATTTTTGAATAATTATCTTTACTCAAACTTCTAATCGAAGTTTTTGTTGAATCCAAAAATTTTTTCAAAAATATCTTCTTTTGTTGATTGTCATTTGTATTAGAATAATCATGCCAAGAATCTAAGGACACTTTTGAATCTATAATTATGTGTCTATTACCTGGCATATGAACAATTACATCGGGTTTTTGTAAATTACCATCTTCATCTCTAAAAGTTTTTTGAGTTGAGTATTCTTCTCCTTCTCTTAAACCAACACTATCTAAAATATTTTTAAGTACAAATTCTCCCCACGGACCTTGTTGAAACGCACCACCTCTAATTAATGTATTCTCAATTCTATCTTGAGCTAAATTGAAATTTTGTAAAGATTGCTGAATTGATTGCATGTGATTTTTTAAGGAAGTAAGATCAGTATCATCTTTTATTTCAGAACTTTTTGTTTTGCGAAGAAAAAATAAAATTGATAAAAAACCAAATCCAGATAAAAAACCAATTATGAAAACAAATATAAGATTTTCAAACATCACTAATTAGATAAGATATAAATATATTATCAAATATCTAGCAATTTTCCCAATAGATACAAATATTAAAAAAAAAGTAATATTATATTTTACTGTACCTGCTGCAAATGCGATTGGATCTCCAATAATAGGTACCCATGAAAATAATAATGACCATTTTCCATACTTTTTGAAAATATCTGAAGCTTTCTTTAATAAATATTTATTTACTGGAAACCAAGGTTTCTTAATAAGAAAATTTACAAAGTAACCACATATCCAACTGATTATAGATCCTAAAATATTACCTGCAGAGGCAAAAAATAATAATAAAAATGGATTATACTTATTAGATAATAATAGTGCTGATAAATATGTCTCTGAAGCAAAAGGAAAAAAAGTACCTAAAGACAAACAAAAAATAAATAATGATGAATAGATCAAAGTATTTCTTATTTTTAATTTATGTTAATGTTATTTTACTTATCAATTTATGAACGATTTTCCAAAAGAAGAATTTATTTCCAGAATTGAAAAAATACAAAAACATATAGAAAAAGAAAATATTGATGCAGTTATTATAACTTCACCGTCAAATTTTAGATATTTCACTGGACTTGATAGTAATTTTTGGGAAAGTCCTACAAGACCCTGGTATTTAATTATTTCAAAAAAAAATCCAATTAAAGCTATAATTCCATCTATTGGTATTACAGCTATGCAAAACACATTAGTCAATGATATTGAAACTTGGGAGTCTCCAAATCCGAAAGATGAAGGAATATCTTTATTGAAAAAAAACATCAAAAGTTTTCCTAAAAATTCAAATATTGGTTTTGAATTAGGAAATGAAACTTTTTTGCGAATGAGTATTAACGATTATCAGGATATTCAAAAAAATTTATCAGAATATAATTTTGTTGATACTAGTAAAATACTTTGGAGTATAAGAAAAATAAAATCTGAAATAGAGATCAGTAATATTAAAGAAATTTGTTCTATTACAAGTAAGGTGTTTGATAATTTTCCTGAAAAAATTAATTTAGGAATGAGTGAAAAACAAATTACATCAATATTTAAAAAAGAATTAATTGAGAGTGGTGCAGATTATATTCAATATATGGCGTGTGCTTCGGGACTTAATGGTTATAATCAGATTATCTGTAACCCAACCGAAAGGGTAACTAAAGATGGTGATATTCTAATTATTGATACCGGTGCAACATTAAATGGTTATTTTTCAGATTTCGATAGAAATTTTGGCTTTGGAAGAATTAACAAACAAGTTCTAGATGCATATAATAAATTGTGGGAAGCAACTGAGAGAACTTTAGAAATTATAAAACCTGGAACTAGTTGTTCAGAAATATATTCTAAATTATCTTATAGTTTAACAACTAACAACATATCAGTTGGAAGGATGGGTCATGGTTTAGGCTTACAACTGACTGAGCCGCCAAGTATTATGAAAAATGACAAAACATTACTTGAGGAAAATATGATTATAACTCTTGAGCCATCAATTGAAATGGACGAAAATAAAGTATTAGTACAAGAAGAAAATTTATTGATAACTAAAGATTCCTATAAACTTTTAAGTACTAGAACTCCTGAAAATTTACCTATTATTAATTAGTTAAATAATTGATTCAATTTTAGGCATAAGTCTAATTAATTCCTTCGTATATTCATGCTCAGGATTATTAAATAATTCCTCTGTATCTTTTGTTTCACAAACAGCACCATTTTTTAGTACAATTATTCGGTTACACATTTGGCGAATTACAGGAAGATCATGGCTAATAAATAGCATAGTGAGATGAAGTTCATCTTGTATATCTTTTAATAAATTCAATATTTGTGCTTGTATACTGACATCCAATGCAGAAGTTGGTTCATCACATATTAATAATCTTGGTCTTGTTGCCAAAGCACGAGCAATAGATATTCTCTGCCTTTGCCCTCCTGAGAATTCATGTGGGTATCGATCTAGAGATTGTCTGGTCATTCCAACAATATCTATTAGGTCGTAAACATTTTGTAAAAGATCATTATTGCTAATATTTTTTTGAAAAAATTTAATTGGTTCTGCAATAATATCCTTAACTTTGAAACGAGGATTTAGAGATGAGTAAGGATCTTGAAAAATCATTTGAATTTGACCTCTACTATTATGAATTTGATATTTTTTATTTGAATTATATAGAGGTTCATTATTATAAATTAAATTACCTTTATTAGGACTAATTAATCCAGTAATAATTTTTGCAATAGTTGATTTACCTGAACCAGACTCTCCAACTAATCCAAGTGTCTCACCTTCGAATAATTCAAAAGATACATTGTCGACAGCTTTAACTATTTTATCATTCGAACTTTTATTAGAAATAAATGAAAAACCACTACCTAAAGAATTATCATCAAAAACTTTTGTCACTTCCTCAAGTTTTAATAATTTTTGATTTTTATTTTCCCTTATGCCCCATGTTTTAATAATATTTTTAGTCAAATCCTTGGAACTAGATGTTATTTCCTTACCATCGGGGCTAATCAATTTAAATCTATCAATTTTCTTATTTGTTGGTGGCACTGAAATTACTAAGCTTCTTGCTTCTGTTGATTTTGGATTTGTTAATAATTCTTTAGTCTCACCTAGTTCAACAATATGTCCGTATCTCATGACAATAACTTTATCAGTCGTCTCTGCTATGACTCCCATATCATGGGTAATAATTATAACACCAAGATTTCTTTTCTTTGTAAGATCTTTAAGAAGTTCTAATATTTGATATTGAATACTTACATCTAAAGCTGTTGTTGGTTCATCTGCAATTATTAAGTCAGGTTCACAACTTATCGCTAAAGCTATCACAACTCTTTGACGCATACCGCCACTAAATTGGTGTGGATAGTCTTCAATTCTTTTTTCAGCGTTCTCTATTCCAACCTCTTTAAGTAGTAGAATTGATTTTTTAAGTGAATCTTGATAACTTAAATTTAAATGAGCCTGAATAGTTTCAATTAATTGATCTTTTATTTTAAATAGAGGGTTTAATGAAGTTTGAGGGTCTTGAAAGACAAATCCTATTTTTTTTCCTCTAATATTTTGAATTATTTCTTCATTACTTCTTAATTCAATATTGTCTATTTTTATTGAACCATCTGTGATTTCACCTGGAGGATCAATCAAGTTAATTATCGCATTTGCAATTGTAGATTTTCCAGATCCAGACTCACCGACAATTCCTAATATTTCTCCTCTTTCTAAAGAAAATTCTACATTTTTGCTTGCAACAATAGTTTCCTTTCGTGTTGGATAACTTATGTTTAAATTTTTTACTTCTAAAAAACTCATCTCTTTTTTAATTTTGGATTTAAAGCATCTCTCATCCAATCCCCTAATAAATTAATTGATAATGCTAAAACAATTAAGAAAATTGCTGGAAAAAAAGTAATCCACCACTCTCCTGAAAACAAAAAATTATTTCCAAACCTTATTAGAGTCCCAAGAGAAGGTGTTGTTGGTGGAACGCCAACACCTAAAAAACTTAAGGTGGACTCTGTAATAATTGCAAGTGCTAATCCGATTGTAGCAATTACTAATATAGGCCGAAGTATATTTGGTAAAATATGCTTAAACATAATTAATATATTTGATAATCCAATAATTCTTGAAGCTGAGACATACTCTTTATTTTTTTCAACTAAGGTTGATGCTCTCGATACTCTTGCAAACTGAGGCCATTCTGAAATACCAATGGCGAAAATCAAAACATAAATTGCCATTTCGTCATGCATTGATTGTGAGATAATTGCCCTTGCAATACCATCAACAAGTAAAGCCATTAAAATACTTGGAATAGTTAACTGCACATCTGTAAGGCGCATTACAATTATCTCATACCTACCACCAATATATCCAGCTGTTATTCCAAGAAAAACTCCAAGTATCATTGCAAAAATTATAGATGCAAAACCAACGATCAGTGAAATTCTTGAACCATAAATCATTGTTGAAAACATATCTCTTCCTTGCTGATCAGTTCCTAATATGAAGCTAAAACTTCCTCCCTCCGACCATACTGGTGGGGTAAAGGCATCCATTAAAGAAACTGATGCTGGATCAAAAGGATTATAAGGTGCAACTATCCCAGCAAATACAGAACAAAAAAGTATAATAAAAAATATTGTTGAAGAAATTACTGCTAATTTAGAATTAAAGAAACTGTATCCAATATCAGTATCGTATATTTTGTTGTACGTTTTAAGTAGCATTTTAACTACCCTCTTCCTTCAGCCTAATTCTAGGATCAATAAAATAGTATGTGATATCTACAATAAAATTTATCATAACAAATATAAAAGCTACCATAATCATGTATGCTGACATAATTGGAATATCGACAAAGTATACTGCTTTGATAAATAATGACCCCATGCCTGGCCATTGAAAAACTGTTTCTGTAATAATTGAAAAAGCAATTAACGTTCCAATGTTAATACCTGTAATAGTAATAACTGGAATTAATCCATTTTTTAGCGCATGCTTATAATTAATAACACTCCTTTTTATACCTCTTGCTTTTGCAAATTTAATATAATCTGTTTGTAAAATTTCCATCATTTCAGCGCGGACTAATCTAATAACATATGTCATTTGAAATAAACTTAACGTAACTGATGGAAGTATCAGTGCTTTTAAACCAGAAATAGTTAAAAATCCTGTACTCCAAAAACCTAATTGTGTGACTTCACCTCTTCCAAAGGATGGAAGAACTCCTAAAATTACTGAAAACAAATAAATTAACATAATTCCTATAATGAATGTAGGTAATGAAACCCCTGCTAGAGAAATCACAAGAATAATATTAGAAATAAAACTGTCTCTGTAAATACCAGTATATACACCCAAGATGACACCGCTGATGATTGCAATTAAAGCGGAGACGAAAACTAATTCTAAAGTTGCAGGCATTCTTTCCGCAATTAAGTCTGAAACTTCTCTTTTTAATTGGTATGATATTCCAAAATCACCTTGAATTACATTTCCTATAAAACGTGAAAATTGAACGTAAACAGGATCATTTAAACCCAATACTTCTCTAACCTCAGCACGTCTTTCATCTGAAGCATCTTCTCCAGTCATACTATTTACTGGATCACCAACAAAATTAAATAAGGAAAATGAAACAAAAGCCACAACAATCATTACAAGAATAGATTGAAAGAGTCTTTTAAAGAAATAGCTAAACATGGTTTAATTTCTGGCCAGATTACTGGCCAGAAAATATAAAAATTATTAGTTTACGTTTGCAAATCTAAATAATGGCTCGTTGTTCATTCTAATAGGAACATCGACATTACTTTTTGATGCTTGGTTGACAACTTGGTGATGTAAAGGAAGATATGTTACATCATCTTGAGTAATATCCCAAGCTTCAGCAATCATAGCATTTCTTTTATCTTGATCTGTTTCAACACCCATTGCCGCTACTAACTCATCAACTCTAGCATTACTGAAATTAACTTTATTCCAGCTACCAGCACTATCAAATAAGTACGAGTATACGTAATGACTATCAAAAGTTGGAACACCCCAACCTAACATGTACATGTCACTTGTCATACCGTTTGCGTCACCTTCTTTAACTTCTGAGAAGTGTTGACTTTTAGTTTTTGCATCAAGAGTTACATCAACTCCAATTTTAGCAAACATACCAATTGCAGCAACACAGATTGCTTCATCGTTTATGTAACGATCATTTGGACAATCTAGTGTAACTTCAAATCCATCTGGATAACCAGCTTCTGCTAATAGTTTTTTTGATAGCTCTGGATCATAAGGTAATCTTTCATCACGTGCAGCTGTATGACCATTTACACCAGGAGCAGTGATAATTCCTGCAGGAACACTTTGTCCTCTCATTACCTTATCCTTAATAGCTTCCATATCTAAAGCATGGTACATAGCTAAACGAACTCTTTTATCTGCAAAAGGATTTTTACCTTTGATATTAGATGAATTTAATTCAGCAGAGCCTTGATCCATTCCAAAAAATATTGTTCTATTTTGAGGAGTCATTTTTACACCATGTCCAGCAGAAGATTTGATTCTCTCAATATCTTGAACAGGAACAACGTTTGTGTAGTCAATTTCTCCAGATAGAAGTGCTGCAACTCTTGTTGCATCATTTGCAATAGGAAGTAATTCAATAGTATCTACATTGAAAGTACTATCATCACCCCACCAATCATTATTTTTTTCAAAAACAGTTCTTACGTCCTGTTCTCTAAAAGTAATTTTGAAAGGTCCAGTTCCATTTGCATTAGAAGCACAATAAGATGTTTCACCTGCATCCCAGTTGTATGAAACTTCACAACCATTTGCTTTTGCCCAATCTTCAGACATAACAAATATCTGAGTTAATTGATTTAAAAGAATTGGATTTGGTCCATCTGTTACAATCTGAACTGTGTGATCAGTTAATGCTGATGCTGATTTAATGCTTTTAATTAAATCTACCATATCAGATGGAGCAGTTTTTGCTCTATTGATACTAAAAGCAATATCACTAGCTGTTAAATCTGATCCATCATGAAATTTTACACCCTTACGAATTGTAAATATCCAAGTGTCATCAGCAGTTGTTTTCCATGATTCAGCAAGCTGAGGAAGTATTTCCATATTAATACCTGGAGTTACTAAACCTTCATATACTTGACGCGAAACCATGTGAGTTGGTCCTTCGTTTTGTGCATGCGGATCAAGAGTTAAAGAGTCACCAGGCATTGACCATTTAATAGTGTTTGCAAATGCTGGTGAGAAAATACCCATGAAAAGCAAAGACAAAACAATGCTTAAAGTCTTTTTCATATTATTTCCTCCATAGAAATTAGATGGTAGACCCATACAACTTCAATGGAAATATTCAATATTATTAGTATTAATAAGTGCTATATTTTGTCATAATTATTAGTATTAATTTAGACATACCCTTGGAGGAGGCTTGATATAGTGAAAAAAATAGAGAAGGCACAAGAGATCTCTAGAATACTAAATCGTATATACAGAAAAGTACCTATTCCTCTTAACCACAAAAATAAATTTGAATTAGTTGTAGCTGTACTTCTTAGTGCTCAATGTACAGATGAAAGAGTTAATCAAGTTACGCCAATACTATTTAAAAAAGCTAACACAGCTATAAAAATGACAAAAGTGCCAAAAAAAACAATTTATAATATTATTCGCCCTTGTGGTTTGGCACCTCAAAAATCAAAAGCAATTTTTGAATTATCAAGAATTCTTGTAAAAAAATTTAAAGGCAATGTTCCAGAAAGTTTTGAAGAATTAGAAAACTTGCCAGGTGTTGGTCACAAAACAGCCAGTGTTGTTATGTCTCAAGGATTTGGTCATCCAGCATTTCCAGTTGATACACACATTCATCGTTTAGCTCAACGTTGGGGTTTAACAAATGGTAAAAATGTTGTCCAAACAGAAAGAGATTTAAAATATCTTTTTCCAAAAAAATCTTGGAACAAACTTCATTTACAAATAATATTTTATGGAAGAGAATTTTGTCAGGCAAGAAGTTGTTATGGTTTGGAGTGTGAAATATGCAAGGTTTGTAATCCAAAGAGAAAAACGCCTATTAAAACAAAAAAGTAGTAATTAAAAAGGCTGAAATACAACAAGTATAAGTATAAAAATCAATATTACTGCTGGAGCTTCATTTGTAATTCTAAAAAACTTAGTAGAGTATTTGTTTTTATCATTTTTAAAATCATTAAGACATTTTAAACAAAAAAAATGATAGCCAGATAATAAAATTACAAATAAAATTTTTAAAATCAACCAAGTATCAATACCCACATAATGTGTAAGTGTAAAACCTGATACCCACGTCACTATAAAAGCTGGAAACATAATTATTCTGTACAATTTTCCTTCCATTAGTTTGAATGTTTCTGAGGTTTCTTTTGTGATTTCAGGATTAGCATGATTTACAAACAAACGTGGCAGATATAAAAGTCCAGCCATCCAAGCTATGATACTAAAAATATGAATAACTTTCAGAGTATTAAATAACATTATTTATTCCCATACCACGTGAGGAGGCATTGACATTAATATAGCATCAACATTCCCACCAGTCTCTAGACCAAATTTTGTACCTCTATCATATAATAAGTTAAATTCAGCATAGCGACTACGCTTAACTAATTGTATCTTTTTTTCCTCTTCATTCCACTCCTCATCCTTAAGTGCAATTAAAGTATTTTTGATAAACTGATGAAAATAAGTACCTACGCCTTGAACAAATTCAAAATCTTTTCCCCAATCACCAGTTTGAAGGTAATCAAAAAATATTCCTCCAACACCTCTTGGTTCGTTTCTATGTTTAAGAAAAAAATAGTCATCACACCATTTTTTAAATTTAGGATAATATGATTTATCATATTTATTACACAAAACTTCTAAACCACGATGATATTTTTTCTCATCCTCAAATATTACACAAGGTGTAATATCCATGCCTCCACCAAACCATTCCTGAGTGGTTTTAATAAATCTTGTATTAAAATGCATAGAAGGAATTTTAGGTGAAACAGGATGTAATACAACACTGATGCCGGTTGCATTATAATTTGGATCTTCTTTAGCACCCGGAATAGTATCTCTCATATTTTCGTTAAATGTCCCAGAAACGGTAGAAATATTTACTCCACCTTTTTCAATAATATTCCCCTTAATTTTACTCATTTTACCACCGCCATCACCTTTGTGATCCCAGTTACTTATTTCAAATTGATTTTCATCAATGTTTTGAATAGTTTCAACTAAGTTATCTCGTAATTTTTCAAACCATTCTTTTGCAGTATTAAATTTGGGATCAGCAATCATAATGGCCAACCTTGAGTATGTTTTTTTATCAGATTTACAAAAACATCTATGTGATCATCGTGATCATTCAAGCAAGGTATATAATGATAATTTTCTCCACCTGACTCCATAAAATATTCTTTATTTTCTTCTTCAAGTTCTTCCAGTGTTTCAAGACAATCACTACTGAAACCAGGAGATATTATATGTATATTTTTAATCCCTTGTTTTGGTAATTCTTTTAATGTTTCACTTGTATATGGCTTTAACCATTCCTCTCTTCCAAATCTACTTTGGAAAGTAGTCATTATCTCATCATCTGTTAATCCCATATGTTCTTTAACAAGTCTTGTGGTTTTAAGACAAAAGCAATGATACGGATCACCATTAGTCAAATACCGTTTTGGTATACCATGATAACTAAAAATAATTTTTTGTGGTTTTGAAGTTTTTTTCCAAAATGACTTTATTGAATTTGACAATGCTTCAATATAATTTTTTTCTTCAAAGTACTGATTGATAAAACGCATTTCAGGTATCCAACGCCATTTTTGCAATACATTTGTTACTTCATCAAATGTACTACCTGTTGTTGCAGCACAATATTGCGGATACATAGGTAGAACTAATAATCTTCTTACTTGTTTTTTTTGAAGTTTTAACAAAGCATCTGGAATAGATGGATTGCCATAACGCATCCCAACTTCAAAAACTATATTTTCATTTTTTGAAGAAAAAGATGATTGGATTTTATTTAGTTGTCTGTTTGCTATATCTAAAAGTGGAGAACCCTTATCAGTCCAAATTTGTTTGTATGCTTCTGCTGACTTTGATGGTCTTATTTGTAAAATTACTAGCTTCAATATAATTTGCCATAGGATTTTAGGTAATTCGATTACTCTAGGGTCTGACAAAAATTGATTAAGATAAACTTTTAGTTCTTTTTTATTTGGAGCATCTGGAGTGCCTAGGTTAGTAATTAAAACGCCAATTTTTTCTCTACTCCCATGCTCATAATCTTTTTCACCTATATATTTAACCATATCTATTAGCTAAATTCTTTTCTGATATTTTCTATAAATAAATGAACATTTTTTTCTGGAGTGTTTTTGTTAATTCCATGTCCAAGGCCACAAATCCAGCCATTAAGGTTTTCAATTGATTTCATTTTTTCAATAAAATCTTTTAAATCATTAAGAAATGTATCTGTTTCACTTAACATTAATTGTTCATTGAAATTACCTTGAATAAATCCATGTTTTTGATTTTCAAACATAAATTTAAGATCTATTGTGTGATCATAGCCAAAACCACCAAAGGGAAAACTGATGATAGAATTTAGATCTGTTAAACTTTTACCTCTTGAATAATAGCCAAGTTTATTTGGAAAAGAAATTGCAATCTCTTCCAAAAATTTTGAATAAATTTCATAAAAATTTATTTTATCTAAATCATACAAGGAGCTATCAAAAATCATGACAAGTTCAACACCTGCATCTAATTGTAATTGAATATTTTTCTTAAGAAGGGGTAGAAGTGTTTTTGAAATAAATTCTAAATTCATTTTAGTGTCGATTAAATCAGAGTTATTATTTCCAAATGCATATTTTGATAATGTCCAAGGTCCGCCAACAAATCCAATTAAACTTTTATTATTTGGCAATTTCTCTTTTGTTATTTTTATAGCTTCAAATTGAAATTGCATATGCTCAATACCGCGATCAATATTACTATAATCATTAATGTTTTCTGAATTTATATAAGAATTAAATTTAGGTCCTGGGTCAAACTTTAATTCTAAACCAAGTCCCTCCAAGATAAATAAAATATCACTGAATAAAATTGCAATATCATAATCAAACTCTTGTATTGGGCCAAAAGCGACTTCTGCGGCTAGATCCGGAGTTTTACAAAGTTCTTCAAAAGTATATTTTTCTTTGAGCTTGCGATAATGCGAATGGTACCTCCCAGCCTGTCTCATGAACCAAATGGGTGGTGTTTTTTGAATATTTCTTTTGAGAGCATTTTCGAATAAAATATTTGTCATTTTTAGGCTTTTAGTAATTTTTTCTTCCAACTATCATAAGATAGCTCAACAAAAAGATTTTTATCATTACCTAATATTTTACTAATCTCATTGTAAGTATTTCCTGGGCCACAAAAATGATATTTTTCTATAATTTTAGGATATTTATCAATACTCGCCTTAAAAGCTGAACTGCTCATCCAATAAAAGTACTTTTTCTTATCTATATCTATTTCAAAATCAATAGACTCCAATTGATACGTTTCAATTTTATTTTTTATCGAACTTTCAGGAGATTGAGAATGAGTTAATTTAACCCAAGGATTATTTGTAAGTGAATTAATATCTTTTTCAAAATCCTCACCAAGACCATCTGAAGTTCCATTAACCCAAATACCTCTTTCAGCTAAATTTTTCCATGTTCTTAAACCACTAGTCCAAATAACATTATTTGATTGGATTTTTGACTTATCTGGGATTGAGCTAATTCGTGAAACATAAATACATTTATTTTGTAAATTATTTATATAATTGACATTTTCATTTAATTGTTTTCTAGAAAATATTTTATAATTTTTTAAATTTTCAGGATAAATTTCATCTTTTGTATTACTAGAAAAACTTATATCTTTTGGATCAATAAAATCCCAGCTCTCAAAATGATTGCCATTTTCATCTTCACCTCTTTTAGATACAACTAATCCTAATTTATGTGAGATATAAGATACTCCTATTTTTTGGTGACATCCTCCTCCATAATTTTTTAAAATATTTCTTTCTTGAATAACATTCGAATAATCTTTGTAAAAATTAATATCATTTAAAATTTCGTTTAGTTTATTATCTTTGATTCTTGTTTCAATCGCTAGAGCTCCTTGTCCAGGAGAACAAGGGTTTATTGACAATGGTAAAACAGACCATAGACATTCGTCAATATATTTTTTTAGTGTTTTTTTTAATTCATTAAATTCAGTATAATTATTTGATAGTAATCTATCAATTGCTGCCTTAGCAACAATGAAACCATCACTATTAGGATCTTCCAAAAATTTTTTAAATCTAGTGGGTATGTTACCTCTTATATTTTCAAAGCAAACTTCATCAAACTTATATGGAAGATAATTTTCAATAAAATTTTCTAAATTATATTGTCTTCGAGGTGATGAGCAAAGAATAGTAATTTTCTTACTATCTAATGTTATTTTTTTTTTTAAGAATAATATATCTCGTTTATCAGCGCGTTTTAATGTAGCAGCAATTTTAGTTTTCTCACCAACTTCAATTGGAAGATCCTTCCAAGAATGAACAATTAAATCACATTTGTTATTTATTAATTCATCTCTTAAATCATTAGTAAAAACACCTTCTGTTGGCATTTCAGAAAGAGGAGTTTTTAGATCTTTATCTCCTGAAGTACTTCTTGTTAAAAATTCTATTTCTACAAAAGGATGTTTTGATTGTAAATAGTCAGAAAATTCACGTGCTTGAATTATTGCCAAGTCACTTTTTCTAGATAAAATTCTAATTTTCATTACTTATATTTCTATAAATAACACTATATTGTAAAATTGGTAATGGTTGAATTTAAAGGTACAAAATCTTCGTGGGGCTTGGTTGCAAAACTTTTTCATTGGTCATTGGCACTTCTTCTTTTTTGGCAAGTTACAACAGGGATTAGCCTTCATAATATGGAATTTTCTCCTCTTAAAATGGGTTTTATTATTACTCATAAATTTTTTGGCACCTTAGTCTTTAGTTTAGTTGTGCTTAGATTAATGTGGAAATACATATTTAATACTCATCCTAAATATGAAAATATTCCTTTATTTCATAAATTGGTTTCAAATTTAGTCCATTTTGTACTTTATGGTTTAGTTATTCTTATTCCTATTCAAGGTACCTTTATGACATGGCTTGGAGGAGAAGATATTCATCTCTTGGGATTAATTAAAATACCACCTTTAATCGAAGAGAATTTTTTTTTATACCCTCAAGCTCTAGCTATACACTACTACTCAGCACTTATGTTAACAGCTCTTTTTTCACTTCATATTGCAGCGGCGTTGTATCATCGATTTATAATTAAAGATAAATATGGTGTGTGGAGAAGAATGTCTTTTAGTAGAAATAAGGTGTGACAATTCATTCAATTAAACACTTACAATTAAAGATTGGGTAAGATATCTAATATTTATGCAATACAATAATTTCTTTAAATCTGAATTAAAAAACTTAAAAGATCAAGGTCTTTATAGGGACTTTAGAAACATAGACAGACCTATAAAAAGTTTTCCAAATGCAGATGAGAGTTTCAAAAATAAAGAAAGAGAAGTAGAGGTTTGGTGTTCTAATGACTATCTGAACATGAGTCAGCACCCAGAAGTCGTAAATGAAATCGTAAAAACACTACTTGAATATGGATCTGGTTCAGGTGGAACAAGAAATATTTCTGGTACATCAACCTATCATACTGAACTTGAAAAAAAACTGGCAAATGTTCATAATAAAGAGGCGGCATTAGTTTTTGCTTCTGCTTATACAGCAAACCAATCTACTTTATGGACTTTAGGAAAAAAAATTAAAGATATTGAAATATTTTCTGATGAATTAAATCACGCATCTTTAATACAAGGTATTAAGAATAGTGGAGCTAAGTGTCATATATTTAAACACAATGACATTGATCATTTAGAACAGTTACTAAAAGAGTCAAATGCAGATAATCCTAAGTTAATTGTTTTTGAAAGTTTATACTCTATGGAAGGTATAAGATCGCCTATAGTTAAAATTGTAGAGTTAGCAAAAAAATATAACTGTATGACATATCTGGATGAAGTTCACTCAGTTGGACTTTACGGTGAAGAAGGTAAAGGTATTGCAGTAGAAATGGGAGTTGAAGATAAAATAGATATTATTAATGGAACTTTAGCAAAAGCATATGGTCAAATGGGAGGTTATATTGCAGCTAGTTCAGAAATAATTGATTACATTAGAAGTTTCGCTCCAGGTTTTATTTTTACAACTTCAATCTGTCCATCAATTGCTGCAGGAGCAGCTAAAGCAATAGATATTGTTTCTCTGGCAGAACAACTAAGAATAAGAATAAAAGAAAATGCAGCTTTAATAAGAGAAAATTTAGATTCCTTAGCAATTCCTTATTTGGATACAAATTCTCATATTGTAGCAGTATTAATTAATGATCCTTTTTTATGCAAAAAAGTGTCTAAAGATTTAATTGATGATCATGGTATTTATGCACAACCAATTTTTTACCCGACCGTACCAAAAGGTTTAGAAAGACTAAGAATAACTGTTACCCCAAAACATAGAAAAGAGCATATCGAAAAAATGATTAAGGCTCTTGATAAAGTTTGGTCTAAAAATAATTTACCAAGAAAAAAAATTAATAAAGTTACAGCAAATATTTAAGTTTTAATATTGATATCAATCTGCCTAGCAGCAAAACCATAATAAACTACAGCTAAAGTTATTATGAAACCTCCAATTATTACAGTTGTACTTGGTACTTCATTAATTCCAAAAATAGGGAGCCAAACCCACAGAACTCCTCCAACAACTTCCATTAAAGATAAAAGTGCTAGCTCAGCTGAGGGTAAGTATTTTGCTCCAAGACTGTAAAGTATTAAGCCGGCTGCAACAATTATTCCATGAAGTATACTCAAATAACTATTTATTTCAGGCATCAGAATAAAAGGTTCAAAAGAGAAGCCTAAAATAAAGAACGCAAAAATTGTACAAAATATTCCCGCTAAAACAACTGTTGTGAATTTTGGTGTTTCAGGTTTCCATCTTATTGTTACCGTGTATAATGCAAAACCAGTTGCAGAAATAAATCCTATTATTGCACCTAAAGCAGTTCCAGAAATACTGTCATTTATAATCATTACGCACACACCTATAAATGCTACAACCATTGCAATTAATGTTGATCTTTTTAGTATTTCGCCAAGAACAAAATAACCAACAATGGCTGCAATAAAAGGCATGGCTGCTAACATAAATAATGTTACGGCAGCCGTAGTCATAGTAATAGAAAAAATGAACCCAGTAAAAGCTGTTGCTAGAAATAAACCTCCAAGTATAGATGGTATTCTTATTTTGAGAAAATTTTTATAAAAAGCAAATCCTTCCCGAAAAAATAAATATATAAGCAGTATAATTGAAATAGTTAAGCCTCTATAAAATAAATATTGAAAAACATATTGATGACCATCAACCATATATCTAACAGTCAACGCCCCAAAACTCCAAAAAATTCCAGCAAGAAAAACCACAGTAAATGCATATAGATAAGAATTTTGACTCATTGTTTAAAGGTCAAATCATTAAATTTGATAAAAGTAAATTAATATTTTAATTATTTATTTGAATACCAGTTTCTTTACTTCCTGAGATTTTAAAATTAACTTTATTATCATCATTTTTTTGTATTTCAGATACGTCTGACATTTTGCAACTGGCAATAAAAAGAAATAAAATAATTATTGGCAACTGCCTATAGAACCAAGAGCACATTTTTTACCATCTATCCATATAGCATTTGACAAATTTGCTTCATCAAACATTGCACCTGAAATATTGGCACCAAGTAGATTTGCCTCATATAGATTTGCACCTTTAAAAGTCGCTCCAAAGAGATTAGATCCCTCAAAGTTTACTTTTGCAAGGTTTGCATTATCAAAGTTAGCATTATTACAATTAGCTCCCTGTAAATTTGAAGCATATAAATTTGAATTACTAAAATTTGAGAAGATAAAATTACCAATAGATAAATTTGAATTATTAAGTTGAGATTTTTCAAAATTAGATAAAGATAAATTAACTCCTGACATTTGAGAATTTGCCAAACCAGTACCAGAAAGATCGAGATTTTCTACAAAATTACAATTGGTCCAATCCACCTCATTTGCTGGTTGATCACTGCATGCAGCAAATACAGAATATGAGCTAAAGAAACTTAAGACAAATAAAATTAAAAATCTCATATTTAATTTTTATGATCAGTATATGTTAAATTTAAGGCAAATTAGCGTGAAGTGAGTTTTAATTCAATCCTTCTATTCTGTTGTAGATCACTCTCAGTTTCTCCATTACTGATAGGATAAAACTCTCCATATCCTGCAGATGCTAATCTATTTGGTGGAAAACCAAGATCAAGAAGAAGTTTTAAAACTGTATTAGCTCTAGCTGAAGATAATTCCCAGTTAGAAGGATATCTAATTGTTTGTATGGGTTTTTTATCAGTGTGTCCTTCTACCATTATAATCCAGTCAATATCTGAAGGAATATCATTAGTAGTCTCTTTTAAAGTAAGGCCAATTTCACTTAACTTTTCTTTGCCAGATAGTTGTAAATCTGCTGAAGCAGAATCAAATAATAGCTCTGATTCAAAAATAAATCTATCTCCTACAATTTTAATATCTTTTCTATCACCTAAAATAGATTGTAATTTTCCAAAAAACTCAGATCTATATTTTTGGAGCTCAAATACTTTCGATGTAAGGGCTTTGTTTAACTTTTCACCTAGCACCTCTATTTCTAAATCTTTAATCAAAGCCTGGCTTTCACTAGCTTCTAAAGCATCATTAAGTAAAGCTATTTCTTTTTGCAATTTATCAATTTGATTAGAAAGAATTTCTACCTGTTCCAATGTTTTTGAAGCTTGTATTTCCATATTTTTAATATCTTCAAGTGATGTTTCTTTTTGTGTTTGATTTTCTTGTTCTAATGAAACAATTTGACTTTGAAGTAACTCAAGTTTTTCTAGTTGTTGTTTTTGTTTATCTTCTGACAAAGAAAGAACATTATTTAGTTCAGATATTTTTCCTCTCAAATTAAAAATTGTGCTATCTTTCTGAATTAAATCTTTATTTAATCTTGCTAATTCTTCATTTTTAAACCTAATTGCATCAAGTTGTTCATTAAGTGATGCATCTTTTAAACCTAGACTATCATTAATCTCTAAAAGATCATTCATAAGTTCTTGATATTGAGATATTTGACTTTGTAGTTCTTCATCTCTCAATGATAGTTCAATGTTAGTCTTTTCTAATTCATCATTTAAACTTAGAAGCTTTTCATTTTTATTTTTAATTGCAAGTAATTGTTCTTCAATTCCTCCCTCCTCTAAACCCAGACTTTCGTTAATGGCCATTAAATTTTCATTCTTCTCATTTAATTCTGCTATTGTAGATTTGAGAGATTTTTCACTTTCAAGTAGTTTAAAATTAGCATTATCTAATTCTTGATTAAGTATTTTGAGTTGATCAATTCTTGTTGCAAGTGCTTTATTAATTCGTTCTCCTAGCCCCTCGGTTTCAAGTAAAGTAATTTCTTGTCCTTCATAAGTTTCTAATGCATTTGCAACTATTCTCAATTCTTTTAAAAGACTACTAATTTGCTCGGATAAAGCTATTATATTTTGTTCCTGAACAAATATTTCTGATCGTTTTTTTGCAACATCGGTTTGTAATTGCTCACTTAATAATTGCTCACTTTGTAAATTTAATTCTGTATCTTCAAGTTTTTTCTCAGTTTCAGAAAGAGTTGAAAGAGCTTCTTCTTTATCTTTAGTTTCAATAACAAGTATTTTAGATAATTCATTTATTTGTGTTCTTAAATCTTGAAGCGCCTTATCTCGACCAGATATAGCATCACTCAGATATATTTGTGAAACAGTAAAAACCATTAGCACAAATATGATTACTATTAAAAGAGTAGCTAGAACATCGACAAAACCGGGCCAAATATTTGTTGTATCAGCAAGTCTATTTCTTAAAGACCTAGTAGACATTATTATTTTTTAATTTTCTTTAGTTCTTTTTCAATTTTCTGAAAATATTCTTTAACTTTTTTTGCTTCTAATATTCCATTTTTGCTTAAAGCTTCAGTAAGGTTCATTAGTGTAGATTGTGTGTTTAATTGTGAAGATAAGAAATTTGATAATTGCTTATCAAGATTTGAAGAGTTGGAATTGATTTTGTTAAGTATTTCATTAAACTTTTCTAAATTGTTTGAAATTTTAGTTTGATTGTCAGATGATTTTTTAAACGCATTTAGGAGTTTTTCTAAGTTGTCATAGATTTTTTGAATTGCTTCACCTGTAGGCTTATCTTCTACTTTAGAAAAATCTGGAGAAGAATTGCTATTAAGGATTTTTTCAAAGTATTGACTAAATTTATTTTGAGCTTGTCCAAGATTTAAATCAAGTAATCCTAATATTAAAGAGCCAGCTAAACCTAATAAAGAACTGCTAAATGCAATACTCATTCCTTCAAGTGGAGCATTTAATCCATCTTTAAGAGAATTAAAAAAGCCTGCAACATTTGTATCATCTATACCTAGGCCGCTGATAACATTGCCAACAGATCCAATGGTTTTTAGAAGTCCCCAGAAAGTTCCAAGGAGTCCTAAAAAGACTAGCAAGCCTACCAGGTAACGAGAAGTTTCTCTTATGCTAATCAAAGTCATATCAGAATTCTCTATCAATCTATTTATTGATGAACTTTTAAAAACAAATTTTCCGTCAAGATTTTTTAATTCAAGAGAAATATTTTTGTCTTGCCCTCTTAAATTAGAGAATGCTTCTATAGAATTTGTAATATTAAAGTTCGAGAAAGATATATATTTATAATTTAAGTTAATGAGATGAAAAAAATTAAATACAATTCCAGTTAACAGGGCTAATAAAATTATAATGTTAATAAAAATATTTGATAAAAAAGCATTTTGTAGAACTGGGTATAATAAGACAACAATAACAAAGACAGCGACTAAGAAAATTGATGCTCTAATTATATAATTATTTAGGGATAGCGCCATAAATGAAAGATTATATTACCTGTCTTGGAAATTCAATAAATATAAACTGTTTAGTTGTAGATATAATTTCTTGTGAGAGGTAAATTGTTAATATTTTTTGCAATTTGTATTTGGAAAACAACATTACCCATATTTACAAAGGAATACTTACTTGCTAATAAATAAAACTCCCACATTCTAAAAAAACGCTGATCAAACATATTTATAATTTTATCTTTATTTTCAATAACATTTTGATACCATTTAGAAAGTGTGTGAGCGTAATGTAGTCTTAATACTTCAACATCTGTTACATTTATATTAAGTTTTTGTGTTGCGTTCATTACTTCAGATAATGATGGAATATAACCACCAGGAAAAATGTATTTTCTTATCCAAGGACTTGTAGCAGTTGGTTTACCCCTTTGACCAATTGTATGCAAAAGAAAAACACCATTTTCTTTCAGAATATCGTTGGCTTTACTTAAATAAGTTTTAAAATATTTAACACCAACATGCTCAAACATACCAACTGATACTATGCGGTCATATTTTTCGCTCTCATTTCTATAATCTTGAAGTGCAAATGAAACTTTATCACTCAAACCTTCTTTTTGTGCTCGTTCAGATGCAGTTTTAAATTGATTTTCTGAAAGTGTAATTCCTTTTACTTTGGCTCCAGTAGATTTAGCTATTTCAATTGCCATTCCTCCCCAACCACACCCAATATCAAGAACATCCATATTTTCTGTAATTTGAAGTTTTTTAATTATATGTTGTTTTTTATCTTTCTGCGCTTGATCCAAACTCATATTGGGATTGTGAAAATATGCGCAAGAATATTGCATATCCTGATCAAGAAATAATTTATATAAATCCTCATTTATATCGTAGTGGTGTGCTACATTTTTTTTTGAATTTACAAGCTGATTAATTTGCTGAAATGGCATAAAAATAGAAGATAAATATTCATAAAATTTATAAAACTTGTTGTTAGAAATAAAGTCATCGTAACAGTTAGTTATTAAATTAAGAAAGTCTTCTATAGTGCCTTTTTCTACAACTAACTCTTCATTCATATATGCTTCACCTATATGGAGATTAGGGTTTAAGAATAGTTTTCTTTCTATAGATTTGTTTTTTAGTCTTATACAAACGTGAGGGTTTGAATTTCCAAATTTATATGTCTTGTCATTAGAATCTATGATTTCTAATGTTCCATCAAAATTAAGTTTTTTCAGTACACTGAATAACATGTTTTTTTATTTTAAGAAAAACGTCTCTCATGTCAATAACTCTAAATTATTAACATTTGATGAGAAAATAATTTGTAGAGATCGACTTAAGCAGCAATGCGACGATTTTTTTGAGCTTCTTTTTCTTTTTTAAGCTCTTTTTCGTCAATATATGCAACATCACAGTGACTCTGGCAATAAGGCTTCCCAGCAACGGTATCAGCTTCACAAAAATGAAAATCTTTCTCTTGTGGATCTCCAATTGGCCATTGGCAACTTGAGAAACTGTGCATCACACTGTTTTGTTTAAAATAGTTTTTTAATATAGACATAATAATTTTATTAATTTTGAGGTAGTTTATATTTATGAAAAAACCAGTATTCAACATTAAATATAAAAAAGTTGTTAATTATCAATATGTTAGTATCTTAATCTTTTTGACCTACTATATGTTGATACATAATTTATAAGAAAAACGAATCGGTTTATCGAAAAAATAAAATTATAAACAATAGTGCCAAAAAAAACAGATAGGATTTGATTATAAAACTTTTAGTTAATTTGGATTTAGGCGGTTTTCTAAGATATATAAAGAAAACAATAGTACTCCAAAATAATAAAAGTATTACCCAGCCTGTTAAAAATGCATAATAAAAATCGACAGACATTAGTTCCCTAGAGAATTAATCTATATAGCGCAGTGTAAACCTGTTTTTTGGATATATTTTTGATGATATTCTTCAGCTTTATAGAATTCCTTAGCTTCTGATATTTCAGTAACAATATTTAATCCAGCACTTTTAGCATATTCATTTTTAGAATGAATAGATTTATTTTTTTGATCTTCGTTATAATAATATATCGCTGATCTATATTGTGTTCCAATGTCGGGACCTTGTCTATTTAAAGTGGTAGGATCATGACACTTCCAGAAAACCATCAAAAGATCTTCATAAGATATTTTAGAATTATCAAATTCAACTAAAACAACCTCAGTATGATTTGTATTTCCTTGGCAAACACTTTCATAAGAAGGGTTAATAGTATCGCCTCCAGAATAACCAACTAAGGTATTTATTACGCCTGGAGTTTTACAAAATGTTTCTTCCACACCCCAGAAACAACCTGCACCAAATAATGCTTTTTCCATATTTATAAATATATATGTAATATAAAATATATCAATTTTTATGAGCCCAAAATTTAAAATTTTAGATAAAAAGAATATTCACGACGGTTTCTTTAAAATGAATGAAGTTACTCTTAAATACAAAAAATATGATGGAAATTGGAGTAATGAAATAAAAAGGGAGTTATTTGGTGGCGCACAAGTATCTGCAGTCTTACCATATGACCCTATAAATAAAAAAATTGTTTTAATTCAACAGTTCAGACCAGGGACAATTTCTAAAGATAATCAAAATTATCTAGATGAAATAGTTGCTGGAATAATTGACTCTGGTGAAACTCCAGAAGATACCGCAAAGAGAGAATGCTTGGAAGAAACTGGATGTGAAGTAAGTAATCTTACATCTATACAAGGTTACTTTCCTGCCCCAGGATCATCTGAATCTTTTTATAATCTTTTTTTAGGCGAGGTAATTGCTCCCGATAAAGAAATTATAAGAGGTCTAGAGAATGAAAATGAGGATATATTAGTTAAAAGTTATAGTTTTGATGAGGTAAAAACAAAAATGAATAAAAAACAAATTTTAAATGGGCTTACACTAATAGCATTACAGTGGTTTTTTTTAAATATTGAACGAACCTAAGTTCCTATACCTCTTTCATAAGGTTGAACTAATTCTTTACATATTAAGTTCATATCTAAAGTCTCAACATTTTTATCTATAGTTTGATATTCCTGACACTCATATACTTCGTTATCTTTTTGGAGAACTGTAACAAATAAGATTATTGTTAAATCATTTACAACCTCTATGTCACTTATAGCGTAGCTTTTAACTTCAAATCCCTCATTAATAAGATCTTTATAAGATTTCTCTGACTCTAGCCACTGATCTATATTTGGATTAGCTGCTGAAAGGTTAGAAAAAAACAAAAATACAGAAAATAAAAAAATAGTTAGTTTTCTTTTAGCCATTGTAGAACTTCATTTATATGTTTGTTAGGAGGAAAAATAGGGTAGAATACTTTTTTAACAATATTTTTTTCCACAATAAGAGTTGATCTTTTAAAATAAATTTTGTTTTCAATTTCAAAATAAGGCATTTTTAATGAATTGAGCAAAATATTTTCTGAATCACTTAAAACATCATAGGGAATTGCTAATCTATCTGTCATTTCCTTAATATAATCTATTGTTTGAGTTGATATTCCTATAGGCAGCGCATTTAGTTTGATTAATTCTTCATAATTATCTCTAAAGCTACAGGTCTCCACAGTACAGCCAATGGCTCCTGGAGTTTGATTCCAATTTTTAGGTAAACTTTCATTTGGATTACCTGTCATAGAATAAAAATATAAAATTAAACGGAAAGTGTCAGATCTTTTTATTTTTAATAGATTTCCTTGTTGATTTTTAAGAGAAATATCCGGCAAAAACTTATTTAAAAGATGATCAGCTTTTCCATCATTTTGCGGTTTAGGAAATTTACTATAATCCATACTAATTTGTCTTGTATAATCCAATTCTATATATCATAAGATAGTTTTATGACTCAAATTAAACCTCTATCTAGTATGGAAACTCCACGCTTTGCTGATGTTGCTACTTTTTTTCGTTTGCCTGTTGTAAAAGATTTAAATAAATTAGACTACTGTGTTGCAGGCGTACCATGGGATGGAGGAACTACTAATAGACCTGGCGCTAGACATGGGCCAAGAGAAATTAGAAATGCATCGTCACTTGTAAGGCTTTATCACCCTGTTTCACTTAAGAGCCCTTATGATAAATTTAATATTGCAGATATTGGTGATTGTCCGGTAAATCCAGCGGACCTAAATGATAGTTTAGATAAAATAGAAAAATTTTACTCAAATATTTATAATTCCAAAACAATACCATTATCAATTGGAGGTGATCATTTAATTAGCCTGCCAATTCTAAGAGGTATAGCAAAAGAAAAACCAATCGGTTTATTTCAGTTTGATTCTCATTCTGATACTTGGGACACTTATTTTGGAGGATTTAAATATACTCATGGCACACCATTTAGAAGAGCTATAGAAGAAAATCTAATTGATCCAAAAAAATATGTAATACTTGGTCTTCGTGGAGCTTTATATGATCCTGAAGATTTAAGTTGGGCTAGAGAACAAGGTGTAACTATAATTACTATAGATGATTATTATGAAATGGGATTTAAAAAATGTATTGAAAAAATTTATGAAGTTCTAGCTACTACAGATACTTACTTTACATTTGATATTGATGGAATAGACCCAACTTTTGCACCAGGTACTGGAACTCCAGAAGTTGGAGGCTTTAATGTGAGAGAAGCACAAACTATTATAAGAGCACTAAACAAAATCAATTTTGTAGGAGGAGATGTTGTAGAGGTATCGCCACCATTTGATATAAATAATATGACATCACTTGTTGGAGCAACCATTGCCTTTGAAATACTTTGTACTATGACAAAGGTTAATTAAATTATAAACAGATTTTTATTAAAAATTCTCTCTTCTAGTAATTTCAAAACAATACGCATGGTCACAAGGTTTTCTATTTGGTCTTGTGATATGTAGACCTTCATTAGAAAGTTTCCATTCTATTTTCTCTTTACTTCCAATTAATTTAACATCAAGAATTTCTCCTTCATATAATTTATCCATACTCTGAATTTTAAAATTTTTATTTGGCCAACCTAATGAGATTGCAAATAGTTTATTTCCTTTTGTAGTAAATCGAAAATCGTTTGCAGTATATTTTATCTTATCTTTGTTATCAGAAAAAGGTCCGGAAACATTCATTTTTGTTGGACCTTCACCGTATTGATCCCATGTTTGAGTATCAAAAATTGCTTTCCCATTCACCTCCAGCCATTTTCCAATACCTTTTAAAATATTTTTATCTTTTTCGGGTATTGTACCATCAGGCTTTGGTCCAATATTTAATAACATTAAACCATTTTTGCTTACATTATCTATTAAATAATGAACAAGATCTGTGATTGATTTATATTTTGATCCTTTCATATATGCCCATGCACTACCATCATGAACAGTAGTATCGGTTATCCAATTATAATGAGTTAACTCTGATTCTCTTCCTAATTCTAAATCTAAAATCCCTGATCCTGGTGGTAGATCATGCCATTTATAAGAAATTACTACTTCTCTGTTCCATTCTTTTTCTTTGTTATAATAATAAGAGAGAAAATCTTTTCTATATTTTTCATGAATATATCTTAAACCAAAATCAAACCAAACATAATCTGGTCTATAATTATCAACTACTTCTTTTAATCGTTTTAACCAACGATCATGAAAAACTTTACTTGGCTTATCTTGCTTTTCATATTTTTTTCCCCAATGTTCTGGATATACTGCTTGATTTTCCATATTTTCTGTATTGTGTAACTCACCATAAAGTTCTTGAAATTGTTTTTTTGAAGTATCAAATTTTTTATTCCAATGTGGG
The DNA here is from genome assembly GCA_902615845.1 of uncultured Alphaproteobacteria bacterium. Taxonomy (GTDB): domain Bacteria; phylum Pseudomonadota; class Alphaproteobacteria; order HIMB59; genus CACPNW01. Next base: position 29,883 of record CACMQS010000002.1, read on the forward strand.
AAGAAAAACCAATTCTCTGCATGATGCATTGCAACCATATATTTCATACCTTTTGATCGTATTGATTTTTCTAATTCGCCAACAACATCCCTTTTTGGACCCATCTTAGATGCACACCATTCAGTATCTGAGCAGTTCCACATAGGAAAACCATCATGATGTTCAGCTACTGGTCCTGCAAATTTAGCTCCTGAAAGATAATAAAGATCAGCCCATTCTTCAGGATCAAAATTACTTGCTTTAAACATTGGAATAAAATCTTTGTATCCAAATTTGGATGGATGGCCGTATACTTTACAATGATGCTCATATTGTGGACTGGGTTTTCTATACATCCAATAAGGATACCAGGTAACATTTGGTCCTGTAGCTGGCACAGAATATATACCCCAATGTGCATAGATACCAAATTTAGCTTTTTTAAACCAATTAGGTATTTGATGATTTTTAATCGACTCCCAAGTAGAGGTATATTTTTGACTATTCATTATTTAATAAAATTAAAAAAATAAAAATAAATTGTCTGATAAACATTAAATCATACTTCTTTCGTCAATAATTTTTTCTTTAATAAGTTTATCCCATAATTCTTTTGGTATAGAAAAATTTAAATTTTCAAAGTTTTGTTGAATCTGCTCAGTTCTATCAATGCCTAATATCATAGAAGAAATTAATTTATTTGAGTATGAAAACTGAAGTGCTGCAGCAGGTACAGGAACATCGTACTCTAAACAAATTTTTGAAATTCTTTTATATTTTTCTTTAATATCAATTGGTATTTTATCATATCTGTAGGTTACTTGCTCACCAATACCTTTAGCTAATATTCCTGAATTGAAAACACCTCCCAAAATTATTCCGATATTATTTTTTTTTGCAATTGGAAAAAATTCATTAACGGCAGTTTGATCCAATAAAGTATATCTTCCCGCAAGTAACATACAATCAAAATCACCTTCGTTGGCAAATCTTGCACAAATATCTGCATCGTTTAATCCTACCCCAATTGCTTTAATTACTTTTTGCTCCTTAAGAGTATTTAATGCTTTATATGCGCCATTCATTGCTTGTTCGAAGTAATAATCTACTTCAGTTCCAAAATTGTATCTATCTACATCATGTATTAAACAAATATCTATTTTAGATACTGCCAATCGATGAATTGATTGATCGAATGATCTCATTACACCATCATAAGAATAATCAAAATGTGGTATAAAATTTAAATGACCTTTAAATTTTCCTTTCTTAAAATAGTTTCTCTGGGGTGTAAGATATCTTCCAACCTTAGTTGAAAGATAGTAGCTATCTGGATCAATAGTCTTTAAAAAATTTCCTATTCTATGTTCGCTTAGCCCATATCCATACAAAGGTGAAGTATCAAAGATATTAATATTTGATTTATACGAATGTTGTAAAATATCATAACAAGTAGGTTCGTCTAATTCTTCAAATAAATTGCCAATTGGCGCACCTCCAAATCCAATAGATGTTAATTTTATGTCTGTATTTCCCAGTTTTCTTTTTTTCATTAATATTGAAAATATTTAATAATCTTAAATAAATCAATATTTAAAAAATATTTTAATTTATAACTTTGTTAGGTATAAATATTTAAATGCAAAATTCATTCAGATGGTATGGCCCTAATGATCCTGTTAAATTAACAGATATCAGACAGTCAAATGCTGAATATATTGTTACATCTCTGCATCAAATTCCTTACGGTGAAAAATGGAATAAAAATGATATAAAAAAAAGAATAAATTATATTAATAAATATAATGATTCATATAAAATAAATTTAAAATGGAATGTTGTTGAAAGTATTCCTGTTCATAATAATATAAAATTAAGAGATAAAAATTTTAAAAAATTAATAAATAATTATAAAGATACCATAGCTAATATTGCTTCAAATAAAATTTATACAATTTGCTACAATTTTATGCCCATAGTCGATTGGACGAGGACTCAACTAGATTTTAAGCTTCCAACAGACGGATTGGCATTAAGATTCAACTATTTACAAATAATTATATTCGAAATGTATATTCTTAAACTAAAAGATTTAGAAAAAAGATATACAAAAAAACAAATTCAAAATGCAGAAAAAATTTTTAGATCAATGAATAGTAATGATATCAAAAACTTAAAAATAGCAGTTATGGGTGGGTTGCCGGCTTCAGAAACTAAATATTCTGTAAACGGATTTAAAAAAATGCTTAAATCTTATAAAGGTATGAAAAATAAAGATATAAAAGAAAATTTACGTGAATTTATAAAGGAAATAATGCCAGTTGCAGAAGAAAATAAAGTTAAAATGGGAATTCATCCCGATGATCCTCCTATTCCACTTTTTGGTGTACCAAGAATTGTATCCACTATGGAAGATTATGAATATATCTTAAACTCTTATAACTCTCCATGTAATGGTATGACATTTTGTGCAGGTTCTTTAGCATCTAATTTTAATAATGATGTTTATAAAATATTTAATAAATTTAAAAAACGAGTTAATTTTATCCATCTTAGAAATATAAAAAAAGAAAAGGATAAAAAAAGCTTCTATGAATCAAACCATCTAAATGGCGATGTGGATTTTGTAAAACTTATTAAAATGATTTTAAAAGAAGAAAAGAGAAGAAGTAAAGAGAAAAAAATTGATATTCCAATGAGGCCTGATCACGGACATTCATTATTAGATGATCAAAATAAAAAAAATTTTAATGCAGGTTATACGGCAATAGGCAGATTAATGGGGCTTTCAGAATTACGCGGTATCATTAAAGCTGTAAAGTAAATTAGAAATTTTTTATAAAATTAATGAATGTAATTTTTTTTATTAACCTAATATTATGATTAATATTATTTACTAAGCTTGATTTTTGGTATTCATTTAAATCGAAAATATTTTTATCATTAAAAAGATTTTCAACAAAATTCTCTTTATCACTTTCATAAATATTAATTAATAATTCTTTATTAAAATCAGATAAGTTATTTTTTTCATTTTCGATCATATGTATTAAGAAAAGTATCCAAGAAGTGATTATTGCATTTATGTAAGGGGTTTTATTTTTATTTAATTTGTATGTATCTAATAATCTTATAGGAATTTTTAGTGATCCGTCCATTGCAATACGAATCAATTTATCCTCAATATATGGGTTTTTAAAACGATTTAAAACATCGTTTTTGTAAGATAAGATATCAAAATCTTCATTCTTTTCAAGAATTGAAAGAACTTCATTGTTTAAAAAATTTGATATAAAGTTGTAACAAATTTTATCCTCTATTGCCTCATGTACGTAGGTGTATCCTAATAAAGTTCCTATGTATGCTAAAGAAGAATGAGCTCCATTTAAAATCTTTAATTTAATATTTTCATAAAAACTTACATCATTAACAAAACTTATCTTCTTATTATTTAACAGTCTTCTAAGATCAACATTATCAGATTGTATATACCAATCTCTATAAGGTTCAGTGACAACTATTGAGTTATCTTCATATGGAATACTAAAAAAATTTGGGTGCTTATTATTATTAGGTACAATTCCATCAATCATTGATAAAGGAAATTCTACATTAGAAAGAAACCAATTTAAACATTCTGGATATATTTTGTTCAAAAATTCATATATTAAGTTTTTAAGAATGCTACCATTCTCAGATAAATTATCACAACTCAAAATAATTATTTTTTCTTTATTTAATTTAAATCTATGAATTAATCCAAAAGAGATATGTCCAATAACCGTATTCAGGTTTCTATCTTCTAAATCATTTATTATGTCTGCTGTGTAATTTAATTTTTTATCTTTATCAAAATGGTATCCTTTTTCAGTTACCGTCAGGGTAATTAATTTAATGTCTTTAGATGCAATTAAATTTCTAATCTCTATTTTATCTTTTCTTCCAAATAATATTTTTTTTATTGGATTAAGAATTTTTATTTCTTTTAAATCTTTTGATATTCTAACTAAAGTGTAAAGATAGTCTTGTTTAACTAATTTTAACTTTGTTTCATCTGATCTTAAATTAACACCAATAATAGAAATATTTTGATTATTTTCTAAAAGTTCATGAATATATAACGCTTGATGAGCTCTATGAAAATTTCCAACTCCAAAGTGTAATATGCAATTCTGTTTTTTTTCTATGTCATAAGTTGGGAAAGATTGTTCTTTAAGAAGATTTTTATTTATATTTTTTCTTAATTGCATATTATTAAATAAAATATACTTTAACAAAAGATGATCAACAAAATATATAAAAGTGTTTTAATAACAGGTGCGTCAAGCGGAATTGGTTTAGAAACATTAAAAAGATTTTTTAAAGAAAATATTAAAATTTATGCACTTGATAAAGATATTTCAAAACTAGAAAGATTAAAGAGAAAACATAATTTTAATATTATTCAAATGAATCTATTTGATACAAATGAAATTTATAATATTCTTAGTAAACTAAAAATTGATATCATTATTTGTAATGCTGGTATTGGAAGAGGTGCAGAAGGTATATTAAAAGCCTCACGAGAAGATATTGAGGTTTCAACAAAATTAAATGTCGAGTCTTATCTTCATACTCTTAAAGCAGTTGTGCCAGGGATGGTAAAAAGAAGAAAAGGTCATGTAGTTTTAATGGGATCCCTTGCTGGGCTATACCCTCAAATTAGTTCAGTATATGGGGGGCAAAAAGGAGCAATTCATAGAATAGCTCAAAGTCTGAGGATAGAGCTTAGTGGTTCTAGAGTAAAAGTTTCAGAAATTTGTCCAGGAAGAACCAAGACAAATTTTGGAAAATCAGCTTTTAAAAATAAAAATAAAGCAAAAAAATTTATGTCTGGTTTTACACTTCTTGAACCAAGAGATATAGTAGATGCAATTATATTTTCATTAAGTGTAAGATGGAGAAGTAACATAAGTACAATTGAAATTTCTGGAACCGAGCAATCACCTGGCGGTGTTCCTATAATTCCAGTGAAAGACCCAATTTTAACTTAAATTTAGAAAATTTTGACTATTGTTATATAAAAGCTTTGATACGTCATCGCTAATTTGATTTTCTGAAATTTTAAAATTTTTTATCTGAATATTATTATAATGATTAAATAAGACATTGCTTAACAAAGTTTTAAAATGTATCCATTTGTAAATTAATTGGTCAGTGACTCTTGCATCAGAGTGCTGTGGAATAAAATTTAATCCTAATAATTCAATTCTTAAATTTAAAATTAGTGTAATTAAACTAGGTTGATTCATAAACCACCAAAAACCAAAAATTTTTAAGTTCTGATGTTTTCTTGCTAATACAGTCAATTCATGTTGATCATTTAATGATAAACATGAACAAAGTATTTTATTATTTGGATATTGATTACATATTTCACTAAGATAATATAAATCAATTTTATCTATACCGTCTCCAGCTAGTAAAAAATCTTTATTAATTTTTCTTCTTACACCTAATAATAATAATAATGGGATATTTTTTCTTTCAAGCCATTTCAAAATATCTGAAATAAATTTATTTTTTAAAAAAGATTTTAGTTGTAAATTATTTAACGATAATGCGGTGTAAACTGGCCTAGATTCTTCATAAACTTTATCTAGATATTTAATTATTAAATCACCCTCATCATCAAATCTATCTATATTTTCTTTACAAATATCTAAACATTTTTCCAAATTCATTAGAATGTCATCTAATCGAAGTGAAGCCAGATATTTATTAGTATCCCAATTTTTATTTTTAAATAATTTCCATTCAGATTTATCAAATGGATTGTTCGTCATTACAACTTGAGAAATTTTACTAATTTTAAATATTTGCAGATCAGATAAATTAAGTTTGCAGTATTCAGATTGAATTTCATCAAATGACTTAGACATATAATCAATTGATAATTCCGATAAAATTGTTAATACCCCCTTACATGCTTCGGAAATAGGCGTTCTTTTTCGAAATAACTCCTCCCAAATTATATTTGATCTTTCTTCATTTGTTAATTTGTAAAATTTTTTTATATTAATATTTGTTGTTGTAAATAATTCTGCAATTAAATAATGATAGTTTAAAACTTCACATATTCCTGAAAGATGATATTTTTTAAATTCAGCAGGAAAAAGGTGGGTATGAATATCAAAAATCTCAGTTTCATTTATAATCTTAGATACAGCTTGTTTTAAATTTTTCATACAAATTATTTATTGATTTTATAGTTATAAGATTCTTTTTTAAAGTAGTTCAAGCAATTTTTTAAAATCAAATTATAGGAACTTGGATACTTTAATAATATTTGTTCTTTTTGTATTTTACCTTTTCCTTCTAAACTAAATAATAATGATATTTTATTTTTTTTAAATTTAATTATGGGTGTTAAGATCAAATTTTTTTTTATTTCATAATCAATTGTTTTTCCATCATCAAATAATATTGGTAAATTTTTTTGTTTAAAAGAAATATCAGTTGTAGAAGGAAAAATTACTATTTCTTTTATTGGAGCTAAATGGGGCTCGTAAAAATTTATTTTTAATTTGGGTATTACTGTACCACCTCTGATAATTATGGGTAGTTTATTAATTGGTGCCTTTATATTTACCCATCCACCATTAGAAATTAATTTTAAATTAAAATAATCAAACCAACCCTCTTTACAAAAAGGAAGGAATATTTTTACATTATTTATATTTTTTTCTAAAACTGGAGCCACAATTATTCTTTCATTTATAGAAAAAACTTCTTCTTGTTCAAAATGTTCTTTCTCTGGAAAATCTAAAAATAACGGCCTTATTACTGGTTCACCTTCTTTATAAAAACGCCATATTGCTGAATAAAGAATTGGTAGAAGTTGGTATCGTAATTGAATTAATTTTATAATTGTTGGAATAGTATCATTATATAGCCAAGGTAAATTAGTATTATTTAGATTAAGTATATTCTTATTTTTGTTTTGTTTTTTGGTATTTGGCTTCCATGAATTCATATGAAACCGAGGATGAAATAACATGAGTTGAAGAGAACGTATCATTAATTCTCTAGAAGTTTTTCTCCCAGTAAATCCACCTATATCATGTCCAAAAAATCCAATTCCAGACAAGGATAAACCTAAACCTATAGATGCACTCCACTTTAATGAATGCCAAGATGTGTCGTTATCGCCTGTCCACGTTTCTACATAACGTTGAATTCCTAAAGTACCAGATCTGGTAACTCCATGATTTCTTATTCGTGGATAATAGTCTCTTGTAGCTTCAGAGCTGGCTTTAGACATTAAAATAGCTTGTAACGGAAGTAATGAATTTGTTTTTACTTTTTTATTTAAATAATATGAATAAGCATCTTTACCCTCTAGATCATATTCATTGTTGTCGTTCCAAATTGTATCAAAACCATTTGATAATATGTATTTTGTAACATATTTTTTCCACCAAGCAGCTCCTGTTTTTTTGGTAAAATCAATTAAACTCGCAGTTTCATCCCAAAATTGAATTACAAGAGGTTTATTATTATTGTCTGATATGAAAATTTTCTCTTTTGCTGCTTTTTTATAAAACGGGTGTGAAGTTAATATTGCTGGTTTTAAATTAGCAGTTAGGTGTATACCGTAATGTTTTATTTTATCTAAAAATAATTTTGGTTCAGGAAATTTTTTTTTATTCCATTTAAACATATATCTTTTCTTACCATGCAAAGTATATCCAGAACCAAAGTGCAAACTACTTAATGGAATTTTTAATTCTTTACATTTATTTAAAAATTCTAAGTATAACTTTTGTGAATTTTCATCGTCTGCAATTTCCATAGAAGAAAATTGAAAACCTAAACTCCATTTTGGTGGAAAATATCTTGGACCAATAAAATCATTAAGAGAGGAAATGATAGATTGTTTATTATTTAAAAATATAAAAAGTTGAATTCCTTTATTTTGGAAATTTGCGTATCGATAATGATGATGATAATTTGAATGCTCACTTCCTAAATCAACAACACCATAACTTAAAGTATTATATAAAAGTCCATAATCACAATTTCTATTATTTTTATTAATTATATATAGCCAAGGAAATGATTTATAGAGGGGGTCGCTCTTTTCTCCGTTATAACCCAGTGTATCTTTTTGAGATAATATATATCTTCTATAAGATTTTTCTAAATTACCAGTTTTTTCTCCAAGACCATAAATATTATTATAAGAATATCTATTTTGATAATGAGTTATCTGATTCTTCTCCTCACTCCAATACCAAGCACCTGTTTCTCTGTCAGAGCAGATTTCTTGCCATTTATTTTTAATTTTTCTATAAACTGTTATTCGAAAAGGATTATCATCAACCTTTATTTTTGTAAGTTGTGATTTAATTACATAATAATTTTTAAATTTTGAGACATTGGTATTTTTATAAGTATGATTTTTTTCATTAATTATTCTTGGTAAAACTTTTTTGTTATTTTTGTTAAATAATTCGAAGTTGAGAACATTATCATTTGATACTGAAATATAAAACCCCCAATTATACTCCAAATTAAATAAGACTTTTTTTTCTAAGACTTTACAGCTTAAAATTTTATCAAATTTTTTCAAGATGTTAGAGCAATACCATCTTTATCAAACCAATGAGCATCATCTAGTTTAAACCCAACCTTAATTGATTGATTAGCCTGAATATCAGTTTGATAATTAAGTTTTATTGAAATTTTTTGTTCTCCTAAGGTTGATCCATACAAAAAACTGTCAGAACCTAATTGCTCAACTGTTTCAACATTTAGTGATAGTGAATTTTCGTCTTTAATGGATAGATGCTCAGGTCTTATTCCAAGACTTATTGAGTTAGACGGTGCTATTTCTTTTAGAGAATTTGGAAGATAGTCAAATTGTATAAAATTCATTTTTGGTGATCCAATAAAACCCGCTACAAACTTATTAGATGGTTTGTTATATAATTCTAAAGGTGCTCCAACTTGCTCAATAATACCATCATTCATTACTACAATTTTATCAGCCATTGTCATTGCTTCTACTTGATCATGAGTTACGTAGATCATAGTATTTCCTAGCCTTGCATGTAATGCTTTTAATTCAACTCGTGTTGCAACTCTAAGTTCAGCATCTAAATTAGAAAGTGGTTCATCAAATAGATATATTGATGGTTCTCTTACTATTGCTCTACCAATTGCGACTCGTTGTTTTTGTCCACCGGATAATTGCCCTGGTTTTCTTTGTAAATATTCTTCCATTCTAAGTAGTCTTGCAGCTTCCAAAATACGCCTATCAATTTCATTTATTTCCATTTTTAAGTTTTCCAGTCCAAAAGCTAAGTTTTGTCTAACACTCATATGAGGATATAAAGCATAAGATTGGAAAACCATTGCCAAACCTCTTCTTGCTGCAGAAATATTGTTTACGACTTGTTGATTAATTAAAACATCACCCTTTGTAATTTGTTCTAATCCAGCAATCATTCTTAATAATGTAGATTTGCCACATCCTGATGGACCTACTAATACACAAAACTCTCCATTATTAATAAATAAATCAATGCCATGAATTACTTCCAAGTTTCCATAATTTTTTCTTACTTTTTTCAATTCTAAAGTTGCCATAATTATTTAATTCCTGTGTTAGCAATGCCAGTAGTAATGTATCGTTGTAGAAAAACAAATACTAAAGTTGTTGGTATTAGACTGACAACTGTCATTGCCAATCTGTAATGCTCTTGAGCTACATATTCACCCTGAAAATCTAGAAGACATAATTGAATAGTATATGCAGTTTTTGTGGTTGATACTGCTATCATTGGTAAAATTAAATCATTCCATCTCCAAATAATTGATAAAATTGCAAGAACTGCGATTGCTGGTAAAGCCAGTGGGAAAACAATCCTCCAGTAAATACTCCATTCACTAGCAGCGTCCATTCTTGCAGCTTCAAGGAGTTCATCTGGAATAGTTAACATATATTGCCTTAACATAAATACACCGGTAGGTGTTGCAGCCCCGGGTATAATAACACCCCATAAAGTTCCATTTAAACCTGTGACAGAAACCATTTTAAATATACCAACAATCAGAACTGAAGCTGGAACCATTAAAGTTGCTAGAATTATAATAAAGAAAATTATTTGTCCATTGAACTTATATTTTGATAAAGCAAATGCAGCCATTGAATTTATCAGAACTGTGATTATTGTTGCAATAATTGTAACGAAAACTGAATTATTCAAACACTTGATAGCATCAAAATTCATGCCCCTCACATTGTTTGTTAAAGGATCAGAGTAATTAATCCAAGAAGGTCTAAGTTTTTTATTAACGATAATATCTTCAGTAGGAATCTTAACAATACCACCCTGCGGATTTGAGATTAGCCTAGCATTAACTGTATCTTTATTTGTATTTAGTCTGCTAACGGAATATTCCTCAATTTCATTAGTTTCTTTATTTTTTGCAGAAATTAAAATTTGAGAGGTAAATCCATTAGGCTTATAAGGTTTTAAACCAAGAAATTCTGATAAAAGTCTAACTTCCTCATCATTTAAATCTATTAAATATTCTTCAGGGTTGTATTCTTTTTTGGCATCAGGAAACATACTTGGATATTTTATTAACCACTCAGGAAAATTTTTTTCTTTGATTAGTTCCTTGGCGTGATCAGAAACTAATCCTAAATGAGTTCTTAAAGCATAATATTCTTTGCCTTCAAATTGTGTAAGGAAAAGATTAGGGTCGTTAACTTCTTTTTTATCTTCATCTCTCAACTCATTCCAATATATTACCCAATCAGGAAGATCTTTAATTATAAAAATTTCTTTTCCATTTGGTCCAAAAACTGTTGCTCTTACAACTCTGTCATAATCTAAAGGTAATAAATTAGTATCTAATTTTTGAAGTAAAAATTGAGATTTTATAGAATTTAATAACAACCACAAAACAGGTAGGAATATAATTAGAAATCCTAAAAAAAGATAAAGATAAGCAATCCAATCTATAAAAGAAAGTTTGTTTTTTCCATGGGTTCTCGAAAAAAATTTGATTACAGCGCTCAAAGTTTAACCTGCCTTCTAGTTAAATAAAATTGAAGTAATGATAAAAGAATTAACAATAAGGCTACTAATAAAGATGCCATGGCAGCAATGCCTAATCCAAAAGTTGTTTTTTGACCTCTTAAACCAGCTGTTTCAAAAATATATGAAACTAATGAAATCCAGCCGACTTGTAATGCAAACAATTCTTCAAAAGCTTGAAAAGCTTTTATTAAAGATAAAACTGTTACAACTAAAAGAATAGGCATTAAAAGAGGAAGGGTAATTCTCCAGAACGCCCTCTGATCTGATGTTCCATCCATTTCTGCAGCTTCATATAAATCTTTTGGTATTGATTGTAAGCCAGCTAATAAAATTAACATATAAAATCCTAAATGAGCCCAAGTATAAATAAATACTGACCAAAACATTGTCCATGAAGGATCTGTTAACCATTGAATGGGTTGGTCAATCCAATTCCATTCCATTAAAGTTTGAGATAACAGCCCTTGTCGTTTTAAGATTAAAGTCCAAAGGAAAGCTACTACGACTGGACTAAGCATGACTGGATAGAAGTATACGGCTCGCCAAAACGCCCTTCCTACTATTTCTCTATTAAGAACAACAGCAGTAATTAAAGCTACAACGATCATTATAGGAACTTGGAATAAGACGAATATAAATGTATCTGCTATTGAAGCTTTAAACTTATCATCCTCCATATTTTCAATACCAGTATCAATTTGTGTTTCTGAAATTATTCTAGATAAATTATCTGAACCAGAGTAATCTCTTGAAGAAAAGTTAATACTTTCTCCATCGGTTACAGAAAATCCAAAATTCATAAAAAGTGGTAAAAAAGTAAAAAGACCAAAAATTAATATGTTAGGAAATAAAAATAAGTAAGGTAAACTTTTTGTGCCGCTTAGTCTTTGTGCTAATTCAATTGGCCATCCAATAACTGACATAAGTCTAGAAATACTTCCAATGACTCCTTTGGATAGTAAAAATCCAATAAATAAATAAATGAATATTACAAAATACCAATAATTAAGATTTAATATATTTTCAGACATTAATTAAATTAAGGCCGATTTAAAATCGGCCTTAGGATTTAAAATTTATTCAGCGATTTTTGCAGCTACATCTGCATCAATTGCTTCTAAAGCTTCATCAAGAGTCATCTCTCCTGTAATTGCTTTAGTAATATAATCAGGAACAATCCCATATATTGCAAAGTTTTTATTATAACCTTGGAACCAATAGGCTTGAGGAGTTGTATCTGCCGCTTTTCCTGCATTTGCTGCAAAAATTGCAAGACCTTCAGCAACATTAGGACTAACACCTGTATAATCTATACCAGATTTTTGTAACCCTTGGTGAGCAGTAATATTACTTGTAGAAGCAGCAAATTTTTCAGCATTTTCAGTTTGTGACATAAAATCGATAAATGATGCTGCAGCCTCTGGATGTTGTGTTGATTTAAATGCAACTATACCTGATCCACCTGGCATTGCTCCACATCCACCTGGCCCACAAGGAATAGGTACTACCTTCCACTCAAAATCTGTGATGTTAGTGTCATAGTTTCCTAGCATCCATGAACCTGACATGTGCATTGCAACAGTTCCATCTAGGAATAAAGGAGCGGCATTTCTGTAAGAAGTACCTGCACCTGCAGGCCAGCCTTCAGCCGGCATTAATCCTTCTTCATGCCATCCAACAAATACCTCAGAAAATTTTCTAAATCCTTCATCAACTAAAATTGGTGTTCCATTTTCGTGAAACTTTGCTCCATAAGAAAAAGCTGGTCCAGCCCATCTATGTGCAGTTCGATCTAGTGCAAGACCTGCTGTTAAACCAAGTTCCGATTTTACTTGTCTTAAGGCTTCAGCCCAATCGTCCCATGTAGCACCTTCTTCAGGCATATCTACACCCGCATCCTCAAACATTGTAACGTTTACATAAGGTCCTGTAACAGTTAATTGAGTTTGCCAACCGTAAATACCATCATCACCTGAAGGTTTTCTGTACCAAGGAAGTGTTGCGCCATAGTTTGCTTCCCAATATGAAGAATCAACATAAGGTTTAAGGTCTAAATAGAATTTATTTAATCCTCCTAAATTTGTTACTCTAGCCAAATCTGGTGCAGCACCTGATTCTAATTGATTTTCTAGTTGTTCTCTTATTACTTCATATCCAACTGTTTCAATATTTAATGTATGGCCAGTTGATGCTTCCCATGACTTAGCCATGTCTGCAATAGTATCACATTCATTAATATCTTGATAACATATGAACTTCAATTCTGCTGAATTTACAGTAAATGAAGCTGAAGTAACAAAAAGAAAAATAGCTAATAATCTTTTCATAATTCCTCCAATTAAATTTAATGTAATATTGATAACACGAACCCATACGAATTCAAAAAAAAATTAATATAATTTATAAGAAAATTAGTGATTATTTATATAATTAGTCTTTAAATTTTTTTATTTTCATGGTTTGTCAGAAAATTATTAACTATAGTTGAAATAATAATGATTGGATACCTAGGATTAGCACGAGAAACTTTTGATGTGCCTTTTGCAATGTCTAAGTTTTTAGAAGGTAAAAAAGTTCTACAAAATATTTTTACTGAAATAAAAGGAATTGATTATTTAATTACTAATAATGAATTATCAGATAAAGCATTTAAATATTTTAAAGATAATAATTTTAATAAAATTATAATTTTTCAAACTACATTCACAGATGCAAAATTTTTATTACATTTTGCTAGAAAGATAAATAAACCTTTGTGTCTTGTTGCCTTTCCAGAGCCACGAACTGGTAAGAGATTAAGACTTAATTCAGTATGTGGATTAAATTTAGGAATGCACTCATTAATTAAAAATAATATTAATGCTGAATTCATATTATATAATAATCATAAAGACGTAGAAAAAAGAATTAAAAAATTTATTAATAAAAAAATTTATAGCAATAAAATAATTGAATGGAAACAGATTAGAAAAAAAAGTTATAAAAAAATAGATATAAAGAAACAAAACATTGGACTTGTTGGTGAAAGACCTGAAGGTTTTGATACATGTGATTATTCATTATTAGAAATTAGGAAAAAATTAAATTTTGATATTAAAAAAATAAAATTAAATGAACTATTCTCAGAAGCTAAAAAAATTAAAAAGTCAGTTTTAAATTCAACACAAATAAAAATTGAGAAAAATTTGAAGAATTCAAAAAAATTAAATCAACATGAATTAAAAAAAAGTATTTCAATATACCATGGATTAAATACACTTCACACAAAACACGATGTTCAAGCATTTGCAGTTAGATGTTGGCCAGAAATGTTTACAGAATTTGGTTGTGCTTCTTGTGGTCCTATGGCTATGATGAATGAAAAAAAAATTAGCAGTGCTTGCGAAGCAGACGTTTTAGGAGGAATAAGTTGCAACATACTAAACCAATTAAACAATCAACCTTCTTTACTAGTGGATATTGTCGATATAGATGAAAAAGATAATTCTGTTGTTTTTTGGCATTGTGGGTTAGCACCTCTTAGTATGTCTAAAAAAGGTGATGCAAAAGCGGATATACATTCAAATAGAAAAAAACCACTACTTCATAATTTTGCTTTTAAACCAGGAGGTATAACAATATTCAGAGTTTCAAAATCAGCAAACAAATTAAAATTTTTTGTACTTAAAGGAAAAGTGATCAATAGGAAAAATTCATTTGCTGGAACTTCAGGTGTAGTAAGTTTTGGCAAAAATACAAAAAATAAAATAGAAAAAATGTTTAAAGGTGGACTTGAGCATCACGTTGCTTTTACTTACGGTGATCATTATAAAGAAATAGTTAATTTAGGTAATCAGATGAATATTCCAACATACACAGTATGAGCAAAAGTTTTAAATATGGGATAATAGGTGCTGGATCAATGGGTCGTGAACATATCAGAAATGTTAATATAATTGATGAGGCAGAAATTGTTGCTTTAAGTGATCCACATGATGAATCAATTAATCAATCTTTATCATTACTTAATAAAAAAGTTCCATGTTTTACAAACTATAATGAAATGATACAAGCTGATCTTGTTGATGGGTACATAATCTCTACTCCTAATTTTACACATATAGATGTACTAAAAGATGTAATTAAAACAAAGAAACATATCTTAGTAGAAAAGCCGTTATGTACAACAATTAAAGATTGTATCGAATTTAGAGATTTGACTAAAAATTATCCAGGTTTAATTTGGACCGCAATGGAATATAGATATATGCCACCCGTAAAAAGAATGATTGATGAAATTCATAATAAAACAATTGGTAATTTAAAAATGTTATCAATTAGAGAACACCGATTTCCTTTTTTAGTCAAGGTGAATAACTGGAATAGATTTGCGGAAAATACAGGAGGCACATTAGTTGAAAAATGCTGTCATTTTTTTGATCTAATGAGGTTAATTGTGAATAGTGAAGCGAAACAAGTTTATGCAAGTGGCAATCAAGATGTTAATCATTTAAACGAAAAATATAACAATAAAACTCCTGATATTCTTGATAATGCCTATGTAATTGTTGATTTTCAAAATGGAGTTAGAGCTTTGCTTGATCTCTGTATGTTTGCTGAAAACTCAACAAATCAAGAGGAGTTATGTGCGGTTGGAGATATCGGTAAAATTGAAACTGCTGTACCTTCAGCTAGTTCAGGCAAAAACTCATCTGAATTAAGGATTGGATATCGAGGAAGAAATTTTGAAACTGGAAAAACTCTTAATGAGCTCGTGGAAGTTGATGAAGAGATTTTAAAAGTAGGAAATCATCATGGCTCTACATATTATGAGCATATTTCATTTCTTGATTCTATTAAAAATTCTAAACCAGCTGCTGTAAGTCTAAATGATGGTTTACAAGCAGTTGCTATTGGTGAAGCTGCCGAAATTTCTATAAAAGAAAATAGGATTGTTAAAATGGATGAATTTAAAATTTAAAATTAGAAAAAAAATTCGTTTGTTTTATTCATAATAAACTCACTTACTCTTGTATTAGATTCTTCTGTAACTCCTGCAATATGTGGTGATAGAATACAATTCATATCGTTTGTAATATTTTTTAAAAATATTTTGTTTACTGGTTCATGTTCATAAACATCTAACGCAAATCCTGAAATATACTTGTTCTTATACGCTTCAAGTATGTCTGTTTCATTTATAATTCCTCCTCTAGAAGAATTAATAATAATTGGTTTATTATTCATTTTTTGAAATGTTTTTTTATCAAATAAATATTTCGTTTCATTATTTAATGGTACATGTATAGAAATTATATCAGCTAAAGAAAGAATATTTTCAAAAGTTACTTTTTTAACATTATGTTCTTCCATTTCTTGAGAAGTTATAAAAGGGTCAAATGCAATAGTCGTAACTTCAAAAGCATTTATAAGTTTTAAAACTTTTTTTGCAATATCACCAAATCCTATTAGACCTAAAATTTTTCCCTTTAACTCGTTCGTAGTAATTGACGTTCTAGGCCATTGTCCACTTTCTGTTTTTGCATTTATTAGCTTTGTTTTCTTTAATAGGCTAAGTGAAGAACTTATTACATATTCTGCTACAGAGTCAGCATTCATCCCAGTCGCTGGTTGAACAAATATATTATTTTTTTTACAGTATTCAGTGTCAATATTATCTAGACCTACACCCAGTCTACCAATATACTTTAAATTTTCTGCTTTCTCTAAAATAGATTGATTTAAATTTGTTTTATTTCTTACAATTATTCCTTCAAATTTATTAATTTCTTTTTTTAAATAATCAGAATTTTCCCAAATATCTTTTTTATAGATCACATTAAAATCTTTACTTAAGATTTTTAATGCTTCCGGATCTATAAATTCAGTAATTAAAATATTTATCATTTAATTTTACTAATTTTTATTTTTTTTAAAAATTTATTAACCAAACTAATTGTAGGTATTGAATATATACCTCCACTTTGCATACATTTTAAAGTTGCAGCAGCAGATGCAAAAATAATACTTTCTATATTTGATTTATTTAGAGATAAGGCAGATGCGAAAGCTCCATGAAATACATCTCCTGCACAATTTGTTTCAACTGTTTTAACTTTTGGAATTTTACAGTGATACAATGAATTGTTATCTACCCAAAGAACGCCTTGGGAACCTAATGTAACTGCTACAAATTTTTGTGTTTCATTAAATATTTCAAAAAGGGCAATCTTCATATTTGTATTTGGTTTATATGTTTTTAAACCCTCTTCAGAAAATATAGGATGGGAAGCATTTTTAACGATTTTTGATATATTTGATGTTTTTTTAAAATTATCTAGGTCGGCAACACATTTAATATTATTTTTGTTAGTCTTTTTGGCAATTTCAATAGCTATTCTAATCCACCTCATATCTACTGCATAAATATCTTTTTTTCTAAAATCTAAATTTGGTATTTTCTTATAATTAAGTAACTTTGGATCATTATAAGCAGCTAGCAATCTTTCACCATTTATATCTTCAATTACAAAACTTTGTGAGGATTGACATTTTTTTATTGAAATAGATTTATTGATATTAATTTTAAATTTTTTAAATTCATTTTTTAAGAAAACAGAAGCATCATCATCACCAAATTTTCCAATAAATTTGGTATCACAACCCAATTTTTTAGCAGTAAATGCTGATACTGCTGCTGAACCACCTAACCTTTTATCAATACCTTTAGATAAAACTTTAATTGGTTTTTTTGGAAACTGATTTATCCTACTTATATTATCTAAAAATATTGATCCTACACAAATGATCATAAGTATTTATTTATAGGTATTTTACAATACCCATAAACTTTCTAAATCTATCTCTGATCGTTATAGGATTAATAGGAATTGGATCAATTTTGACATTTCCAGAATTAATTTTAGAGATAATTACGTAAGAGTTATTTTGATCGTCAATAGCTTTTGATAATTCATTTACTGTTTCATCTCCAGAACATTCAACTACATTTTTACAACCAGCACCTATTGCAACATCTTTTAAAGAAGTATTTTCATCAGTAAAAGTCCTTTGATCTCCTGTTGATCCATATGATCCATTATCAATTATTAATAAAGTATAATTTGATGGTGCTCTATTGCCAATTGTTGCTAATGTATTCATATTCATTAAAACAGATCCATCACCATCTATGCTAACAACATTTTTATTTTGAGATAATGACAAGCCTAAACCAATAGAAGAGGATAAACCCATACTGCCTAACATATAAAAAAAGTTTGGTTGATCGTTAATTTTATATAATTCTTGAGATGGAAGACCTATATTACAAATAACTAAGTTATCTTTAAGAATATTTTGTATTTTATTTAATAAGTCAAACCGGTTCATTTATCATCTTTCATTAAATTGAAATCACATAATATAGCAACTGGTGACTCCACAACTTTAGCATGTTTGCTAAATGTTGAAATTTTCTCAAGATCATTTTCTGAAGAACAATGCAACATAGGTATTCTTAAAGTCTGTAAAATATCTTCAGTTATTTTAGCCATTCCACCTTGTGCTCCTACTGGCTCACCTGGTGTACCTCTGTAACTAATTAGAAAAACAACAGGCATTTGATATAATTGCAATAAAGAAACAATTGCATTCACTGAATTTCCTATTCCTGTATTCTGCATCATTATACAAGGGAATTTATTTCCTAAATAAGCTCCAGCACAGATACCCATACCTTCTTCCTCACGTGGTACAGCCGAATAGTAAACATCATTATCTTTTTCAAGAATATCAATCATGTTAGCTAATAACTTGCAAGGAACACTTAAGTAAAAATCTACACCACCCTTTTTTAAATTATCGATAATTTTTTTACTGATTTTCATTTTTTTTTGATGTCTATAGATATAAAATGATTAAACAATAAATTAATTTATTTAAAATCATTTCTTAATTTTATTTTAGTATTTGAAGTATATTTTTCACCTTTTTTTAATATAGTTGATGGAAAATTTGGTTGATTAATAGCATCAGGGAAGATTTGTGTCTCTAAACACATTCCATATTGTAAACCATAATTTCTATCATGTTTTCCGTTGTATGACTCTTTCATCATGTTACCAGTATAAAATTGTATTCCAGGTTGATCAGTTGAGTATTCTACTCCCATGCCAGTAATTTTACTATAGATGGAAGCTATTGATTTATCAATAGAATGATTTTTAAGAACATAATTGTGATCAATCCCACCACTGTCTAAAAAAATATTATTTATTTCAAACGAATTATTTAGATCATATTTTGTATTAACTACATCTAATAACTTACCTGTAGGTATTGAGCCTTCATCAGTTTCACAAATTTGATTAGATGATATTTTAACAACATGGTCACTAATATTTTTGTAATTATCTTTATGGCCATGGAAATTCCAATAGTTATGATTAGTCATATTAACAATAGTATCTTGATCTGTAGTAGCGTGAAAAGAAATTAACATTTCGTTGTTATTATTTAACTCGTAAATAGTTTTACAATCTAAGTTGCCAGGATAGTTTTCTTCTAAATGATTAGAATAGTAAGTAAGCTCTACTTTTATACTGTCACTTTTTTTATTTATATCAACTATTTGCCAAATCTTTTTATTGAAACCTTCCTTTCCGCCATGAAGATGATCAGGTGATGTATTAGGATATAAATTATAATCCTCTCCATTAAGACTAAATTTACTTTGCCCTATTCTGTTACAAACTCTTCCAATAATTGAATTGAAATATCCATGAGCTTCCAGGCAATCATCTAAATTACCATAACCTAATAAAACATCCTCTGTTTCAGAAACATTCGAAGAAGTTGGAATACAAACTTCACTCATATAACCACCATAAGTATAAAAACTAAAACTATAATTGTTTGAGTTAATAATATTAACTATATCAATATCTAAACCTTTATCATTTTGAAGTTTGGTAATTTTATATTCCATTATGTTTTCCTTAATCTTTGAAAATTATTTTTTCTTTGTTGAAGATAAATGATTAATCCACCTAAAACTATGAAAAAAGCGCCTGGGAAGAGTTGATCAACTGGCCATTCTGCAAAAAATATCCAACCTAAAATAAGTGCAAAAAATATCTCGATATAATCAAATGGCATAATTTTACTAAGTTCTGCTTTTCTAGCACCATATATTAAAAGTAAAGTTCCAGATCCTCCTGCAATCCCCATTACACAAACTACTAAGAAATCATTTATACTTTTGAAATTTTCCCACATACCAAAAAACACCACTAACATACATGCAACTATGATTGTCCCTGTTTGACCATACAAGTTGATAAGTGGTGAAGGAACATGATCCTCAAAACTTAAGGATGTTACCCTTGCTAATGAATATCCAAAAGCAGCAAGTATAGGAAATAATAACATATAATTAAAGTTTGATGACCAAGGTTGCATAATTAAAACGATACCTACAAAGCCAGAAATTACTGCACTCATTTTGTACCAACCAAATCTTTCACCTAATAAAGGGATAGCAAGAAGGGTGACCATCATGGGCCCAGTGTATTCCATGGTAGCGACTAAAGCAAAAGGTAGGTAGGCATAAGAAGTATAGAGACATAATTGAGCCAATGCTACAAATACTCCGCGGAATAATCCTAACTTCCACTGCGTTATTTTTATTTGTCTACCGTTTCGATGCCAATCATGTGAAAAATATAAAGCAATAACACATGGGATCATTCCAAATAGATTTCTAAAAACAGAAAGTTGAGCTGCTGGATATTCGTTTCGTAAAAACTTTATCGCAATCCCCATACAATCCAATAAAAACAAACCTGAAAGTGATAATATAACAGCTAAAAATAAATTATTTTTCATTAATCATAATCTATTATTCTAAAATAATTTCTTTTCCTACTTCTTGACTTTTATAAATTCCATCTAAAATTTTCATTACTTGTAGAGAGTGTTCAGCCGGAATAGTAACTGGTTGATCGTTTGCAACAAATTCTGCAAACTCGATACATTCCTTGGCATGAGGTTCAATAGTGTCATTTAAATTTCCTTCAATTTTTTTAGTTATGTGAGTTTGAGAATTGATATCATTTTTTATAATCTCACAATTAGGCCAATGCAAACCAGCTTCTCTTCCGTATAACCATACCTGCATATCTTCTATTTTATCTTCTGGTAGTTTATGATGAAGCATCCATGATACTTCAAGCATCAAGGTTGCACCATTTTTAAACCTAACAAACGCGGCTGCAAAATCTTCAACGTTCATTGCTTCCTTATCGTACTCTCCATTGTAACTAAAAGAATTTGGCTGCTTTGCTAATTCTGTTTTTGACACACCCGTCACAGAAAGAGGTTCTGGGTTGTTCATAAACCAAAGAGTTAAATCTAATACGTGTACTCCTATATCAATACAAGGCCCTCCTCCTGAATTTTCTTTTTTTAAAAAACCAAGTGAGACTGGTAGATAATTTCTTCTAAGCATCCAAGAACGTGCATGATATATCGAACCAATTGATGTGGATTGATCTTTTATTAATTGAGAATCTTTTCTGAATCTAAAGTGTTGAGCACACATTAATTTTTTTTTCGTTTGATCTCTTACTTCAATCATTTTTTTTATTTGTGAAGCATTTGGAGCTAAGGGTTTTTCACATAAAACATCTTTGCCAGCTTGCATTGCTTTAATTGCTAAATCGCAATGATAGTTATTAGGTGCACAAATATCTATCACATCTATATCTGGATCATTAATCATGTCTAAGGGATCAAGATATAATTTTTTTATTTGATTAGTATTACCCCAATTTTCTAGAGTTGATTTGTTTATATCGGAACCTGCTATTAATTCTGCATGTTCTGAAATGCGCCAACCAGGTACATGTAACTTTGCAATACCCCCAACGCCAATAATGCCAACTTTTATTTTACTCATATTTATATTTTTTAATTTAGATATTTATCCATTTTTTTTCTTTTTCTGATTGGTAAATTGATTCCATTATACTACTTCTCAATGCTGCTTCTATAGGAGTAACTAGATTTTTAGTATTGTTATCAATTAATGAATTGAGAAATAAATCAAATGCATGAGGTAATGCTTCTGGTAAATTTTCTTCTATTCTTTCTGTTTTTTTACCATCCTTATTTTCATTTATAATTAATTGCTCATTGGTTGTTCTTGCGTGAGCTTTTGTTCCACTTACAAAAATAGTATATGGCTGCGCTATATCTATCCATCCCGCGGCAATACTAGCTATCAACCCACTTTTAAATTTTATTAATGCTTCTCCGCTCTCTTCACAGTCTGGATATTGATTATATACTTTTGTAAAGGTTGCACTTACTGACTCAACATCAGAAAAAAACCATAAAAGAAGATCTAAAACATGTGTTCCTAAATCACCAAAAGCTCCAACGCCTGCAACTTTAGGATCTGTCATCCACTGATAGTTTTTGAAAATATCTCTCATAATACCATCGTGACAATTAACGAGTCGAATTCTTGAAATTTTACCAAAATAATTAGCAGTAATTAATTCTTTAAGCTTTATGTAAACAGGATTACTTCTCATGAAATATCCAGTTTGAAAAATAATATTTGAAGACTCAATAAGATTTGCCATTTCAAAA
Organism: uncultured Alphaproteobacteria bacterium; assembly: GCA_902615845.1. Lineage (GTDB taxonomy): Bacteria > Pseudomonadota > Alphaproteobacteria > HIMB59 > CACPNW01. Next base: position 52,595 of record CACMQS010000002.1, read on the forward strand.
GAATCTTTTTTTCCTATCCCCAGAGGTTTTTCAATAAAACAGTGTTTTTTATTCTCGGTAATCTTTTTAACTAATTCATAGTGTAAATTAGTTTCTGAACATACAATAACACCATCTAAATTAGATTCTTTCAATAAATCAATATAGTTATCATAATACTTACATTGCAGTTTATCAGAGTCACTTTTTGACCTGTTCTTATCTTTATCCCAAACACCAATACAATTAATTTTAATATTTGAAATTACCTTAGAAATAAAGTTTGGTGTGTGAATATGAGAGGTTCCAATAAATGCTATATTTTTCATTATAGGTATGAAAACTACTTATAGAGCACAACACTGATCTACCCAGTGACCTGGTTCAACTTCAATAAGACCCATTTTTATTTCTCCACCTTTGCAATCTACTCCAGGATTAGGACATCTGGTTCTAAACACACAACCTGGAGGTGGATTTAGTGCGCTAGGAATTTCTCCCTTTAGTTCTATAGCTTCAGATCTTTTCTCTGGATCAATTGATGGAATAGAAGATAAAAGTGCCTTTGTATAAGAATGTTTTGGGTTCTTAAATAATTCTCTTGAGGGTCCCATTTCAACTATGTGCCCCAAATACATAACTGCAACAACATCACATACATGAGCTACTACACTTAAATCATGACTTATAAATAAGTAAGTTAGGTTAAGCTCGGTTTGAAGTTGTTTTAAAAGATTTAATATATCTGCTTGTATTGATACATCTAAAGCAGCAACACTTTCATCTGCTACTATAAACTTTGGATTACTTACTAATGCTCTTGCAATTGATATTCTTTGTCTTTGTCCTCCAGAAAATGCATGAGGAAATCTTCTTAAATGCTCAATATTTAGTCTACATTTAGCAGCAATATCTCTTACTCTTTCATCAGTTTCTTGTCTTGAGCTTGTTATTCTCATCACTTCTAAAGGCTCTGCAATAATATCCCTCACGGTCATTCTTGGACTTAAAGCAGCATAAGGATCTTGAAAAATTAATTGAGCTTTTTTTCTATATTCTTTTAAATCTTGTTTGTTCATATCTGTTAAATCATAATCTCTTTCATCGTCATGAAAAATAACATTTCCAGAACTAATTTTATTAGCTCCAAGTATTGCTCTGCCAAGAGTAGTTTTTCCTGAACCAGATTCACCCACTAAACCAAAAAAAGATCCTTTTTTAATTTTGATATTGATATTGTTTACAGCATGTATTTTTTGTTTTTTTGAAATAAAATTTTCTTGATAATCAAAATTTACTGAAACATTATTTACTGAAATTAAATTATCACCCATTTTGACCACACTTAATTCCGCACTGATCAACCCAGTGACCTGGTTTAACTTCAATTAATTTCATTTCTATTTTACCATCTTTTCCTTCTGGATTATGATGGGGGCATCTAGTTCTAAATACACATCCTGTTGGTCTATCTAATGGACTTGGAATATTTCCAGGTATTGGAGATAACGGTGCGTCTAAGTTATTTATGTCAGGTAAAGCTTGTAATAGCCCTTTTGTATAAGGATGTTTTGGATTTTTAAGGATCTCATTTACTGGACCTTTTTCCACTACACTTCCCAAATACATTACCGCTACATGATCCGCTACCTGCGCAATAACACCTAAATCGTGAGTAATAAATATTACTCCCATTTGATATTCTTTAATAATATCTTTAATTAGATTAATTACTTGAGCTTGAATTGTTACGTCTAAAGCTGTTGTTGGCTCATCTGCTAATAAAAGTTTAGGCATAGTGGATAGTGCCATAGCTATCATTGCTCTTTGACGCATCCCCCCAGACAATTCAAATGCATATTGATTAAATCGTTTTTCCGCATCTGCTATACCTACTCTTTTAAGCATGTTTATAGATATTGATTTTGCTTCATGTTTATTAATATCTTTATGTATTAATAATTGCTCAACCATCTGAGCTCCAATTTTTATTGCCGGAGCAAAACTAGCCATAGGCTCTTGGAAAATCATTGATACTTTACCACCTCTAATTTTTTTTAAGTCTTGCTTCGAGGTAAATTGAAGAACATTTTCGTTGTCTAAAATTATTTCTGCGTCTTCGTTATAAGAAGTATTACCTGGATTTAATTTCATAATCGATTTAGCAGTCACAGATTTACCTGATCCAGATTCACCAACTATACCAAGTACTTCACCTTGATCTACAGAAAGAGAGATATTTTCAACTGCTGTAATTCTACCTTCATCAGTATCAAATTTTACATCTAAATTTTTTACTTCTAATAAATGACTCATATTATTTTACCTTATGAGGATCTGCAGCATCACGTAATCCATCCCCTACATAGACAAATGTTAAAATTAATACGACTAAGAAAAATACAGGTATGAAATACCATTGATAGTTTAAAAGTACGTCGGCCTTTGTTGCATTTTGTAAAAGTACACCAAGAGAGTTTACTGGTTCTCTCAAACCAAGTCCTATAAAACTTAAAGCAGTTTCAGATAATAACATGTATGGAAAACTAATGACTAAATCGACAATAATATAACTCGTGAAACTTGGTAATAAGTGTCTTACAATAATGTGAGTAGATGATGCCCCACAAAGTTTTGCAGCAAGAATATATTCTTGACTTCTTTCACTAAGTAAATGTGTTCTTACTCTTCTTGCAAGAGTTGGCCATGAAATTAATCCTAGCAAACAGGAAATAAAAAAGAACCGTAATTCAGAACTCCATTCTAATGGCGCAAAGGCAGCAAGACACATAAACAGAGGTATTGGTGGAACCGTTCGAATTGCATCAGTAAACATTTGTAATACGCTATCAATCCAACCACCATAGTAACCTGAGATCCCACCTATTATTAGGGATAGAACAAAAGATATAAATACACCAAGTGTACCTACAGCTAGCGAAATATAAATTGCACTTAACGTTCTACTAAATAAATCTTTTCCTGCTTTATCTGTTCCAAATATGTGAATTCCACCCTCTTCGACGCCAAATAAATGGGTATTAAATGTAAAACCTGGAATTTTAAAATCTAAAATTTTACCTGGAAGATTTATATTAAAATCAAAAACTTTATATTCCCAACCTTCGACAAAAAAATAAACGTATCTTCTTTTTTCTGTATCAACTTTATACACCCATCTGAAATTTGTATCTGCTCCTCTATACTTTTCTAATGTGTGTAAAAACGGCCTAGCAGAAAATCCGTTATCATCCCAAAACATTGGAATTTGAGGTGCTCCATTTTCATAATCTTTATCTCTTCCTTTAATTGTTGGATCATAAGGAGATAAAAAATCTGCAAATAGACTACAAATAATCATAAATAATAAAATAGAACCAGCAATCATAGCAGATCTATTTCCAAAAAAGCGTGTTCTCACTAACTGCATCTGCGTTGCAGTATAATAAGCTTCTTTTTTTTGATTACTAACCTCCACCCATAACTCCTTTTCTTATTCTTGGATCAATTATAGCTAAAATAATATCCGTTATAAAATTAACAAAAACAATTGTTGCTGTTAGAAGAAAAATAATTGCACCTGCTAATTGCTGATCATTTGATCTTGCTAGGGCTTCAATCAACAATGCCCCAGCTTCTGTAAGAATTAAAATTAAGGCTACAATCGGCAATGCGCTAAATATACGATTAAGGTCAAAACCTATAGAATTGATTACTGGACCTAAAGAATGTTTTGCAGGATATCTCCACAACAAACTCATTCCTGATATTCCTCTAGCTCTTGCAGCCATTACATATAGTTTATCATTTTCATCTAGCATCAGTGCTCTAACTGTTTGAAGAGCAAAGGCAGTTGCATTCCAACCTAAAACAAATATTGGAAGCCAAGCTCTACTTAAAAAATCAAATAGTTTTGCTGATGACCAGGGTTCATTTTCATATTCTTGAGAGAACAAACCTGTCATCGTATCTCCATAGTAAACAGTCATAAAAAGCATAATACAGAGTGCTACTAAAAAATTGGGAAGTGCTATTCCAAGATAACTAATGAATTTAAGGGTATTATCTAATGATGCATATTTTGTCGTGGCCGATATGATCCCAACTGGTATGGCAATTAAATATGAAAATATTAGTGCAACCAAACATATTGTTAAAGATAAAGTAAATCTTCCACTTAATAATTCATTAATATTCATTCTTAAAATACAACTATCACCAAAATCTCCATTAAAAACTATATTGGAAACCCATTTGCCATATCTATACAAAAAAGGTTTATCTAAACCTAAACGAATTTTTTCTTTTTCTATGTCTTCATAAGTTATTTGTGATCCTTGTGTATTTTTAAATGCTAGATATCTTTCAGCACAAGTTCCAGGAACTAATTCCATTAATGAAAAAACAATAAAGCATACAAGAAGCAAAGTTATAATTGCAAGTCCTGCTCTTGTGAGAGTAAATTGTATAAAATTAATCATATAAAATAATTAGGAGACAAGAATAATTAAAAAAAGAAAAGCGGCAATATATAATTGCCGCTTTTTTTATTATTTATTGAGTTAAATTACTCGTCTAACCACCATTGAGTAGCTAGGTATGGGTATGTTCTATAATACTCATACGAAGTAGTTTTAAACTGCGTAAAGTTTTTCAATGCATTTCTATGATAAGTTGGGAAAGGTGCTTTCACCGTACCAATCAATAGACTTTGCTCTGTTAACATTGTTGCAATTTTTTCACCCCACTCATTAGACTCAGCAGTACCAAGAGCGTAAGATTGGAATTTATCAATTCCATCACTTAAGTCATATACCCACTGAGGAGGTTCAGTACCTTCGTCACCATTACTATCAATGTATGCTGCCCAATCTAAACCTTGTGTATGGTTAAAATAGTTACCAAACGGAGGTTTAAATGTTTCTGGGTTACCAGCAACAATTGCTAATGGTTGACCTTTATCCCAAACATGAACGTCAAGTTGGTTAGCAGCTTGCGAACCACGATATTCATCTGGAGTTACCTCTTTAAAAGTAGTTTTTACTCCTACTTCATTGAAGTATCTTGCAACAAGTTCAACTTCAACACCACCAATACCTTGAGTAGCATAGTCAATGTTAATAGCTAGAGCATCACCATTTGGTAATTCTCTAAATCCATCACCATCAACGTCTTTTAATCCTACTTCATCAAGCAGAGCATTTGCTCCATCTGGATCGTATTGAGTCATATGCATTTTTATACTTTCAGGGACGAAGTCAGGTGCAGGAGAAAATCCTACAAACTGCTCAACTTTACCTAAACCGTAATATGCAACTTCGTTGATCTCGTCTCTATTCATAGCAATTGACATTGCTTGACGGAAACGAATATCGCCATAGACTTTACGTTTTTCAGGATCAGGATGTGTTACATTAAAACTAAATAATGCAGCACCACAACCTGGATTGATTTGAACTTGATATCCACCAGACTCAGCACCGTCAAGTAATTGAGGAGCGGACTCTAATTGAACAGACTGTGATTTATAATCAACTTCACCATTAACAAGTTTTAACAATCTTATTTCATTTTCATTGATGTATCTTTCATTTTGATAATCAATGTATGGTAATTGATTTCCAGCTGTATCAACTTGGAAAAAGTATGGGTTAGCTGCATAGACTCTACCTTCAGTAGTATCTTCAATAGTCATGTAAGCTTCTAAAGAAGGATAAGCTGCATAAGGTAACCCAGCAACTAGATCTGGTTTAGCTAGTAAAGGAGTTGGAGTATCAGTCCAACCTGAGTTACCATAATATGCTGCTAAAGCATCATAACCATCTGCAAATCCTAATGCCTGAGCATTTGCATCAGCATTTGAATCAATTTCCGGATGGAATTGTTCTAGGAAATGTGAAGGCATGAAGAACTGGTTATATGACCATGCAATAGTTGCAGTTAAACCAGGGAACGGAGATGGTAAGTTAAATCTTACTGTTTGATCATCAATTACATCAACAGTCATTGGCTCACCACCAACTAAAAGATATGGATATGGTTTTTCACGAATCTTTGGATTCATCATCAAATCTTCGTACCAAAACTCAACATCTCTAGCCACAAAAGGTTCACCATTTGACCACTTGTGACCTTTACGTAACATGAATGTTAAAGTAGTAAAATCATCATTCCACTCATAATCTTTAGCAACGTTTGGAACAATTGTAGTTAAGTCATCAGCAAAACGTAATAAGTTTACGTGTCTTGTAGATAGCATATCAGAAGTTCCAGCTTCAGTTGCGTTTGATAAGAAGTTTATTGTATTTCCATATTTACCAATAGACTCATATGGTACTACAACAAGTGGCTCATCAGGTAATCTATCCTCAACTGGAGGTAGACTTCCTGGGTTACCTTGTATTGTAGCGTTTATGCTAGCAATATTTGGATTATCTGAAAACTTCATAGTACAGCCGGCTGCACTTTCATATTCTGATAACTCATATTGCTGAGGATATTTTCCGCCTGTCTGTGCATCGTTCATTGTTGTACCTACACAATGACCGCCTGCAAAAGAGCTTCCACTCCAGACAAAGGTTGCGGAAGAAAATACTAACGCTATGAATAGTTTTTTTAACATATATTTTCTCCTATAAGATAAATTTATCGTATGATTTTGTTTGTAAACAATTTTGATTTTTTAGCAAAAATATTTAACGTTTTTATTACAATTTTTTTAAAAAAATTGTGTATTTCTTCTTAATTAATTACTTTAATAATCATTAGTAAATATGGAAAAATCCAAAAAATCTGTTCTATTTATATGTGCTGATCAATGGCGTTTTGACTGCTTTAGCTTCCTAAATCATCCATATGCTCTAACACCAAACTTAGACAAACTTGCAAAACAAAGTGTTGTTTTTAAATCACATTTCGCAGGAATTGTCCCTTGTGGACCTTCTAGAACTACTATGCTTACGGGATTATATCCATTTATACATCGTTCAGTTTATAATGGTGCACCTCTTGATAAAAGATTTACAAATATTGCTAAAGAAGTTCGCAAACTAAATTATAACCCAAGTCTTTATGGATACACTGATACATCTTGGGACCCAAGATACTTAGACCCAAAAGATAAAAAAAACTTTACCTATGAATCGCCAATGGAAGGATTTGATGATGGTTGTGTTTTACCAGGAGGAAAACCAGAGCCCTGGGCTAACCATCTTAATCAAAATGGTTTTGAAATTAATAAAGCAGAAGATTTATACAAAGGAAGAAAGCCTAAAGATGATCAAGCATATATTTATGAACCATATTATATTCCAACTGAATTTTCAGACACCGCATTTTTAGCAGACAAAGTTGTTAACGATTTAAAAAAAGTCAAAGATTCATTTTTTATGCATGTATCTTTTTTAAAACCACACCCGCCCTTTCATATAGCTGATCCATGGTTTAGTAAATTTAATCCAGATAATATTAATTTATCTAAAAATGATATTTCACTTAAAGAATTATCAAAAAAACATCCTCTACTTGAAGAGTTATGCAAAAAATTTTTATTAAAAGAAAATTTCTCTGAAATTAATTATGATCTTTTAAAAGATCAAGACATCAAAAACATTATGAGTGTCTATTTTGCCATGTGTGCAGAGGTTGATTTTAATATTGGTAAAATTTTAAATGCTCTGAAAGAATCAGGGCAAGAAGAGAATACAATGATAATATTTACCAGTGATCATGGAGAAATGTTAAATGAAAATAATTTATGGGGAAAATTAGGTTGGTGGGACTCCTCTTATAGAATTCCATTATTCATATATGTCCCTCAAAACAATCCAAAAAAAATTAACCACTTAACAGAATCTGTAGATGTTGCTCCTACAATTTTAGAATGGCTTGGTGGTGAAATCCCCATTGATTGGAATGGTCAGTCACTAATGCATAATATTTACGATCAATATGAAAAATCACCTAATAAAGAATTTGTTGTTTTTGATTATGATTTTAGAGAAAGCACTGAATTTGTTAAAGATAAAAAATTAACTCCCGAGCAATGCAATCTATCAGTCATTAGAAATAATAAATGGAAATATGTTCATTTCCCTTCATTGCCATGTTTATTGTTTGATTTAGAAAATGATCCTAATGAAATTAATGATTTATCTAGAGTAAAAGAATTTCAAGACATTAAAAATGATTTAGTATCAAAACTATTAAGCCACCGAATGATTCATCAGGAAAGACAGTTATCCAATACAAAACTTTCTAGCTCAGGAGTTAAAATAAAATCTGGACCATTTAGCAGAAGAATGGAATAATAAAGATATGTTAACGACTGTTATAGGCGCCTATCCAAAACCTAGTTATTTAAGAATAACTGATTGGTTTAATGCTTCTGGTGGTACAGATACCGAATACCCAACAAAATTTTATGAAGAAGAAATAAAAAAAATGGGCGATAATGTTGAAGAGTTATTTAATAAAGCTACCAAAGAAATAATTAGTGATCAGGAAGAATGCGGTATTGATATCCTAACCGATGGTGAAGTTAGAAGAGAAAATTATATTCACTATCATTGTAGATATTTAGAAGGAATTGATTTTGCAAATCTTACAGAAAAAGTTGCTAGGACAGGGAATTATAAATGCTGGTTACCAACAATAACTTCAAAAGTTAAAGCAAAAGAATCTTTTTTAGTTGAAGAGTGGAAAAAAAATCAGAGTTTAACGAATAAAAATTTAAAAATTACTATACCTGGACCAATGACTATAACAGACACCATAGCAAATACATTTTATGATTCTGATGAACATATGGGTGAAGACTTAGCTGATGCTATTAATGTAGAAATTAAAAGATTGGTTGATGCAGGATGTAAATATATTCAAGTCGATGAACCGTTGTTTGCTAGAAAACCAGAAAATGCTCTTAAATTTGGAATCAAAAACCTAGAAAGATGTTTTAAGGATCTTAATAATCAAAGTATAGAAAAAATTACTCATATTTGTTGCGGTTATCCTGATAAATTAGATGCAGTAGATTATCCAAAAGCGCCTTTAGATTCTTACAGTAAAATTAGTAAAGATTTAGATGAATCAATTATAGATACAGTTTCTATTGAAGATGCTCATCGATATAATAATTTAAAATTTTTAAAAGATTTTAAACAAACAAAAGTTATTTTTGGTTTAGTAAAAATAGCAAGCTCTCAAGTTGAGACTAAGGAAGAAATTGTCTCAAGAATAAATGATGCACTAAGGTTTATTAATAAGGAACAATTAATTGTTGCACCTGATTGCGGCCTTGGTCACTTACCTCGAGATTTGGCAAAGATAAAATTAAAGATAATGGTAGAAGCTTCTAGTAGTTTCTAGTGGACTAAAGTTTCTGGATTAGCATAATCATAATTTAAATCATCAGCAATAGCTTTATATGTAACGGCACCTTTAAAAATATTTAAACCATTCATAAAATTTTTATCATTTTTTAACGCATCTTTAAAACCGTTCGATGCTAAGTTTTGAATAAATGGTAAAGTGACTGCATTTAAAGCAAGCGTGGAAGTTCTAGGAACTCCACCTGGCATATTTGCAACACAATAATGAACAACATCATCAACAACATATGTAGGGTTTGCATGAGTTGTTGGTTTACTAGTTTCAACACAACCACCTTGATCAATTGCAACATCAACAATTACAGATCCACTTTTCATCTCTTTTATCATGTCCTTAGTTATAATCTTTGGAGCATTAGAACCTGGAACAAGTACGCCACCAATTAGTAAATCACATTCAGAAATATAATCTTTTAGATTTATTTTATCACTGTGTAGTGGTTCTATTTTATCACCAAATTTTTCTTGTAATTCTTCTAATCTTTTTTCTGATTTATCAACGATGAAAACTTTTGCTTGCATACCTGTGGCAATTATTGCTGCATTTTCACCCACAACACCTCCACCTAAAATTAAGACTTTTCCAGGTTGAACCCCAGGAGCACCTCCTAAGAGTAAACCACTTCCACCCTTATGTTTTTCAAGTGAATAAGCACCAGCTTGAATCGACATTCTGCCGGCTACAGCACTCATAGGTGCAAGAAGTGGTAACTTATTATTATGATCACTTACTGTTTCATAAGCTATACAAATCGAATTTGAATCAATTAAACCCTTTGTCAATTCTGGAGCTGCTGAAAGATGTAAATAAGTAAACAAAATTTGGTTTTCTCTTATCATTGCTACTTCATTCATTTGGGGCTCTTTAACTTTTACAATCATTTCAGAATCATTGAAAATATCCTCTGCTGAATTTACAATTTTTGCACCTGATAATTCATAATCACTATTGGAAAATCCGGCACCAATACCGGCATCTTTTTGAATTAGAACTGTATGTTTATTCTTTACTAATTCTTTAACACTTTGCGGAGTAAGCCCAACCCTAGACTCCTGAGCTTTTATCTCAGAGGGGACACCTATTTTCATTATCTGTCATGCATATAGTTTGAGATACCTGTTCTTAATTTTTCAATTATCTCATCAATATGTTTTTTTTCACAAGTAAATGGAGGTGCAACAATTAAACAATCACCTGTTGCTTTCAAGCTTAAGCCTGCTTCAAATAATTTTTTAAAACAAGCATATCCAGCTTTGCCTAAACGCTCATCCATTTTAATATCAATTCCTCCCATCATTCCATATCCTCTTATATCAGTAATGATATCTAAGTCTTTCAAGGTAAATAAACCATCTAAGAAATATGGAGACATATCTTTTGCTCTATTAAATAAATCTTCTTTCTCGATTATATCTTGCATTGCTAAACCTGCTGCCATTGAAACAGGGATAGCAGAATAAGTATAACCATGAAAAAATTCTATAGCTCCTGTAGGTGAAGCATCAACAATAGTATCATAGATATGATCACGTGAAGCTACTGCTCCTAAAGGTACAACACCATTAGTAATTGCTTTAGCCATTGTCATGATATCAGGACAAACATCAAAAGCTTGAGCTGCAAATGGAGCGCCCATTCTTCCCCAGCCAGTAATAACTTCATCAAAAATTAAAAGAATTCCATGTTTGTCACAAATTTCTCTTAGTCTTTTTAAATATCCTTTTGGCGGAACTAAAGTTCCTGTTGATCCTGCTACTGGCTCAACAATACATGCAGCAATATTTTCTGCACCAATATTACCAGCAATTCTTTCAAGATCGTCTGCTAGATCAGCACCTGTTTCAGGTTCGCCTTTTACAAATAAATTTTCAGTTAAATGAGTATGTCTTAGATGATGTACATTTGGCATTAGAATATTTGAGAAAGTTTTTCTATTAGCAATCATTCCGCCAACAGAAATTCCCCCAATATTCATTCCATGATAACCTCTTTCTCTTCCTACTATGTGAGATCTATGGCCTTCTCCTTTTGCTTTAAAATATGCTATGGCTGTTTTAATTGCTGTTTCAACAGCTGATGAACCACAAATAGTAAAAAATATTTTATTTAAATCTTCTGGTGTATGTTTTGAAACTTTTCTAGCTAAATCAAATGAACCGCCAAAACCTTGTTGGAATGGTTGAACATAATCTAATTGTTCTAATTGTTTTGATACTGCTTCTCTTATTTCTGGTCTTGAATGACCCGCTGGACTACAAAATAGCCCTGAGCTAGCATCAATTAATTTATTTCCATAATGATCAGTATAATAAACACCTTCTGCCTTAACCATTAATCTTGGACTATTTTTATAATCTCTATTAGATGTAAATGGCATCCAATGTTCTTCTAATGAATTAGGTATTTCAGTTCTTTTTTCTAAGTCCATTTTTATCCTTCATAGAGATTGAGTATATGAAATTATCGATAAATCAAAGAATATTTCTTACACAATAAAGAAATATCATAGGAAAAATTGTAGCAGTGGTATAGAGAGAATACCAAATATGAGCACATTACCAGAAGATCTTAAAAGTAAAGCTTTAGAGACTCCTAACATACCAGCAGCAGTTGTGTGCCCCAATCAAGAAAGCATATTATCAGCTGTAATTGAAGGTAAGAATATGAACCTCATCGATCCAACTTTAATTGGAAATAAAAGTTTAATTACTGAAACAGCGAAAAAATTAAGTTTGGATATTTCTAATTTTAATATTGTAGAGGCTAAAGATGAAGAGGATAGTGCTTCAATTGCTTGTCAAATTTCTAATGAAAATAAAAGTAAAATCATAATTAAAGGGAATCTTCATACTGATATTTTAATGCGCTCTTATTTAAAAAAAGAATTTAATTTACTTGATGGCAGAAGATTAAGTCATATTTGGCATATGACTACAACGCAGCTTAAAAAACCCCTTTTTATTACTGATGGCGCCTTAAATGTTTTACCAAGAGTTGATATAAAATTACAAATTCTTAAAAATGCTGTTCAATTTTGTAATAAATTAAATATTACTAAACCAAAAGTTGCAATTTTATCAGGTACAGAAGATCCAATTGACAGTATGCCAAGTTCAGTTGATGCCAAAAAAGTTATGGAACTTGCGTTAGAAGAAAAAATTAATGCTTTTGTTCATGGACCGCTTGCTTTTGATAATGCTGTTTCTAAGGAAGCAGCTAAAATAAAAGGAATCAATAATGATGTTGCTGGTGATGCTGATTTATTATTAGTACCTAATTTAGAAACTGGAAATTCTTTGTCCAAAATAATGGTTTATTTTATGAATGCTTGTGCGGCAGGAATAGTAATTGGTGGTAAAGTACCAGTTGTAGTCCCTAGCAGAGCAGATAGTAAAAATTCTAAACTTGCTTCAATTATGGCAGCTGTAGTTGCTGCAAATAACTAATTAGAAAATAAATTTTAGCTCGAATGCTTTTAAGACATTACTTTTTAATTTTAATAATCACTTTTTTATTTGGAAGTGCCTACCCTGTTCAGAAAGTTATTTTTAATGAAAATGTACCCCCATTATTAATGGGAAGTTTAAGAATGTTAGTGGTTTTCATATGTCTTTTGCCTTTTTGGCGATTTAGAATTCCTGAAAAAAAATACTGGTTACCACTTCTCTTTTTTTCAATTTCTATGGGTTTTTTAGCAAATGTTTTTATGACATTATCTTTAAATGAAGCAAACATAGTTTCTCCGATAATTATTGGTTCTCAATTGGCTGTACCATTTGCAATATTATTAAGCTCATTTTTTTTAAAAGAGAAAGTAAGTATTAAAAAATGGGTGCTTATATTTATTTCTTTTTTTGGCATTATTTTGTTAGGCTTTGATCCTTTAATAAGAAATGAAATTTTTGCATTAATCTTAATAACGTTAATGGCATTCTTTTATGCTAGTGCACAGGTATTTTCCAGGTACCTTAAAGATTTAGAGGTCACTCTCACAAATGCAGTAATGGGATTAGTAGGATTTATGTTATTAATTATTTCATCATCAATATTTGAAGGACAAACGATAAACGAAATAAAAACTATTAGTTTTCAGTCATGGTTATTAATATTTCATTCAGGTATCTTTGTTTCAATTGCTGCACATATGTCGATGTTTTATTTGTATAGGATGTATCCTGTTAATAGAGTATTTCCATTTTACGCTTTATTTCCTGTATTTGGTGTGTTATTAACATTTATAATTTTTTATGAAATACCAACTTTAATTACTTTTATTGGTGGTGTAATTGTAATCGTAGCAACTTATTTTATAAATAAAGAAAATTAATTTTTGATTATTTAGCTGTCCATCCTCCATCAATTACTAGTGATGAACCAGTCATCATTGATGCGGCATCTGAAGCAAGATACACTACAGCACTAGCAATATCACTTTCTGTTGCTACTTTTCCTAAAGGTATGTTTTCAATTACAGATTTTTTAAAACTTTTATCTTTAAAAAATTTTTTGACCATTGGTGTTTCCACAAATGTAGGACAAACAGAGTTAACTCTAATGTTATATTTAGCCAAATCAATAGCCATCCCTTTGGTAAGACCTTCAACACCAAATTTAGTCATATTATAAACACTTCTAAGAGGAGCTCCAACTTTACCTAACTGAGAAGAGATATTTATTATTGATCCACCAATTTTTTTTCTATTTTTTGATTTAAGCATAACTTTTGTAGCTAATTGAGCAATATCGAATGATGCTTTAATATTAAGATCAACCACTTCACTCATATCTTTTCTTTTAATTTTGGTGAAATATTCAGGTCTATTTGTGCCAGCATTATTTACTAATATGTCTAATTTATTGATTTTAAAAAATATTTTTTTTATTTCTTTTAAATTAGTTACATCACACACATAATAACTACATTTCTTTTTGAGTTTTTTAATTTTGTTTTGAACAATTAATAGATCTTTTTCTGTACGACTAAGAATAATTACATTTGCACCTGCTTCTGCTAACGCTATAGCACATGCTTTACCTATGCCTTTGCCTGACCCTGTCACAAGAGCAGTCTTATTTTTTACATTAAAATTTTTTAGAAACATTTGATCTGATTATTTACAATGAAAAAATAGATTGATCTAATAAATTCATTTTTTTAATACACATTTGAAAACTATCTTCCAAATGGTAATCACCTGGAAACCCAATGCATTTAATTCCAGCACTTACGGCAGAATTACTACTTTCTTCAGTATCCTCTATTGCAAGACAATCTTCTGGCTGTAAATTTAATTTATCCAATGTAACTTTATAAATTTCTGGATGTGGTTTTTCATTTTTAACAAATGATTTATTACCAATGAATTCAAATTCTTCTTTTGAAATTTGACCGGAAAGACTTTCAAATACTGCATCGACATTATTTAAAGTTGTAGAAGTTGAGAAAGCAAGTTTAATATTATTATCTTTTGTATACTTAATTATTTCATCAACACTCTTTCTTAATTTTTGTTTATTCTGAATAATGTACGAGCTAAAGATTTCTGTTTTTCTATTTCTAATTTGTGAAGCATTTACATTAACATTATTTTTTTCTGCAAAATCCTCTATTCTTTTTGTACCACCAGATTGTTTAAGCAATAATCTATAATCCTCTTGATCCCAATACCAATCTAGTCCAGCTTCTTTAAAAGCTTCATTAAATGATTCTCTTTGCAAATCTGATGTTTCAATTAAAGTTCCTATTGAGCCAAATAATATTGCTTTATAATTCATTTTATCCTTTCAATTTTATGGAACAAGAAATCATAAAACTTATTTTATTGAGCCAAGTCCTCTAGAAATATTAATATCTCCAATGTTTCTCGCTTTGTTAAATTCTTTTATTCTATCAAAAACATTAACACCTATTTGCTGATAAACATCGAGAAGGTCTACTAAAACCCAATTCTCTCTGATAAGACCATTTTCTAATCTCCAAAAATCTAGACTCCGCATTTCTATAATTTGATTTGATGGAGCAATACCCATCCATCCATCTTGAGAAATTGTAGATCGCATATTTGGCCAACCAGTTTCACAGACATAATCGCCTTCATATATCCAATGTGTTTGCATATCCTGCAACCCCTCATTTTTTAAACTATCATTTGATGAGCCTCCCTTTCTATCAGGCATTGCACGCAAAAAAGGTATTTGATGCCAATGGCGAAATCCTTCGATACCCCTTGCTGTGCCAATTCCAACTGGTCCGTACCAATTAAATCTGGGGTGCCAATATTTATCTAAATTCATAACTTGTGGATTTGGATTACTAGGGTGTAAAACCATATCTCGAAGCATATTTATTACAATGTCAAAATTTTTTGATCCATCACCTTCTATCTTTAAACCGTCTCCTGTCATAGGAGATGGTGTGCATAAAAAAGATCCTAGCTGAGGACTCATTGGCCATGCATTTGCCTGCATCATCAATTCAGGTAGATCCCAAATTGATTGCATTTCTATAATTTGATTATTTTCTATTTGGAAAAACTCATGATAACGCATATGAACTAAATTTCCTGTTGGCGGAATATCTAAAAATGATTTTAAAAAAGTTCCCATATAATTGCCCATAGTGCCTAACCAATCTTTACCTTCAGGTGTTGTGCCTGCCATAACAATCATATCTCTTCTTTCAAGATCAGGAATGCTATCTAAAAGGGGGTTTATACAATTAGTTAACAATTTATCTAAACCATTAAATGTTCCAAAAGGATAGCAGAAATGAAACACCGAATTTTCAGAAAAATATTTAACTAGAGAATTTTTTATTGAATTTTTGTTAAAATTTTGAGTAGCTAATTGATAATTTTCAAAATTTTTTTTTAACTCTTCAGGTTTCATAATTTTTAACCTTTAACTGCTCCAGCTGTTAATCCGCTAACAATCTGTCTTTGAAAAAACATTACAAGAAAGAATAATGGAGCAGTTGCTGAAACAACGGCAGCTACAGCATACATTACTTTACCTTCTTCCTGTACGGTACCTAAAAAGCTAGCAATTGCTGGGATCATTGTTTCATTTTCATCTGAAAGCAACATAGATGTAACTGTAAAATCATTGTAAGCAAGAAGGAAACTAAATAATCCAGTAGTTATTACACCCGGCCACATTATAGGAATGATCACATATCTAAATGCTTGAAATCTATTACAGCCATCGCACATAGCGCTTTCATCTAAATCTTTTGGTATATTTAAAAAAAATGAATGTAACATCCACAGAGTAAAAGGCTGATTAATTGCAACAAGTACAATTATTGTTGTAGGTAAAATTCCCCAAACATTCCATGCAAAAAAAGGTTGAAGATATCCTGAAACTAAAGTCATATGAGGCATCGCACGAAAAATAAGACCTGCCATTAAAATCCAGAAGGCATATCGATAAGTAGACCTTGCAAGAGCATAGCCTCCTAAAGTTCCAAATGTAAGAGAAATTAAAACTGTAAAAAATACTACTATGCTTGTGTTAATAACAGCGCGCCAAAATTCCTCTTCTATCCAAGAACCATAATATCCATCAATAGTAAAAAAATTACCTGTTTGTTTTTCAGTATGAAAGCCAAATATTGCATTTGCCCAGTCAGCTTTTGAAAAAAAATCAGCTTGTACTTTAAAAGACCCCCACAATGTCCAGATAAAAGGAAACATAGCAACAATCAACCAGAGAGCCACGAATACAAAAGCAATAATTCGAACTGGGGTTAATTTATTTTCAATTTTTGTATTCATAAATTTCTAACCCTTATTTTTTTCATTAAAATCTCTCCATGTTCGAATTAGCACTGGCAAAAGTAAAATTCCTACGCAAAAAATAGTAATCATAGATGTTGCTCCTGCTGCATTATATAGAGGGTAAGCACTTTCACGCAAATGATTCCATATTAACCAGGATATTGAGGTAGCGTGGGCTTCTGCTCTAAAACTTATTATTGGTTCAAAAACTCTAAAATTATCCATTAAAAGTATTAAAGTTATAAAAATAGCAAGTGGCATTAAATGAGGAATAACGACATGGCGTGTTCTTTGAAATTTAGATGCACCATCTATAGTTGCTGCCTCAATTGTTTCATGAGGAACTGTTTGAAGACCTGCATAAAAAACAATAAAACTAAACGGCATCAAATGCCATATACCATAGACCATCAACATGACCCAGGTAAGCACAGGTGATGCTTTCAAGCTCAGAGAATTATCATTAAATATTTTTTGGAGTGTGGCTCCAATAACACCATCGCCATCAACCATCCAAAACAATATCAATGAACCAACAAGAGGTGTAACTATCATTGGAAGAAGAGATGCAAAAATTGTTGGACCTTTTAACAACTTAGGAAGATTATTGACTCCAAGAGCAACTAAAAAACCAAGAAATAAAACAAACGGAGTAACTACAAAGGTGTAAGCAAGAGTAAAGCTAAGCGCTCTATATAAGGGATAATTATATATTTTTTTTAAAAAATCTATAAAACTATCCGAGCTATTCCAAGCCTCTCCTATTTCATCAAATGCAAAATGCATTCTGTTTGAATACGTTTTAAATCCATTAAATTTACCAAGAGGTGCTTTTTCTTTTAACTTCGCAGAAGCTTCAGTATCCACAGATGTTGTTGTCTCACATCCAAAAGGATCACAATTTTCTGAAACAATTATTACTTGTTTATGTTCTATATGTAGGGATTGAATAAAAACAGAAACTATAGGTATTGCAATAAATAAAAACATTACACTTAATGAAGGAAGGGTGAATAATAAGAATGTGCTGTGCTTCATTATGCTATTTTAAATTACATAGAAAGATATAAGGGGTTTTCAAATTTGAAAACCCCTTTTTATTGATTTATATTTATTGACTACAGATAACCTGCGTCTTTAGCAGCTGTTTCGTAAACAGCCTCTACATCACTAAGTGCTTGTTCAGCACTTTCTGCTCCCTTTAAAAAATCAACTAGCTCTGCACCTAATGCATTGTGCAATAATCCCATTTGAGCAAACATTGGATAAGATTTAGCGCCGCCTTGAGCAGTTGCAGACACTCCTGCTGCAGCTGGACCAGGTTTAAAACCATCAATTAACCAAATTGCATCATCATTATTAGCAGCAACCATTTCTGAAGTCATACCACTTACAAGTGCTGCAAACGTTGCTTCCGCTTCACTGTCAGACACGTTAGTTGCTATAGTTATTCCATCCCACCATAAAGTTGCTCCTGGTATTGAACCACCAGTAACAGTTGGAGCTGCAGATAGAACAGTATTTGAAGTCACCTCAGCTGAAGAACCTTCATTATCTAGTATAACTCCTCCACGAGAACCCCACATAAAGCCAATTGCAGCTTGACCAGCTTCCCATAATCCTTGCGTATCATCAGATGCCTGTGTTAAATGATCAGGATGAGCATACTCAACTAGAGCTTTCATTGTTTCTAGAGCCGCAATACCTTTAGCGTTATTAATAGATGCTTCTGCACTACCTTGCTTAAAGAATTCTCCACCATGTGCTAAGTATATAGTATTAAATACTTCTCCAACATTCCATCCTACTTTAAGATTCATTACAAGTGGATGCTCCATAATACCAGCTGAACGTATTTTTTCAGCAGCAGAAATTATTTCATCATAAGTTGCTGGCATTCCATCAACTCCAGCTTTATCTAAAATATCTGTTCTATAATACATGTGCTGAGAATTAGCCATGAATGCTATAGCCATTATTTTACCATCAATAGTTATAAGTTGATTAGATTTTAAGTTGCCACCATATTTTTCAACTAGGTCATTTAATGGTCTAACTAGTCCATCATTCATTAACTGAACAAGAGTAGAGTTAGCTACAATCACTGATGTATACTCTGCTGGATCTGGTGTTTGAGCAGCGTTCATTATTTGGCGCGCTTCAGTAGTATGATTTCGAGTGAATTCAGAAGCAGATCCTGCACAATTGCTTTCAGCAGAATTTGCTATTGCGTGAATTGCTGGAAAATCACTTGCTAAAATTCGGATGGATTGTCCATTAGGACCACAATCAGCCGCAAACAAAGATGAGCTGAAGAATAGTGCTGTTAATCCACCTAAAATTAATTTTTTTAAAAACATGTTTCCTCCATATATTACGTATAAAAAACAATTTTTTTACGCGTATGTATATAACTATAATTATTAAAATGATATTGCATTACTTTGAATTAATATGCAATGTAATGAATAAATTAATAGTGGATAAATGAACATTCAGAAAGCAAAATTACCAACATCAAGTAGTGTGGCAAAGCTAGCAGGTGTGTCACAATCGGCTGTTTCACGATGCTTTACAAAAGGAGCAAGCATTTCTAATAGAACAAAATTGAGAGTTATCGAAGCAGCAAAAAAACTAGGATATAAACCACAGTCCTTTTCAACTAATTCTCTGAGTTTAGATGAGGGAGGTTTAGTTGGTGTTATATTACCATATATTACGAATAGATATTATCCTGAAGTGCTTATCGAATTACATGAAGCTCTAAGAGTATCAGGGTATAGAATTTTATTAATTACTACTGATGATGGTGAGGAATTAGATGATAATTTAATTCAACCCTACTTAAAAGAAAAGTTAGTTGCGATTGTTTCAGCAACAAAGCCTACTGATGCGTTTGTAGAAAACTGTTTAGCCAAACAAATTCAACTTATTGCATTTAATAGAAATTGGAAAATACCTACACTGAGTTCTGTAGCTTGTGATCATAAGTATGGTGGAGAAGCGGCGGCAGAACATTTCGTTAATAATGGGCATACTAAAATAGGAATGGTTGAAGGACCAATTGGATCATTTGTAAGTGAAGAAAGATGTAAAGGTTTCAAAAACTATTTAAATAATTTAGACAAAATTAAACTGTTTCATGAAAGAGGAAATTTTACATATGAAGGAGGTTTAGATTCAGCAAAAAAACTTTTAAAAAATAATATTACAGCATTGTTTTGTGCTGATGATATTATGGCTTTTGGTTGTGTTGATTATATTAAAAAAAATACAAAACTTAATATACCAGAAGAGATAGAGGTAATTGGATATGATGACATATCTTCAGCAAATTGGCATTCATATAATTTAACAACAATTAGACAACCAGTAAGACAAATGTCTAAACTTGTAACCCAAATAATAGATGATAACATTAAGGATCCAGAGTTAGAGCCTATCAATCATTTAATTCAGGGTAAATTTATTTATCGAAATACAACTAGATAAAAATTGGGTAAAGTAATTTTAATCCCTGGATACATGTGTAACAAAAATATTTGGGATGCACAAATATCTATTCTAAAAAAAAGATATAATGTTTCCATTCCTTCTCTAAAGAATATTGCTACAGTTGATGATGCTGTACAAAAAATCATAAACAAAAATAAAAAAAAATTTCTGTTATTGGTTTTTCAATGGGAGGATTTATTGCAATAAAATTAGCAATCGAGTATCCAGAAATATTAGATAAATTAGTTTTAATAGGAACTAATGCAAGAAATATTTCACAAAAAAGAAAGTTGCTTTTAGAAAAGTCATTAACAACCTTAAATAAAAATAACTTCGCAAAATTATTTTATAAAAAAAACTATAGTTCCTATTTTTCTAATAAAGATTTGAAAAATACATCATACCAAAATACTGTTTATTTAATGGCTAAACAATTAGGATATAAAACTTTTTTAGATCAAACGAATTTGATTCTAAAAAGACCTAATCAATTAAATAAACTAGATAAGATTGTATCAAAAACTCTTATTATTCGTGGCAAAAAAGATAAACTATCCTCTAATATTATGAACAATGAATTAAATAAGAAAATAAAATATTCAGTTTATACAGAAATTAAAAATTCTTCTCATTTTGTAATGCTAGAGAAGCCAAAAACTTTTAATAAAATTATTACTAATTTTTTATTTTAAATCAAATCGTTTTAGATGCTATTTGAGTGCCCTTAACTAACGAAATTAATTTCTCATAACAAATTTTTTCATCAACTTTTCCAAATCCAGCAAAAGTACTAAAACCACAATCTGTACCAGCCATAATTTGCTCCTTTGGTACAAAAGTAGAAAATTGTTTTAACCGATCAGCAACAACTTCCGGGTGTTCAACAAAATTTGAAGTAGAATCAATAACACCGGGCACAATAACTTTATCTCGTGGCAATTTAATCTTTTCAAAAACTTTCCATTCATGAGCATGTCTTGGATTAGAAGACTCAATTAATAAATATTTACTTTTTGCCTTAAGTACTATTGGTAAAATTTTTTCCAAACCAATATCAAAGGTGTGAGGTCCTTCATAATTTCCCCAGCAGATATGCATTCTAATTTTGTGTTGTGGAACTGATGCCAGTGAAAGATTAAGAGCTTCAATTTGTTTTTCAGCTCGCAGCAAAAAACTTTTTTCATCTAATTCTTTAAAATTCATATGCCTTGCTAGGGCTAGATCTGGACAATCAACTTGCAAGAATAAATTATTAGAAGTAATTTGTTGATATTCTTCTGCCATAATCACGCTAAGCTTACTTAGGTACTCGTCATCATTTTTGTAAAATTTATTAGGTAAAAAAACATTTATGACTCCTGGTGAAGCAGCATTCATAAAGCCCTTAGTATGGTTATTAGCACTTAATGCAGAAGATAGATTATTTATATCTTTTAAAAGATCATCATTATTTTTAATAGAGAGTTCTCCAGTACAACAGGGTCGGGTATAAGTAGGTGTTCCCCCACTTTTAGCAATTTTATCTTTATATTCAGGAAATGCATCTAAGTCAGCTGGCGCTCTTCTTTCACTTTCACCGGAAAAACCATTAATTCTATCTTTAACATATGTAGCATAACTGATTTTACTCATTTCACCATCACTGACAAAATCAATACCTGTATCAAGTTGTTTTTTGACAATGTCACTTACATTTTGTTTTACAACATCATCAAATTCATTTTCACTAAAACTACCTCCCTTATCTTTTGCAAAAAGTAATTCTGATAAAGCTTTAGAACGAGGTAAACTTCCTACATGTGTTGTTAGAATTTTCGTGTTCAATCTTTAGCTATCCTGTTTTCATCAAAATTTGTTTCCAAATTTCAGTTTCATCAAACAAAATCCATTCATTTTTAATACCTCGTGGTCCAAATTCAACATGTGATATAGCCATGACATGAACTGCTGCTTGACTAGGTACTCCAAAATATCCCGAACCCGAATGAACACCATTAAGTGACCATCTAATAGCTGCCTTTCTGTACTGATTTGGTTCTTCTAAATAGCTAACATGATCAATTGAAAATGTTGCATCAGGAAATGATGACAATAGAGAAGTCCAAAAAGTTTTTACTTCTTCAACTCCGTAAGCTTTCAATCCGCCTGGTAATTCTTGATTTATTGCTCTATCATATTTTTTATCAACTATATTAATATCTTTATTAAATATAGATTTTAGGACTTCTGCATATTCATAACCTGAATTTTTTTCCGGTAAATTTAATTGTGAATATTTTAAATCCAAAGGCGTATTTTTGTTAAAAGGAACTGCGCAATTTTCAACACCCCCTTGATTATCAATTATTTGTTTTGCATATTTTTTTGGATCTAAATTAAGTTGTCTTACGATTGCACCCTGATCTCTAACAAGCCATTCATCATACACTTGATTATCTTTGCATGCACAATCTGCAATTACTCTATAAATAAGTTTTTTTCCTGTTGCTTTTCCATAAACACCATCATTCAAGTGGGTTGCTCTAGTTAAAATTCGGTGCGAAGATAAATACCCATCATGTTCATTACCTATCCATATGACATCTTCACCTAAAAGTTGACGGTCAGGAAATTCTTCTAAAGTTGCATAAGTTGCTTTCACAACTGCATCAGGTCCATACACAACTCCAGCAGGGGATCTAACTGGAATTCCTTTTGCATAATATTCTCTTATTGACTCAACATCCTTGTCTTCCCAAATTTGATATGTAATTTTTAGTATATAATCGGGTAGATCTCTAAATTTTTGATCAAAACCCTGCATCTTTTAATTTTTTTGGCGCACTATATAAATGCTACCTTTATCGCTACTTATATTTTTAAGGCTTCTTGTAGAGTTTTTTGGAGGGGAGAAGGCATCTCTAGAGCCAATTAACACCTTTTTATCATTACATGTAATTTCCCATTCTCCCTCCAAACATAAATAAACTTCAGATTTTGATGAGGTGTAAGAATGGATATGAGCATTATTACCTTCAAGAAGAGTAAGTCCAAATCCAGTTTTATGACTAATGTATGGTTTAAATTCTTTATTATGAATAGTGAAATCATCTAAATAATTTAAAATAGAATTTGAATTATAATGTTCGTCATCTAGAAAATAATTTTTTTGATCTGCATAGCGAATTACAAATTTTTCAATTTCCTCAGAAGTGTAATGATCAAATTGTGTTAATTCATTATCTGTGATTGGTTCTATTGCTTTTTTACCATCAGGTATTTGATTTTTTTCTAAATCAATAAGAGAGTTATCATTTAAAAGAACCATTCCAGTTTCTTTTGCTTTTTTTAACAATGAAGGAGTCCATGTAATTACTCCTGGATCATTTTCACCTAAAACTACAAACATTAATGCTTGTTGATCACTAACATTTTGAAATCCTCTAAACATATTAGTAGGAAATGAAGCGACATCTCCTTTATGTAAAATAACCTCACCCTCTTTTCCATCTGATCCCCAATAAAAACGCCATGAACCAGAAAAGATAATAAACACCTCAGCTGTTGTATGACTATGAAGCCCAGAACCATTCATCGGTGCAGCACTTACTGCCCCAATATTAAACCCATGCTCCTCAGCAATTTTTACATTTTGTTTAGAATCTTCACTTACGCCAGGACCCACTAATGAGTAATTCAATCTATCTTGATGTCCTTTTAATTTACCCTCAACAAAAGGAACCTTACTTGGTATTAAATCATTAAATCTCGCAAGACGACTTTCTATATTTATTGACATATTAAGAAAAATTATATTTTATGCATTTTTAATGAATATTATTCAAAATATTGAATAAATCAATTAAATATTGAGCCTAAACTGTGAGTAACTAAAACTAAGTAAATTATGACAGAAATTGAAAATTTTAATACTGGAATAAAAAAAGAAGGAAGCACTGAAGTAATTAATTTAAATCCAAAGATAAATATAGCAAATAAAAAAAAAATCAGAATTCTTTTAAAAAATATAGCTGAATCCAATTCAGAAAATATTAATAAAAATATTAGTGATGCGTATCATGATGATGCAGAAATAAGAACCTTCCATCCACTTAATGACTTAAAAGGCATTTCTGAAATAACAGAAAAATTATGGAAACCGCTTTTAAATGCATTTCCTGATCTTGAGAGAAGGGATAACCTAATTCTTGGGGGTTCTTTTCAAAACTCAGTTTTTGTTTCAACAATAGCTCATTTAACTGGGACTTTTGTTAATCCATGGCTTAATGTTCCTGCTCATGGCAAAACTATACATTTAAGAATATGTGAAGCGCATCAAATTAAAGATAATAAAATCATTCAATCACATATTTTGATTGATACTCTAGATTTTATTCGTCAGGCAGGATTTTGGCCAATAAATAAATCATTAGGAGTAGAAGGAATGTGGCCTGGTCCTATAACCGGTGATGGTACAACATTTGAAAATATGGATGATGAGTTGTCCATCAATTCGATGAATCAAGCTTTAACAATGCAGAGAAGTTTAAATATAAAACCAGAAACAGATCCTGGATCAACGCATGAATACGTTAGAGATAAATTACTAAATCATCCTCAAAAAGAATTCTGGCATCCTAAAATGATGTGGTACGGACCTTGCGGTATTGGTACAGCAAGAGGTTTAAAAGGATATGTTGATCACCATCAATTACCTTTTAGGTTTACATTTAAAGAGAGAGATTATTGGAAAATTGGTCATTATATAGAAATAGCTGATGGTAATTATTCAATGACATCAGGCTGGCAAAGTATTGAGTGTATACATGGTTCTAATGAGTGGCTAGGCTACCAAGGTACTGGTAAAGCTGTCACAATAAGAGTTATGGATTTTTATTTACATCATGAAGGGCGAATTAGAGAAAATTGGGTACCAATGGACATAGCACACATATTAGATCAAATAGGCATTGATATCTTTAAATTAATTCATAAAAAATAATTATGGCAATTGAATATTTAAAAAAAGGTTTAGATGAAAAACAAAGAATTGAAGATAATGATAAAGTAAAAAAAATTGTTGAGGAAACATTAAGTAAAATTGAATCAGAAGGTGATAAATATGTTAGAGAATTATCACAAAAATTTGATAACTATTCTCCAGATAGTTTTAGATTAAGTGAAGATCAAATAAATCAATTAATGAGTGAAGTCTCTGACGAAGACAAAGAAGATATTAAATTTGCTCAAAAACAAGTGCGATCATTTGCAGAAGCACAACTTAAAACTTTAAGTGAATTAGAAGTAGAAACGCATCCAGGTGTTATTCTTGGTCATAAAAATATACCAGTACAAGCAGTTGGATGTTATGTACCTGCCGGAAAATTCCCAATGGTAGCTTCTGCTCATATGTCAGTTGTTACAGCCTCTGTTGCTGGGGTTCCAAGAATTGTTGCTACTACTCCACCTTTTAAAGGTAAGCCAAATCCAGCTGTCGTTACAGCAATGAAAATGGGCGGTGCTCACGAAATTTATGTTCTGGGAGGAATGCAAGGAGTTGGTGCAATGGCTATTGGTACAGAAACTATTGAACCTGTAGATATGCTTGTTGGACCTGGCAATGCATTTGTTGCTGAAGCGAAAAGACAATTGTATGGCAAAGTTGGTATCGATTTATTCGCTGGTCCAACTGAAACAATGGTAATTGCAGATGAAACTGTTGATGGTGAAATATGTGCAACTGATCTATTAGGACAAGCAGAGCATGGATATAATTCGCCAGCTGTCATGATAACGAACTCAAGAAAACTTGCAGAAGAAACATTTAAAGAAATTGATAGAATTTTAGAAATTTTACCTACTAAAGAAACAGCAAGTACAAGCTGGAGAGATTATGGAGAAATAATTTTATGTGATACCTATGAGGAGATGTTATCTAAAGCAAATGAAATAGCTTCAGAACACGTTCAAGTTATGACAAAAAAAGATGATTGGTTTTTAGAAAATATGACATCTTATGGAGCCCTATTTTTGGGTGCTAGAACTAATGTTGCTAATGGTGATAAAGTCATAGGTACTAACCATACTCTTCCTACCAAAAAAGCTGGAAGATATACTGGTGGTTTGTGGGTTGGTAAGTTCATTAAAACCCATACTTACCAAAAGATTACAACAGATGAAGCAGCTACACTTATTGGGGAATATGGATCAAGACTTTCACATCTCGAAGGATTTATCGGTCACGCTGAACAATGTAATGTTAGAGTGAGAAGATATGGTGGTCTTAATATTGAGTATGGAAAACCAGCTTCAAAATTAAAAAATTAAATTTTATTATATTGTTTTAAATAAAGAATGACTTCATCTGCTAATTCTTCTGCAGATTTTATTTTTGTTTCCAAAATGATTTCAGGTGATGACGGTATTTCATAATTAGAGTCAATACCTGTAAAATTTTTTAATTTGCCAGATCTAGCTTTTTTGTACAAACCTTTTGGATCTCTTTTTTCACACTCCTCAATCGAGGTATCAACATATATTTCTATAAATTCATCACTTTCTACTAATGCACGAGCCATTTTTCTTTCAGATTTAAAAGGTGAAATAAAAGAAACAATTGTTATTAGTCCTGCATCAACCATTAATCTGGATACTTCTGAAATTCTCCGTATATTTTCAACACGATCTACATTAGTAAATCCTAAATCTTTATTTAATCCATGTCTAACATTGTCACCATCTAATAAGTAAGTATGCTTTCCAAGTTTATGCAACTTTTGCTCGATTATATTAGCTATAGTAGATTTTCCTGACCCTGATAATCCTGTAAACCATAAAACACATGGCTTTTGTCCATTTATAGAGGATCGTAAATTTTTATTTATTGACATTTGATGCCATGAAATATTTGACGCTCTTCTCAGCTCATGCTCAATAACACCTGCTCCTACAGTTTGATTATTGAATTGGTCAATTATGACAAAACTACCTAATTTTTTGTTATATTTATAGGGATTAAAAATAGTATTTTTATTTAATGCAACTTTGGTGTATCCAATTTCATTTAAGTTCAAAAATTTTGAAGCAATTTTTTCGAATGAATTAATATTTATTTTATGAACTAAATCTGTAATTTTCCCTATTGTTTGAAAGTTTATAAATTTAAAGATATAATTTCTTTCAGGTATCATTTGTTCTTTATTCATCCAAATAATATGAGATGCAAATTGATCAGATAAAAAATAATTATTGTTTTTAATAGAGCATAATAAATCACCTCTAGAAATATCAACTTCTTTGTCCAATGTTAGTGTTACCGCTTGCCCCTTAACGGCAAAGTCACTTTCTCCTTTTGGAGTTAATATTTTAATAATTTTAATTCTCTCCTTGCTTGAAAAGACGTGAACCTCATCATTAACTTTTATTTTTCCTGAAGTGATTGTTCCGCTATATCCTCTAAATTCAGAGCTCAATCTATTAACAAATTGTATTGGTAATGAAAAAATTTCTTCTTCTAAAGGCTCCTTTAAGCTAATTTCTTCAAGCTCTTCAATTAAAGATTTTCCATTGTACCAAGATATGTTTGTATTTTTTTGAAATACATTATCACCAACTAAAGCAGATATTGGAATAAACTTTCGTAAATTAAAATTAAATTCTCTTGCAAAGTTTTTAAAAGAAGCAATTATATCTTTAAATTTTTTTTCATCATAATTGATTAAATCCATTTTATTTACTGAAACTATAATATTTTCAATTCCGAGAAGAGATAAAATAAATGTGTGTCTTTTTGTTTGGTCAAGAATACCTTTAGTTGCGTCAACTAATATAATACCAACATCTGAGTTCGATGCTCCTGTAACCATATTGCGTGTGTATTCCTCATGACCAGGAGTATCGGCAATAATAAATTTACATTTTTCAGTCTCAAAATAACGATAAGCAACATCTATAGTTATTCCCTGCTCTCTTTCAGCTTGTAAACCATCAATTAATAATGCTAAATCAATTTGCTTACCTTGAGTGCCATACTTTTCACTTTCAATCTTAGTTTGACTTAACTGATCACTGTAAATATTTTTTGAATCAAATAATAGTCTGCCAATGAGTGTTGATTTACCATCATCAACGGAACCACAAGTTAAAATTTTTAATTGTTTTTTATTATTTTGATTTTGAAAAAAAGTTTCTATGTCCATTAAAAATAACCTTCTTGTTTTTTTTTCTCCATAGATCCAATTTGATCATTATCAATAAGCCTTCCTTGTCTTTCTGAATATTTTGACTCTAGTAATTCAATAATGATTTCTTCAACAGTAGTTGCATCAGACTCCACAGCAGCAGTTAATGGATAGCAACCCAATGTTCTAAATCTTACTTTTTTTTGTTCTATTTTTTCATTTTCTTTAATTTTTAAACGATCATCATCAACCATAATTATCATATCATTTCTACTAATAATTGGTCTTATTTTGGAAAAATATAGCGGCACTAGTGGAATGTTTTCTTGATAAATGTATTGCCAAATATCTATTTCAGTCCAATTAGATAATGGAAAAACTCTAACACTTTCACCTTGATCTATTTTAGTATTGAACAAATTCCAAAGCTCTGGTTTTTGATTTTTTGGATCCCAGCGATGTTTTTTATCTCTAAATGAAAAAATTCTTTCTTTTGCTCGTGATTTTTCTTCATCTCTTCTAGCACCTCCAAATGCAGCATCAAATTTATATTTATCTAATGCTTGTATTAAGGACTGTGTTTTCATTATATCTGTATGAATTTTTGATCCACTAGAAATAGGATTTATATTATTACGCACTCCTTCTTGGTTGATATGAACTAATAAGTCCAAATCATACTTCTTAGCAATATCATCTCTAAATTTTATCATTTCTTTGAACTTCCATGTTGTATCAATATGCATTAACTTGAAAGGAATTTTACTCGGATAAAATGCTTTTTGAGCTAAGTGAAGCATTACAGATGAGTCTTTACCTATTGAATAAAGCATTACAGGATTGACAAATTCTGAAGCTACCTCTCTTATTATGTGTATACTTTCAGACTCTAATTTATCTATATGTGATAATTTCATATTAATTTAGTTTAGCAACATTCCCATAAGCTAAGAAATTTGGATTAATAATATTCTCCTTAGTATTGTACAAAATTTCAGTATTATCAAATGATTTTAATTTACCACCAGCTTCCTCTAAAATTACATGTCCTGCTGCAATATCCCATTCAGAAGTTGGACCTAATCTAGGATAAATATCTGCAGTTCCTTCTGCTATAATACAAAACTTTAATGAACTTCCAATTGAAATAAGCTCATACTGTGAAAAATTTTTTTCAACCCACGTATGAAATTCTTTATTTGAATGCGAACGACTTCCAATAATTTTAATTTTAGAAACAGCATTCTTATTTATATTGATTTTTTTAAATTCAGTTAGTGTATTTATATTATCTTGAGTAATTAATTTGTAGGAACCATTATTTTTTATTCCATAATACAATAAAGATTTCTCGGGTGCATAGATAACTCCAAAAATGGGTGAATTATTTTCAATTAATGAAATATTTACAGTAAATTCACCATTTCTATTTATAAATTCTTTAGTTCCATCAAGTGGATCAATAAGCCAATATTTGTTCCATACTCTTCTTGTCTCCCAATTGACTAAACTCTCTTCAGTAAGAATGGGAAAATTTTTTTCTATTTCTATCAATCTTTTTTTAATGAGATTATTAGAATTAATGTCTGCTTCTGTGATAGGTGAATTATCTACTTTTAAATCTACATTAAAATTTTTATTGTATATTTTTAATATTTCTTTACCAGCATCTATGGCAATATTTAAAATATCTAAAACAACTTCTTGGTTATTTAAATTCATATTTTGTCAGATATAAATATAATAGATATAGCCTAAATATAACATTAGACCCACACTTCCGTATAACCTACCAAGCTTTTTAAAAATTAACATAAAAACTAAAATAACAAAGGTTATCAACAGCATAAAATATAAATCCTGTCTTGCTAAAATTTCCGGCATTCTAAAATTTCCAAAAAACGAACTTATACCTAAAACACCGAGAACGTTATAAATGTTTGAACCTAAAATATTTCCTAATGCAAAATCTACTTTTCTTTTTAATGCTGACATTATACCAATAACCAACTCAGGTAGAGAAGTTCCAAAAGCTATTAACGAAAGTCCAATTACTGCTTCCGATACTTGCAATTTCTTAGCCAAACTAATTGCAGAATTTACAAATAAATCTGAACCATAAATTAAAAATATAATTCCAAATATTATTAATATTAATGAAACAAATATTGAATATTCATCCTTATCTATATCCTCAACAAGGATAAATCCTTTTTTAATTTGAAAATACATTATAAAAGTCAAAGCTATTAGAGATATGATTCCAAATAAATAATTAAAATAAAAATAACTCATAATTATCAAACAAATACCCAGAGCTATATTAATCCATGCCTGATTAATTTGGTTGTTGTTAATGTTTTTTATAGGTACAATGATCGTTGTTGCTGCCATTACTAAGATTAGATTTGCTATATTACTTCCTACAACAGCACCTAAAGCTAAATCTGAGTGATTATTTAAGATTGCATTAATACTACTTGCAAGTTCGGGAAGAGAGGTACCTGCAGCCACTATTACAACGCCTATAGCAAAAAGAGAAATATTTAGTTTTTTTCCAAAACTAACAGACCCTCTTATTAAGATTTCAGCTCCGACAACTAGAATTGCTAAGCCAAGTATTAATATTAATATATCCACTAATGAAATTATAATTGTTTAAAGTTAGTTACATAATAATTTAACAAATATATACTTAAATAATTAAAATTTTTGCAAACTATGAATGAAAGCTTTGATTATATTATTATTGGTGCTGGAACAGCTGGTTGTATATTAGCAAATAGACTAACTGAAAATGAAAACATTAAAGTACTTTTAATTGAAGCTGGAGGAAAAGACACTAATCCTTGGATACATATTCCAGGTGGTTATTTTAAAACAATGCATAATCCAAAAACTGATTGGTGCTTCACAACTGAAGAGGAAAAATATTGTAATAATAGAAAAATGCTTATTCCAAGAGGAAAAACATTGGGTGGAAGTTCATCAATTAACGGAATGCTATATATAAGAGGACATGCAAATGACTACAATTACTGGAGACAATTAGGAAACATTGGTTGGTCATGGGAGGACGTATTACCATATTTCAAAAAATCTGAAGATTACAGAATTTCTAAAAGTGAATTTCATGGTACAGACGGACCTATCAAAGTAGAAAAAATAAGATCAAATTTTAAATTATTGGATCTATTTTTAGAAGCTTCTCAAGAATTTGGATACAAAAAAAATGAGGACTTTAATAACGGTGACAATGAAGGAATGGGTTATTTCCCTATGACAATTGATAAAGGTTTTAGATGTAGTTCAGCTGTTGCCTTTCTTAATCCTATCAAAAATAGAAAAAATTTAAAAATTTTAACAAATGCTCATGTTAAAAACATAAGCTTTGAAAACTTAAGAGCAAAAGAAGTAAATCTATGGAAAGATAATCAAGAACTTTCATTTTCTGTAAATAAAGAGGTTTTATTGTCTGCAGGAACAATTGGATCTCCTCACATATTACAGACTTCGGGTATCGGTCCAGGTAAATTATTAAATGAAAATAATATTAATATTATAAAAGAAATTAGTGGTGTTGGGAGAAATTTAACTGATCATTTAATGTTAAGACCAGTGTACAAAATTAAAGACTTGGAAACATTAAATGACATATATCATAGTTTTTCCAAAAAATTTTTAACAAGTTTAAATTATTTAATTTACAGAAAAGGACCATTAACGGTTGGGGCAAGTTATTTGTGTGGCTTTATTAAAAGTGATTCTTATTTAGAAAATCCTAATTTACAATTTCATATTTCTCCAGCTAGTACAGATTTATTAGGAAAAGCAGGGCTACACAAATTTCCAGCATTTACTCCAACAATTACAAATATTCGTCCAACAAGTAGAGGATCTATAGAAATTAATTCTTCAGATACAAGAATTTATCCTAAAATAAAAATGAACTACTTATCTACTGATGAAGATAGGGAAATTGCAGGTAAGTCTTTAAAAATTGTAAGAAAAGTTGTTTTAGAATCAAAGGCATTTAAAAATTATGCACCTGAAGAATATAGACCGGGAATACAATTTAAAGATAATGAATCTCTCGCTAAGGAAGCTGGTAAATTTGCAAACACTATTTTTCATCCAGTAAGTACATGTAAAATGGGTAATGATGAAAACTCAGTAGTAAGTGATAATCTTAAAGTAAAAGGAATAAATAACTTAAGAGTTGTTGATGCATCTGTGATGCCAACTATAACATCAGGTAATACAAATGCTCCTACTATGATGATTGCTGAAAAAGCATCAGACTTAATTATTAACGATCAAAAATAATTATTGAACCACTGTATCTTTAGGATCAATTCCAGCAACTTCAACTGGTGCTTTCATAGCATCTCTTCTAAAAGGTTCTCCTAGTTCTTGATTTAACATAACTTCTATAAAAGTAGTTACGCCTTCCATTTGATCTTTGCAAGATTGTTGTAAAGCTTCTGTTAGTTCCTCTTGAGTGTAAACTTTAACACCTTTAAATCCACATGCTTCTGCAATCTTTGCATAGCTTAATTTAGGATCAAGTTCTGTTCCAACAAAATTATTATTATACCATAGTGTAGTATTTCTTTTCTCAGCTCCCCATTGATAATTTCTAAAAATTATCATTGTAATGTTTGGCCAACCTTCTCTATTACAAGAAGTCATTTCACTCATACTAATTCCAAATGCGCCATCCCCTGCAAAGCCAACAACTGGTGTATTAGGACAACCTATCTTTGCTCCAATTACAGATGGAAAACCATATCCACATGGTCCAAATAAACCAGGTGCCAAATACTTTCTACCATTCTCAAATGTTGGATATGCATTACCGATTGCACAATTATTTCCTATATCACTTGATATAATTGCATCTTCAGGAAGACCTGCTTGAATAGCTCGCCATGCCATTCTTGGTGACATTTTTTCTGGCTCTCTATCTCGTGAATCTTTATTCCAAGATGTGCCAGGATCATCTTCTTCATGATCAAGGCCAGTTAATGTTTGTAGCCAAGCTGACTTTGTTTTATGAATTAACTCTTCTCTTTCTTTTCGATCTTGATCTCCTGCATGTGTTGTAAGGTTTTCTAAAATTTGTTCTGCAACTAGTTTTGCATCTCCACAAATACCAACACTTATTTTTTTTGTTAAACCAATACGATCAGAATTTATATCAACTTGAATGACATCTGCATTTTTTGGCCAATAATCTATTCCATAACCTGGTAAAGTTGAGAAAGGGTTTAATCTTGTGCCAAGTGCTAAAACTACATCTGCTTTAGATATTATTTCCATAGCTGCTTTAGACCCATTGTATCCTAAAGGACCAACCGCAAGAGGATGTTTGCCCGGAAAACTATCATTATGCTGATATCCGCAAGCAACTGGAGCACTTAATTTTTCTGCTAGTTTTTTACAATCATCAATAGCGTCAGCTAAGATCACTCCAGCACCAGATAAAATAACTGGGAATTTTGCATTAGATAAAAGATTTGCGGCTTCTTTAATTGCTTCAACTCCACCAGAAGGCCTTTCAAATTTAATAATAGGTGGCAAATCAATATCAATAATTTGGGTCCAAAAATCTCTTGGTATATTTAATTGAGCAGGAGCAGATCCTTTTATAGCTTTTGAAATAACTCTATTTAAAACCTCTGCAACTCTAGATGGATCCCTTACTTCTTCTTGATAACAAACCATATCTTTAAATAAGTTCATTTGCTCAACTTCTTGGAACCCCCCTTGACCAATGGTTTTATTAGCTGCCTGAGGAGTAACCAAAAGCATTGGAGTATGATTCCAAAAAGCAGTCTTTATAGGTGTGACCAAGCCAGTTATACCAGGTCCATTTTGTGCAATACACATTGCAATTTTACCAGTTGATCTAGTATAGCCATCAGCCATAATTCCGCCGTTTGACTCATGAGCAACATCCCAAAATGTTATTCCAGCTTTAGGAAAAAGATCTGAAATAGGCATAAATGCAGATCCAATTATTCCAAAAGCGTGTTGAATACCGTGTTTTTGTAAAACTTTTACGAAAGCTTCCTCTGTTGTCATTTTTGCCATGATAAAACCTTTAATATATTATTCTTACCTACATTAAATTAATTATTTAATGAACTACAATTATATTGTTAATTATTTATTAATTTTATAAAATTACTATTTAATGAAAAAATAATTATTTACGATTGATAAAATGACGCTTCTTGGACAAGAAATTATTAAGGCCACATCTAAAACTTTACCAAATCAACCTGGTGTTTACCAAATGCAGGATGATAAAGGTAATATTTTATATATTGGAAAAGCAAAAGTATTATCAAATAGAGTAAAGAATTACCTATCTCTGAATAACCTAACCAGAAGAATTCAAAGAATGGTTAGTCTAACTAAATCAATGAACTTTTTTGTAACCAATACAGAATTAGAAGCAATCATCCTTGAATGTAATTTAATTAAAAAACATAAACCAAGATTTAATGTTCTTTTAAGAGACGATAAATCATTCCCTTATATATTTATTTCATCAGAACATGATTTTCCTAGAATCGAAAAACACCGCGGTCCTCAAAAGAAAAGGGGGAGATATTATGGGCCATTTGCAAGTCCAGATGCAGTAAATAGAACTATAAATACCATACAACGAATATTTCTTTTAAGGTCATGCACAGATAAAGAGGTAAATGTAGGAAATAAATTGTGCTTCAATTATTATCTTAAAAGATGTTCTGGTCCTTGTGGAGGAAAAATTTCGAAAGAAGCCTACTCAAAATTAATAGAGGCAGCAGATGATTTTCTAAGTAGTGGTAACTCTCAAAAAATACAAAAAAATTTTACAGATCAAATGTATAAAGCGTCAAAAAAAAATAATTTTGAATTAGCTGCATCTCTAAGAGATAGACTTAAAGCTTTAAGGCATATTGAACAAAATAATTCAATTAAGATTAAGGATATAAAAAATGCTGACATTTTTGCAATAACTTCAAATGAAGGAAAAACATGTATTTATGGAAGTTTTTTTAGAAATAATACATCTTATGGTGGCAAAGCTTTCTACCCAGATCATGACAGCTTATTGGATCATGAAGAAATAATGTTAGGTTTCCTAAATATATTTTATGCAGAAAAAGATATTCCTGAAACAATTATTACTAACATAACTATTGATAAAAAAAATAATTCACAAATTTTAGGAAAAAATTTTGATAAAACAAAATTCATTAA
The DNA here is from genome assembly GCA_902615845.1 of uncultured Alphaproteobacteria bacterium. Taxonomy (GTDB): domain Bacteria; phylum Pseudomonadota; class Alphaproteobacteria; order HIMB59; genus CACPNW01. The sequence goes on from CACMQS010000002.1 coordinate 88,653, forward strand.
ACCATTAAAGGGGCCTAAAAAAAATTTACTTAAATTTGCAGAAAAAAATTCTAAAATAAACCTAGATATTAAATTAAATAAACTAAGATCTTTCGATAATTTTAATTCAGAAATTAAAAAAATATTTAAACTCAAAGATGAAATTATAAAAATAGAAGCTTACGATAACAGCCATACATTTGGAAAACATCCTATAGGTGTAATGGTTGCCTATAATCAAAATGGATTTATAAAATCTAATTATAGAAAATTTAATATTCGATTTGATCTTGAAGAAAACAAAAATAAAGTTGATGATTATTATATGATGAAAGAAATGCTTATTAGGAGGTTTAATAATTCAAAATTTCAAGATGAATTAGATTTGCCAAATTTACTGCTTATAGATGGAGGGAAAGGGCAATACAATTCTGCAAAAAAGGTTTTAGATAGTTTAAAAATAGATATACCAATTATCTCTATGGCCAAAGGTGAAGAAAGAGATGCAGGTAGAGAAATTCTTATACATGATAAATTTACACATAGATTAAATGAAAATAATCCTCTTCTCCACTTTTTACAAAATATTAGAGATGAAGTGCACAGATTTGCGATAACAACGCATCGATCAAAAAGAGCGAAGATGAGCGTCAGATCCGTGTTTGATGATATAGAAGGAGTAGGTCCTGAAAGAAAGAAGATTTTAAAAAAACACTTTGGTACAGTGGAAAAATTAAAATTAGCTAGTTTAGATGAATTAAAAGAGGTTAAATCAATACCTGAGTCAATTCTAACAAAAATTTATGAATATTTTCATAGCGTTTAAAAAATTCTTCATCTACAAAGAATAGAAATGAATATATCAAATATTCTAACTATGATTAGAATTGCTATAATCCCAATTATAGTTCTTTGTATATATCTTACGAATCCATACTTTGGCTGGATTGCCTTTATATTATTTTGTTTAGCTGGAATAACAGATTACTTTGATGGTTATTTAGCAAGGCTAAGAAATGAAGTAACAAATTTTGGAACATTTTTAGATCCAATTGCAGATAAATTATTAGTAGCGGCAGTTATTCTTATTTTAACTTCTAAAGGTGTAATTAAAGACTGGGATACCATTCCAGCCCTTATAATATTATTAAGAGAAATAACAGTATCAGGTTTAAGGGAATACTTAGCTGGGATAAAAATTAGCATACCAGTTTCAAGAATTGCAAAAGCAAAAACCTTTCTTCAACTAGCTGCACTTGGATTACTTATTTTATCTGAGAGTAATCTAAATTTATTATTTGTTATTTATTTAGGTAAGACTTTTCTATGGATTGCTGGAATTCTAACTCTCTATACAGCCTATGATTATATTAAAGGATCAATAAAGCATTTTTAAAATGAGAATTCGATATTTTGCTTGGATTAAGGATATAACAAATAAAGATGACGAAATAATTAATGTAAATCATCCTAAAACCATACAAGAATTAAAAAAATATTTAGAAAATTTATATCCAGAGCTAAAAAAACATTTTTTACAAGATGTTTTAAGATTTGCAGTTAATCAGGAATACGTTTCAGAAAATTTGAATTTAAAACCAATTGATGAAATTGCAATCTTTCCACCAGTTAGTGGTGGGTAATGATAAAAATACAAAAAAAAAATTTTAATTTAGAAGAAGAAATTGAGAAAATTAAAAATAAACATTCAGACATAGGGGCACTAACTTCTTTTGTTGGCTATGTTAGAGATTTAAATAACAACAAAGATGTTAAACATTTAAATTTAGAAGTTTATGAGGAAATGGCATTTAAAGAATTATCAAAAATTGAAAGTAACGCGACTAAAAAGTGGAACTTAATTGATACTTTAATAATTCATAGATATGGAAAATTAATAGTTAATGAAAAAATTGTTTTAGTTTGTTGTTTTTCACACCATAGAAAAAATAGTTTTCAAGCTTGTGATTTTATCATGGATTATTTAAAAAAAGATGCTCCATTTTGGAAAAATGAATTTTATTATAAAGATGATGAATGGTTAGAAAATTCTAGCTAGCGTTTTTAACCATATCGCTAAAATCATTCATAAATTTAAAAGTAGTAGTATTATCGCCGGTATTATATTTAAAATCATCAATGGATTTAATAGGAGTAATTTCTGCAGCAGTTCCTGTTAAAAAAGCTTCATCATAATTTCCAATTTCATCAGGCATTAAATGCTTTTCTGTTATTTTAAAACCTTGATTAGTTGCCATTTCAATAACTGTTTGACGTGTAATCCCATTAAGAAAACAATCTGGAATAGGAGTATGGATATTGTTATCTTTAATAAAAAAAATATTTGCTCCTGTGCCTTCAGCAACATAACCTCTATAATCTAACATCAAGGCATCATGATAACCTTTTTTTTCTGCAAATTCTTTTGACAGAGTACAAATGATATAAGGCCCAGAAGCTTTAGCTTCATATGGAGAAGTATCTGGTGCAGGTCTTTTCCAAGGAGAAGTAATTAATCTCAAACCTGCTTTTTGATCTTCAATTTTAAAATAAGTTGCCCAATCATCCCAAACAGCAATCGCTACATTGATATTTGATTTACCTGTTGATAAACCCATTTGATCTCCACCTCTCCAAGCAAGTGGTCTTACATAACAATTTTTATAATTCATTTTATTAATAAGTTCGTATTTTGCTTTATTAATTTGATCATGCGTGAAAGGGATTTCCATTCCAATTATTTCAGCAGATTTAAAAAACCTTTTAGTATGCTCCTCTGATTTAAAAATCTTACCATTGTAGGCCCTTTCTCCCTCAAACACTGCGCTTGCATAATGAAGACCTTGGGAGATTACATGGGAATTTGCATCTTGCCATGGAATTATTTTACCATTCATCCAAATCCATCCATCCCTATTTTCAAATGATTTAAGCATATTTTTTATTAACTTTTTTTAATGACAATTGACTATCAGTGATGCATAATTAAGTCAATATGGCTGACCTAAATAAATTGTTAACACCTCTTTTTTTAAATGAGGTGGAAATTAGAAAAATTATAGAGCTATTATTTTTCTCATATAGAGATTTTACAGAAGGTCCTGATAAAATTTTGGAAAAAATAAATTTTGGTAGAGCACATCATCGAGTAATATATTTTGTTGGAAAGCAAAAAAATCTTACAATTAAGGAACTTCTTTCAATATTGAAAATAACTAAACAAAGTTTGTCTAGAGTATTGAATCAGCTTGTAAACGAAAAATATATTATATTATCTGTAGGTGATGATAAACGTACTAAGAAATTAATACTTTCTAAAAAAGGTCAAGAATTAGAAAAAAAATTATCTGAAATTCAAATAAGGAAAATACGTAATGTTTTATTAAAATTTAATGAAATGGATATAAATGGTTTTAAAAAAATACTGTATGAAATGGTCGATGATAAAAATAAAGAAAAGTTTGATGAAATAAATAGATAATAATGAATAAAAATATCTTGATTGTTGACGATGATAAAAGATTGAGAGAACTGCTAAAAGATTATTTAACCGAAAAAAATTTACAAGTTTATCAAAGTGAGGATTACAATGAAGCAAAAGAAATTTTATCTCTTGTTTTGTTTGATTTAATCATCCTTGATAGAATGATGCCAAGTGGTGATGGCATAGAGCTTATTGAACATATAAAACAATTTTCTAATACGCCGATAATCATGCTTACAGCAATGGGAGAAGACAAAGATAAAATTGATGGATTAAAAATTGGTGCTGATGATTATTTATCTAAACCATTTGAGCCAGAAGAATTATTTTTAAGGATTAAAAATTTACTAGATTTATTTGAAAACCTTAAAAACAAAAAAATTAAGATTTCGTTTGGAGAATTTACCTTTGATACATCTAATTTTAGATTACAAAAAAATGATAGATTAATTTATTTAACAGAAGGAGAAAATAATTTACTTGTAAAATTAATAAATAAAAGAAATGATATTGTTTTAAGAGAGGAATTAGCAGACCAGGAATTTGATGAAACTGAACTTAGAAAAGTTGATGTACAAGTTACGCGTTTAAGACAAAAAATTGAAACAAATGCAAAACAACCTCAATTTATCAAAACTATTAGAGGTAAAGGATATAAATTAATTTGTAATGAAACTTAATGATTAAAAAAATAATACCTTCTACGCTAATTGGAAGATCAATAATTATCATCTTTGTACCTATAATTATTATAGTCCTGCTTACTTCTTTTGTTTTCTATCAAACCTCATGGAGTATTATTTCTAAGAGACTAACGGAGTCTGTGGCTGCTGATATTAATGTTTTAGTAAAATTAATTAATAATGATCTGACTGATAATGCGATTAATATAGCAAATCAGGATTTTAAAATGAAAATCAATATTATTAGTAATAAACAATTATTGTCTTCAAAATTTAGTTTAAATTCAGGAATATTATCTAATAGATTAAAACAATCCTTAAGTAATTTGAAAAAAAAATTTGATTATGATTTGTCTAATCTTGAAGAAGGCGTTCTAATATATATTCAAATTGAGGAAGATATTTTAGAAATTAATGTTGATAAAGATAGACTATATAGTGAATCTGCTTTTGTCTTTCTGCTTTGGATGATTTTTGCTTCTATTATTCTTTTTTTTATGTCTTACTTTTTAATGAGTAGACAATTAAGACCGCTTAAAAGACTGGCGATAATTGCTGAGACATTTGGAAGAGGTTTAGATGCTCCAGATATCAAGACTGCGGGCGCATATGAAATAAGACAAACGGCCAATGCTTTCAATCAGATGAGGACAAGAATTAAAAGATTTTTAAAGCAAAGAACAGAAATGCTAGCCGGTGTTAGCCATGATCTTAGAACTCCTTTAACAAGAATGAAATTACAAATTTCATTATTGAAGGATGAAAAAGCAAAATCTGAACTAGAAGTAGATGTTAATGAAATGACTTCAATGTTAGATAGTTATGTCAGTTTTGTAAAAACAGAATCACCTGAACCAATAGAAATAATTGTAATAAATGAATTAATTGGTGATATTTTAAAAACTGTAGAAAAAAATGGTGTTGAGTTAACTATAAAGGAAAAAAACACTATTCAAACTTCTGGAAGACAAATCCAACTTAAAAGAGCTTTCAATAACATAATTGATAATTCAAAAAGATATGCAAAAAAAATTGAAATAATTCTTTATACAAATGAAAAAGATTGTGTCATTGAATTTAATGATGATGGTCAAGGTATACCAAGAGATAAATATGAAGATGTATTTAAACCATTTTTTACTTTAGATCCCTCCAGGAACAAACTTAAAGGAGAAAGTGGTTTAGGATTAACTATTACAAGAGATATTATTAGATCACATGGAGGTGATGTTAAGTTATCTGACTCAAATCTAGGAGGTCTTCAACTTAAAGTTTTACTTCCTCTTTGATTTTAAAATAATTTACCACCATTATTTACCGGTTTATCTGGAGACAATAAAACTGGTTCATTTTCTAAATCTGGCACACCAAGAACTAATACTTCTGAAATAATTTTACCAATTTGTTTGGGTTTAAAATTTACAACAGCAATAACTTGTTTATTAATTAATTCATCACTTTTATAATATTTTTGTAATTGTGCAGAGGTTTTTTTTATACCAACTTTTTCACCAAAATCTATTTTCAAAATTATAGATGGTTTTTTAAGTTCATTATATTCATAGGCTTCAATTACTGTTCCTATTCTTATATCTACATCTTCAAATTCTTTGTAATTTATAAAATTATGAGAGTTCATGAAAATTTTATAACTTTTTCAATAGTGTTTAAATATTTATCTAAGGCACTCATAGTTTTTTCTAAACTTTCATTTTCATCATTAAACCAAGTAAATAGAGTTATATAATAAAGAGCAAAAATAATTTTTATTTTTATAACACCCTGAATACCACTAGGATTAATATTTGCAAAAGTAGCAATTAAAATTTTGCTCTCAATTAATTTAGGAATAAGTTTTAATACTCCTTGTGGTCTAGTCATAAAATGATTAATAATATTCTTTACAGAACTTCTGTATTCATTCAATATATCATAACGTGCCATCATTATTTCAAACAACATATCTCTCTGTGATGACTTTTCTATATTAGCAAGATTTTTTTTTAATTGAAAATCAAAGAAGTCATTAATATTCAAAATTAAATCAATTTTATTATTCATATTTGGCACTTTAGTATTAGATAAAAAATTTTTAAGATTAATGTCTCTTAATTTTTTTTTCTCTAAATATTGTAAAGTCTTTTTTGCTAGAGATATTTTATTTTGATTCACTGACCTTCACCTTGTTGTTTTGCTCTTGTATATGCTGCCTTAAAAACTTGATTAAAGATTTTATCAACCTTATTTATTTTCATTTTCTTGATTCCTGCTTCGGTTGTACCACCTATAGTTGCAACAGTTTCAACCATTTTTTCAGCAGAAATATTATTTGAGTTTAGTAGATTTAAAGAACCTCTAAAAGTTTCATTAATTAAAATTTTAGCTGTTTTTTTGGAAAAACCTAAATTAATTGCAGATTTTTCCATAATATCAATTAATTGAAATATGAAACCCGGACCACTCCCTGATACTGCTGTTGCTTTGTCTATAAAAGTTTCACTATTAAAAAAAAGAGTTTTGCCACTTAAAGAGAACAATTTATCAATCTCTTTAATTTCTTTTTTATTAATAGATTTATTCGTATAAATGCAATGAACACCCTCTCCTATTAAAGCAGGTATGTTTGGCATTACTCTTACAATTTTGCTAATATTTAATAAATTTTTTTTAAAAATTTCTGTTTTTTTGCCAGCTATAACACTTATTGCTATAGATTTTTTATTAAAATTTGCATTTTTTAATTCTTTAAAGACATTTGTTAATTCAAGAGGTCGAGTTGCAAATATTATATAATCAAAATTATTTTGGTTATTAATGTCATCAATTGATTTAAAAAATTTTATTTTCTTATTTCTATTTCTTTTTTTAAGAATTGAATATTTTTTTTTATCTATAACACTGATGGTGTAATTCTTAAAATTGGACCATCCAGACATTAAAGATCCTCCCATATGACCACATCCAATTAATAAGATATTTTTCATCTATCTATAATATAGCAGTTTTATTATAAAAATTAAGCTCTACCAATAACTTCAAAATTAGAAAATTTTATAGCTTCTTTAGGAGGAATATCGTCAAAGAGAACTTGCTGAAAACTTGGATAAAATTTTTCACATTCATAAATTCCAATATCAACAAGATCTTCAAATTTTTTGTGTAATGTTTCTGTTGAATTATTTGATAATAAAGTATGTCTAAAAGCTGGAATACCATTTTTACTTGTTATATCAAAATGCCCAATCCATAAATTCTCATTTATAAGTCCTAGTAGTTCGTACGCCTTATTGAGTTTAGTTTCAGGAAACTTAATATCAAAAGTTATTGAAAAACTTAGCGCGTTAATATTTTCTGACCAAGTGAAATATAATCTGTAAGCGCACCAATGGGATGCTATCTCAGCAACCAATTCATGATCGGCAGCTCTACTAAAATTCCATTTTTTTTGATGAATAACATCCTCAATGATATCTATAGGATTTAACAATATATTCTCATTTTCCATACACTATATAGTCATGGCACATATAAATAGTACTATATCTTGATTACTAGATTGGAGTCGTATTTTGCAAGGCAAAATCTTTAAAAAATGTGAATTAGTTGAGGATTCCTACCTATTTGATTTCTTTTTAGAAGTTTTTTTCTTTTTGACTGTTTTTTTCTTAGATTTTACTGAACTTGAAGATGTTTTTTTTAATTTTTCATTTTCCATCATAACTTTTTGCACCATTTTTTTCAGTGCATCAAATTCATCTTTTTTAACGAGGTTCATTTTTTTTATTATTTTGTTAACTCGTAAAGATACAATTGTCTCAATCTCCTCTTTAACACCTGAAAAAGTGCTCATAGCATCAACCGCAAATTTTGATAAATCGGAAAGTATTTTGTTTCTATCAACCATGTTATAATATTAAATATAGATAAATGAATTTTATTCAACCATCAATAGATCCTGTCATCTTATCAATCGGTTTCATCGAGATAAGGTGGTACAGTTTAGCATATATCTTGGGATTTCTATTAGGAATTTATATTATTAAAAGATTAAACACAATTTATGGAAATCAATACAGTAATAAAAATATAGATAGCTTTCTTATTTGGGCAGTATTAGGTGTAATTATCGGAGGGCGAACAGGTTATGTGATTTTTTATCAACTTAATGAATTTTTAACTAATCCTTTTTATCTATTTGAAATTTGGAATGGAGGAATGTCATTTCATGGTGGGTTGACGGGTATAATAATAAGTACTTTAATTTTTGCAAAAATTAACAGAAAAAGTTTTTTCTACCTATCTGATTTAGTTTCAATCGTTGCTCCTATTGGATTATTCTTTGGGAGAATTGCAAACTTTATTAATACAGAACTAATAGGTAGACAAACTGATTTTTATATTTCAGTTATTTATCCATCAATAGATAATATACCAAGGCATCCTTCTCAAATATATGAAGCTTTTCTCGAAGGAATTATTTTATTTCTCATATTATTAATCTATTTTTATAAGATAAAAAAATACAAAATTTACGGAGCAATTAGTGGTCTCTTTTTAATATTTTATTCCTTATTTAGATTTATAATTGAATACGTCAGAGAACCAGATTTGCACCTAGGATTATTTTTTAATTTTATCTCAATGGGTCAAATACTATGTATACCTTTTTTTATTTTTGGAATATTGATAATTATAAATGTTAAGCAAAAGAAAAATTAATAAAGTAAAACTTCTTAACAATAAAAAAAATTTTCGTTTAGATAAATTTATAGAAACGGCTCTTTTTGGAAATAATGGTTATTACCTAAGAAACAAACCTATAGGAAGAAAATTTGACTTTGTTACATCACCAGAAATTTCACAAATGTTTGGAGAAATTATTGGCGTGTATTTAGTTTATAATTGGAAGGAAAAAATTAACACAAAATTTAATTTAATTGAATTAGGACCAGGAAATGGAACCTTATTTAAAGATATTGAAAGAACTGCAAAAATACTCCCTAACTTTTTCAAAAACGCTAATGTTAAATTAATAGAAATAAATAAAGAATTAAGAAAAATACAAGAGAAAAATTTAAATTATTTTAAACAATCAAAAATTAGATGGTCAAAAGCTTTAAATTTCAAATCTAAACTGCCTTCAATAATATATGCAAATGAATTTTTTGATTGTTTTCCTGTAAGGCAATTTTTAAATAATAATAATAATTGGTTTGAAAGATATGTGAAATTCAATGAAAAGGAAAATAAATATTATTCTATAAATAAACGAGTAATTAGTAAAAAAATATTAAATTATTTAAATGAATACAAAAGACAAAAAATTTATGAAGTTTCTTTTTCAAGAAATAAATATTTCAACCAAATTTGCAAATATCTAAAAAAAAATAGAGGTTTATGTATTTTAATCGATTATGGATATAATAAAAAATTAAAAAGCTTTACGTTACAAGCAATATATAATCATAAAAAAACCAGTATATTTGAAAATATAGGGCAACAAGACATTTCAAGTCATGTAAATTTCAATGAATTAATTGAAATAGCAAAACAAAACAAATTACAAATCAACGAATTTGTTACACAAAGAGATTTCTTATTAAAATATGGAATACTAGAACGAAAGAAAAAATTGCTAACTAAAAGTATAAATTTAAATAAAAATTTATTAGATGAAGAAGTGGATAGATTAATTAATGTTGATAGGATGGGAAACTTATTTAAGTGTCTTGTTGTTTCTAACTTATGATAATTAAAAATTATTTTACACATGCAAAAACTAAATCTTTTGTTAAAGCTGGTTTTTTTACAAGAAATGGTGGAGTTTCAAAAAAAGAAAACTATTCATTGAACTGTAGCTTAAACCGCAAAGATACAAAGGTAAATGTAAATAAAAATATTGATATCTGTCTTAAAAATTTAAAGATTAAAAAAAAAATTAAATTAATTAGTCAAATACACTCCAAAAAGATTTTAGAAATTAATAAAAAAAATATAGGTAAAAAATATTCTGGAGATGGATTAATCACAAGCGATAAGCAAATAGCTTTAGGAGTTTTAACTGCAGATTGCTGTCCAATTTTTATTTTTGATAAAAATAAAAAATATATTTGCGCTCTTCATTCAGGCTGGAAAGGGGCATTAAAAAATATAGCTGCTAAAGGTATAGAGTATTTTGTTAAACAAAAAATAATTAAAAGAAATATTGTTGTTCTTATTGGTCCTTGTTTGAGCTTTAAAAACTTTGAAGTATCAAAAGATTTCAAAAGTAAGTTTATAAGCAAAAATAAAAAATACTCTATTTTCTTCAAATACAAAAATAAAGACAAAGATTTATTTAATTTAAGAAGATTAATTAACTATCAATTTAAGGAATTGGGTATTAAAAATATATACAATATTAACAAAGATACCTTCTCAAATAAGAAAGTGTTTTTTAGCCATCGAAGGGAATCACAAAAATTTAAAGATACTGGAAGAATGCTCAATATCATTGCATTTAATGATTAATTTTGGTTGATCTATTATTATTCTAATATAGTAATTAATTTGATTATATGAAAATAATCGCCTGTAATAGTAGCAAATCCCTAGCAGAAAAAATTTCTAAACATATTGATGTGCCATTAGCAGATGCCTCTGTTAGAACTTTTAATGATAGAGAAATATTTGTGGAAATAAATGAAAATATCAGAGGTGAAGATGTGTTTATTATTCAATCGACATCGCATCCGGCTAATGACCATTTAATGGAACTTTTAATTACAATAGATGCAGCAAGGAGGGGATCAGCAAAAAGGATTACTGCTGTTATCCCATATTATGGATATGCAAGACAAGATAGAAAGACTGGACCTAGAACACCAATCACTGCCAAACTTGTAGCAAATTTAATTACATCCGCGGGTGCTGATAGGGTATTAACAATGGATTTACATGCTGGTCAAATTCAAGGTTTTTTTGACATTCCTTTAGATAATATTTTTTCTGTAAGACCGATAATCGATGATGTTAAAGAAAGATTTAATGGAAACAAAAATTTAGTTGTTGCTTCACCTGATGTTGGTGGTGTTGTTAGAGCTAGAGCTTTTGCTAAAAGATTAGAGGCTGGACTGGCAATTGCCGATAAAAGAAGAGAAAAAGCTGGTGAGTCTGAAGTAATGAACATCATCGGAGATGTAAAAGATAAAACTTGTATCTTACTAGATGATATAGCGGACTCTGCAGGCACGTTATGCAACGCTGCTGAAGCTCTGAGTAAAAATGGAGCTAAAGAAATTTACTCTTATATTGTTCACGGTGTATTATCTGGAGATGCGCTAAAAAAGATTGAAAATTCAAGCATAAAAGAATTAGTATTAACAGATACAATAGAGCCTTCTAAAGAGGTAAAAAGCACAAAAAACATTAGACATATTAGTATTGCTCCTTTAATGGGTGATGCGATTAAAAGGATTAACACTGATACTTCAGTGTCTGCCCTTTTCGATTAAATTTTTTTTATTTTATGAGTGATTTTAAAGCGATAGAAAGAAATAAAGATATTGGTTCAAATCATAGTCTTTTAATGAAGGGATTAGTCCCTGGTATTATTTACGGCAAAGGAACTGAGCCTAAAAAAATTGCTCTAGAAGATAAAACACTCAAAAAATTAATGGGTACTGGTTCTTTTTATTCAACAATTATCGATCTTGATGTCGATGGAAAGAAAGAAAAAATACTTCCTAAACAATTGCAATATCACCCTGTTAGTGATCGACTTATACATTTTGATTTTTTAAGAGTACAAGAAAATACAAAAGTAAACGTTGAAATTCCTGTTGAATTTTTAAATCAAGATAAATGTCCTGGTTTGAAAAAAGGTGGAGTTTTAAATACTGTTAGAAGACTTGTTGAACTAACATGTAACGCAAATAATATACCTAGCAAACTAGAATTTGATTTAATTGAAAGTGAAATAGGTGATGCAGTAAAAATTAGTAATATTCAACTACCTGAGGGAGTTGCTCCCACTATTTCAGATAGAGATTTCGTAATAGCTACTTTAGTTCCACCAACTGTAGAAGTTGAAACTAAAACTGAAGAAACAACTGAAGAAGGTGCAGCAGAAGGTGATGAAGAGAAATCAGAGGAAAAGAAGGAAGAATCTTCTGATAATAAAGAAGAAAATAAAGAATCTAAGTAACTTTACTTTATATTTCATTATATGTTTTTAATTTGTGGACTTGGTAACCCAGGTGTAAATTATAAAAATACCAGACATAATGTAGGTCTCCATGTAGTGGATAATATAATCTCATATTTTAATTTGGATAAAATCAAAGAAGATAAAATAAAAGAATTATATTCAGGTGTAATTAATAATCAAAAAATCTTTGTGTTAAAACCTCTTACATTCATGAATTTATCTGGAAAAGCTGTTTCAGAAATTGTGAATTTTTATAAAATAAAATTAGACCATACTTTTGTTATACATGATGACCTTGATTTAGAATTATCAAAAGTAAAAATAAAACAAGGTGGTGGAAACGGAGGTCATAATGGATTGGAAAGTATTGACCAATTTATAGGGGAAAATTATTTTAGAATACGTATTGGAATTGATCATCCTGGACATAAAGATTTAGTTTCAAGTTATGTTTTAAATAAGTTTTCAAAATCAGAAGAAGAAATAATAAATAAAAAAATTGATAAAATGGTTAAAAATATAGAATTAATATTTTCAGATATTCCTCTATTTTTAACAAAAATAAGTGAGCAAAATTAATTATGGGATTTAAGTGTGGGATAGTTGGATTACCAAATGTTGGTAAATCCACTTTATTCAATGCGCTTACCCAATCAAATAAAGCGGAAGCTGCAAATTATCCATTTGCAACTATTGAACCAAATATAGGAAGAGTTGCAGTACCCGATGACAGATTAGATAAACTTGCAATCATTGGAAAAAGTGAAAAAATAATCCCATCTTTCATGGATTTTGTTGATATTGCAGGATTAGTAAAAGGAGCCTCACAAGGAGAAGGTTTAGGAAATAAATTTTTAGGACATGTAAGAGAAGTTGATGCAATAGCACATGTTGTTAGATGTTTTGAAGATACTAATATTACTCATGTATCATCAAAAATTGATCCATTAGATGATATTGAAACAATAAATTTAGAATTGCAATTGGCTGATCTTGAAAGCTTAAATAATAAAAAAACTAGTTTAGAAAAAAAATTAAAAGCAAACGATAAAGAAACTAAACATCAATTTGAGATAATAAATAAAATCTTACAAATGCTAGATGCCAATAGTATCTTAAAAATTGAGGAATTTGCTAGTAATGAAATTGACTTTGTAAATAGTCTTAACTTAATTAGTCTAAAGCCAACTATGTACATATGTAATGTAGATGAAGAATCAATTCATACTGGAAACGAATTATCAAAAAAAGTCGTCGAGTTTGCCAAAAAAAATAGTCATTCTGTAGTTTTAATCTCTGCATCAATAGAAGCACAAATAGCAGAATTAGATAATGAAGAAGAAAAACTTGAATTTCTTAAAGAACTTAATTTAGATCAAACAACATTGAATAAGGTTATAAAATCAGGATATGAACTTTTAGGTTTGATAAACTATTTTACATGTGGTCCAAAAGAAACAAGATCATGGACAATAAAAAAAGAAACACTTGCACCTCAAGCTGCTGGAAAAATTCACACTGATTTTGAAAAAGGATTTATTAGAGCAGAGACTGTCTCTTATGAAGACTATATAGAAAATAATGGTGATGCTGGAAGTAGAGATTCAGGTAAGCTAAGACAAGAAGGTAAAGATTATATCGTCAAAGATGGTGATGTAATGAACTTTTTATTTAATATCTAAGTGACGTCTCGCCAAAGTCTGTTTTTTGCTAAGTAAACAATTGTTCCTAGAATAATAAAGAATAATATTACTTTGATTCCTAAATTTTTTCTTTCTTCCATTTCTGGTTCAGCAGCCCAGTGAAGAAAATGTGTTACATCAGCCGATAACTGTTCTGCATTATTATCAGTACCATCATCATAATCTACACTTCCATCGGCTATAGGTGCTGGCATGGCTATTTGATTGCCAGCCATCCATTTATTGTACCACATTCCATTACCGACCTCCATTCCCTTTGGAGGTTCAACATAACCTAAAAGAAGGTTATAAATATAATCAACTCCATATTTTCTAGCTTTTGTAATTACACTTAAATCTGGAGGATAAGCTCCATTATTATTTGCTCTTGCTTCATTATCATTGGCATATGGATTGACAAATCTATCTGCTGGTCTTGCCGGTCTTTCAAACATTTCACCATCATCATTTGGACCGTCTAATACAGTATATTCAGAAGCAATTACTTTTACTTGAGCCTCAGAAAAACCAACATCAATAAGATCTCTGTAATATAGCAGTTTCATTGAATGACATCCTGCACATACTTCTCTATAAACTTTATAGCCCCTTTGAATTGCAGCTCTATCAAAAGTTCCCGTTACACCTTTAAAAGACCAATCATGTTTTGGCATTTTTTCAGTACTCATTTCTGCAGCAAATAAATTTGAAGAGAATAATAAAAAAATAATAAGTAATAGGCGCATTATAGATTTGTATCTTTTTGCATTGCTGGTGAAGGAATTCCTTTTTCTCCTCCACCAATATTAGGAGTTATATTTTTAGCATAAACATCACTAATACTGAGCGGAAGCTTACTTGGCTTCTCTATCCAACCAACAAAAGGTGTAATGATAAAGAAAAAACCAAAGTAGTAAAGTAAACCTACTCTTGCAATTAAAAGATATAAACCTTCAGCAGGAAGCATACCAACGTAGCCTAATGCAAAGAAGTTAACAAAAAAGCCCATCATAAACCACTTATATATTGGTCTATAATTACAGCTTCTCACTTTTGATCTATCAAGCCAAGGTAGAACAAAGAGAATTACTATCGCACCAAACATTAGAAGAACTCCTCCTAATTTATCAGGTACTGCTCTTAAAATTGCATAAAAAGGTGCAAGATACCAGTTTGGAACAATGTGAGCTGGAGTAACGAGTGGATCAGCTGGAATATAATTATCAACTTCAGCCATAAGATTTGGTCCAAAGAATATTACTGCAGAAATAGCAACACCAAAAGCACACATAGCTACTGTATCTTTAATTAACATATATGGAAAAAAGTTTACTGAGTCATTGTTAGTTTTAATATCAATCCCATCAGGGTTATTTGAACCATGAACATGGACTGCAGCAACATGTAATCCCACAACACCAAAAATAACAAATGGTAAAACATAATGAAGAGCAAAGAAACGGTTCAAAGTAGCATTTCCAACATTGTAATCACCAAGAAGCCATGTCTTTAATCCCTCACCAATAAATGGAATTGCACTAAATAAATTTGTTATAACTGTAGCTCCCCAATAAGACATTTGTCCCCACGGTAATGTGTAACCAAGAAAAGAAGTTGCCATCATTAATAAAAATATAAATACACCTAAAATCCAATTAAGCTCTCTTGGATATTTGTAAGAACCAAAATACATTGCTCTTACTATATGAATATAAACTATGATGAAGAAAAAAGCTGCACCATTGGAATGGATGTATCGCATTAACCAACCGTAATTGACATCTCGCATTATTCTTTCAACACTATCAAATGCCATATCAGTATGTGGTGTGTAATTCATCGCAAGAAAAATTCCGCTTACTATCATTGTAACAAGTGTAATTGTTGCTAATGCACCAAAACTCCAAAAATAATTACAATTTTTAGGCATTGGATAATCACCGTATTCTTTTTTGAAATAAGAAATAATTGGTAAACGAAATTCTATCCAATTAAGGACAGGGTTTTTAAACTGATGTACTTTTCGATTCTTATCCATGTTATCCTATCTTTATAGTATTATCATTTAAAAAGGTATAGGGCGGAACGTCCAAGTTTTTGGGAGCTGGCCCTTTTCTTATTCTACCTGACGTATCATAATGTGAACCATGGCATGGGCAATACCAACCATCGTACTCACCTTTCATATCAGAAACTTTCTGACCAAGCGGAACACAACCTAAGTGTGTACATACTCCCACTAAAACTAACCATTCTTCTTTTTGTACTCTATCTGCATCATCTTGTGGATCTCTTAAATCAGAAGCTTGAACCATTTTAGCTGCATCAATCTCATCTTTTGTTCTTTTTTTAATGAAGACTGGTTTTCCACGCCATTTTATTGTTATACTTTGACCTTCTTCAATAGCACTAATATCTACTTCAGTTGATCCTGCAGCTAATGTGTCCTCTGCTGGACTCATACTTTTTAGAAAAGGCCATATAAAAGCAGCTGTTCCAACAGCACCAAGCGTTACGGTGCTAAGTTGTAGGAAATCTCTTCTCTTATTTTTGGGTTTTTTAGCCATTTATTGTGAATTTCTTATATCTTAATTACTCAAAAAAATACTTTTTAAATATGTGCCAGCGTGACGCAAGTAAAAAAATAATATAGTAAAAAAACATGAGAATTGCTCTATTTGAACCCGACATACCACAGAATGCAGGAAACATATTTAGACTAGGTGCCTGTCTTGGAATACCAGTAGACATAATAGAGCCAGCTGGCTTTGTGATTGATGATAAGAGATTAAAAAGAGCATCAATGGATTACTATGATTATCTAAAATTAAAAAAACATTTAAGTTGGGAAAAATTTTATGAGTGGTCAAAAGATAATTCATATCGACTCGTTCTTCTAACAACAAAAAGTAAAAAAAGTTATTTCGATTATAAATTTCAATCAAATGATATTATTTTATTTGGCAGAGAAAGTGCAGGAGCACCTGATTTTGTTCATAGCTCTGTCGATGAAAGATTAATAATACCAATGATAAAGGGGCCTAGATCGATTAATCTTAGTAGTTCAGTTGCTATTGTAGCTGGTGAAATGTTACGTCAATTAGCTTAAGCTAAGCTTCCCATCTTTCCTTCTTGATAGTCCATCATTGCTTGCTTGATTTCTCCCTCAGTATTTGCCACAAAAGGACCATAACGTGCTATAGGTTCTTTAAGTGGCTTACCTGCTAAAACTAGGTAGGATCCTTTTTCTGATATTGATGTAAGTTGAATCTCATCACTTGATTGATCAAAATAAATCATATCACCTTTATTAGCAATTTTATCTTGCTCATTGAACTGCAACTGACCATCAATAATATAGATCATAAGATTTTGTTCTTTATCAACATTAAACTTTGTCATATCTGGTTTTGAAAATTGAATATCAAATATTGATACAGGTGAATATGTTTGAACTTTGGATTTGGTTTCATTTATTTCACCCACAAGAACTTTAATTTCTATATTTGCATTTTCAGATACTGTTGGAATAGTATTTCTTTTAATATGTTGGTACCAAGGTTTAACTTTTTTATTTTTTTGTGGAAGGTTAACCCAGATTTGTAAACCTTGCATGATACCGCCACTCTTCTTGAATTTTTCTGTTACTAATTCAGAGTGAATTAAACCTGAACCAGTTGTCATCCATTGTACATCACCAGTTTCAATTTCCGCTTGTCCGCCAAATGAGTCTCTGTGTTCTACCTCACCACCAAGCATGTAAGTAATTGCCTCAAATCCACAATGAGGATGCGCAGGTACGCCAGTTGCTCCTCCTGGCTCATAATTAATTGGGCCGAAATGATCAAAAAGAAGAAATGGATCATTTTCTCTCATTCCTGGGACAGGGAAAGCTCTGGTTACAGGTATCCCGTCTCCCTCAAAAGTCTTCATACATTGTTTAATTTCTAATGCTTTTCTCATTTGTATTTTAAATTATTATAAAAAATATATAGGTATGATTATGAAAAATCAAAATCCAAACCCACCAAAGTGTGGTTGCAGCTGCAGCTGTTGTTGCACTTGTGAAGGTGGAGATTGCTGTTAATAATACATTCTAAATTAAACAAAATTCAGAAATAAATAATTATAATTTAATTTTTTTTAAAATTTTACTATTTTAAATTAATAATAATATCTGACTTACTATTTATTGGAGGAAATCTACCAACGATATTAGATCTATATATTTCAGGTCTATGTCTACGTCTCAAAAAACCATCATCAGATTTGCTATAGGATAATAGCAGTTCCTCTATTGAATCAATATAAGCAGAATTTTCAGGATCTATATCTCCAAACACATAGGTAAAACAATTTTCTGCGGTAAAGGATACAATACATGAACGTTTACAATTACTCATGCAATTTACACCTCTTAAAGTTACATTTTTTGTATTTTTAAATTTATCAATTAATTTTTGTGCAAGTTTTTCTCCTGCAAGTTTATTATTATTTTGAGCTTTATTAAGGGTACATGTGAGACAAACAGATAATATTATTTCTTTTTGTTTTTTTGACATTTTTATTCTAAATTTAATAATCTAATGGGTGTGGTTTGTTAGATTATTAATATCTGACTCCTCTATTTCTTCTATTGATTTTGCAACTCGCCAATTTTTCATTGATCCGTCTTCATTTCTTGCAGTAATTACAGTTTCGATTGGTGGACAATCAGGCTCATGACAACTGAGCTCAGCAATACTTATTATAGTATTTTCTGGTAATTTATATTTCTTGGAAATTAAATGTTTAAGATTTCTTATTTTTTCAACATTTTGAGTTTTACGATTAAACATATTTTCTCCTTTAATTGTCTGCCCATAAAGATGATAAAAGAATAGAACCTTTCATATCCCCAATTAATATTTGTGAATTATCACTAGATATCGCTATTGTTGAAACTTCCGAACCTGTTGAACTTCTAATCATAATTGGTTTTTTACTTTCATCAATTTCTGCTAATAAAACTGACCCATCTGTAAAACCGGTGAAAACAGCTTTTTCTCCATTTAGTGCTTTAACAAATGTTGCAAGTTCTTTACCACCGTTTGCAACAACAATTGGCTTTCTCCCCATTGGTCCTTCTTTACCATCAAATGGCCAGCAAACTGCATCACTGGATCCAGATGTTACCAAATACGGTGTATCACCAACCCAAGTAAAACTTTTAATTTTTGATGGATAACCTCTCATTGCTAAATCAGCTTTGTCGTTTATGCGCCAACCATGAATTTGATTTTCTTGCATTGCAGTTACAATATATTTTGTATCTGGGCTAAACGTTACAGTTCCATGCGATCCTTTCCATGTAAAATTTGATGCTGTCCATTTATTATTATTAAGTTTCCACACTGTTACTCCACCGTATCTTGAGACCGCAAGACGCTTACCTTTATTATCAAATGCTAATCCAGCAACAGTACTTTGATGCTCTAAAGTTTGTGGTTTATCTTTGTTTTTTGTCCAAATATAAACAGTCTTTCCTGATGAACAAACTTTAGTATCTTTGTGGGAAGCTACACAGTCAACCCACTTTGAACCAAAATTAAAAATTTCATCAATATTTCCATCAGATGATATTTTTAGAAAACGTCCATCTTCTCCTCCCGTTAACACATGATCTTCATAATTTGTCATACTCAACACTACACCCTTATGTGCTTTAACAGTTTTAGGATCAGATCCAGATTGAAAAAATCTTACAGTACCGTCTCCAAATCCTACCGCTATTTGATCACGAATTGTAACTGCTTCTGTAGCTGGGGCTCCAATATTAAAAATTGAACCTCTTCTTTCAAGTTCAGTTTTATTTGATTCTTGAAGTGTTTCTAAATCAGCGTTCATGCTGATTTACAATTATCAAAGCCTTCCTTAAGATTCATATTATCAAGATCACGACCAATAAATACTACTCGAGAACTTCTATCTTTTCCTTTAGGCCAAGGTCCCATTGGTGAAGCATCCATGAGCATGTGTACTCCTTGAAATACATATCGCTCTTCTTCACCTTTAAAGTTCAAAATTCCTTTTGATCGAAGTATGTCCTGACCCTTAGTCCTGAGTAAATTTCCAAACCAATCTTGGAACTTATCCATATCTAATGGTGTATCAGATACAAAGGATAGACTAGTAACATCATCATCATGTTCATGATCATGATCTGATTCAAGAAAGTCAGGTTCAATATCTAATACTCTATCTAGACTAAATGCATTTAAGCCTACGATTTCATCAAGAGGTGCATCACAACGTGTTGTTTTAATAATCTTAGCAAAAGGATTAATTTTTCTAATACGATCATTAACTTTTACAATGTCATTATCTCCAACAAGTTCAACTTTATTTAACAAAATTACATCAGCAAAAGCAATTTGTTCTTCTGCTTCATGATGATCGACTAATTGAGAACTTAGATGAACAGCATCGGCAACTGTAACAATTGCATCTAATTTTGTACGATCAGCAACATCTTGATCAACAAAGAAGGTTTGTGCTACTGGTGCTGGATCTGCTAAACCAGTTGTCTCAACAATAATTGCATCAAGCTTATCAGCACGTTTCATTAAGCCACTTAGAATTCTAATTAAATCACCTCTAACAGTGCAACAAATGCACCCGTTGTTCATTTCAAATACTTCTTCATCAGCATCAACAACAAGATCATTGTCGATACCTTGTTCACCAAATTCATTAACTATGACAGCATATTTCCTTCCATGCTGTTCAGTTAATATTCGATTTAAAAGAGTTGTTTTTCCAGCTCCAAGAAACCCTGTTAAAACAGTAACTGGAACCTGAGAAGTATTTTCCATATCAATTTCCTTATAATTAGTTTTATAAATTCCACCTTAATACAAGGTGGAATTTATTTAAATATTAAAATTTAACAGCCTTTAAGCTCGTCCCCGAGATTACTTATCAACGTAAAGTAAAGTGACTTACTAGCATCAATGTTAGCACCTAAAGGATCAAAAACTCCTGTTTTGATATTCATGTCCTCAGCTATTGTTGTAATAATCTTTGGATTAAATTGAGGTTCAGAGAAAATACATTTTATTCCCTTATCCTTAATAACATCCTGAATATCAGCTATTTGCTTTGCACCAGGTAAAACATCAGTATTCAATGTTAAAGCTCCTGCAGCTCTTACACCAAATCTTTCTTCAAAGTATTGGTAGGCGTCATGGAAGACAACAAATTTTGCATCAGAATTAATATCTGTACCAACATCGCTAATAAGCTGATCTAAAGCTTTAATTGTTGCTTCAGCATTTGCTTCATATTTCTCTTTATTGGCAGGATCTAAATCACCTAACTCATGAGCTATTTCATGAACCATTTCTTTGGCATTCATTGGATCTAACCAAATGTGAGCATCAAATTCACCGTGTGCATGGCCGTGATGATCATGATGATCGTGACCATCCATTTCTGGTTCTTGAGCAATTGGTTCTATATCTGCACCAGAGGTATCTTTGAAGAAATGTTCATTTGCTTCAAACTCAAAAGGCATATGCTCTGTGAAGAAAGCATATTTTCCATTCTCAGCTATTTCAACTGTAAACACGGTCATATTTTGAGAATCATCAAAATTTAAAGAGTATGCAATCTCCTTAGCAACAAGAGTTCCACCATTTGTTTTTTTTGCGGAAGTTTTACTTTCTAAAAGTTCTTCAGCCGTTTCCTCAACTGCTTCAATATCATCAGCCGCTAGTAATACTAACTTCATAGCAGGGTCAGCATAATCGCCATCAACTTTAGCAGCAGACCACTTATATGTTCCCGCTTTTAGATCAAATAATCCTGCCCATTCAAAAGCATGTGCACCGTGTGCGTGATCGTCATGGTCATCATGATCATCGTGGTCATCGTGATCATCGTGGTCATCATGATCGTCATGATCATCGTGGTCATCATGATCGTCATGATCATCGTGGTCATCGTGGTCGTCGTGATCATCATGGTCATCGTGATCGTCGTGGTCGTCATGGTCATCGTGATCGTCGTGGTCGTCATGGTCACCAAAAATTGATTCTTCTCTAAATTTTAATTTAGCAATTGAATCAAGTTCCATAAATTCAATTACTTCTGCATCCTTTGCAATTGAGTCTAGGGGTTCTTCCATTGATGTTTCAATACCCTCTCCAATCCAAAAAATGACATCTGCTTCCTCAAGCATTTTCGCATGAGAAGGTTTCATTGTAAAACTATGTGGTGATATACTTCCATCAATTATAAGTCCAGGTTCTCCTACTCCCTCCATAACATTTGAAATCAATGAATGTAGTGGTTTAATTGTGGTAACAACTTTTAGCTCTGCTCTAGCAGATGCAGTTGCAACAAGAATTCCTGAAAACAAAATAATCTTAGAAATATGTAGAAAAAAGTTCGTTTGTTTCATAAAAGTATTCCTATTTGAATTAAGTCTGTTAAATAATGTAATGTTATAATATTACATTTTGGATTGTAAATAGAAAAATGAGTAAAGATAATTTATTGGTAAGTCTAGAGAACGCAGGTATTTATAAGTCACCAAAATGGTTGATAAGAGGTGTATCTCTTGAGGTAAAAAATGGTCAAATAGTTACACTAATTGGACCCAATGGTTCTGGAAAAACTACAACAGCTAAAATGGTCCTTAATATTCTTGAACCTGATGAAGGTTCATTGAAACGGTATACAAATAAAATAGCATATGTTCCTCAGAAAATTAATATTGATTGGACTATGCCATTACGTGTTTTAGATTTTATGCGATTAACCAATAATCTCAGTAATAATGAAATTATTGAATCCTTAAATCAAACTGGTGTAGAAAAACTTTTCAAGGAACAAATACATGGTCTATCTGGTGGCGAATTTCAACGTGTCCTTCTAGCGAGAGCAATTGCAAAAAAACCAGAATTACTAGTTTTAGATGAACCTGTGCAGGGAGTTGATTTTAATGGAGAAATTGACCTTTATAATATTATAAAAAATATTTCAGCAAACCTAAATTGTGGAATTTTATTAGTCTCCCATGACTTGCATTTTGTAATGTCTGCAACAGATCATGTAGTTTGTTTAAATGGACATATATGTTGTTCAGGAAAACCAAGTTCGGTTATAAAAGATAAAGCTTATATAGAATTATTTGGTGAGCATAGATCAAAAACTTTAACATATTATCAGCACGATCATGATCACACACATGCTTCTGACGGAAGTGTATCAAGTTAATGTTAGATGATTTTTTTACTAGAGCATTAGTTGCTGGTATCGGTATTGCAATAATTACAGGACCACTAGGTTGCTTAGTAATTTGGAGAAGGCTGTCTTATTTTGGTGATACTTTAGCTCACTCTGCCTTGTTAGGAGTAACTTTAGCTTATGCCTTTAGTTTAAATATTGCCTTTTCCGTATTTGTAATATCTGCAGTTATTGCTCTACTTCTTCTCAACTTACAAAAGAGGACTAGATTAGCTGGTGATTCATTACTTGGATTATTAGCTCACTCTACTCTTGCAATTGGTTTGGTGTTAATGGGTTTTTTATCAAGTATTCGTTTTGATATTATGGGATTACTTTTTGGCGATATCTTAGCAGTAACTCTTCAAGATATTGCCTTAGTTTGGATTGGTGGTTTTATAATTTTAGGAATTTTGTATTTTATTTGGAAATCGTTATTTTCTGCTACAGTTAATTATGATCTAGCTTCAGCAGAAGGAATGAAACCGAACATATATAATATGATCTTTACCCTTCTTCTTGCTGGAGTTATCGCATTGTCTATAAAAATGATTGGAACTCTTTTAATAACTGGTCTACTTATAATACCGGCTGCCGCATCAAGAAATATAACTAACAATCCAACACAAATGGTATTTGTAGCTATATTAATTGGTATTTTATCAGTCACAATTGGCTTATTTACCTCTTTGGAATTGAATACCTCTTCGGGACCATCAATTATTGTTATAGCAATAATATTATTTATTATTTCTCTTATTCCACTAGAGTTGAGAGGTAAGTTGCAAAAATGAAAACAATTTGGTAATTGAGATTTATGGGATTGGCATCGGATAATTTAACTAAGAATCAAAAAACAGTTCTTGGAGTTTTAGAAAACTCTTCTGAACCGATGAAGGCGTACACAATTCTTTATGATATACAAAAAATGGGAATAAAATCTCCTCTGCAAGTTTACAGGGCACTCGATAAATTGATTGAAATTGGAAAAGTTCACAAAATAGAAAGTAGAAATTCTTACGTTGCTTGTAAACATGAAGGATGTAATGCAAAAACTTCTACATCTTTTTTGATATGTGAAAACTGTGATAGTGTAACTGAGCTAACTGGAAATAATTTATTTTCTTATTTTTCAAAACAAGCAGAAAAAAATAACTTCAATTATAAAAAACATAATTTAGAAATATTTGGTTTGTGCGAAAATTGTAAACTAAAAAACTAATTTATTAAATTATCAATCTTATTCAGACATTTATTTAATCCAAGGTCGTATTTTGTTCGTATAAAATGCTCTTGCACTATTTCAACCCATTTGAATTTTTGTAACGTTTGATGAGATATGTAAAAACAATTTAATGGAAAAGACATATTAAACATTTTTAATATTTCTTGTCTTATTACATCGTTGGTCAACACTGCCAAAGATTCGTGAATATATTTTTCTACAATCTTTTGATCACTTAAAGATGTTTTAGGTAAATTAAATAAACCTCTAAACCTAAAGTATCGATAGATTCTTAAGTAATCTTCTTTTATTCTATCCTCTATTTCACCAATAAAACAAATTTTACTTTCATTTAAATCTGATTGACCATTGTAATAATCATGGAGTTTATTATTGTTTCCAACATATAAAGCATTGAAAGTAAAATCTCTTCTGGCTGAATCTTTTTTCCAGCTGTTGGTGTAAATTACATTTGTATGTCTTCCCATTTGATTAATATCTTCACGTAAAGTTGTAATTTGTATTTTTCGATTATGAGGATAAGCAATTATAGATCCATATTGAATAGCAAAATCATCATACTCAATATTGTTATCTTTTAGTAATGACAAAACATCTTCAGGCTCCAAAGTTGTCGCTGTATCAATATCTTTGATCTCTCTTTCAAGAAGAGCATCTCGTATACACCCTCCTACTAATCGAATTTCAATATTATTTTCTTTAAAGATAGATATTAAAAACTTAACATGCTCCAGATTCAATAAATTCGTAATTTTATTTATTTCCATTATCTAGCTATTTCTTCAAAACAATTTATATTACAATAACAATGTCGACTTCTTCAAAAGAAAATGCTACAGAAATATTTGAGGGTATAAAGAAAAATTTAACAAGAGGAGTTAAAGATAGAAAACACACCTTTCACACGCCAGTCTTTAGTAATATTGATAGTGAAGGTGGAATTGATTCTAGAGTTGTAGTCTTAAGAAAGTTTGATCCCAATAGCATGACACTAAATTTTCACACAGACTTTAGATCTCCGAAGGTTCCTAATTTAAAAAAAAATAGTAGTTCTCAATTTGTTTTTTATGATCATAAATTAAAAATTCAAATGCGAATCAAAACAACGTCTTTGGTTAATAATCAAAATGATAAAGCTAAAGAAATGTGGGATAAAACAAGATTGTTTAGTAGAAAATGTTACTTAACATTGAAAGATCCAAGCTCAATCACTGAATTTCCAGAAGATGGTATCCCTGAACACTTAACCGGAAAGGAACCAAGTCATGAAGAAAGTGAAAAAGGATATAAAAATTTTACAGTAGTTGAAAATAAAATTAATGAAATTGATTGGCTTTATTTAGAAATTTCAGGTCATCGTAGATTAAAATTAACATTTAAAAATAATGAACCAGAATATAATTGGTTAATACCTTAATATAATTTAAAATTATCAATAATTCTAATCTCACCAATATATAAAGCAATAAATAATCTAGCTTCAAAATAATTTTTTGTTATTTCTAAATTATTTTCATTTCTTATCTCTAAATAGTCAATTTTATTTATATTATTTTGAAGAAACTCTATTTTTAATTGATCTAAATTATTAATTTCATTTTGTTTTAACAGATTAATATGTTCTTTAATTTTATTTCCTAATACATCAAAAATTTTTAATTGATCATTAGAAAATTTAGAGTTCCTTGAAGATAAACTCATACCTGTTTTATCTCGTACAGATGGGCATTGAATTATTTTAATATTGTGATGATTAATTTTTACTAAATCTTGTATTATTTTTACTTGCTGAAAATCCTTCTCACCAAAATAACTATTCGTTGGTTTAATCAAATTAAAAAAAAGATCCACAACAGTAGTAACTCCATCAAAATGGCCAGGTCGAAATTTATCACATAAAATATTTCTAAAATTGTTTACAATTTTTTTCTTTGCCAATCCTTTAGGGTATATCTCTTGAATGTCAGGTAAGAAGAGTGCATTACAACCAATATTTTCTAATTTAGAAATATCTTCATCAATTGTCTTTGGATAAGAATTGAAATCATTTTCATTGTTAAATTGAGTAGGATTAATAAATATTGAACAGATTACAAATTCGTTATGTAATTGTGCTTCTCTAATGAGAGATAAATGTCCATCGTGTAAGTTTCCCATTGTTAAAACTAAACCAATAGACTGACCCTTGTCTTTGATTGAAACTAAATTTGGCTCTAATTCACTAGCTTTTTTGAAAATTTTCATCGATTACATAAGTAAATATTTGACTTATATAATGAATTCGTATTAGGCCCAGAGATTTATTATGAAACGCACTTACCAACCTAGTAGAGTAATTAGAAAAAGAAGACACGGTTTTAGAGCTAGAATGGCAACTAAAGCAGGTCGTCAAATCATTAATAGAAGACGTGCAAAAGGAAGAGCTCAATTAAGCGCTTAAAAAGGCCAAATGGCCCAAAAATTATTTACAATTAAGAAAAGATCGACTTTCGTTATGATACGAAACCAGGGAGAATTTATAAAAGGTAAAAATATGAATATCCAAATTTTACACAATCAAGATCTAGAAAATTCTATAGGTGTAGGATACACAGCTTCCAAAAAAATTGGCAACGCAGTAAAAAGAAATAGAGCAAAGAGAATAATGAGAGAATTAGCTAGAAAAATTATTATTAATGGTAAAATTAATTCATATTATGTGTTAATAGCTAAAACGTCATTGCTCGAAGAGAAATTTGATAAACTTTTATTAGAACTTAAGGGAAAGATAAATGGTTAGTAAATATATTTCATTACCTTTAATCATAATAATTAGATTATACCAGTTATTGATTTCCCCAATACTTGGGCAGAATTGTCGGTATTTACCAACCTGCTCTGAGTATTCTATTAAAGCATTAAAGGAACATGGGTTATTTAAAGGATCAATTTTATCGGTGAAAAGAGTTTCAAAATGTCATCCCTGGGGTTCCCACGGATTTGATCCAGTACCAAAAAAATCTGAGTTAAATAAATGAACGAACAAAGAAATTTATATTTGGCTATTGGTATTTCAATTGCGATAATTATTTTTTTTCAATTATTATTTCCAACTCAACCAATTCAAACAACATCCTTTGAAGAAGATGAAGTCTTAGAGCCTGCAACATCCATTGATGGACAAAGCAGCCAAGCTGTTTCAGAAATACAAAGTAGAGATGAAGCTTTAATTCAAACCGACAGAGTTATTTTTGAAAATGCATCTATTAAAGGTTCTATAAATCTAAAAGGAGCAATTTTAGATGACCTCATATTATCAAAATATAAAACTAGCTTAAAACCTGATTCGAATAATATACAGCTTTTGTTACCGGATGGGACTGCTAATCCATATTATATTGAAACAGGTTGGAAAGAGCTAAAAAATTCTAACATTGAATTACCTAATTTAGAAACAAATTGGAAAACTAACTCTACCACTCTAAGCCCCTCAAGCCCTGTTACACTTAGTTGGACGAATAATAAAAATATAACTTTCAAAATCAACTATCAAGTTGATGATGAGTATATGTTTACAATTACACAGGAAATAGAAAATAACAGTGGTGAAGATATTGAAGTTTTTCCATACAGATTAATCAAAAGAATAAACACACCAGATACAATTAATTTTTTTATACTTCACGAGGGTTTAATTAGTCTAATAAACGACGAATTATTGGAAAAAAATTATGATGATATTGCCGATGATTGTAATTCATCAATGCAAACAAAAAAAGAGTTTTGCGATAATAAAACACAAGGAGGTTGGTTAGGTTTTACAGACAAATATTGGATGTCTGCTTTAATTCCTGATGCTGACCAATCCATTAACGTCAATTATAGATACGGAAATAATGGACGTGATAGCTATAGGGCAGGTTATGTTGGTCAAATATATAAAATTAACTCGGGTGAAAATATATCTTACGGCGGAAAATTATTTGTGGGTGCAAAAAAATTAAATGTCTTAAGTGCTTATGACGAAAATCTCTCTATACCAAGATTTACTGATGCAATTGACTGGGGCTGGTTTAGTTTTTTAACTAAACCTGTTTCATATGCCATTAATTGGTTTTTTGGTTATGCAGGTAATTTTGGTCTAGCAATAATTGCCTTTACCATTTTAATGCGTTTAATTTTATTCCCACTGGCACAAGCATCTTTTAAATCTATGGCAAAGATGAAAAAACTTCAGCCTGATATGCAAAGATTAAAAGAAACATATCCAAATGACAGACAAAAAATGCAGCAAGAACTAATGGCCTTGTATAAAAGAGAGGGTGCTAATCCTGTTGCGGGTTGTCTACCAATTTTAGTACAAATACCAATTTTCTTCTCTTTGTATAAAGTGTTGTTTGTTACGATAGAGATGTATCACGCTCCTTTTTATGGATGGATTCATGATCTATCTGCGCCAGACCCATTAGGCTTAATGACAATATTTGGATTAGTTCCTTGGGATGTGCCACCTATACTGTCAATAATTGATATTGGTATTCTTCCTATCATTATGGGCTTCACTATGTGGTTACAGCAAAAACTAAATCCTGCTCCCGCTGATCCAACACAGGCTAGAATTTTTGCATTACTTCCATTTGTATTTACTTTTGTACTAGCTGGTTTTGCAGCTGGTTTAGTTTTATATTGGTCAGTGAACAATATTTTATCAATTGCGCAGCAATGGTATATTCAAAGAAGAATTTTAGCCAAAAATGGCTAGCTTAAATAAAAATTTAAATAACTTTTTTAATAATAATAAGTTTTTAGGTTCCTTTCAGTCATTTAAAGACATTCCCTATTCAGATATAAAAAAAGAATGTTGTTTTATAGGTAGATCTAATGTTGGAAAATCTAGTTTAATAAATTCATTAACTAAAACAAAAAAACTAGCGAAAACTAGTAAAACTCCAGGAAGAACACAGGCTATAAATGTTTTTTTAATTAGTGAAAAAATAAATATGATCGATTTACCCGGTTATGGTTTTGCCAAAGTATCAAAAGTTGTACGAGAAAACTTAATGACCTTGATTGAAGAATATATAGAAAATAGAGATACACTTGATCATGTTTTTTTACTAATTGACTCAAAAGTTGGTATCAAAAATTCTGATATTGATATGTTGGATTTATTAAGTGATTGCTCAAGAAAATTTTCCATAATTTTAACTAAAATAGATAAAATATCTAATAACCATTTAGAATATCAAAAAAAATCAATTTTAAGTTTAATGCAAAATTATAAAAAATCATTTACGAAAATATATCAATCTGAGACCAAAAAAAATAATGGTATTACAGAGATTCAAAGATCTATATACGGGATATCACAATAAATATGAAATTTGATTTTTTATCAGAGAGTGATCAGGCTTATTTTATTCATAAAGCCTCAACCTTAGTTGAAGCTCTTCCATACATTCGAGAACATAGTGGTGATACCATTGTAATAAAATACGGTGGACATGCAATGGGAGATAAAAAACTGTCTGAGAGTTTTTCAAGAGATATTGGGTTATTAAAAGAAGTAGGTGTGTCACCAATTATTATTCATGGTGGAGGACCTCAAATTGGTGAGAGACTTAAATCAAAAAATATATCAACACAATTTGTTGAAGGATTACGAGTTACTGATAAAGAAACAATTAAGGTAGTTGAGGAAGTTTTATCTAAGGATATCAATTCAGAAATAGTAGAATCTATAAGTGCCTCTGGAGGAAAAGCGATAGGAGTATCTGGTAATGATAACTTAGTCACTGCAACTAAATTGAATGTGGAAATTAAAGATAGTGATTCAAATATCGAAAAAATAGTTGATATTGGTTTTGTTGGACAACCAAAACAATTAAACAAAGATATGCTAACTAGCTTTATAAAAAATGGTCAAATACCTGTCATATCTCCTTTAGGTAAGGATGAAAATAATTTTACATATAATATTAATGCTGACACTGTTGCGGGTTTTATAGCAGGTGAGTTACAAGCAAGTAAATTATTATTACTAACCGATGTACCTGGAATTTTAGACAAAGATGAAAAATTAATATCATCAATAACTTTAGAAGAAGCTAAAAATATTGCTAATAAAGAATATATTTCTGGAGGTATGAAGCCGAAAATTAATACATGTATTGATGCAATGAAAAAAGGTGTTAAAAAATCTACTATTTTAGATGGAAGAATTCCTCATTCAGTAATATTAGAGTTATTCACTGAACATGGAATTGGTACACAAATAACAAGTAATTAAATGAGCTTTAAAGATAACATCAATACCTGGATATTTGATCTAGATAACACACTGTACTCTGCAGACAGTGGAATTTTTCAGCAAGTACATAAGTTAATGGGTGAGTTTGTAGCTAAAAATTTAAATATGGAATTAGCTGAAGCAAAAAAACTACAAGCAAAATATTACAAGCAACATGGCACTACATTAAGAGGTATGATGGATAATCATGGTGTAGATCCTGATTATTTTTTAGAAGAAGTTCATAAGTTAGATTACTCAATTGTTGGTCCAAATCAAAATCTTAATGATGAATTATATAAACTTGAGGGAAGAAAAATTATTTATACAAATGCTAATAAGCAACATGTCTTAGATGTGTTAGAGAAAATAAATTTAACAAACTTTTTTGATGAAATATATGATATTAAAATGGCTAATTATATTCCTAAGCCAGAAATTTCTCCCTATGAAAAAATTATCGACTTATTTGATATCGAATCAAATAAATCCGCAATGTTTGATGATATTGCAAAGAATTTAGTTCCAGCAAAAAAAGTTGGTTTTACACCTGTCTGGGTTGATGCTGGTTATGAAAATTTTTCCGATGATATTGAAGCATCTAAAGAATATTTAGATTTTCAAACAAGAGATTTGAGTTTATTTTTAAAAGATGTAAATGAGGGTAAAATATGAGTGATCTGGAAAGAATTATAAATGATGCCTTTGAGGAGAGAGATAATATTAATGTCAATACTGTAGGTGATATTAGAAATGCAGTAGATGAAACTTTAAACAAACTTGATAGTGGAAACTTAAGGGTTTGTGAAAAAATTAATAATAAATGGCAAGTTAATCAATGGATTAAAAAGGCAATTCTTTTAAGTTTCAGATTAAATGATAATGAAATCATTAAAGCATCGCATGCTACTTGGTTTGACAAAGTAGAAAGTAAAACTGCAAATTGGACTAAAGATAATCATCTGAAAGCAGGATTTCGATATGTACCAGACGCTGTTGTAAGAAAATCCGCATTTATTGCTAAAGGTGTTGTTTTAATGCCTTCTTTTGTAAATCTTGGTGCATATGTTGACGAAGGAACAATGATTGATACTTGGGCAACAGTTGGCTCATGTGCACAAATAGGTAAAAACTGTCATATTTCTGGAGGCGCTGGTATTGGCGGTGTACTTGAACCTCTTCAAGCAAATCCTGTGATTATTGAAGACAATTGTTTTATTGGAGCTAGAAGTGAAGTGGCTGAAGGTGTTATTGTTGGTGAAGGTGCGGTTTTATCAATGGGTGTATTTATTGGAGCATCTACAAAAATAGTCGATCGATCAACTGGGGAAATTCATATGGGAAAAGTTCCAGCGTATTCAGTTGTGGTACCAGGTACATTACCAGGAAAAAAAGAAGGGGATATTAATCCTTCTTTATACTGTGCAGTTATTGTTAAAAGAGTTGATGAAAAAACTAGAAGCAAAACATCAATCAATGATCTTTTAAGAGATTAATGTCAGAAATTAATTTTGATCCAGTTACTCTTACACAATCCTTAGTTAAATGTGCAAGTGTAACTCCAAAAGATGAGGGAGCTTTAACAGTCGTTGAAAATCATCTAAGTGCTATAGGATGTGACTGTCATCCATTAATTTTCTCTGGAAACAATTCTTATGAAGTAAAAAATTTATTTGCAACGATAGGAAATGAAGGAAAGCATTTTGCTTATGCTGGTCACACAGATGTAGTTCCAGTAGGAAATGAAAATTCTTGGAAATATCCTCCTTTTTCAGCAAGAATAGATGATGGTAAACTTTATGGAAGAGGTAGTGAAGATATGAAAAGCAGTGTTGCTTGTTTCATCAGTGCCGCTAAAAGATTTGTAGATAAATATAAAAATATTCCAGGTAAGATTTCATTTATTATTACAGGAGATGAAGAAAGAGATTCTGTAAACGGCACACCAAGAATTCTAGAATGGGCAAGTAAACAAAATTATAAATTTGATCATTGTCTTGTTGGTGAACCAACTTCTAAAAATGAGGTCGGCGATAAAGTAAAAATTGGAAGAAGAGGATCAGTTAGTTTCTTTTTTCAGGTAAAAGGTATTCAAGGACATACTGCAAATTCTCATTTAGCTGAAAATTCTTCACATCACTTAGTGAATTTATTAAATAGTATATTAGAAGAGCCGCTAGATGAAGGTAATGAAAATTTTTTACCAACATCAGTTCAAATTGCTACTATTGATATTGGCAATCCTGTTCAAAACGTAATTCCGGAATTAGCTAAAGCAACAGTTAATATTAGATTTAATGATATGCACTCATCTGACTCACTTATAAAATGGATTGATAATAAAATAGAAAAGATTTTCTCTAAACTGGAAAACGCTAGTTGCACTTATACTTATGATGCAACAGCTGAGTCATTTTTGAATAAAGCCGGTGATTTATATAATATTATTTCAAAATCAATTTCTGATGTCACAGGCAGAAATAGCCCACCTGAGCAAGCAACCGATGGTGGTACATCTGATGCAAGATATATAAAGAACTATTGTGAAGTAGTAGAGTTAGGTCTTAGAAATCAAACTCTTCATAAAGTAGATGAATTTGTTTTTGTTGAAGATATTATTAAATTAGAAAATATTTATTTTAGAATTTTAGAAAATTATTTTGATGTTAATTAATATCCATCAGATGGATTAACATCTGATTTTATATTTTTATTTTTTCTTAGTTTTTTATATTTGGAGTACATATATTTAACAGATGGCTCTATAGCTGTTACACCTGCAACGTGTGGAGTAATAGTTACATTTGGCAGTTTCCAAAATTGACTACTTGATTTTAAAGGTTCATTTTTAAAGACATCTAAATAAGCATAAAAATTTTTGTTTTTCTTTAAATGATTTAGAAGATCTTTCTCTTCAATTGCATTTCCTCTGCCTATATTTATTAAACAAGAATTTTTTTTCATATTCTTTAAAAACTTTTTATCTATTATGTTATTTGTTTGAGATGTTGATGGTAGAATAGAAATAATAACATCAGAGCATTTGATAAAACTTATAATATTTTTACCCGTATATATTTTTACATTTTTTACTTTTGCTCGATTTTTTTTATATGCAATAACATTATAATTTAATTTATTTAGTAATTTTGCAATATGATTTCCAAGAAAGCCTAAACCTAAAATACCCACTGTTAAATTTTTATTATCAATTGGTGTCCTTTCTCCAGACCAGTATTGTTTGATTTGAGAATTTTGAAAAATTTTAAAATTTAATTGATAATTTAGTATTTGAGCTAAAGAATAATTGGCAATTCTCTCCCCCATTTCTTCATCTTTTATTCTGATTATGGGAATTTTTTTATTATAATTTTTAAGTTTTAGAATGTGATCTACTCCAGCTCCCATAGAGAAAATAACTTGGAGATTTTTTAGTCTTGAAAGAATATTATCTGGTAGATTCCAAATGATTGCACAATTTACATCATAAAAATTTTTATAATCTTTTATAGAAATTATTTTTTCATTTTTAAAATATTTTTTTATTGTTTTTTTCCAAACATCAATTTTATCAAAAGTTGTGTTATGAAATAAAATAGTCATTGAATATCATCTATTAACTTATTGTATTTTACTACTTGTTTTTCCCAGATTAATTCATTTTCTGCTCTATTTTTTGCATTTTGTCCTAATTCAATTCTATTTTGTTTGTTCTCAACTAAATTTTTAATTGATTCATCTAATTCATTAAAATTATTAATAATTAAACCTGTTTTATTATGCAATACAGCTTCAGGAGTACCTCCAACATTTGAGGCAATTGAAGGAATTCCATATTGTGCTGCTTCAATGTAGGCGATTCCAAAACCTTCAATAGAATTTGCATGAGTTTCATCTATTGTCGGCATGATCATAATATCAGTCTTAGAAAAAATGAATTTTTTTTGATTTTCATTTATTGTTCCAACTAACTTCACATTTGATTCTAGATTATAATTTTTTATTTCTTTCTTTATATTCTCTAACTGATCACCTTCACCAGCAATTATATATTGAATATCTGGATAAATTTTTTTTAAATTAAAAATAGATTTAAGAATATACGAATGTCCTTTTCTTTTTTCTAGTCTGGCAAGAGTAAGCAACGTTGGATAACTATCATCTAAATCTATTGCTTGTTCTATAATATTCTTAGTAGATTTTACACCTGGATAGATAACCTCAATTTTTTTAAAGTTTTCACTTATTTTTGAAAGTAAGTTTTTAGTATATGATGAATTGACCACCAATGCGTTTGCTAATTCTAAAACTTTCTTTATTCGTTTATGATGATTATCGTTTTTGATTATTATTTCGTTTCCGTGAACAAGACTAATAATTGGGATTTTTTTTTCTTTCAAAAAATTAATTGGTAGCTCAAGACTTTTCCAGCTATCAGTGATGACTGCTTCAACATTATTTGAAGAACAAATATTTTTAAGTTGATTAAATTTTTTTCTTTTTCTTAAAAATTTTAAACCCTTAAATCTTAATATTGAAAAATTTTTATTGTTTTTATCAAATTTTAAATCTTTAGCACTGTTTTGTTGGTCAGCTAAAACCTTTACATCGTGTTTATGACTTAAATTTAATGCTATGTCATACATTAATGTTTCAATTCCCCCTACTCTAGATGGAAAACATTGTGTTAAAATTATTATCATTGGAAGTTATAATATTATAGAATCTATGAAGTATTAATGTACAAAGTCAATCAGGAACAATTAATTTTAATTATTATTAAATAATTTAAGTACATTTAAATTTTTAAAATATTTATATATGCATTTTTTGCATATTAAAATTCATATTTTTATACTTTGATTGCATAAAATAATTACTATTTTTGTATTGAAAGGAATAAAAAATGATTAATGTTTTTAACTTTTTTAACAAAGTGTACGAGGATTTAAGCGACAAAAACTACAATAATGATGAGGATTTAGTTAAATATTTCAAATCTGAATATGGAAAAGAATGGAAAATTGAATTAGACAAGCATCTCCTAAGAACTGAATTTGATATCAATAAGAAAGCCGCATAATTGGCGGCTTTAACTAAACTTCAGAAGTTACCTTTTTAAGCCAATCTCTTTCTTGTTTATCAAGGTGGGTGTGCAATGTTTCATACACTTTTCTATGATATTTATTTAGCCAGTGTATTTCAATTTGATCAAGCATGCTACTCTCAATGAGATCCAAATCTATTGGACACCACGAAATGTTTTCAAAATATAATTTCTTATCATTATTCTCTTTTATCACGACTAAATTTTCTGTTCTTATACCATATTCATTTTCTTTATAGTATCCAGGTTCATTGGATAAAATCATTCCTGGAAGCAACTCAACGCTATCAAACATTGATTTTTTAGCAATACGTTGTGGGGCTTCATGGACACTCAAAAAACTTCCTATACCGTGACCGGTACCATGATCATAATCTAAATTAATTTCTTGTAGACTTTTTCTTGCTAGATGATCAATATCAGTTCCTCTTGTTCCCTTTTCAAAAACATGATTTGATAATGCAATATGACCTTTAAGAACTCTCGTAAATCTATCTTTTTGTTCTGTTGTTGCTTCACCTAAAATTATAGTTCTTGTTATATCGGTTGTTCCATCAAAATATTGCCCTCCTGAGTCAACAAGATAAATATTATTATCTGAGAAAGATGATTTTCCTTCTTCAGTAACACGGTAATGAGGAAGGGCTGCATTTTGATCAATTGCTGATATTGTATCAAAAGATAGAGAATGAAATAATTCATTTTTTCTTCGCAGATTTTCTAAATGATGTGCAACACTTATTTCATCATTTGATTTAGGATCCATGATATTTTTTAACCAATAAATATATTTGGTAATACTAACACCATCTCTTATATGTGCTTTTTTTGCCCCATCAAGTTCAGTTTCATTCTTGATAGCTTTTAACAAAATACATGGATTTGCTAAATTTTTAGTATTTATTTTTTGTTTTCTTAAAAGGTCTAAAAAATAAAAAGTAGTGGAATTAAAATCTAAACCAATTGATTCAGATGAATTAATGTTATTAAAAATTGATCCGATATTTTCAATATTATTAATATTTATTAGTGTTTGGATTTCTTTTTTTAGAATTTCTGGCATTGAAGACTCTTTAATATACAAAGAGTGTTTATTATTTTTTGAAATTAGAAGATAAGAATAAAGCAACGGTGTATATTTTATATCATCTGCTCTTAAATTTAATAGCCAAGCAATATTATCAAGCCCAGAAACAAAGTAATGATCAATTTCATTTTGATCTAAAAATTTTTTTAAAATATCTAATTTCTCACTTCTGCTCTGACCAGCAAAACTTGTTGGATGATCAAATATATCTGTATACTGAGTTTTTGGTTGATTTTCCCATATTAAATCAACAAAATTTTTATCTATTAGTTGGAGTTGAGATTTTGAATTCTCTAACATTTTAACCACTTTTTCAATTTCTATAATTGAATGAAGAGTTGGATCTAATGCAATTTTATATTCTTCTTCTAATAAAATTTTTTCTAAATCTGTCCAAAAGCTATTTAAGTGTTTTGCTTGAATCTCTTTGGCGTTAATTTGAGTATTTGCTTGAAAAGTATATCTTCCATCAACATACAAGAAGGCATCTGTTGGTGTTATAATTGCTCTTCCTGCTGAACCAGAAAAGTTTGTTATAAAATTTAATCTTTCTGCATTTGGGGAAATATACTCATTTAAATATTCATCACTTCTATTAATGACAAAAATATCGGTATCTTTTTCTTTTAATAGATTTTGTAATTTTTTTAAATTTGATTGATTCATTATAACTTATTAAATAAACTTAGATCGATATTACCACCAGAAATCATAACTATAATTTTTTTATTTTTAACATCAATTTTATTATTTAATGCTGCTGCAGCTGCAACTGCTCCTCCTGGCTCCACAACTATTTTAAGTTGTTCAGCTAACAAAATTATAGTTTTTGTTACTTCTTCATCAGAAACACTTAGTCCTCCTTCAAGATTATTAGAATTAATTTGAAAAGTTATATTACCAGGTTTTGGTGCCAATAGTGCATCACAAAAAGATTTAGCATTTTTTTTATTTTCTATAAGTTTACCAGCTTCTAAAGATCTTTTTGTGTCATCAAATTCTTCAGGCTCTACAGAATATGATTTTATATTTGGGTAAATATGTTTTAAGTATGTTGATGTTCCTGCAATAAGACCTCCACCTCCACAACAACATAAATACAGATCAGGTTCAATTGATTGCTCTTTCAAATCATTTACAATTTCGATAGCTGCAGTTCCCTGACCAGCAATTATATCTTTATCATCATAGGGTTTAATTAAAGCTCTATTATCCTTCTTTTGAATTTCATTTCCTATCTCTTCTCTACTTTGAAAGTAAGTGTCATATAATATTACCTCTGCTCCATATTTTTTTGTATTTTCAATTTTTATTTGAGGTGCAGTTTTAGGCATTATTATTTTTGCACTAATAGTATTAATCATAGATGCATAGGCAACTGCCTGTGCATGATTACCTGATGAATATGCTACTACACCTGAGTCCTTTACAGTTTCTATTAATTTTGTAATTTTATGTGTAGCTCCACGTAATTTAAATGATCCAGTATTTTGTAAATTCTCAAGTTTAAAATAAATTTCAGCTTCTAAAAGATTGTTTATGTAATCATTAGTTACCAAAGGAGTTTTTGTTACCTTTTGGTTGATTAATTTATAAGCATTATCAACATTTAAATAGCTAAAATCAGTCATAATTTTAAAGTTTTACATCGTTTTAATGGAATAAACTAAAAAAAAATATATGTATATTATCATGGAACAGAACAAAGTAACTTCGCCTTGCATTAGCGTATGTAAAACTGACCCAATCTCAGGATATTGTTACGGTTGTGGAAGAACCAATGAAGAAAAAGATATTTGGAAAGATGAAAATACTTCTAATGAATGGAAACAAAATAATTTATCTGAACTAAAATCTAGATTTTCAGATTGGCAGTTAAAAGCATTTGAAGAATCATATAAATCAAAAGTTGAAACGGGTTTATCTCTTATCAAAAAAAAATTAGCAGAAAATCGTAAAAATTGAAAAGTTTAATAATATTTTTTTTTATTTTATTTTTTTCATCCAATCTTCAATCTCAGAATACAATGATACTAGATAACTTAGAAACACCCGGAGTTTCTTCTCAAGGTCAAAATTGGGCCTTTTTTACTGATGGAGTAATGGGTGGATTATCTCAGGGTAAAGCGATCATATCAAAAGTAAATGATGTTAATTGTTATCATATGACAGGAGATGTCACGACTGAAAATAACGGTGGCTTTATTCAAATAAGAAATCAATTAAAACCTTCAATATCAACAGAAGAGTTTGAGGGTGTTTATTTTAAAGTGTTTGGTAATAATGAAGAGTATTCAATTCATGTAAGAACCGCTTTGACGATGGCTCCATGGCAATATTATAAGTATAGTTTTAAAACTAATTCTGAGTGGACAGTAATAAAAGCACCCTTTAGTGAATTTAAAAAATCAAATGCTTATCAACCAAAAAAGTTAGTTGGTCAGAATATCAAAACATTAGGGCTAGTTGCTGGATTTAAAGATTTTCAAGCAGATATTTGTTTATCAGAAATTGGCTTTTATTAGTAATCTATTTTCAATAAATATAATCCTTCAGGTGGTGCAGTAACTCCTGCATATTCTCTTTTTTTGGATTGAATAATTTCTGAAATAGATTTTTCTATTTTACTAAGTCCTATATCAACCAGTGTACCGACCATGATTCTAACTTGAGAATGTAAAAAGGATTTAGCTGATATTAAAAAATTTATTTCATCATGATTAAAATTTATATCTAGTGAATTAATAGATTTAATTGGTGATTTGGATTGGCAATTTATTGACCTAAAAGCAGACAAATCAAATTTGCCTATAAATTGTTGTGATTGTTTTATTATTTTTTCAGCATCTATTTTTTTATGTACACACCAAACTTTGTTTTGCTCTAACGTAATTGGCGATCTTCTATTTAAGATCTTGTATTCATACCATCTCAATTTTGCTGAAAATCTTGAATTAAAATCTTTATCTACTTCTTCAGCATGTAAAATAGATATGGGTTGGGGTCTTAGATAATGATTAATGCCATCTCTAATAGTATCAGTATCAAAATGTTGCTCTAATTCAAAATTGGCCACTTGTCCTCTTGCATGAACGCCTGCATCTGTTCGACCAGCTCCAAAAAGTGTTATTTTTTGTTTTGATAGTTTTTCTATAGCCTCTTCAACCAATTGTTGTACGGAAGGACCATTTTCTTGACGTTGCCAACCAACATAATTAGTTCCATCATATTCTAATGTTATTTTGTAGTTAGGCATTTATTACTTCATTAACCTTAAAACTATATCCTCGAAGAAAATCATCTTTAGAAATAGCATTTTTGCCTTCTCTTTGTAAAATTAGTGGTTCAATACTTCCATTATTGCACCCAATATCAAATGTCTCGTTAAGAATTGTCGATGCATTACCGTTAGAGTTTGATTTTCTTGCTTTAATGATCTTAATTCTTTCATTTTGTATAGTAAACCAAGCACCAGGTTTGGGTGAATGTGCCCTTATAAGATTTAAAACTTCATTTACAGATTTATTAAAATTAATTTTTCTATTTAGTGAAGAAATTTTATTTGCATATGTTGCATAATTATCATCCTGATCAGAATAAGAAATTTTTTTATCAAATATAAGAGGAATAGTGTCTACTAATAATTTGATTCCAACCTCTGTTAATTTTTGACTTAATTCATTTTTATTACAATCATCTTCTATATCTACTTTTTTTTGATTAATAATTGGTCCAGCATCTAATTTTTCGATTAGCTGTATTATTGATATACCAGTCTCTTTATCGCCATTCATTAAAGAATGTTCTATTGGGGCTGCACCTCTCCATCTAGGCAACAAAGAGACATGGATATTGATACAACCAAATGTTGGTAAATCTAAAATATCTTTTGGCAATATTTTACCGTATGCCATGACAATAATTAAATCAGGATTTAATTTTTTCACTGTCCCAATAGTATCTTTATCAAACGTATTTGGACAAAAAACCTCAATTTTGTTCTTACTTGCAAGTTGATGGACTTCAGATTCAATTATTTTCATTCCTCTAGATTTCTTTTTTGGGGGTTGTGAAAATACTGCAGAAATTATGAAATTACTTTTAATTAAAGCATCAAGATAGTCAGAAGCTATTTTAGGCGAACCCATAAAAATTATTTTTTTATCATTCATTATTTTTTGTTTTTTAAATATTTTTGGACTTTTTTGATCATTATATTCCTTTTTAATGAAGAAAGATAATCTACAAATAACTTTCCAGAAAGATGATCAATTTCATGTTGTAAAATTCTTGATTCAATTCCACCAACTTCTTTTTTTATTTGTTTGTTATTTTCATCTAAGTATTCAACTACTATATTTTGTGGTCTCTCAATTTCTGCAAATTGTTCAGGAAGTGATAAACAACCCTCTTCCATAACAATTTTCTCTTGAGAGTAAGAGACAATATTAGGGTTATATAATATATATTGAGTTTCTTTTTTAGTCTTTTGATCTACAAAAAATATAGTCACAATTTGTTTCAGAATTCCAATTTGATTTGCCGCCAAGCCTACACCTGGTGCTTTTATCATTATTTGCATCATTTTTTTTGCAATTTCTTTTTCCTTAATTCCAACAGATTGAATTTTATCTGCTTTTTGGCGTAATAGTGGATTTGGGACGTAAAGCAATTTATCCATTATTATTTATGTAATTTTTTTTCTGGATTGGAATGCAGTATTTAATGTGTTTTCATCTAAGTAGTGTACTTCTCCACCCATAGGGATACCTTGTGCAAGTCTTGTTACGTTTAAATCTTTAAATTTTTCTAGTTTATCTGCAATTACAAAAGATGTTGTTTGTCCTTCCATAGTTGTACTTAAGGCAAGAATAATTTCTTTGACATTATTTGTTTCAATTCTCTTTAGTAGATGTTCTATTTTCAATTCATCAGTTCCTATACCTTGAATCGCTGATAATGAACCACCTAAAACATTATAGAGGCCACGATAAAATCCTACTTTTTCTAATGTCCACAAATCTGAAACATCCTCAACAACACAAATTGTTGCTTTATCCCTTTTAGGATTTGCACAAATATTACATGGATTTACCATATCTATATTTCCACATTCTGAGCACTCAATAATTTTATTATAAGATAAGTTTAAACTCTCAATTAGAGGAGATAGATTTTTATCTTTATTTTTTAATAAAAAAAGAGCAATTCTTTGCGCCGATCTTCTTCCTAATCCTGGAAGTTTTGAAATATCATTTATTAATTTATCTATCGGGGATTGC
Source organism: uncultured Alphaproteobacteria bacterium (assembly GCA_902615845.1). Classification (GTDB taxonomy): domain Bacteria; phylum Pseudomonadota; class Alphaproteobacteria; order HIMB59; genus CACPNW01. The sequence goes on from CACMQS010000002.1 coordinate 130,929, forward strand.
TCCATTTTTAGAAAGGAAGTTTCATTCCTGGAGGTAAGGGTAGGCCACCTGTAAGATTTTTCATTTCTTCTTGGGCTGCGGCTTCTCCTTTTTCTTTGGCATCATTTATTGCAGCGACTATCAGATCTTCAAGTATTTCTTTCTCATCTTGTTTAATCAAGCTATCGTCAATTGAAATTCTTTTAAATATACCTTTTGCTGTAGCTGTTACTTTAATAAGGCCTCCTCCAGAAGTACCCTCAACTTCAATATCATTTAGTTTATTCTGTGCTTCAGCCATTTTTTTTTGCAACTGTTGAGCTTGTTTCATCATATTACCTAAATTAACCATTATTTCTCCTTTTTCATCTTTGGTTGATTTATATCTATCTCATCATCATTTATTTCACCTAGTTCTGTAATAGCGTGAATTTTACTTTCAGGAAATTCTTTTAATATTTTTTTTACTTCTGGATGATTTTTCATTATTTCAATTTCTTTTTGTTGATTAATAATATCCTCATCATGTAAACTTTTTCCAAGATTACTTGTGGATGAATGTATCTGCCATATTCTGCCTGTCCATTTAGAGATTAATTTTGCAACTGTTCTATTGAAGGCAGTGTCATTGATTTTAGAAGTATTTAAGGTAACTTCTCCCTCTTTAAAAGAGACTAATTTTACATCATTGTATAGCTTAGTATGAAGTAATCCCTCTCTATTTTTAAAAAACATATCGACAAAATGTCTGTAGTCTTGAACATGTTTTATATCTACATTTTTTTTTGGTAAAATTTCTTTTTTATTTTCATTAAAGTTTAGTACTTTGCTACTTTCATTAGTTTCATTTTGTAGTTCAAGATTTTTTTTTAAGGGCTCTTTTTTTACTACTTCCTTGTCCAATTTTTTAATTAGATCTTCAGGACTTGGGCCATCGTGTAAGTAAATAATTCTTAAAATAATCATTTCACCATGTTGATATAAATGAGAACTATTTTGCAGTTCTTGATAACCTTTGAATAAAATTTGCCATATAATATTCAAATTATTTAATGTCATTTTTGATGACAATTCAGCTCCCTTATTTCTTTCAAATTCAGGAATATAAATGTCATCTTTTAAATCTGGTGCTATTTTTATTTGAACAAGGAAATGTACTACGTTTAATAGTTCATCAAATATCATTGCTATATCAGCTCCTAATTCATACAATTCTTTATACTTATTCATTGCACCAAGCGCATCTCCTTCTAAAATAATTTCAACTAAGTTAAATACTTTTTCTCTATCAGCTAATCCCAGCATGCTTATTACAGTTTGCGAGTCAACTTTTTCATTTGGACTAGTTATTGCTTGATCTAATAGACTAAGACCATCTCTTACAGATCCATCTGCTGATCTTACAAGTAAAGAAATAGCATCTAAATCTATAGTAATATTTTCCAGTTTGGAAATTTTTAGTAAATGATCTGATAACATTTTATTTTCTATTCTATGTAAATCAAATCTCTGGCACCTTGATAGAACAGTTATTGGTACTTTTTTTATTTCTGTTGTGGCAAAAATAAATTTAACATGTTCTGGTGGTTCTTCTAAAGTTTTCAGCAGAGCATTGAATGCACTTTTTGAAAGCATATGAACTTCATCAATTATAAATATTTTATAATCACCGATAACAGGTTTATATTTTACATTGTCAATTATTTCTCTAATGTCATCAACGCCAGTATTAGACGCTGCATCAATCTCAATAACATCAAGATTACTGTCCGAAGTTGTTGATTTGCATGAATCACAATTTCCACATGGTTCACAATTTTTTTTATCTCTATTCTTACAATTAATACTCATCGCTATAAGTCTAGCAGTGGTAGTTTTTCCAACACCTCTGACACCTGTTAGAATGTATGCGTGAGCTAGTCGGTCATTATTAATAGCGTTTGATAGAATTTTTACTAATAATTCTTGACCAATTAAATCTTCAAATTTTTGTGGTCTATATTTTCTAGCTAAAACTTTGTATTTTTCTTCTGTCATTATTATTAATGGAAGGAGTTGAGACCCAAACAAGATTGTTACAGCTGCTTCTTTTCAGATCTGACTGGATTAGCAATTTATTTGCCCTCAATCCTCCCTGTAGTAATATAACATTAATGTAAATAAAATATAAATAGACTTTTTAAAAAAACCTATTTTTTCCTGAATGAAGATTTCTCATATACTCCAAGGATTTCTATCTTCTTACAAAAAAATTTCATCTCTTCTAGTGCTAATTTTACAGATGTATTCTCAGGATGTCCCTCAAAATCTATATAAAATTGTGCAACATCAAAACCCTGTGGGTGAATGTAACTCTCAAGTTTAGTTATGTTAACACCATTACTAGCAAATCCACCAAGACATTTGTACAAAACTGCTGGAATACTTCTAACTGTAAAGACTAATGTTGTAAGGATATCCTTTGTTTCTAGATTTATATCTGATAAATTTTTTTGCATAACAAGAAATCGAGTTACGTTATTTTGAGTATCTTGGAAATTTTTTTCCAATATATCAAGATCATATATATCAGCAGCAAGTTCAGATGCGATAGCTCCATCTTCAATATTATTTAACTCTGAAATTAATTTAGCAGATCCGGCTGTATCAGCTTCAACAATCATTTGCTTATCTAGTTTTAAAATTTTGTTTCGACATTGGGCAATTCCCTGTTCATGACTTCTTATTCTTTTGATATCTGAGATTTTTGCACCTCTAATTCCAAGTAAGTTATGATTTACTTCATGAAAATATTCATAAGTTATTTTTAAATCAGAGTCAGGTATCAATCTTTGAGTATCCGCTACTCTTCCAGCAAGAGAGTTTTCTATTGGAACCATTGCTGCTTCAGATTTCCCAGATCTAACATGTTCAAACATATCTTCAAAAGTTGCACACGGTATACTTGTTGCGTTTGGAAAAATATTTTTTCCAGCTTGTTCACTATAAGCACCATTTACACCTTGAAATGAAAAACTATCAACTTTTATCATTGTGCTCTCTTATATTAGTTTCAATATTTATTAAATCCTCTTTTGTATCTACACTGATTGGAACTTCAGGAACATACGTAACTCCAATTGGAATGTTAGAATCCATAGCTCTCATTTGTTCTAAACTTAGATCTATTTCATTTTTTGATTTAGGTAAATTGATAAATGTATTTATTGAATCTGGGGTATAACTATAGATACCAACATGATGGTATAAGTTTTTATTTTCTGTCGTAACTTCTCTATAAAAACTTAACGCCTGCGCTGTTTCTTTTTTTTTAAAATCAACTGCAACTTTTGTTACATTGGGATTATTTAATTCATTATCATTTAAGTTTGTTGCGAGTGTGCCAATGGTAAAATTTCTTTTTATTGGTTTAATGACTTTAAAAATATGTTCTGGATTTATTAGAGGCATATCACCTTGTAGATTAATTATTACATCAATGTCTTTGTTATTTTTTATCTTTAAAAAAGCGGAGTGAACTCTATCAGTTCCAGAGGGGAGATTTGGATCTGTCAAAATAGCTTTGCCACCATTATTTACGATTAAATCATGAACTTCAATTTCCGAGCAAGCAACAAACACTTCTCCAATATTTGATGCAATTGCTTGTTGCCATACTCGTTGTATCATTGGAATACCATCTATAGCCATTAGTGGTTTGCCCGGCAGTCTAGTGGAAGCCATTCGTGAAGGTATAATTACAACATTTTTCATAATTTATGCGACAATTAGGCAAGAGAATTTAAATTTCATACTTACGACAAATATATTCTTTCTTCTAAAAAATCTGTATATGTACTTATACATGTCTGGGCTTGAAGTTAATAAAATTTTAGCATCTATTATATTAGCAGTCTTAATTGTTACCCTTATTGGGCATTTTGGAGATTTAGTAATTGATATTGATCATGATGAAAAAAAAGAAACAGCTTATAAAATAGACGTGCCAGAGGATTCCACTGGTGTTGGAGTAGTGGAAAAAAAAGAAGAAGTAATAGAGCCAATATCAATGTTATTAGCTAGTGCTTCTGTCGATAATGGAGAAAAATTATTCAAAAAATGTGCTACTTGCCATAACTACGAAAAAGGTAGTGCAAATAAAGTAGGCCCACACCTATGGAACATTATAAATAGACCAAAAGCAAATGTTGAAGGTTTTGCATACTCTAAGGCTCTAGCTGAATACGGTGGAGAATGGGGATATGAAGAATTAGCAGAATTTTTATATAAACCAAAAAAATATATAAAAGGTACAAAAATGAACTTTGCAGGTTTGAAAAAAGTAAAAGATAGAGCAGACTTAGTTTATTTCCTAAGAGAACACTCAGATAATCCAGCACCCCTTCCATAAACTAAAGTAATGATCTTAGATACAGAAGAGTTTTCAAAATTTGCAAACTCTTTAGCCGATGATGCATCTAAAAGTTCAATGCATTACTTTAGAAACAAAATTAAAATAGAAATTAAAGATGATGATAGTCCTGTAACTTTAGCAGATAAAGAAACAGAACAAGTATTAAGAGAGAGAATAAGAAAAGAATATCCTGATCATGGAATTTTAGGTGAAGAGTATGAAAATGAAAAAATAGACGCTGAATTTATATGGGTATTAGATCCTATAGATGGAACAAGAAGCTATATAGCTGGACATAAAGATTTTGGTAATTTAATTGCATTACTTCACAATAAAAAACCAGTTTTAGGAATTATTAATTGTCCTGCACATGCTGAGCGATGGATGGGAATAAAAAATCAAAAGACAAAATGTAATGGAAAAGATGTTCAAACTAGTGCAATTAAACAAATTAAAGATGCCTATCTTTTTACATCTGGATTATATTTTGATGAGCCTCAAATCAGAAAGGGATTAGAATTACTAAAAGAACAATCAAGATATTATAGACTTGGTGGTGACTGTTACATGTATGGAATGTTAGCCTCAGGACTAATTGATATTGTTTTAGAGGATACATTAAAAGTACATGATTATATGGCCCTAGTAAATGTAATTGAAGGAGCAGGTGGAGTAATTACGGATAAGTTTGGACAAGATATATCGCTAAACTCAGATGGCAGTTTAGTTGCTTCCAGTACAAGCTTTCTTCATGATGAAATAATTAAATTAATAAACTAAAATTTATTTTAATTTTTAGTAAATAGACATATATTAAAAGCATGAAAATACTTACTTTTATCTTTACGTTTAGTCTAATTTTTCAATTAAAAGCACAAGCAAATACTAATATATCACATGCAATTGCAATGCATGGTGAGCCAAAATACTCAAAAGATTTTGAAAATGTTGAATACATTAATCCAAATTCAATAAAGGGTGGATCAATAGTAAGAAGTGCCATTGGAACCTATGACAGTTTCAATCCATTTATTTTAAAAGGTACCTCGGCAGCCGGAATTGGAGGATTGTATGAAACTTTAACAACGGGATCAAGTGATGAAGCATTTACGGAATACGGATTATTAGCAGAAACGATTGAGTGGCCAGATGATAGATCTTGGGTTTCATTTACATTAAGAAACGCAGCATATTGGCACGATGGAAAAAAAATTACAGCTGACGATGTTGTTTGGACATTTAATACCCTAATGGAAAAAGGGCACCCATTTTATAAATACTACTATGGAGATGTAAAAGAAGTAATTAAAGAACAAGAAAATAAGGTGAGATTTAATTTTACAAGAAACACGAATAAAGAATTAGTATTAATTGTTGGTCAATTACCAGTTCTACCAAAACATTATTGGGAAAATAAAAACTTTGAAGAAACATCTCTGGAAATACCAATTGGAAGTGGTCCATATAAAATTAAATCATTTGATAGTGGAAGATCAATTACTTACGAACTAGATCAAAATTATTGGGGTTTTGGTGCATCAATACCAATTAAAATTGGTAAAGATAACTTCGGTACAATTAGATATGATTATTACAAAGACAGAGGTATTGAAAGAGAAGCTTTTAAATCTGGTGAGATTGATTTCTTCTCTGAAAATTCATCAAAAGAATGGGCAACTGCTTACGATATAAACGCTGTGAATGAAGGCTTAATTAAAAAAGAGCTAATAAGTCATGAAAATCCACAAGGTATGCAGGGTTTCGCATTTAATATTAGAAAAGATAAATTTAAAGATAGAAGAGTAAGAAAGGCTCTTTCTTATGCTTTTGACTTTGAATGGTCTAACAAAAATTTGTTCTTTGATGCATATAAAAGAACAGATAGCTTTTTTGAAAATTCAGAACTTGCTTCCTCTGGTCTTCCTTCAAAAGAAGAATTAAATTATTTAAATCCATATTTTGATGTATTGCCTAAAGAAATATTTACAGAAGAATATACAAATCCAGTTACAGATGGTTCCGGTTATATGAGGATGCAATTGCAAGAAGCATCCAAACTATTAGAAGAATCCGGATGGGAATTAGTTGATGGTAAACTTCTACATTCTAGTACAAAAAAACCTTTTGAATTTGAAATCTTATTACGGTCACCAGCTTTTGAAAGAATAGTTTTCCCATTTAAAGATAATCTTGAAAAATTAGGAATAATTGCTGAAGTAAGAACAATTGATAGTGCGCAATATCAAAAAAGAATGGAAAAATTTGATTTTGATATGGTTGTGCAAACTTTTGGTCAATCTTTATCTCCAGGTAACGAGCAAAGGAATTTTTGGGGTTCTGATGCAGCAGATACTGATGGCTCTAGAAATGTTGTTGGTATAAAAAATTATGCTGTAGATGGATTAATTGAAAGTCTAATTAATGCTAGTGATAGAGAAGAGTTAATTACAATAACCAAAGCTCTAGATCGAGTTCTTCTATGGAATTATTATGTTATTCCACAATGGCACATCTCCTCATATAGAGTTCTATATTGGGATTTTTTTGATCAACCAAAATTAAAGCCAAAATATTCTTTAGGCTTTGATACATGGTGGATTAATCAGAATAAATTTGAAACAATTCAATCAAATAGAACATCAAACTAATTATTAAAGTTTATTAGAAATAATATAAAATAGCACAATATGGGTGCTTACTTAATAAAAAGACTTCTTTTAATTATCCCAACACTTTTTGGAATAATGGTTATAAATTTTGCAATCATTCAAATTGTTCCAGGAGGCCCAGTAGAGCAAATGATTGCACAAATGACTGGTACAGCTGTTGAATCAACAGCTAGATTTTCTGGTGGTGGTGAAGGTGAAACTCTAGAGTTTAATCGAGATAATTCTACATCAGTTAATGATAGTAAGTATAGAGGAGCACAAGGCCTCGATCCAGATATTATAAAAGAAATAGAAAAGATGTATGGAATGGACAAACCAGCACATCAACGTTTCATGAAAATGTTAAAAGATTATATAACTTTTGATTTTGGAGAAAGTTTTTTTAGAGATCAAAAAGTTACCTCTATCGTTTTAGATAAAATGCCAGTTTCAATATCACTTGGTTTATGGACAACTTTATTAGTATATTTAATATCTATTCCCCTCGGTATAAGAAAAGCGATAAAGGACGGATCAAAGTTTGATATAGTATCAAGTTCAATTGTAACAATTGGTTATGCAATTCCAAATTTTTTATTTGCTGTGATACTAATAGTATTTTTTGCAGGAGGGAGGTTTTATGATATTTTTCCTCTAAGAGGTTTATTTTCTGAAAATTTTGATGAGTTAACATTATTTCAAAAAATAATAGATTACTTCTGGCATTTAGCACTGCCTCTAACTGCGATGCTTGTTAGCGGGTTTGCTGGATTGACTTTTTTAACAAAAAATTCATTTCTTGATCAAGTAAATCAACAATATGTAATTACAGCACGGTCTAAAGGTTTAACTGAAAGAAAGGTTCTTTATGGTCATGTATTTAGAAATGCTATGTTAATAGTAATTGCTGGTTTTCCATCAGCATTTATTGGAATTCTTTTTTCAAGTTCTCTGTTCATTGAGGTTATTTTTTCTTTAGATGGTTTAGGTTTATTAGGATACGAAGCTGCTCTGACAAGAGATTATCCAGTCATATTTGCAACACTTTATTTTTTCTCACTACTCGGTTTGGTTATGGGAATAATTGGTGATTTTATGTACTCTATTATTGATCCACGAATAGATTTTGAATCAAGATAATGAAGAAATTATCAAAATTAAATCAAAGAAGACTAAATAATTTTAAGAACAACAAAAGAGGTTATTATTCTTTTTGGATATTCAGTTTTTTATTTATTATTTCCTTGTTTGCTAATTTTATTGCAAATGAAAAACCTTTATTAGTAAAATATAACTCAAACTTTTATTATCCAATATTTTCTTTCTATTCAGAAACAACATTTGGAGGAGATTTTGAAACAGAGGCAGATTATAAAGATCCTTATGTTAAAAACTTAATTGAAGAAAATGGATGGATGATTATGCCTATAATTCCATATTCATATAATACTATAATAAGAGATTTATATGCTCCAGCGCCTTCACCACCTTCAAATAAAAATTGGCTTGGTACTGATGATCAAGCAAGAGATGTACTATCAAGATTAATTTATGGTTTTCGAATATCAGTATTGTTTGGATTTACTTTAACGTTTTTTTCAATGATTATAGGAGTTTCTGCAGGAGCAATACAGGGTTATTTTGGCGGTAAGACTGATTTATTTTTCCAAAGATTTATGGAAGTGTGGTCAGCAATACCAACCTTATATGTCTTGATAATTTTAGCTAGTGTAATTCAGCCAAATTTTTGGTGGCTTTTGATTATCTTATTGCTTTTTAGTTGGATGGGTTATGTTGGTGTAGTTCGTGCAGAATTTTTAAGAGCAAGAAATTTTGACTATATAAGAGCTGCAAAAGCACTAGGCGTTTCGAACATAAAAATAATGATTAGGCATATGTTACCTAATGCTACTATTGCTACTGTAACTTTTCTCCCATTTAGTTTAAGCGCATCAGTAACAGCTTTATCAGGTCTTGATTTTTTAGGTTTTGGCTTACCACCTGGCTCAGCATCATTAGGAGAAATGGTAAATCAAGGAAGAAATAATTTACAAGCCCCATGGCTTGGAATTACAAGTTTTTTAACTTTAGGTTTAATGTTAGGCCTTTTAGTTTTTGTGGGTGAAGCAATAAGAGACTCACTAGATCCAAGGAAGACTTTTAATTAAAATGGAAAAAATAATATCAATAAATAATTTAAGTATAGGTTTTAATAAATATACTGACGTAGTAAGAAATGTAAATATTGATGTAGCAAAAGGTAAAACTACAGCAATAGTTGGAGAGTCTGGATCAGGTAAAACATTATCAGCTCTTAGTATATTAAAATTATTGCCTAATGGAGCCAACATTAAAACAGGAAAAATAATATATAATAATAAAAATTTGTTAAATTTAAGTCAAAAGGAAATTCAAAATATAAGAGGAAATAAAATTTCAACAATATTTCAGGAACCAATGACGAGTTTAAACCCTCTACATACAATAAATAAACAAATTGAAGAAATAATTACTACACATAATACACTAAGTAAGAAAGAAGCAAAAAAAAGAACTATAAAATTACTAAATGAGGTTGGCCTTAGTGATATTTCATCAAGACCAAAAATATACCCATATGAACTATCGGGGGGACAAAGACAAAGAGCTATGATTGCGATGAGTATTGCAAATGAACCAGATTTATTAATAGCCGATGAGCCAACTACAGCTTTAGATGTAACTATCCAATTACAAATTTTAGAGTTATTACAAGATATTCAAAAAAAAATGGGTATGTCTATGGTTTTTATAAGTCATGATCTTTCTGTTGTGAAAAAATTATCAGATTACATATATGTTATGAAAGATGGTAAAGTAATTGAATTTGGGACAAATGAAGAAATATTTAATAATCCTAAAAATCAATATACTAAAGAATTAGTATCCAATCAAACTAATATTAAAGCAAACAACAATCAAAAAAATAAATCAATAATAAATGTTAAAAATTTAGATGTTTGGTATCCTATAAAAAAAGGATTACTTAAAAGGACAATTGACTATGTAAAAGCAATAAAAAATGTCAGCTTTAATTTAAAAATTGGAGAAACTATTGGAATTGTAGGCGAGTCTGGTTCAGGAAAAACTTCGCTTATTTTGGCAATTTTAAAATTAATAAAGTCTAGGGGCGAAATAATAATAAATAAAAAAAATTTAAATAAGTTAAGTACAAAAGGGGTTTTAGATTTAAGAAAAGATATTCAAGTTGTATTTCAAGATCCATACTCATCCCTGAGTCCAAGAATGAATATCGAAGATATTATATCAGAAGGTTTGATGGTTCATTATCCAAATATTAGCTCAGAAGAAAAAGGAAAAAAATTAAAAAATGTTTTAGAAAAAGTTGGTTTAGAATATGAAAATACAATAGAAAAGTATCCTCATGAATTTTCTGGTGGTCAAAGACAAAGAATTGCAATTGCTAGAGCTTTAATTTTAGAACCTAAAATACTAATTTTAGATGAGCCAACCTCTGCTTTGGATGTAACAATTCAGAATCAAATATTAAATTTATTAAATAATTTACAAAAAGAATTAGATTTAAGTTATATTTTTATAAGTCATGATATGCGAGTCATAAGAGCTATTGCTAATAAAATAATTGTTTTAAAAGATGGTTTAATTGTTGAAGAAAATTATAGTAGAGATATTTTTATTTCACCTAAATCAGAATATACAAAAAAACTAATTTCTTCAGTTATATAAATGATTGAACAAGAACCTGATAAAAAATTAATTGAAAAAGTAATATTGTTATTTAATAAAAAAAAATATTTAGAAGCTCTTGATTTATCTAATAATATTATAAATAAATATCCTAATTCAATCTTAATTAATAATATTTCAGGAGTAATTCATACTGAGCTTAAAAACTACACTCTAGCAAGAGATTTATTTATTAAAGTTGTAAATTTAAATCCAAGATACAACGATGGATTTTACAATCTAGCAAATATTTATAACAAAATTGGCGAAGAAGACAATGCAATCAAAAACTATGAAAAAGTTATAGAATTAGATAAGAGTTATTATAAGGCTTACAATAACTTAGGAAATATATTTAGAAAAAGAAATTTAAATAAAAAAGCTCTTTCATATTATATAATAACATTAAACATAAACCCAAATTATATTAGAGGATATTATAATTTAGCTGGTGTTCTTCAGCATTTCATTTTAGATGAAAAAAATAAATACATAAATAAATTTCTTTTATATCTTCTTGAAAAAAAAATAATTGTAAGACCAAATGCTATAGCTAAAAATGTAATAAATGGACTATTTTTTAATTCAAATTTGAAAGATATTTTATCTTTAATAGATGGTAAAGAATATCAAAAGAATTTAAATGAAATAATAGAGGAATTAAACAAAAATAAACTTTTGTTACAATTTATGAAAGTTTGTCCTATTCCTAATTATTATTTTGAAAAAAATTTTATTAAAATTAGACATGAAATTTTAAATCAAATCTATAATTCAAGTTTTAAAAAAATACATTTAAAATTTTTAATATCATTATCAACACAATGCTTTCTAAATGAATATGTATATTCAGTAACGGATGAAGAAATTTTTAAAATTAACAAGATTAACGAAAGAATTAAAAAAAATATTAATACCAAAAAAATAAATGATTTAGAGATACTTATTTTATCTTGTTATTCTCCATTATACAGCTTTGATTGGTGTCAAAAACTAAATCCTTCTAATGAATTGGAAGAAGTATTTTTATTACAATATAAAAATTATAATGAGGAAAAAAAACATACTCAAAAAATAAAATCAATTACAGGTGTTAATGATAGTATTTCAATAAAGGTTAAAAATCAATATGAAGAAAATCCATATCCTAGATGGACTAATCTTGGTCTAAGTATTGAACCTAGGGTTATGAAAGAAGTAATTGAAGATATAAATTTAGACATTGATTTTACAAAAATAAGCTTTTCTAAAAAAACTGAAATTTTAATTGCTGGATGTGGCACTGGGCAACATGCAATAACAACAGCTTCAAAGTACAAGAATGCAAATATTTTAGCTTTAGACCTAAGTTTTAATAGTTTAGGTTATGCAAAAAGAAAAGCAAAAGAATTAAATTGTAAAAATATTAATTTTATTCAAGGAGATTTATTAGATTTGAGAAAATTAAATAAAAAATTTGATATAATAGAGTCTGTTGGAGTGCTTCATCACATGGCTGATCCACTAATTGGATGGAAATGTTTGTCTGAATGCCTAAAAAAAGATGCTTTAATGCTCATTGGTTTGTATAGTGAAAAAGCTAGGAAAAATATTGCTGAAATAAGAGAAAAAATAAATAGTTTAAAAATAAAAACTTCAAAGAAAAATATCATAAATTTTAGAAAAGATATTTTTGAAAAAGATAATAATAAATGGGATAGTATAAAAAATAGTCCAGATTTTTATTCAACAAGCGGAGTTAGAGATTTATTATTCCATGTACAAGAACAAAGGTTCACAATTAAGCAAATAAGAAGTCACATGAATAAATTAGGATTAGTTTTTTTAGGATTTGAAGACACATATGTTTTAGAAATGTTTAAGAAATCATATAATCAATCAAACGATTTATATAATTTAGATAAATGGGAAGAATTTGAAATCAATAATTCAAGAATTTTTTCTGGTATGTATCAATTTTGGTGTAAAAAATTTAATTAATTATGGCGGAGAGAGAGGGATTCGAACCCTCGGTAGTATTGCTACTACACACGCTTTCCAAGCGTGCTGATTAAACCGCTCTCACATCTCTCCTGAAAAAAATAAAAACTTATTTATTTAATAATATTTAATTAAATATATAAATTTAATGATATTTAAATAAATAATTTTTTATGCAAAGTCTAAGTATCGTAATTCCTGTTTATAATGAGGAAAAAACTTTATTAAATTTATTAAATAAAGTTAAGAAATTAGATACTATTTGTAAGCTTGAAGTTATTATTGTTAACGATGGATCTACAGATAAATCTCAAGAAATCATAGATGATAACAAAAGTTTATATAATGAAGCAATTCATTTAAAAAAAAATTCTGGAAAAGGAAAGGCTGTTATTGAAGGAATAAAAAATTGTAATCTTGATTATATATTAATACAGGACGCTGATTTAGAATATGATCCAAATGACATTATAATATTTTTAAATGAAAATAAAAAATTTAATTATGATCTAATAATGGGAAGTAGATTTATAGGATCACGAAGATCTGTATTACATTTTTGGCATATGTTAGGTAATAAATTCATAACATTTTTATTCAATTTTTTGAATAATACTACGTTTACAGATATATATTGTTGCTATTGCATGTTTAAGAAGAATTTAATAGATGTAAATAATTTGAAATGTAACAATTGGGGTCAACAAGCAGAAATTTTAACTTACGTAGTTAGTAAGAGTTCAAAAATTTTTGAAATAGGTGTTAATTATCATGGTAGAACTTATAAAGAGGGTAAAAAAATAAGGTACTATGATGTATTTTCAGTTATATACTGGATGTTTTCTGCAAAAATAAAGAATTTTTTTATATGAAGTGCAAGATTTGCAATTCGAAAGAGATATCTGAAGTAATAAATCTTGGAAAACAACCGTTGGCTAATAAATATCCAAAAAATAAGTTAGAAATTATTAATGAAAAAAAATTCACACTAAAGATTTTATTTTGTAAAAATTGTAGATCAGGACAAATTAAAAAAATAATAAATAGAAATATTTTGTTTGAGGATTATTATTACTTATCATCTGTAAATAAAAAATTAAGAGAGCATTTTCAAAACCTTGCTCTAAAAATTAAAAAATATAATTTTGTTGTGGATATAGGATCTAATGACGGTATTTTGTTAAAACCTCTTAAAGAACTTAAAGTAAAATCAATAGGTATAGATCCGTCAATTAATGTTGGGAAGATGGCTAATGACAGAGGTTTAAAAACCTTTATAGGTTTTTTTGATAAAAATATTATAAAAAAAATTCTTAAAAAATATGAAAAGCCAGATCTTATAGTTGCTTCTAGTGTTGTTACACACTTAGAAAATCCAAAAAAATTTGCTAAAGATATTAAAAGTTTTATAAAAAAAGATGGAACATTAATTATTGAAATAGAATATCTTCAAAATTTTTTAAAAAACCTAGAATTTGAAAGATTTTATTTTGATCGACCATTTTATTATTCTGCAAATTCTATAAAAAAACTTTTTAAAAATGTTGGAATGACATTGTATGATATAGAAAAAATAAATGTTCACGGAGGGTCACTAAGATGTTTTATTAAAAATAGTATTAATCCTAAAATTACAAAGAGATGTAAAATAATATTACAAAATGAAAAAAAAGTTTTGAGTACTAAATCATTTCAAAATTTTAATATTCAAATTTACAAAAGTTCCAATATTCTTAAAGATAAACTTACAAATCTAAAGAACAAAGGTTATACAATTATTGGATATGGTTCCCCAGCAAGGGTTTCTACAATTACAAATGTTGCAAAAATTAATTCTAACCTGATTGAATATATTATAGATGATAGTCCACTTAAACAGAATAGATTTTCACCTGGAATGCATATAAAAATATTACCAAGAAAAAATAATATTAGTCAGTTAACTGATACAGTTGTAGTTTTTGCATACGAATATTTTAATGACATAAAAAAATTTTTTGGAAAAAATAAAGTACAATTTTACAAACCTATTCCATTCAGAAAGCTTTAATGAATTTTTTTCTAAAAAAAGATATTGATACAATAATTAAAAATACAAAAAATATTTCTAAATATTTTAATGGTAAGAAAATATTAATAACAGGTGGAAATGGTTTCTTGGGGAAATATTTTATAAAAATTTTTAGTGAATATAATAAATATTTAAAAAAACCTGTAAAAGTTCTTATTTATGATAATACCTTACAAAATACAAAATTATTAAATTCAAAAAATTTTAAATTTATAAAAAAAGATGTTTCTAAAAAATTTGATGTAAATACAAATATTGATATAATAATCCATGCTGCAGGGATAGCTAGTCCATTTTATTATCGAAAAAAGCCACTAGAAACATTAGATGTTGCAATAAATGGTACAAGAAACTTATTAGAATTTGCTAAAAAACAAAATGCTAAATTTATTTTTTTTAGTTCTAGTGAAATATATGGTGATCCAGATAAAAACAATGTTCCAACAAAAGAAACATATAGAGGGAATGTAAGCTCCATGGGTCCAAGAGCTTGCTATGACGAAAGTAAAAGGTTAGGTGAGACACTGTGTTATATTTTCAATAAATATTATAGAATACATACAAATATAATCAGACCATTTAATATTTATGGACCAGGGATGGGACAGAAAGATTATAGAATATTTCCAAATTTTATAAGTAATATTCTAAACAAGAAGCAACTTAATATTTATGGTTCTGGTAATCAAACAAGAACATATTGCTATATTTCTGATGCTATGGAAGGTTTTATACGAGTTATGTGTTTAGGTAAATCTGGAAATACATACAATATAGGTAATAATAAACCTGAAGTTTCGGTAAAGGATATTTTTAAAATTTTAAAAAAAATGAATAATAATGTGAAAGCTAAATTTATTAATCATCCAAAATCTTATCCAAATGATGAACCACAAAGAAGATGTCCAGACATAAATAAAGCAAAAAAAGATTTAAAATATAAAACTAAAGTAAATTTGGAAAAGGGATTAAAACAATTTTTAGATTGGGCGACAGATAATTATAAAATTTATTAATGATTAATATTGCTATTGTTGGTTGTGGAGATTGGGCATTAAAAATTATTGATGAGATTAATAAAAATAACAAATTTAACTTAACTTCAATAGTTTGCAGAAAAAAGAAGGACATTCCCAATGTAAAAATTTTCGATTCAGTAGGTAAAATGCTTGATTCAAAAAATAATGACTCAATTTATGTAGCTGCACAACCAAAATTAAATCTTGAGATAGTTAAACTTATTAAAAATAATAAGCATCCTGTAATTTTAGAGAAACCAGTAAGCGATACATTGGAAAATAATAAAGAATTAAAAAGAATTATAGTAGAAAATAATATGATTGTCTTGCCTAATTTAACAAATTATTTTTCTGAGAGTTTTCTAGAGTTAAAAAAAATTACTGATGAAAAATATAAAAAAATAAAAGAAATAATTATTTATGAGGGAAATTATGGTCCATTTAGAAAAAACATTCATCCCGTTTGGGATTGGGGTTTTCACTCAATATCACTTCTATATCTACTTTTTAAAGAAGATAAATTTGAAGATATTAAAATGGAAATCATTAAATCAAATAATTTAAATGGAAAAGGCATTGTTTCAAAATTTTATTTTAGCATAAATAAAAGAATAAAAGTAAAAGTTATAACAGGTAATTTATTCAAAAGAAAATTAAGGAAAATGAAAATAAATTTTAGTGATAATACTTTCGTTCTAAATGATATGTTAAATCATAAATTATATTTTAATAAAAAATTAATATTTGAAAATAGTAAGTCTCCTTTATCTTCTCTTTTAAATAATTTTGAAGATGCAATTAGATTAAATAAGCATAAGTTATCTAGAGAATTAATTGAAATTTCATGTAAGACGACTAAATTTCTTGAAAAATTTTTTAAATGTTAATTAATAAATATGAATATAAATTTTTTTGATTTAATTTCTTTTCCAGTTTTTTCACTTTTAATTTTATTATCTATTCTTGGTTTTGGACATTTTTTTAATAAATTAATATATTTAAATAAAAATAGTTTAGGACTCAAAAATTTAACATTTATACAAGGATTACTATTTATTGGATTAATTTTTATATTTATAAATAATTTTTATCCAATATCAAATACAGTAAGTATTATAACAATTTTTGTAGGTGTATTATTTTATTTAGCAAATTTTTCACAGATAGTAAGAAAAAAAAATGAATTGTTTTTTATATTATCTATTTTAATTTTTACTTTTATTTATTCTTTTTATGCAGGTGTAAGTGATGATTTTGATTATCATTACAAAACAATACAAAATTTTAAAAATCAAAATTTACATGAAATTTTACACCATAGAACTATAAGCTATAATTCTCATTGGCTATTCTTAACCTCTATTTTTTCATTAAGTTATTTAAACAGTACATTGTTTATTTTAACAGCTTTAATTTTTTCTATTAGCATCTATGATTTATTAAATTTATCTATTTTAGTAACCAAAAATAAAAAACATTATTTGTCAATTCTATCTTTTTTAATTTTAATTTTTTTTCTAGGAGTTTTAAATAATTATAAAGATTTAGGCACAGATGTCCCAGGTGTGATTATAAGTATTTACATTTTAATAATTACTATAAATTATTTCTATAACAATGATTTTGAAAGTGTAAACAATGATTTTTTGTTTTTACTTTTACTAGGTTATTTTGCATTTATAATTAAAATTTCAAATATTCTTGTTTTTTTATTTTTAATATTTTTATTTTTTAAACTTGATCATAAAAAGACTAATTATTGGATAGTTCTATTAATTTCGTTATTTCCTTTACCATGGATTTTTCAAAATTTCATAATCAGTGGATGTTTAATTTGGCCAATAAGTACAATTTGTTTTTTAAATAAAGAATTAGCGATAAATGAAGCATATCTAATTGAGTCTTTTGCTAAAGGAGATATTTCAACAACGATGGATGTAAGTAATTTTGATTGGATCAAAATTTGGTTTTTAAATCATTTTAATAAAATACTTGAAATTTACTTGGTATATTTTCTTATTCTAATCGCACCTGTTATATATTTCTTATTCAAAAAAAATAATCGCAAGGAAATATCGTTTAATTTTATTAAAAAAAATTATTTAGATTTAAATTTCAAATATATTTTTTTAATTGTATTAATATGTAACTTTATTTGGTTTATATATGCACCTGCATATAGATTTGGAATTTTTTATAATTTATCATTTTTATTAATATTAGTACTGCCATTATGGGTATTAATATTAAGGAAAAATTATAATTTTATAATCAAATATTCACAAATAATATTAGTATTGATAAGTATTTATTTTATTTATGAAAATATAACCAGAATTGATTGGTATAATGAAAGGTATAATATTTGGCCTCCAATTGAAAATAGTGAATTATTAAAAAGAGTAAATAATTAATTATCATTCATTTTTAGAGCATTTAAAAATGTATTTTGTGGAATATCTACTTTCCCAAATTGTCTCATTCTTTTCTTACCTTTTTTTTGTTTATCTAAAAGTTTATTTTTTCTAGTTACATCTCCACCATAAAGTTTTTGTGTTACATCTTTTCTAAATGAAGCTACAGTTTCACGTGCAATAACTTTACCTCCAATTGCAGCTTGAATGGCAACTTTAAATTGTTGTCTTGGAATTAAGTCTTTTAACCTTTCACAGAGCGCTCTACCTCTTTGCTCTGATCTATCCTTGTGAACAATTAAAGATAAAGCATCAACTGGATCTCCATTAATAAGAATACCAACTTTAACTAGATTATTTACTTCATATCCAGTAATTTCATAATCAAAACTCGCATAACCTTTTGTAATTGATTTTAATCTATCATAAAAATCAAAAACAACTTCATTAAGAGGCAGTTTATATTCAACTAGTGGTCTATTACCTGCATAACTCATATTTAGCTGAATGCCTCTTTTTGATGTACATAATTCTAATACTGATCCTAAAAATTCTTCGGGAACAATAATTGTAGCCTTTATCCAGGGCTCTGAAATATTTTCAACTTTTACTGGATCTGGCATATCTGTTGGATTATGGAGATTAATGGTAGATCCATCTTTCATTAAAATTTTATAAACAACTGAAGGTGCGGTAGTTACAAGTTCCAAATTAAATTCTCTTTCAAATCGATCTCTAATAATTTCTAAATGTAGTAAGCCTAAGAAACCACAACGAAAGCCATAACCTAAAGCTGGACTTACTTCTGGTTCATAAGAAAAACTAGAATCATTTAATGCAAGCTTAGCCATACTATCACGCATATGTTCATAATCATCTGAGTCAACAGGAAACATTCCACAAAAAACAACTGGTTGTGATGGTTTAAAGCCGGGGAGAACTTCATCAGTTGGAAGTTTATCATCTGTTATTGTGTCACCGACTTTACAATCAGAAACACTTTTAATACCCGAATTGATAAACCCAATTTCTCCTGGTCCA
>CACMQS010000003.1 GCA_902615845.1 uncultured Alphaproteobacteria bacterium
GTTTAATTGTCTTGTCGGCATGTATCATGATGCCATACAATCAGGTCTTAAATCTTTTGGGTTTGAAAAAGGAGTTACTGTTCAAGGGGGTCTGCCAATACCCATTACCACTCCTGCTCATGGAACAGCATTTGATATTGTGGGTAAAAATAAAGCTAACGTAAGTCCAATGTTAGAATCTTTAAAATTATTAATTAAACTCTTATCCTAAATTTAAAAAAATTTCTTGAATTAAATTAAATTAATATAATAATAGTCTTGTGAGTAAAATTATAAGTGTAAAAGCTAAAGTCTATAAATGGACAGGGCCCATTCAAAAAATTCACGAAAATTTTTGCACAAATGCTGCAGATATTGTGAATCAAGAAAATATTTCAAATGATAGATGGACAACATATAAATTTCATAACTGGTTAGTTGTTGAGGTAGAAACAAGTGATGGTTTTATAGGTTTAGGTAATGCCGCATTATCACCAGAACCATGTAAATCAGTTGTAGATACTTATTTAGCGTCAACCATTATTGGTGAAAGTATATGGGATTATGAGCATATATGGCAAAAGATGTATCGACAAACACTTGCTTGGGGAAGAAAAGGTGTAGGTATGACAGCTATTAGTGCTGTTGATATTGCAATATGGGATGCACTTGGAAAATCTGCTAAACAACCTGTATTCAAATTATTAGGTGGAAAAACTAAATCAAAACTCCCCTGTTATGCAAGTAAGCTTTATAGTCAACCTCTTGATAGTCTTGCAAAAGAAGCTAAAGATTATATGGATCAAGGTTTTAAAGCAATGAAATTAAGACTTGGTTGGGGTCCCACTGATGGTGCTGAAGGTATGCATAAAAATATTGAGTTAATCAAAACAGTGCGATCAGTTGTTGGTGATAATGTTGATCTTATGGCAGATGTATATATGGGATGGACATTTGAATATGCAAAAAGAATGATGCGATTAATTGATAATGAAAATCTTCGTTGGTTAGAAGAACCAGTTATTGCTGATGATATTGATGGTTATGCAGATCTAAAAGCCTCATGTAGAACTCCTATATCTGGCGGTGAACATGAATATACACTTTTTGGTTTTAGACAATTACTAGAAAAAAAAGCAATTGATGTTGTGCAATTTGATACGAATAGAGTTGGTGGTATAACACAGGCGCATAAAATTTCTGCTTTAGCTGAAGCATTTCAAATACCAGTTATTCCTCACGCAGGACAAGTTCATAATTTTCATATTTCTATGAGTTCAGTAAACGCTCCAATAGTTGAGTATTTTCCTTTTTGGCCTGTGGAAATTGGCAATGAATTATTTTGGTATATTTTCGATGGCGAACCTCAAGCAAAAAATGGTTATATCGAATTAGATGAAAATAAACATGGATTAGGTATTAAGTTATCAAATAAATATTTAGATAAATTTGAAATTATTGAGTAGAATTATTTGCAATTTCATCGTTATATGCAAAAACTGCAGGACTGCCACCAGTGAACATAAAAATGACGTTTTCACCTTTCTTAATAATTCCTTTTTCAACATAATCAATTAAAGCTGCAAAACCTTTTGATGTATAAACTGGATCTAAAATAATTCCCTCTTTATTAGCTAAAAGCTTTGTTGCTTTTATTCCGTCTTCTGTAGTAGCACCATATTTTTCACCTACATAATTATTGTCATGATTAATCATTTTATGTGAAAACTCTAAATTAATATCAAGCATCTTTGCTGCATCATTACATATTCTTGCTATATCTTTTTTAATATTCATTTCCCAATAAACAGGAGAAATACCTTGAATACGAGTTGGCCAATTTAATATCTTAGCTCCTAATTCACAACCAGCTTGTGTCATATTAGCAGCAGTAACAAATAGATGATCTGCCATAAAATTTTGCTCTTTCATTTGTAAATCAATTTCAGCCATAGCATTTGCATAACTTATACCAGCAAGAGTGGTATCCTCTTTTCCAAATCCTCCATAAATTAATAGAGGTTTTCGACCTTCTTTTATTAACTCATTATATTTTATATCTAAATGCTTTGGTATTTCTTCTAAATTCTCACCATCAATAACATCAACATTAGCTCCCAAAATATTATATAATAAAAAATTACCTTGCATTAAGTCACCTTTTATTCCGTGCATTAATACTAAATAACTATCTAAATTTAGTTTATTTGCAGCAGCTACAGCTTGGCGGCAAAAATTAGATTGAGATGCAGCCCCAGTTAAAATACAGTCATAATCTCCAGATAATGTTTTAGCCATTATAAACTCTAAATGTCTTGTTTTGTTGCCCCCAAAAGCTAATGCAGTGCAATCATCTCGTTTGATATAAAGATTTATACCCAACTCTTTAGAAATATTAGGTGCAAATTCAAGTACAGTAGGTAATTGAGCTAGATTAACTCTAGGAATTTTATTTATTCTTGAAGTTAATTCTTGAGCAGACAAAGGATTAAAATTGTTATTCATCTATTTTAATAATTTTTAATTAATGACTATGTCTTTTGACTTCAGCCCCTCTTTTTCCAATTAGAAAATCTAGATCTGCTCCTTTGTCAGCTTGCATAACATGCTCTACATACATTTTTTGATAACCACCTGTGATTTCTGGAACAACAGGTGAATAATTTTCTAGACGATTTTTTATTGTTTCATCATTAACTTTTAAATTCATTATACCCTGATCAACATCTACTTCTATTTCATCACCATTTTGAACTGCTGCTAAAGGACCTTTAACTGCAGATTCTGGAGAAGTATGAAGTATTACGGTACCGTATGCTGTTCCACTCATTCTAGCATCAGATATTCTAATCATATCTCTCACACCTTTTTTAAGAACTTTTTGTGGAAGACGCATATTTCCTACTTCAGCCATACCAGGATAACCCTTTGGCCCACAATTTTTTAAAACTAATATTGAATTTTCATCAACGTCTAAATTGGGATCATCAATCTTTTCATGAAACTCTTCTACGCTTTCAAAAACTACTGCTTTTCCAGTATGTTTCATTAATTTTGGTGAAGCAGCTGATGGTTTAATAATTGCACCATTTGGAGCTATATTGCCTCTAAGAATTTTAATTCCTCCATTTTTGGTTAATGGATTATCAAATTCTTTTATAACATCATTATTCCAACATTTAGCGTTTAAATTATTTTCAGCTATTGTTTTTCCATTAACAGTCATTGAATTTTCATCTAGTAATTTTTTTTCCATTAATCTTTTTATGACTACTGGAACACCACCTGCATAATAAAAATCTTCCATTAAGTATTTTCCTGAAGGCTGAAGATTTACTAATGTTGGAATGCCATCTCCACATTTATTCCAATCTTCTAGTTCTAAATCTATTTCCATTCGACCTGCAATTGCAGCCAAATGGATAACTGCATTTGTAGATCCTCCTATTGCTCCATTGACCTTGATTGCATTTTCAAATGATTTTTTTGTAACAATTTTTGACATAGTTATGTCTTCCTTAACCATTTCAACAATTCTTTTCCCAGACATATGAGCTAAAGCATATCTTCTAGAATCCACTGCAGGTATCGCAGCATTTCCAGGGAGTGACATCCCTAATGCTTCCACCATTGATCCCATTGTTGATGCAGTACCCATAGTCATACAATTACCCTTTGATCTACTCATTGAAATTTCTGCATTAATAAAATCTTCTTCTGTAATTACACCAGCATTTAAATCTGCATCAAGTTTCCAAACACCAGTACCAGAACCTATTGTTTCACCTTGATGATGTCCGTTAAGCATTGGGCCACCTGAAACACCGATTGTAGGAAGATCTACACTAGCAGCTCCCATCATTAATGAAGGTGTTGTTTTATCACACCCCATTAATAATACGACTCCGTCTATAGGATTACCTCTTATTGCCTCTTCAACATCCATACTTGCTAAATTTCTAAACAACATAGCTGTAGGTCTTAAATTGGATTCACTTGCTGAAAAAACAGGGAATTCAAGAGGAAAACCACCAGCTTCATAAACACCTTTTTTAACAGACTCTGCTATCTCTCTGAAATGACCATTACAAGGAGTTAATTCTGACCAAGTGTTACAAATTCCAATTACAGGACGGCCATCAAACAAATGATTTGGATGACCTTGATTTCTCATCCAGCCTCGATGAATAAATGTATCTCTTCGATGTGATTTAGAATTATACCAATTAGAAGATCTAAATTTATTTTTTATATTCATGTGTGAAAGTTTTATCTAATTAAAGTAAAAAATCAAATTTTAAATTTATTATCTTCAAGGCCAGGTACATTAACATTTAATGCAAATAAGCTACCGTCATGTTGATTTTTACCTAAATTTGTAGCGCTTGTAATAAATAAAGTTTTAAGATCACTTCCTCCAAATACACAATTTGTTACATTTTCAACAGGTAGCTCATAAATTTTATCTATTCTTCCTTTAGGGTCAATTCTCACTACACATGATCCACCCCAACGACAATTCCAAATAAAACCATCACTATCAATAGTTGATCCATCTGGAGCGCCTCTATCAAAATCGAAGAAGTTTTTTTTATCTGATAAACTACCTGCATCTAGGTTAAAATTGTATTCTAGTAATGATCCCTTAGTTGTATCGGCAAAATAAAATTTTGAGTTATCTGGACTCCAAACAAATGTATTAGGTATGCCAAGGTTTGTCTCAACAATATTTAACTGATTATCTGATAGACAATATAAACTTCCAGATTTAATATATAAAGATTTTGCGCTTCCATCTTGATCAAAATTATTTTGCATAGTCCCAAACCAAAGCCTGCCTTTAGCATCTGATGCACCATCATTAGATCTATTTGTTGATATATTTTCTTCAACATTAATTATTCTTTCATATTTTTTAGATTGAAAGTTAAATTTATTTACTCCATTATTTGATACTAAAGCAATTTCATTCTTTGAGATTATTGACGTCGCAGTTACAAACTCTGGTAAATCAAAAGTTTCTATTTTCTCGTTATCTAAATTAATTCTGAATAAAACTGATTTTGGTTTAATATCTACCCAAAGTAAACATTGATCAATTGAAGACCACGTAATACCTTCTCCCAAACTATTTTTTACATCTTTATATAATTCGACCTTACTCATATTTTAGATCAATATAATAAAATTTAAAATTTATGAAGATAAGTTTAGAGGTAATGGGCTTTATCTTTAATGCGAGCCATTACTTCTTTGGTTGCTTCTTCAGAACCGTCATGGAATGTACCCATTAGTTTATCTAAGAAACTAGTATTTCCACCTGAATAATTGCATTCAAAATATTTATGATGAATGTAATGCATATAATCACCTGTTGGAATTGATACACCATTTTTGAAAGTCATTTTCTCATATCCTGTATGTCCAGGTGTAGGTGCTAAACCGGCATGAAATACATGATACATCGCAACAAGAGGATGAGAAGGTATAATCCAATGAACTAAGATTCCTGAAAAATAGAGTATATGTTCTATTGGATGCATAGACATACCTGACCAAGCACCTGTATTCGTATTACGGTGGTGAACTTTATGAGCAATTTTATAAAGTGGTGCCCAGTGTAATAGTCTATGAGTTAAATAAAAATGTGCGTCTCTTATAAACGGAACAAGAAAGAACATAAAACAACAATATATTGGATAAGCCTCCCAACTTACATATGGGATTATTTGATTTGCAAATGCCCAAAATGTAATTACTTCGTAAGCTGTCCACAATGGAATAGCGCTACAAAAAGTATAGAATAGATTATCTTTAGTCTGATCATTAAATAAAAAAGTTGAGTTATTTTTTTCCAAAGGTCGTGGGTTATATTTAAATGAAGTTCCTTGTGTCTTTAGTCTTAAGTGAAAGAAGCCTGTCCAAAGCAAAATAATAACCGCGTTTCTGAAAAATATATAGGATATCCATCCTATTTCAAAAGTCCTCATTGTCTCTAAAGAAGGAGTCAAAAAGAGATATGTAGCAACTGTTATTGCTGCAAAGACAAATGTCCATGGGAAAAAAATTCCTGGGAATTTAAAAAAATATTTAAAAAATTTTATTGGGTTAAAAAATATATCTTTAGGTGGATTAATACTTATTGTACCAAAAGGCTTCCAATGACCTCTTTTATCTCTGGTTCCGAAATCATTGTCATTAAGTTGACTACCCATAGTGCATTTATAGTATATTTTGGTTAAAAAAAAAGAGACTAAATTGTCGTATCTGGAACTTTCACATCAATAAAATAGTTTTTATCTTTAGATTGCTTAAATATTGCTGGAATTATTGATCTATAAGCAGAAATTATTCCGTAATGAGGTTCTGGCATTTGATTTTTAACTATTTTGTGAAATTTTTTTAAATTATGACATGGGATTTTTGGGAAAATGTGGTGCTCAATATGATACTCCATATTTGAATACAAAAAACTAAAAAAGGGATTCATAATAACGGTTCTTGTACTTTTTCTATGATCTGTAATATTATCAGCTAGTCCAGCATGTTGAGTCATGGCACAAATCATCAATATAGTGTTGCCATAAAATGGAGGAAAAATTATCATAATAATTGGCAACCATGATTGCAGCAAAACTGAGAATAAAATTACAAGTAACCAAAAACTTAAATATAATCTTGAACTAATAATAATTTTTTTTATCTCCTTTTCAGGTACTGTAACTTTTACAACAGGAGTAATTATCCCAAATGAATGTTTAATAATTTCAAAATGCGTAAAATGTCTTATTTTTTGAATATTAATTATTGGACCAAGGGGTAAAAAATTTAAAAGAAATCTGACAGGTTCTGTTGGTTTCGGACTATTATTTTCGTAATCATACACCTCCTCATGTGTAAATATGGTGTAAGTATGGTGATGAAAATGACTCCACTTCCATCTAACTGCCTCAAAACCACCAAGTAAAGAAGTTATATGATAAAAAAATTTATTTAATGCTCTTGTTTTAAAATATGTTTCATGATTTGTTTCATGTTGAATGCTTATGATTTTACAATAGAAAATATTTCCATAAAGTAAAAGAGCAGGTATTGACCATAAAGTACCCCAACTTAGAATACATAGATATCCACTTAATATTAGAGCAACAATAAATACTGATATATCTAATAAACCTTTTATATCGTATCTCTTAGAAAGTTCCTTTAAAGTTTTCTTATCTATTTTTGGTTTAAACCAAGTTTTTAAATCAACTTCGCCTGCAAACATTAATCAAAATTTTTCTGAAAGCTTTAAAAATTTTTCAAATTCACCTTCCTCGATGTTAACTGTGATTTTAGGATCATCAAATTTTTTGTTTACCGTATCATCGTGAAACTCTTTGAATGCACTTACTCTTTCAGCTTGTAATTTTGAAAATTCTTTTTTAAAATCTCTATATATTCTCGCATGTCTGGGAATTTTTCCTTGGGTATATCCGAGTACATCGTTAGCAAATAAATATTGCCCATCACATCCAGAACCACTTCCCATTGAGAGAGTCATGATATCAACTTTTTTTGTAATAACTTCTGCAACTTTTGGTGGAACTACTTCGAGTTCAACTCCGATTGCACCCGCTTCTTGTAACTCAAGAGTGTGCTCTAAAATTCTGATGGCTTTATCTGCTGTTTTACCTTGTGCAACAAAGCCTCCAATCCAAGTAGCATTTCCTGGAACTAATCCAACATGACTGTTAATTGGAACATACTCATCTCTTAATGCTCTAATCCATTTATAACTCCAATTACCGCCATAGATAACATCTGCGCCAATGTCTAAATACTTGTGTGATAGTTTCATTGCTTCATACTCAGAAGCTACTCTTACTGCACCTCCGGATTGCATAAAGCAAGTTGGTGCAGCCTCGCGAATTCTCTTAAGTTCATCAAAAGAATTGTAAATACCAAATTGTGGAGCATCATGAGAAGTACAAATCATGTCAATGCCTGCCTCTTCAGCTGCTGCAGCTTCGTCAGCATTATGTACAAACATAACACTTAGTTGTCTATTACCTTTGCATTGCAAATAATCGTAAACTGTAAGTTTTTTTCTGCTCATAAAATCTCCAAAAAAATATTTAATCTATCTTAATGAAAATTTTGTCATTATCAACTTTAACTGGGTATGTTTTTAAATCCTCACACGCTGGGGGGCTTAAAGCTTCTCCAGATTTAATATTAAAAATTCCTTGGTGCATCGGACATTCAATTTCATCATCCATAACCAAACCATCTTCAAGATGTACCGCCTCGTGTGTACAAATTCCATCAGTAGCATAAAAACCATCTGTTAGCTTATACACACAAAAAGTTTTATCTTGATGATCAAATCTGATGAGATCCTCTTCTTCAATACTATCTGTAGACCCTACTTCAATCCAATTTTCTTCAGACATAAATTGTATATAATAGCTATTTTATGAAAATAAATACAAAATAATTAAATTGTTATTTTTGTATAAGTTTATTTAATTTTATATTTTGATCTGAGAGAATTTGTTTATCTACAATGGTATCTTTCTCAGTTAATTTAGAAGTTATTCTAATGTCACGACCTACTTTTCCTATGATTCCAACACCACATGCTCCTCTTATTTTATTATTTTTTAGGAAAAAATAAATAACACCATTATTAATATCATTACCTCTTTCGATGATTTCATCATACTCATCACAAATACCAGTCAGTTGAAGATTCAAATTAAATTGATCAGACCACATCCAAGGAATTGAAGTGTATTCTGTTTTTACTCCAGCAATATTTTTTCCAGCACATATTCCATGATTTTGTGCATGTTGATAAGACTCGAGTCGCATATTTCTTTCATAGAATGGATGATAAAAATTAGATACGTCACCTGCTGCATAAACATCTTTAATAGAAGTTTCACAAAATTGATTAGTTACAATACCATTATCAAGCTTTAAATTTGTATTTTCAAATAACTTTACAGTCGGGGTTGAGCCTATACCTGCAATTATAAAATCTGTTTCTATTAAAGAATTATCATTTAATAAAATTTCATAATCGCCATTTTTTTTAGTTATTTTTTCTATCTGTTTATTTAATATTATTTCATTTCCATATTCTATATGAGTGTTTTGAACTAAATCAGCAATTTGTTTGGGTATAATTCTTCCCATAAGTTGATTACCAATTTCAATAACAATTACTTTCTTTTGAAGCTGAGATAAAGATGAGGCAATTTCTAAGCCAATGAAACCACCACCAATAATTGTTATTTTATTTTTATTTGAAACTATTTCTTTAATTTTTTTGGCTTCTTCTAAATTTCTTAGATAATAAATATCATTCTTTAAATTATTATCTAAAGTAAGTTTTTTATTTTCAGAACCTGTTGAAATAAGCAAACTATCATAAGAGTAAACATTATCATTTTTTGCAAAAAGTTTTTTATTTTCAAAATCAACTTTATTAATTGATATATTTTCAAATTCTATATTTTCATTTTTTAGTACGTCGCTAGAATGAAAATACAGATCTTCTTCTTTTTTTTTATCTAGCAAAAAATCTTTAGATAAAGGAGGTCTTTCGTATGGTAATAAATTTTCTTCACCTAAAATTTTAATATTTGATTTTGTATCATTTTGTCTGATCTCTCTAGCAGCATAGATTCCGGCTTGACCACCACCTAAAATTATAATGTTATTTTTCACTCGGTCTAAGCGTTGCTTGGAACAGATAATGGAATTTGATAGTCAGGATTTTTTGCTTGTTTTATGAGTGCTGGAATAATTTCTTTATAAGCCCCAAGAAGACCTTTTCTGGCAGGTGGTAATTGATCTTTAATCATTGCATGCAGCTTAGGTAAATTATGTGAGGG
The DNA here is from genome assembly GCA_902615845.1 of uncultured Alphaproteobacteria bacterium. GTDB lineage: Bacteria > Pseudomonadota > Alphaproteobacteria > HIMB59 > CACPNW01. Next base: position 9,867 of record CACMQS010000003.1, read on the forward strand.
AACTTGAGGGAACATATGGTGCTCAACATGATATTCCATATGCCAATATAAAAAACTTAAAACTGGATTTAAATATACTGTTCTAGTTGTATACCTATGGTCTCTTTTATCTTCTCTAAGTCCTGCGTGTTGAGTAAGACCCATAAGCATAACAAGGGTCTTTCCATAAAAATTAGGTAATAAAACATATAGAACTGGAAGCCAACTTTGAAAGTAAACTGAAGAAGCTATACTAATTATCCAAATAGAAAGATGACTCCACGCAGATAATCTACATTTCCATCTTACATTTTTTGGAATACAAACTTTCATTACATCAGTAGTTACACCAAATGCATGTTTTATAGTTTCCCATTGAAGAGAATTTTTAAAGAAAATAAAACCAGAGAATGGAATGTAATGTGAGAAAAACACAATTAAGTCAGTTGGTTTTTTTACATGTATTTCAAAATCTACAGGATCATTAAATTGAGTATAAGTATGATGATGATAGTGAGAATATCTCCATCTGATAGGTTCAAAATTATCCATGAAACTAGCTATATAATAAAAGAAATCATTCCAGAATTTAGATTTAAAAGCAGTTCTGTGACCAGTTTCATGCCATATAGCATCGCTACATCCCCAAATATTTCCGTATATTATAAAAAATAATAATGACCACCAAGTGCCCCAAGTGACATACGCTAGATATCCAAAGAGAAACAGAGATGAAAAATAAATAATCATATGCTTAAAACCCTGCCAATCAGATTTCTTGCATAACTGCTTGAATTCTTTTTTATCAATATTTGCTCGATACCATTTACCTAAATCAACATCCATAAAGAAAAAATAGCACTTTTTGATAATCTTATAAATATAAAAATTGCTTTAAATTGGTAAATAAGTGCGACTATTTTATCTATCAAAAGAAAGGGGGATTTAATTTGTAATAAGATCTTTAATACTTTAATTTAATTGTATTATTGATTTATTTACTTATAAATTAACTCATAAATTATTTGGAGGAATTATGAAAAAAATCTTTGCTGTCATTGCTTTATTTTTTGCTTTTGCATCTACTTCAGCAGTAGCAAAAAATGATTACAGCTGTGATAAAAAATTTATATTTTTCCCAGGTGGTCCTGAAGGTGGTCCATTTGGAACTATTGTTTACAATGGTGCAGTAGCTGCTGCTGAACACACTGGTTGTGAAGTAGATTACTACTGGTCACAGTGGAACTCAGAAATCATGATTAAACAATTTAAAGAAGCTGTTGCTTTACAGCCTGATGGAATTGCAATCTATGGTTTTCCTGGTGACGCTGCAATGAGACCTATCATTCAAGAAGCTAGAGAAATGGGAATAGTAATTACTACTATGAACACTCCTCTTCCTGATCTTGAAGCAGAATATAAAACTGAAGGATTTGGTTATGCAGGTGCAGATCTATTCGATGCTGGATTTAATCTAGGTAAAAAAGCTGTTGAAGTTTGTGGTCTACAAGCTGGAGATAAAGCTTTTATCTGGGGTCTTGCAAGTATGCCAAACAGAGGAGAAAGAACTAAAGGTGCAATAGCTGGTGTTGAAGCAGCAGGTGTTGAAGTAGTTTATCAAGAAATTCCTGATAATGTAAACTCAGATGCATCTCAAGGAACTCCTATGTACGTTGCTACTTATAGTGCAAATCCTGATATCAAAATGGCTATTACAGATCATGGTGGATTAACTGCAAGTTTACCAACATATATGAAGGCTGCAGGTCATGGTACTGAAGAAGTATGTGGTGCTGGATTTGATTTATCAGCTCCAATTGTTGACGGAATTAATTCTGGATACATTGACGTTGTAATTGATCAACAACCATTTATCCAAGGATATATGCCAATTGTTCAGTTATTCCTAAGTACAAAATATGGAATGGCTGGATTAGCAATGGATACTGGTGCTGCATTTGTTACAGCTGATAACGTTGATGCTGTTGCTCCATTAGCAGCAGTACAAATCAGATAAATTAAATATTATAGCCTGCCTTATTTTATAAGGCAGGTTTATTTTTATGGCTGAAGAACTCTTAAAATTACAAAATATTTACAAAAACTTTGGAAACGTAAAAGTTTTAAAAGATGTGAATATCAAAATAAACAAAGGTGAAGTAGTAGCTTTAATAGGCGATAACGGAGCTGGAAAATCTACACTTATTAAAGTTATAACTGGAGTTCATAGTCCAAACTCGGGAAAAGTTTTTTTTAAAGAAAAAGAAGTACAAATTAAATCAGTTGCTCAATCAAGAAAAATGGGGATTGAAGCAGTGTATCAAGAAAGAGCATTATGTGATCAGCAAGAATTATACAGAAATATCTTTGCGGGAAGAGAAATTACAAATTCATTTGGTTTTTTGGATATAAAAAAACAAAGAAAAGAAGCAGAAAAAATTTTACGCGACTATATAGGCTTTACTTCAAAAGCTATAACAGTTGACTCTCAAGTAATGGGACTGTCTGGTGGTGAAAAACAAGGCGTAGCTTTCGGTAGATCATTGTATTTTAATTCTGATTTAATCGTATTAGATGAACCAACAATGGGATTATCGATACAAGAAACAGAAAAAGTTCTTAATTTTGTAAAAGGTTTAAAGAATGAAAACAAATCTGCAATATTTATCGATCATAATATTATACACGTATATGGAGCTGCAGATAGATTTATTATTTTAGATAGAGGTGAGGTTGTTGGGGAATTTAATAAAGAAGATATTTCAAGAGAAGAACTTGTTCAAAAAATGATTCAACTTCATGAATCAGGAAAAATAAAAGTGGAAGATTAAATGAATAATTTATTAAATAGTTATTTTGTAAAAACTCACAAACTTGAAATTAGTATTACTATAATTGCTGTAGTACTATTCCTAATTTATTTTCTTGGCGCACCACATGTATTTACAAGATTTCCTATTTATAGAGCTTTTATGCAATCAATGCCTTTTTTTGGAATTATTGCTATATCAGCAACATTTGTTGTTACACTTGGTGAAATTGATTTATCATTTCCATCTATAGTTGGAATTACATCTCTCATATTTGGAATTATAATGACATCGACTGATGGTAACTTTTTTATAGCATTTATTTTGGCAACTTCACTTGGAATGTTTGCTGGATTAGTAAATGGATTACTTGTTACTAAAATTGGTATACCTTCAATAGTTGCCACTATAGGTACATTATTTTTTTGGCGTGGATTAGTTAATGTAATTTCTCAAGGTAGCGGTATTGCAATCGTCGATGTAGCAGATGGAACATGGCATCATATGATATTTGTTGAAAAATTATTTGGAAAAATTCCAATGCAATTTATTTGGTTCATTGTATTAACTGGATTGATGCAATGGGTTTACCGATACCATAAATTTGGAAATCATATCCACTTTGTAGGCGATAACAAAGCAAGCGCTCAGATGATGGGAATTAACGTTGATAATGTAAAAATTATTGCTTTTGTTCAACTAGGATTTTTCTCTGCATTAGCAGGAATTTTTACAATGTATGAAATGTTGTATTTCTGGCCTACACAAGGTGAAGGTTTGATGTTAACAACACTAGCAGCCGTCTTTGTTGGTGGCACTTCAGTATTTGGTGGTAAAGGTACTATTTTTGGAACTTTTATTGGAGTATTAATTATTGGATCATTAGAATCAGGAATAGTTGCTTTAGGCTTATCTGGTTTTTATGTAAAATTTATTAACGGACTCATGATTACAGTAGCCGTAACAGTCTACGCTCTAATACAAAGAAGAAAAAATTAATAAGTAGCTCTACCTCCACTCAAGTCAAAAGTTGATCCAGTGGTATAAGAATTTTCTTCAGAAGACATCCATGCAACTAAAGAAGCTAATTCTTCTACTAATACAAATCTATTTCTTGGAATTTTTGATAACATATAATCAATATGTTCTTGTGTAATTTGATCAAAAATACGCGTCTTAGCAGGTGCAGGGGTAACGCAATTAACTGAAATGTTATTTTCAGCTAATTCTTTTCCTAAAGATTTAGTAAGTGCAATAACTCCGGCTTTTGCAGCACTATAAGGCATTGCATTAGGATTACCCTCCTTACCAGCTATCGAGGAAATATTAACGATACGTCCATAATTATTTTTGATAAAATGAGGAACTATATTTTTACAACAATAAAATACTCCAGTTAGATCTATGTCTATAACTTTTTGCCATTCCTCAAGTGGATAATCCCATGTCTTAAAATTTGGTCCAGCTATTCCTGCATTATTTATTAAAATATCAATTTTGTTTTCAAGTGTAAGACTTTCAGCAAATGCATTCTCTACACTTTTATAATTTGAAACATCAACTTCAATTTTTTGAGTATTTTTTAGATCAACTTTATTTAAATATTCTGTATCTTTATCCCATATTAGTACTCTTGCACCTGACTCTATAAATCTTTTTGTAATTGCTAACCCAAAGCCTTGCGCTCCACCCGTTACAATTGCTACTCTATTTTCTAAATTAATTTTATTCATTGGATTTGTTCTAAAATATATTCAGCTGAACTAACACGGTATTCACCATCATTTTCAATAAACTTGTTTATAATCATATTATTCTCAATGATCATGGCAAACCTTCGACATCTAAAACCCATATAATTTTTTGTCTTATCAGATAGCAAGTCAAAATATTTTGTAATTTCAGCATTTCCATCCGCAATTCCATTGATTATTTCTCCGTTTGTATAACTCAATAACCAAGATTTCATCACATGCTCATCATTTACAGATAGACAGTAAATGCCATCAATTTTTTTATTTATAAATGAATTATATAATTTTATATAACCTGGAAGATGTTTCTCAGAACAAGTTGGCGTAAATGCTCCTGGCACACCAAATAGGATAATTTTTTTATTTATAAATTCATTTTTTAATGAAGATACTGATGAAACACCTTTTTTAATAATAGGCACTTTAAAATCATCAATATTCATGTTTATCATTTAACTTTATTATATGTTTCAAATATTTGTTTCTCAGTCAATATTTCATTCATTACTATGCCTTCAGGAAACTTTGAAGAATAAAATGCATTAAAAGGTATGCCAAATTTATTGTATTTTTTTAAAAATTTATTTATTTTTTCATTTGGTTGTGTCCAATCAGCTTTTATCAATGTCACTTCTTGTGAATCAAAAAAATCTGAAACTGTTTTTGAATTTAAAACATTAATTTTATTAAACTTACAGGTAATGCACCAATCTGCTGTTATATCTAAAAAAACAATTTCATTATTAGCTATTATTTCAGGAATACTTTTGGAATTAAAATCTAACCAATTATTACTTTTATAATTTTCTTCATTAATTTTTTGAAAAGAATTTAAATATGGAGTTAAAAAGAAAATAATTATTAAAGAAATAATTAAGGGAGTTTGATAAATTCTAAATTTTAAAATTGCTGATATTAAGATCAATAAAATAGTAAATGTAGCTATAAAAAAATAATTGAAATAATTATTTAATATACTTAAAAGCCAAACAATTGTTATGAATAATAAAATAGATAAAAAATATTTAAAATAAATCATCCATTTTCCAGATCGAGGCAAGAAGGAAATCAAACCTGGAAAAAAAGCTATAATCAAATAAGGTAAACTCATTCCTATGCCCATAAAACAGAAAATTAAAAATAAATATGTTGTTGATTGAGTAAAAGCAGCCGTTACAGCTGTGCCTAAATAAGGTGCAGAACATGGTGTAGCAAGTAGTGTAGCAAAAAAACCATTAAAAAAATTCTTTGTATAAAAATTGTTTCCTGAATTTAAAATTTTTGATGAAGATAAAAAACTTGGTAAATTTATTTGGAAAAGACCAAGAGTGTTCAAGAAAAACATTGATATAATTATCAAAATGAACATTAAAAAGTAAGGTTCTTGAAATTGCATACCCCAAGATATTGAAATATTAATTTGTTTCAGGATAGCAAAAAATGCACCAAGTATTAGAAAAGAAGAGATAATACCCAATACAGTTATGAAAAAACTACTTTTAATCTTTTTATCCTCAGTATTAATTACAGATAATAATTTTAACGATAATACCGGAAAAACACATGGCATAAGATTTAAAATAAACCCGCCTAATATTGAAATTAAGAGTAAGTATATAAGACTAGTATTTATAGAGATATTTTTATCTATATTTTCAATTTCTACACTTTTTTCAACTTTAAAGCTGTGATTATTATCATAAAAAAATATTTCTATTGGAAATTTTTTTTCATTAAACTGATCGGTACTGTAATATAAAGAGGTATTCAATTTTTGGAAATCGAGGGAATAATTATTTATTGGTGCTACAACAGGTAGTCCAAATGGTGTGTGAATAAAAATTTTTGGATCATCAAAAAAAGAGGTAGTTGATATTTCTATGTCAAAAATAACACTATTGTTGTTTTCAATAGCCTTGAATGAGAAATTAGAAATAGGTGTAAAATCAATATTATTATTTAATGTAGTAGATAGAACTTTTTCAATTTCAAAAAAATAATCTGTATATTCACCATCTCCAGATGGTATATTTAGAAAAATATCTGCACTACCTGGAATGCAAACATCTTTACAAACTAAATAATTAATATTTAAATTTAAATTTGTTTGTTTTTGATTATCTTCTAGATCTACAATCAAAGGAAAGATAACTTTATCTGTATATCCAATTGATTTTAAACCTAGTATTTCAAATTCTATTGGCTCTGGCCATAATATTTTAATATCTTTCACATTTGAGGAATTATTCCATATAATCTTTTGAGGGAAACCTCCCCCTCCAGGAGATTTCCAATATGTTTTCCAGTCATCTTCTAATTGATATTCTAATGCTAAAATTAATTGATTATTATTATTTGATGCAGTCATTGGTGAAATTAATCTAACTTTTGATTTTTCACTAATTGCCCAATCTGAAGATAAGGAGTAGCCAGCTGTGCTAAATAGTCCAAGAGCAAGTATTATTGCAACTTTTAAGAGACTTATAACTTTTATTACCTTGTTCATATAAAATAAATCAATACAATATTGAAAAATATAAATTAACGCGAATATATATACTATATGAATTTAACTGGTCAGTTCTTAATTTCAATGCCTTCATTAGAAGATGATAGATTTGAAAAAACAGTGATTTATATGTGCGCACACTCAAAAGATGGGGCTATGGGTATTATAATTAATAAGAAAATTGATTATGATCTTTACCCCGATTTGCTTGAACAATTAGGTATAGACAAGCCATTAGAGGATAAAAAGCTCTATATTCGTTATGGCGGCCCAGTTGAAAGTGGAAGAGGATTTGTTTTACACTCTGATGAAGTAATTCAAAAAGAAACCTTAACAATAGATAAAGGTGTTGCGTTGACTAGTACTTCAGAATTTTTTGAAGATCTTTCAAAAGGTAATGGCCCAAAAAATAGTATCCTAGCTCTTGGATACGCAGGATGGGGTCCAGGACAAATTGAAAAGGAATTAGCTTCAAATAGCTGGATGACGCTAAAAGCAGATAGTGATTTTATTTTTGACGAAAAAGTCAATAATAAGTGGAAGGATGCATTTAATTTATTAGGAATAGATGCAAGTAAACTTTCATTATTCTCTGGAAATTGTTAATTATAGAACAATATCAAAAACCCTTTCTTTATCTTTTTCTAAAACTTTTTTTATTTTAAATTTTGCAGTTTTTGTAAGTTTAGTACCCTTATTTGTCACAAATGATTTCATTTTAATTACTTCTTTTTCAGGCATTTTTCTTTCATATTTCAAAATATGTTTCTTTCCGCTAATAATAAATGATGTTTTCATGTATAATTTCTCTGATTGATTTAAATTAAAATTAATTTCTTGGATTCAACTTACTGAAATAAGACCCCTCTTTCTGTAACCAAGTATTAATCATATTGAAAAAGTTATTACTTAAGTAATAATTTTTAATTCGCTTATCTGTTTTACTCTGTTCTTTAGTAAAAATATTTTTTTCCAAAGCCTCGTTTAGTATAGATTGAATAGATGATCTTGAACCAATTGACTTTGGTATATTTGCACAAATTGTTTCAAATGAAATTCCGTTTAATCTATTATTTTCATAAATTTCTAATGAAATAACATGATGTAAAATTGATTTAAATAAAAATTTTGAAACATAATCTTCTGAAAAAAAACTGGAATATATATTTCTCTTTTTTTCTTTAATAATTTCTGTTTCTGTCATTAATTACTCTGTCTAATATTTAGCAATTTTGGGAGAGCAAATGCTCTCCCAATTATTAGTGACCAACTATAAGGAGTTGATTTGCTAATCACTAAATTCATTAGTCTCTGATGCTGTAAGCCATTACGCCTACTTCAGATTTATCTGTTCCAAGTTTTTCAGCCTCTTCACTAATTCTAATACCAAAGAGCATTTTCATGATGTACCAAATAATAAATGATACAACAAAAACGAAAACATTAATTGCTATTATACCGTAGAGTTGAGCCCCAAAACTTGCAGCACTGTTTGAAATCGGAACAACTAATGTTCCAAAAATTCCAGCAAAACCGTGAACAGGAATTGCACCTACAACGTCATCAATTTTTAGAGATATTAAAAGTCTAGTACCGTAGAAGACAATTAAACCACCAACTGCACCAATGATTATTGCTAAAATTGGTGATGGAGCTAATGGTTCTGCTGTAATTGCTACTAGACCACCTAATGCACCATTAAGCATCATAACAACATCTGTTTTACCAGTTACTAGTCTTGAAATTACTGCACAAGCCATTACTCCTGCACCAGCTGCCAAGTTAGTATTAATATATATTGTTGCTACTGCTGTAACATCATCAAATGTACCCATTGCAAGTTGTGATCCACCATTAAATCCGAACCATCCAAGCCATAGGATAAATACACCAAGAGTTGCAAGAGGTATTGAAGAATTTGCAAAAGGCTCCATTGGAGCTGCTTCACCACTATCAGTGAACCTTCCTAATCTTGGGCCTAATAAAATTGCACCAGCAAGTGCTGCTGCTGCTCCTGCACTATGTACTAGAGTTGAACCAGCAAAATCTGAGAAACCAGCTTCCGCTAAGTATCCTCCGCCCCACTGCCAACCCATTTCGATTGGATAAATGAAACCAGTTAATAAAGCACAAAAAATAAAGAATGGCCAAATTTTAATTCTTTCAGCTAGTGTTCCAGATACAATTGAGCAAGTTGTTGCACAAAATACCATCTGAAAGAACCAGTCAGAACCATCTGAATAACCTGTATCGACAGCACTACCATCACTCCAAGGAATTGGAGATCCAATAAATCCACCAGCGGGTATACCGTAAGCCATATTGTATCCGACTAACCAAAACATTATTCCTGCAATTGAATACAAGCCGATGTTTTTAGCTGCAATTGTTGCTACACTTTTTGATGTAACAAGTCCTGATTCAAGCATTGCAAATCCTGCTGCCATCCACATGACCAAGAACCCAGATACAAGAAATAGGAAAGTATTTAATATGTATTGCACTTCACCATCTACCTCTGCTCTTGCGTATGAACTAAAGAGTAAGAAGACAGTTACAATGCCAATGAAATATATAGATTTTTTTAACATTAATCCTCCATTATAAATTTCACAGTACATGGCTCACACTGAGTCATGTGTTACTTTTCATGCTTAGCTATGGAAATTAATTACTAAGATCCGCGTTCCTTCGGTTTAACCTACTTCCGATTTGCAAACTGCAAATTGAACGATTTTATAACTTTGCATGCGTTCCTTCGACATTCGTCTACTTCCGTCATTCAATAAGAATGATGAACGTAATGCTGATTTACTTTATTATTAAAATTTATTAAGAATATTTAAGTAAAGTTTGCTATGCATTTTTTGCATGAATAAAAAAATACAAGAAAACTAAGGAAAATTCATATAACTTCAGATAAATTTATCCACTTTGAGTCTTTTGAACTAGAATCGACACTTGCGTTTATAAACTTCATTATGTGTAAACCATCGTCAATATTTGGAAGAAGCTTTAGTAATTCCTCTTTATTTTCCTTATTTTGGATAACATCTGCAGCATCAGAGTAAATTTGTGCAAATGCTTCAAGATACCCTTCTGGATGACCTGCAGGGATTCTAACATTAGCTTCAGTTCCCTCAACTTTAATTGAACCACCTCTAGTTATTATCTGGCTTGCCTCCCCTACTTGACTAAATGTTGCATAATTTGGATTTTCTTGACTCCATTTTAATGCTCCCTTGTCACCATAAATAGCTACAGTAAAATTATTTTCTTCACCTGTCGCAACTTGAGAAATAGATAATGATCCTTTAGCGCCATTATTTAATCTGATCATAATTGAAGCATCATCATCTAATTTTCTTCCTTCAACAAAAGTTGTAAGATCTGCACTAACTGATTGCAATTTTAATTGAGTTATAAATTCTAACAAATGCATAGTATGACTACCAATATCACCTACTCCTCCTGCGGCCCCACTTCGTGAAGGATCAGTTCTCCATTCTGCTTGTTTATTTGAACCTGTGTCTTCTTCTTTTGAGCCGAGCCAGCCTTGAAGATATGATCCTTTAACAATTCTTATTTTGCCAAGTGCTCCACTTTCAATAAGTGATCTCATACCTCTAACGACTGGATAACCGGAATAATTATGAGTTAAGAAAAAATGAGCATCAGATTTAGAAACTGCATCAACTAATTTATGAGCATCTTCCATTGTAGAGGTCATAGGTTTGTCACAAATGACATGAATATTTTTATTTAGAAATTCAATTGCTGGTGCAGCATGCATATGATTTGGTGTAACAATAGATACTACATCAATACCATCATCTCTTTTAGCTTCTTCCTCAGCCATAGTTTTAAAATCAGGGTAACTTCTTGAAGGATCGAGACCAATTTCTTCAGCAGATTTTGCAGCTTTTTCAGGGGTTGAAGATAAACAACCAGCAACAAATTCATATTTATCATCCATTCGTGCACATAGACGATGAACAGCTCCTATAAAAGCTCCTTGGCCACCACCTATCATTCCTAATTTTAATCTTTTTTTCATTGAAATTCCCTCCTAAATACCCAAAAGTTTTTTATTAGTTTCTTCATCCATTCCTGAATCAGCAAAATCATCAAATGCTTTTTCAGTCACATCTATGATATGTTCTTTTATAAATTTCGCACCTTCTTCTGCACCTTGTTGAGGGCTTTTTATACAACATTCCCATTCTAGAACTGCCCAACCATTAAAATTATAACCAGATAGTTTTGAAAAAATAGATTTAAAGTCAACCTGACCGTCTCCTAATGATCTAAATCTACCTGCTCTATTAATCCATGATTGAAAACCTCCGTACACACCTTGTTTCCCACTTGGATTTAATTCAGCATCTTTTACATGAAACATTTTTAATTTGTCATGGTAGATATCAATATGATCTAAATAATTTAAATGCTGAAGAATAAAATGACTTGGATCATAAAGCATATTACATCTTGGATGATTACCAACCTTTTCTAAAAACATTTCAAAAGTAATTCCATCATGGAGATCTTCACCAGGATGGATTTCATAACAAAGATCTACCCCAGCTTCGTCGAATTTATTTAAAATTGGTTTCCATCTTTTTGCAAGTTCATTAAATGCTTCATCTACTAATCCTTCTGGTCTTTGAGGCCATGGATATAAATATGGCCAAGCTAGTGCACCAGAAAAAGTTGCATGTGCATTTAGTCCAAAGTTCTTTGAAGCCATTGCTGCTTGCATTAATTGATCAATAGCCCATTCTTTTCTTTTACTTGGATTGCCTCTTACTTTTTCATCTGCAAATCCATCAAAAGGAATATCGTATGCAGGATGAACAGCAACAAGCTGACCTTGAAGGTGAGTAGATAACTCTGTTAGTTGTAAATTATTATTTGCAAGAATTCCTTTTATATCATCACAATAATCTTTACTTTCAGAAGCTTTTTTTAAATCAATTAATCTTGCATCCCATGAAGGTATCTGAACGCCTTTGTATCCTAAATTAGAAGCCCATTTTGATATTGACTCTAATGAGTTAAAAGGTTCATCATCACTTACAAACTGGGCAAGAAATATTGCTGGGCCTTTTATTTTTTTCATATTAAATCTCCATAATTATTTAAACATGAAACAGCTAGGTAGTCATTAAATTTTTAAAATTTTCGTATAATTTTTTAGTATTATTGTTCATTTCTTGAATATTATTTCTAAGCAATTTATCTAGTTCTTCAGTGGAGTTTTTGCCTAAATATTTTTCTAAAGCATTTTTTAATTCAGGAACTTTGGACCATTTAATGATTGTGTTTTCATCTACTTCCATATGAAATTGAATACCATAAGCATGGTTTTTATACTTAAAAATTTGAAATTTTGTAATATCTGATGAACCTAAAATTGTAACATCATAATTATTTAGTTCACTTACCTCATAACTATGCCATTGTAATGCTTTAATCTGATTATCAAAATTTTGAAAAAGTTGATCCTTTTTTTTATTATCTAAAATATTAATATTTAGAACCCCAATTTCTGGAGGATTAGATTTAATTACTTTACCGCCAAGAATTTCTCCTAAAAATTGACAGCCTAAACAGATTCCGAGATATGGTTTTTGATTATTGAGAACAAATTCCTTTATCTTATTTTTTTCATCAATCATCCACGGATATTGTTCTTCCATCCAAGTATCCATTGGTCCACCTAAACAGATCATTCCATCATATATATCAAGATTAACAGGAATCTTTTCTCCTTTATCCAATCGAATTATAGTTGTTTCTACTAAGTCTTCATTCATTAACTTTGTAAAGTATCCAGGTGTTACTAAAGGCGTATGTTGAAGAATAATTATTTTATGAGACACTTTGTTCTAAGTTGAGTAATCTTTTTTTTAACTTGATCCCCCCTCTTCCAGAAAATCCTCCAAGTTTACCATCGCTACGAATTATGCGGTGACAGGGAATAATAAGCAAAAGTTTATTTTGTCCACAAACATTACCTACATATCTTGGAGACGTACCAACTTTTTTTGCTATTTCTCCATATGTTGAAACTTTACCATATTGAATTTTAGACAACTCTTTCCAAATTTTCTTTTGCAAAGGGGAGCCTTCAAAAGAATAGTTAATCTTAAAATTTTTAAGTTTTCCAGAAGCATATAAATTAATCTGATTCTTAATATTAATTAAATTAATTTTTTTATTTGTTTTTCCAAAACTCAGTGAAAAGACGCTGCCACTCTTTTTTTTTACCGTAATCCAACCGAGTTTAGTTTTAAAAGAAGCAGTTTCCATATAAAATTAATAACATTATTGAATGAATCTATCAAAATAATTTATAGTAAATCATGGATGAAGATAATTTAAATCTAGAAATTAGAAAATTTCTTAAACAAGTTGGTATTAGTTCTCAACGTGAAATAGAAAATTACATACGAAAAAAATTTACTGAAGGAAGTATCAAAATTGGTGAATCCATAAAAGTATCTATGAATTTATCATCTGAAGATGGAGAACTTAATCATTCAATTAAAGAAGATTTAAAAATAAAATAATTTTTTTAATTTGTTGAAAAATTAGTTAATACGACTTTGTATTTTATCAATATTTTCAAGTTTAGATAATGGTCCAATACTTGATATAGTTATTGGTCGTTTTACAATTTCATTAGCAATTTTTTGAACAGTTTCTTTAGAGACTTTATCTATATTTTTAATAATTTCAGATGGGTCAATTATTCTATCAAAGACTAGAAGTTGTCTAGCAGCACTCTCACATCTTCTAAATGCACTTTCCCTCCCCATCATTAAGCTTGCTTTCAATTGAGCTTTACCTCTATTTATTTCCTTTTCTGTAATTGAATTAGGACTTTCATTTAATTGATCACATAAAACAGGTATGAGCTCTTGGATTTGATTTTCACCTGTTCCACAATAAATACAAAAAACACCCGTGTCAGTGTAAGAAGAACTAAAAGAGGAAATACCATATACAAGACCACGTTTCTCTCTTATCTCTTGAAACAATCTTGATGACATACCTCCACCTAATAAAGAAGAGTAAACCAATAAAGAATAGTAATCGTCATGGTGATAATCTATGCCTTCAAAACCAAGTAGTAAGTGAATCTGTTCTAATTTTTTATCTTCTCTGTATTCTCCAGATTTGTAATCAGCTTTTTGTCTTTCAGTAGATAATCCAGATGGTAGGTTAGTGCATGATTTTTTAATTGATTCTACAAATTGATCATGGTCAATTTTTCCAGCTGCACTTATTATCATTTTTTTTGGATTATAATGATTCATCATGAAGTCTTTAACTTCGTCTCTTGAAATATTTTTAATAATATCAGTTTTACCCAATATGGAGCGTCCCATTGGCTGGTCCGGGTAAGCTTTTTCTTGCCAATAATCAAAAATCATATCATCAGGTGTATCAAGGTACATGCCAATTTCTTGAATTATGACTCCTCTTTCTCGATTAAGTTCATCTTCAGCAAATGTAGAATTTTGCAAAATATCTGTCAGAATATCTATTCCGTAATGTAGGTCATCAGCTAGGAGTTTTACATAATAAGCTGTTATTTCCTTTGAAGTATAGGCATTTATATCTCCACCAACATTTTCAATTGTTTCAGCAATTTGAAGAGCATTTTTAGTTGAGGTACCTTTAAAAGCCATATGCTCTAAAAGGTGGGCAACACCATTTATGTCTTTTGTTTCATCTCTTCCGCCAACAAAATTCCATATACCCATTGATACTGTTTCCAGCCCTGGCATATTCTGGGTTACTATTCTTAATCCGTTTTCTAGTGTTGTAATTTTATGCATTGCTTATTTTTTCTAAAATGAACTTTTTTACATCCATAGTACTATTGGGTAATATAGTCATCTTTTCTTCTTTATCAAAGAGATTGCTCAATTCTTTTGGTATATCAATTTCTTTATTAATTGCTTTATTCACAGCATTGTCAAATTTTGCAGGATGTGCACAAACCAAAGATACCCAGGCTTCATCATCTTTTTTATCTAATAATACTTTTAGTCCTGTCGCAGTATGTGGATCAGCAATATAATTATATTTTTCATATACATGTTTAATTGTTTCCAGAGTCTGGTTATCATCAATTGAGGAGGCCTTATATATTTGCTGAAACTTAGCTAAAACAGAGTCATCAAATTGATAAAAACCTTTTGATGAAAAGCTTTCAAATACTTCATTTACTCTTTTGCTATCTCTATTTAGGCTTTCAAAAATTTGCCTCTCAAAGTTACTTGAAACTTGTATATCCATACTAGGGCTATATGTTTGAGAAACAGATTTTTTTTTCATTTCTCCAGTATCTACTATGGACTTCAAGATATCATTAGAGTTAGTTGCAATATGTAAATGACCAATAGGTAATCCCATTTGTTTAGCAACAAAAGCAGAAAAAATATTGCCAAAATTTCCCGAAGGAACAATAAAATTTATTTGATGCTTATCAGTTTGTAAATAAGACCAAAAATAATAAACTACTTGCGCAATTAATCGTGCCCAATTTATAGAGTTTACAGCAGTTAAAGATGTAGACTGTTGTATTTCATCATCAACAAATAATTCTTTGACAATTTTTTGACAATCATCAAAATTACCATCTATAGCAATATTAAAAATATTCTTATCAATTACTGTGGTCATTTGTTTTTGTTGAATAGGTGATACTTTATTATGAGGATGTAGAATAAATACATTTATATCTTTTTTTGATTTAAAAGAATGAATTGCAGCTGAGCCAGTATCACCAGAAGTTGCACCTAAAATAGTAATTTTTTTTGGAGAAATCTCTAAACTTGTAGAAAATAAGTTACCAAGAAATTGTAAAGCATAATCTTTAAAAGCATAAGTGGGTCCATAAATTAATTCTAATAAAAATTTATTATTTTCTAATTCTACTAATGGAGCTATTTTTTCATGATTAAAATTTGCATAAGTTTCATTTAAAATTTTTTGTAATTCTAATTTTTCTATATTTTCAATTACATAAGGAAAAATAATTTCGCATGCCACTTGTTCATATGATTTATTTTTTAAACTTAGTAAGTCTATTTTGGGCCAGCTTTGGGGTAAATATAGACCGCCATCTCTTGATAATCCTTGATAAAGAATGTCGTTGAATGATCTGCTTAGAGAATCATCTCTTGTGCTTAAATATTTCATTAAAGATAGCGATTAGTAATATATTCTTTGAAATATTTAGCATTTAAAGGCGACTTTGTAACCTGTTCTAAAACCTCATTAGTTGAAAAAAAACTAGCTTTTTCATGAATATTTTTTTTAAGCCAATTTACTAAATTTGAAAATTCACCATTTTCTATTTCCTGATCTAATTCCTTTTGATCAGTTCTCAATTGAGAAGCAAATTGAGCGGCAGTGAGTGCTCCTAATGAATATGTTGGAAAGTATCCAAATAATCCGGCAAACCAATGAATATCTTGTAAACATCCATCAGTGTCTTTATTTATCGATAAATTAAATAATTTATTAAATTCATCATTCCAAGCATCTGGAATGTCTGCAATATTTATTTCATTGTTAAAAATTTTTCTTTCTAAATTAAATCTTAATATAATATGCAAGGGATAGGTTAGTTCATCCGACTCAACTCTTATAAACGATTTATTTACTCGAGTGCCTAATTTGTAAAGATTGTCTGGATTTGTAGCTTTGTCTTTAATATTAAATTTTTTATTTAAAGTATTAGATAAAAATTTTTTAAAAGCTAAAGATCTAGTGATTTGCATTTCAATTAATAGTGATTGACTTTCATGCATGGCCATACCTCTAGATTTACCTGCTGGCTGATGCATCCAATCTTTTGGTAGGTTTAGCTCATATAATGCATGTCCAGTTTCATGCATAACACCATCTAAAGATGAAAATGGATTTTCATTATTATATCTAGTTGTAATTCTAACATCATTTGTAGATCCTCCACAAAAAGGGTGAACACTTTTATCAAGTCTTCCTCTTGTAAAATCAAAACCTATTTGTTTCATTATATATTCAGAAATATTTTTCTGCTTTTCTTCATCAATACTTGTTTTAAATTGAAATGTTTCTTCTTTTTTTTGCTTATCAATAATTTTATCAATAAGTGGTGTAAGAAATTTTTGTAAATCACTAAATACTTCAGATATTTTATTTTCTTCTGAAGAAGGTTCAAATTTATTTATTAGTGCCTCATAAGGAGAAACTTTAAAAGTTTCCCCTAGAATATTTGCTTCTTCTTTTGTTAAATTTATAAGTTCTTCTAAGTCTTTTTTTACTAAATTAAAATCTGACTTTTCCCTTGCCTCTTGCCAAACACCTTCACATTTAGCTGAAGATTTTGAAATTTTTTCTACAAGCTCCGTTGGAATAGCAGAAGCTAATTTATATTCTCTATCCATTTCATTTAAGTTTTTCTGATCATTGTTATTTAGATTAAGATTCTTTGAGTCTTCAATTAAATCACCAACTTCAGAAGATGAAATTTTACTATGACTAAGTTTTGATAAATAGGCTAATTGATCTGATCTTTGATCTCTTGAGCTACTCGGCATCATTGTTGCCATATCCCAGTGCAAAATACCTGCAATATCTGATGTCAGTGAAGCTTCATTAAAGATCTCTTTTAGTTTTAAATATGTTTTCATTTTTTTTTCCTAAATAAATAAATTATAAAAATAATCAAAAAAGAAAAACTCATCAAAAACCATGTAATTGCATACTGCAAATGATTATTTGAAAAATTATGATTTTGAGATGATGGTAATAAGAAATTCTCTGCATAATTGCTCATATTTTTAATAAAAAATTTCTGATTGATCTTAACATTTAAGAAAGTTTGAATTTGCTCCAAATCATAATAATACCATTCATTTGAAGAGATAGAATTCTCGGGAGTAAACATCTTTTTTTGAGTTGGATATCTGATATATCCTAGAATTTCAGCATTAATTATTTCATTATTATCTTTAAAATAATCATATCTACTTTGCTCAAACCAACCTTCATCGATTAAATAATTATTACCATGATTATCTAAAAGTAAACTAGCTATTCTAACACCAGAAATCCCATTCAATGTTTTAGCAGGGAAAAAAATTTTTTTACTTCTGTCAACAGTTCCAAAAGTTATAACTTTAGTAAACTCATCAATGTTTGGATACTTCATTTTTCCCATTGAAAGTGAAAGTGGTTTTTGATCCTTTAGTTCATTAAATTCGGCTATAATTTTCTCTTTCCATTCCAGTCTTTGCAATTGCCAAATTCCTAAAAATATTGTCAGCGCAATACAAAATAAACTAAATAAAAAAAATTTTATTGGAAAATTTTTAATTTATGCACCCCAAACGTAAACGCAGACAAACAAGAACAACCAAACTACGTCAACAAAGTGCCAGTACCATGCTGCAGCTTCTAAACCAAAATGCCTATCTGGGGTAAAATGATTTTTATAAACACGATACAAACAAACAGCTAAGAATGCTGTACCAACCATTACATGAAACCCATGAAAACCAGTAGCCATATAAAATACTGATGGATAAATTCCATCAGTAAAACTAAAATAATGATGAGCTGCCTCATAATATTCTACACCCTGCATAAATGAGAAGAAAATTCCAAGACCAACAGTACACCATAATGCCTGAATGGCTTGCTCTCTATGACCTTCTCTGACAGCATGGTGAGCCCATGTACAAGTAGTACCTGACATTAATAATATTAATGTATTTAAAAAAGGAACATCAAGCGGATCAAAAGTTTTAATACCCTCTGGTGGCCAAATTCCAACAGCGCCATTGCTGTCAAAAGTTTCTGAGAATTCCTCTATAGGTAATTTAGGTGTTAAACTTGCATCAAAGAAAGCCCAGAAGAAAGCAACAAAGAACATTACTTCTGATGCAATAAAAAGTGCCATTCCATATCTTAGTCCCAGCTCTACAACAGGTGTATGAACTTTTTGGAAAGTTGATTCTTTAATTACATCTCTCCACCAAAGAAACATAATAGTTAACAAACCGATAGTTCCAAGAATTAAAAGCCAAGAAGTTCCATAATGCATATAAAATACAAGACCAGCAGCCATTGCAAGACCAGCTATTGATGATAAGAATGGAAGAGGACTTGGGTCAACCAAGTGATATGGATGTTTCTGCCCTGTTGTTGATTTATTAGCCATTGATTATTCTATATATTTAAAAAAGGTATATGACAATGTTATCTCTTCAACATCTTTCATTGTTGGATCTTCGTTAATTGAAGGGTCTATATAAAACACTACAGGCATTTCAACTGTTTCTCCTGGTTTCAAAGCCTGCTTTTCGAAACAGAAACACTGTGTTTTAATAAAATATGGACCTACCTTTTCTGGTAGAACATTAAATGTCGCAGTTCCGATTGTTTCTACGTCAGATTGATTAGTAGCTTTATAATTAACGAGTTTATTTTCACCAACTTTAAATTTAATATTTTCTGGTGCAGTAAATGTCCAATTTATACTATCATTAACATCAGCATTAAATTTAAGATCAATATCTCTTTCTAAAATTGATGATGAGAGGAACTCAGATGTACTTGTCTTACCACCATAACCAGTAACTCGACAGAATAAGTCATATAGGGGTACCGAGAAAGCAACTAAAGTAATCATTGTTAAAACAATTAATGATAATCCTAAAGCTGTTCTAGTATTTGTCATTATACTCCAAAAATATTAGCCTTAAATAGAGTCCACAAATAAAAGAATGCGACAATACAAAGTAGGATAATTAAAGTGATAATATTTTTTTTTCTTCTATTTTTCATCTTAATACTACATGATCAATCAACAATGCTGAAAATAAACTGAATAAGTAAAGGATTGAAATAGCAAAAAATTTTAATCCTTCAGAGTTAGGTATGGATTTTTTTTCTTTAGATTTTTTTAACTTTAAAGAACTATTAAATAATAATAAATTTAATATGGAAACTATAGTTAAGTATATTATTCCAACTTTACTATCTAAATACGGAAGATAACTCGATAGAATTAATATTACAGCATAATAAACAATTTGTCTTTTTGTATCATCAATACTACTCACGTTTGGTAACATAGGCACGTTAGCATTTTTATAATCATTATATCTATATACTGATAAGGCCCAAAAATGCGGGGGAGTCCAAAAAAATATAATAATAAATAAACTAATTGGTAAAAAACTTAATTCAGGAACAACTGCAGTCCATCCAATAATTGGAGGAATTGCTCCAGCTGCGCCTCCAATAACTATGTTTAATGAAGTTGTTCGTTTAAGCCAAAATGTATAAATAAATACATAAAAAAGAATTGTAAAAAGAAGTAAGCTTGTTGCTAATGAATTTGAGAACCATTGCATCAAAATTAAAGAAATAGTACCTGTTAATATTCCTACAACTAGTGCCTCATTTTTTGAAACTACTCCAAGTGGAATTGGTCTTAGTTTTGTTCTTTCCATAGTTTTATCAATGTCTTCATCAAACCACATATTAATTGCAGCTGAAGAACCAGCTCCTAAAGCAATAGCAACTATTACAAGAAAACTATTTAGAACTGTTATCTGCCCAGGTGCCAAAAACATTCCAACAAACGCTGTAAAGATAACCAAGGACATAACCCTTGGTTTCATTAGTTCGTAATAACCTTTAAATTTTCTTAAAAGAAAATTATTGCTATAACCAGCTTCTAAGGATTTAGCATCCACTTATATTATCCTTTGAATTTAGGTAAAGTCTCAAACTGGTGGAATGGTGGAGGTGAAGACAGTGTCCATTCAAGAGTATCAGCTCCCTCTCCCCAAGGGTTAGCAACTTCTTTCTTTCCAAAAAATAAAGCATACACAATTGCGAAAAGAAATATCAAAGTAGCAGCAAAAGAGATGTAAGAACCATAAGTTGATACAAGATTCCATCCTGCATAAGCATCTGGATAATCTGGAATTCTTCTAGGCATACCAGCAAGTCCTAGGAAATGTTGAGGGAAGAATGTTACATTTACTCCAATAAAAAATAACCAAAAATGAAGTTTACCTAAGAATTCATTATATTTTCTTCCGGACATTTTTCCAAACCAATAGTAAATGCCTGCAAAAATTCCAAACATAGCACCCATACTCAGAACATAATGGAAGTGTGCAACAACATAGTACGTATCATGCATTACAGTATCTATTCCAGCATTAGCTAGAATAACTCCGGTTACTCCTCCAAGTGTGAATAAGAAAACAAATCCGATTGCGAATAGCATTGGAGTTTCAAATGTAAGTGATCCACCCCACATAGTTGCAATCCAACTAAATATTTTGATACCAGTTGGAACAGCAATGATAATTGTAGCCAGCATAAAATATGCTCTTAAATCTGCACTCATTCCAACTGTGAACATATGATGAGCCCAAACAATAAAACCTATAAATCCTATAGATATCATAGCATACACCATTCCTAGATATCCAAATACTGGCTTTCTTGAGAAAGTAGAAATGACCTGACTTACAATTCCAAAAGCTGGTAATATCATAATGTAAACTTCAGGATGACCAAAGAACCAAAATAAGTGTTGGAAAAGAACGGGATCCCCGCCACCTGCAGGATTGAAGAATGTTGTACCAAAATTTCTATCAGTAAGAAGCATTGTAATTGCTCCAGCTAAAACAGGAACAGCTAATAAAAGCAAGAATGCTGTAATCAACATAGCCCATACAAAAAGAGGCATCTTATGGAGAGTCATTCCAGGAGTTCTCATATTGAGTATTGTTGTTATAAAATTAACTGCACCTAAGATTGAGGAAGCACCCGCTAAATGAAGAGCAAAAATTGCCATATCAACAGAGGGTCCTGCGTGTCCGAGTTTATTTGAGAGTGGAGGATAAATTGTCCACCCCGTACCAGCGCCAGTTCCTATTGTTGCTGAAACAACTAATAAAACTAGAGCAGGAACAAGTATCCAAAAACTAAAGTTATTCATTCTTGGAAAAGCCATATCAGGCGCTCCAATCATTAATGGGACAAACCAGTTTCCAAAGCCACCTATTAATGCGGGCATTACAACAAAAAATACCATTAACAAACCATGAGCAGTGATAATTACATTCCAAACTTGACCATCAGCAACAACATCTAAGCCTGGGGCAGCTAATTCAGCTCTCATTAATAATGAAAAGAAACCTCCAACTAAACCAGCTAGTATGGCAAATATTATATAGAGAGTTCCAATATCTTTATGGTTGGTAGAAAAAAACCATCTTTTTATAAAACCTGGTTTATGATCATGATGGTCGTGGCTTGCTGAATCTGCGTAACTCATTTTTCTCCTATTCTATAATGTTCTCTTTAGTGGTTATTTCGTTTGCTAATGCTAACTTACTTTTTTGTTCAATTATCCAATTATTAAAATCTTTTTCATTAAGTGCTTCTATGACAATGGGCATGTACCCATGACCTGTTCCACATAATTCGGAACATTGACCTCTATATATTCCTGGCTCATCTATGTTGAACCATGTTTCATTAAGTCTTCCAGGAACCGCGTCTTTTTTTACACCTAATGAAGGCATAGCAAAACTATGAAGCACATCGCCAGCAGTAACTAATACGTGAATATTTTTATTTGCTGGCAAAACTAGGTGGTTATCTACTGTTAATAATCTTATGTCACCTGGTTCTAATTCTTCATCAGGTGTCATGTAACTCTCAAAAGAAATATCATCATGTTCTGGGTATTGATACTCCCAGTACCACTGATGACCTATGACTTTAATAGTCATATCTGTTTCAGGTATTACATCTTGCTGATATACTAACTTAAAAGATGGGATTGCCATAAAAATTAATATTATTACTGGAATCCCAGTCCAGAGTATTTCTATAAATGTGTTATGAGTAGTTTTAGAAGCAACTGGATTTACTTTTTTTCTAAATCTAAATACAACATAAAAGATTAGAAACAGAACAAATATCGTGATTGCAGTCATCATAATTAATACAAAATTATGAAGATCATAAACATTTCTCATAACGTCACTTGCAGGTGTTTGAAAACCTAACTGCCAATCAGAAATACCACTTGCTGAAGCAGCAAAAGTCATAAATGTAGCAGTAATAAAGGATAAAATGCGCATCTTAATAAGTTATTCTATACACTAATAAATAAATTATTCAGTAAATTAACCAGTGATTTAGAGGCAAAATTCTAGGACAGGTTGTCGCTCATTATGCTTTATTCAATAACCGATTGAATAGAAAAAATTGCAGCTGTAGTTGCAGTGTCTGATCGAAGAATTCTTTTTCCCAAAGAGACGGATATACATGAAGGCAAAGAAGAGATGGTTCTTCGTTCCTTTTCAGAGAAACCGCCTTCGGGTCCAATAATGACAGACCATTTTTTGTATTTTTTTGTTTCATTAATTAATGCATTGTAAATAGTGGGTAAATTTTCATTTCCTTCGTCACAAAATACTAACCCCCTATCAAATGGAAAATTGTTAACTAAATCATCTAGTTTAATTATTTTATCTAAAGTCGGAATTGACAATCTCTCAGATTGTTCTGATGCTTCAATCATATTTAATTCAAAATTTTTAAAATTTATCTTTGATTGATTTGTATATTCTGTCAAAATTGGAATAAATCTAGAGATGCCAAGCTCGGTAGCTTTTTGAATGGTGATATTCATTCTATAAGATTTGATTGGAGCAAATATTAGCCATAAATCAGATTCTTGAGGAATATCTTTCAATTTGTTTAGTATTTGTAAAACAATGTTATCTCTATTGATAGAAATTACTTTAGATAGCCATTCACCTGTCAAACCATCGAATAAATTTATGTTATCTTCTTTTTTGATTCTTAGAACATTTTTCAAAAAGTGGTGCTGCTTATTTTTTATATAAATTAAATTATTGGCTGATAATTTTTTTGATACAAATAATCGTGTTTTAGACATTTTCATTACAATAGTTTAGAATTATAACATTATATTCATATATGTGGGATAACTTAGTTGTAAAAAAAATATTTGATTACTGCGAGTTAATCAGACTTAACAAACCTATTGGCTTCCTTCTATTAATGTGGCCTTGCTGGTTTGGTTTAGCGATACTAAAAATTGAAACTTCTAAACTAATATTTTGGTATTTACTTTTTTTAATTGGTTCTTTTTTAATGAGAAGTGCAGGTTGTATAATTAATGATATCATTGATATTGATTTTGATCAAAAAGTTACACGTACCAAATTTAGACCTTTAGCATCAAAAAAAATTTCTATTACTGAAGCGATATTAATATTAATAATATTATTGGTAATTAGTTTTTTCATTCTTCTCGAGTTTAATTTTAATTCAATTGTATTGGGTTTGTTAAGTGTGCCATTTGTTATTTTATATCCTTTTATGAAAAGAATTACTTTCTTCCCACAATTATACCTTGGAATTATTTTTAGTTGGGGGGTGCTAATAGTTTCAATGCAATTTAATACACGAATTACATTCGATTTTCTTTTATTGTATTTTGTGTGTATATTTTGGACATTAGCTTATGATACTATTTATGCCTACCAAGATAAGGCAGATGATATTTTAAATAAGATCAAATCTACTGCAGTTTATTTTGATAAAAATGGTAAAAGATTTGTTCAAACATGCTATCTTATTATCTTAATTATATTGTCTTATTTTGTATGGAATTCCTCAAATTTTTTACTAAGTTCAATTATTATAGCAACTATTGCAATTTGTACGTATATAGCACTCCAGAAATGGGATATAACATCACCTTCAAGCTCAAATTATTATTTCAGACAAAATAATATTTTTGCAATAATGTTGTTTATACTTTTACAAACTTTTTAATGTCCTCAGAAAAAAAACAATCAGTTACTTCAAGAATAGTATTTCAATATTTAATGAGTCATAAACTCAAAATAATTTTAGCTTTATTTATGATGGTTATTTCAGCAGCAGCAACAGGTTTACATGCTTGGTTAGTAAGACCTGCACTTGATGAAGTCTTAATCAAAGGTAATAAAGAAATGTTATTTTTAATTCCAATTGCAATAATTATAGTGACCCTCTGTAAAGGATTGGCAACGTATACTCACTCTTATCAAATGAGTAAAGTTGCACATTCTATTATTGCAAAACTTCAAACTCAGATGTTTGAAAAACTAATGTATTTAAATATGAAATTTTATAATGATAGTAAGTCAGGTAATTTAATTTCAAGACTCATCAATGATACTTACTACTTAAGACTTGCAATAGTTAAATCTGTAACAGGAATTATAAAAGATGTTTTAGTTATTATTTTTTTACTAGGTAATATGTTTTACCAAAGTTGGGCCCTAACTCTTTTTGCTTTTTTTGCATTCCCTTTAGCGATCTGGCCCATAAGAAAAATTGGGAAGAGTATAAGAAAAATTACTTACACTATCCAAAATGAAATTGCAGTTTTTTCCAATGTGTTAGCTGAGAGCATTAAAGGAATTAGACAAGTAAAAGCATACTCAAGAGAAAACTATGAAAAACAAAGAGCTTTTGAAACAATTAGTTTCATTCAAAAATATTTTACAAAATCTGCTTTTATTAGCAATCGCTTAAGCCCTTTAATGGAATTTATTGGAAGTTTAGCTGTAGCACTCTCAATTTATGCTGGGGGTATTTTTGTCTTAAACGAAAGTATGACTACAGGCCAATTTATGAGTTTTTTAGTAAGTCTTCTTCTGGCTTATCAACCAGTAAAGGCACTTGGAAATCTAAATATTAGTGTCCAAGAAGGCCTAGCTGGAGCTGAGAGAATATTTAAACTTTTAGATACAAGCGAAAAAAATATGGAAAATATTTCTCCAAAAAAAACTATAGATCTAGATGGAGACATTGTTTTTAAAGATGTTTCATTTGCATATAACGATAATACAGTACTTGATAAAATAAGTTTAAAAATACCAAAAGGAAAAAAAGTTGCATTAGTTGGCTTATCTGGATCTGGTAAATCAACGATAGCAAATATAATTTTGCGATTATATGATAATTATTCAGGTTCTATATTAATTAATTCTAAAGATATAAAAGAATTAGATCTGACAGATGTAAGAAATAGTGTTTCAATAGTAACTCAAGAAACAATTTTATTTAATGAGAGTATATTTAACAATATTAAGTATGGAAACCTTAAAGCAACTGATGAAGAGATTAGTTTAGTCGCTAAAAATGCTGGGGTGAGTAGTTTTTCAGAAGAATTGGATCAAAAACTAGACACTGTTATTGGAGAAAACGGTATAAAATTATCAGGTGGACAACGACAAAGAATTGCTATTGCCCGAGCTCTAATAAAAGATGCGCCACTTTTAATTATGGATGAAGCTACATCTTCTTTAGATAACATAACTGAAAATAAAATTCATGAAACAATAAATGGTCTTATGAATAATAAAACCAAATTAATAATTGCACATAGATTAAGCACAATAGAAGACGCAGACATTATCTACGTTTTAGATAAAGGCAAAATTGAAAGTCATGGAAAACATGAAGAGTTAATTTCTAAATCAACCATTTATAAAAAATTACAACTAAGAGAACAGTTGGAAAATGAGTTTTAAAAAAAAAATTTTTAAATTTTCTATATCTCAAAAAATTTTGGCATTTATAGGTTACCTATATATCTTATTCGTATGTTACACATCTAAAATACAGATAATAAACTCTGAGTTACCAGAAAAATTGTGGAGAGAGAATAAACCTTTTATTTTAGCATTTTGGCATGGTCAATTGATGATGATAGGATATGTATGGAAAAGTAAAGCTGTGTTAAATATGTTAGCATCTAGCCACAGTGATGGTCGATTTGGTGCATATATTGCAGGTCATTTTAATTTAAAAAATGTTTCTATAATGTCAAAAAATAAATCACCTTCATTAAGGAAAGTATTTAAAATTTTAAAAGATAGAAATTATATTGGGATTACTCCTGATGGACCAAGGGGACCAAATAAGAAAGTTTCAGAAGGAATTATAAAAATTGCAATTCATTCTCAAGTTCCTATTATACCACTTGGTTTTGCTTCAAATAAAAATCTTAAACTTAAATCTTGGGACTCATTTTTAATTACATTTCCATTTTCAAGATGTAGATTTGTCTGGGGTGAACCAATTACTATTCCTTCTTCTACTAAAGATGATGATTTAGACAAATATAAGAATTTCTTGGAAGAAAAAATTAATGATTGCATGGAATCAGCAGAAAAAAATCTAAATGCTTAGAATATATCAAATACTCAGTACTCTTCTCATACCAGTAATTATTTTTAATATATTTATTAGGATCTATAGAAAAAAAGAGGATAGACTTAGATTTATTGAAAGGTTTGGAAAACCAACGGTAAAAAAAAATACTGAGAAAAAAATTTTATGGATACATGCAGCAAGTATTGGCGAATTTAAATCTTCAGATTTAATTATAGAACGATATCATAAAGTATTTAATATTTTAGTTACTACAACAACAAAATCTTCTGCGGAATATATTGAGGATTTTTATAAAAATAAAATTATCCATCAATATATCCCATTTGATGTGTCTCTGTGGTGTTCAAGATTTTTAAACTTTTGGAAGCCAAATATGATTCTATGGATAGAGTCAGATATATGGCCAAATATGCTTAGTAAAATTAGAGTTAAAAATATCAATTGTTTGTATTTAAATGCAAGGGTTTCTCCAACTTCTTTTAAAAAATGGAAAAGTACAAAAAATTTCTACAGAAATTCATTAAAGAGTTTTAATAAAATTTTTGCACAAAGCAAAGATGACAAAAAAAGAATTCAAGAATTAACAAACTTACAAATTGACTATATTGGAAATTTAAAATTAGCTAAGAATAAAAATAATTCTTCAATAAATAAAGATCAATCAAATACAATTATGATTGCAAGTACTCATCCTAATGAAGAAAAAGAGATAATTAAATGTATTAAAAAAACAATACATGAATTTAATTTAAAAATTTATCTTGCACCAAGACATCCAGAAAGAATTGATACAATTAAGCAAGAATTAAAAAAAGAAGGATTTAATATTTCTATAGAATCTAAAAAAGAAATTGAAGAAAATAATATCGTAGTAATTGATAGTTTTGGAAAATTAGATCAATATTTTAAAATTAGTGATTTAGTTATTTTAGGTGGTTCTTTTTTAAAAAATATTGGTGGACATAATCCTATAGAGCCGGCAAGTTATGGATGTGCAATTATTAGCGGTAATTATGTTGATAATTGGACTAATATTTATGAAGATATGGTAAAAGCAAATTCATGTATAATGGTAAATAAGTTTGAAGAGATTGATGTAAAGATGAAAGAATTACTAAATAATAATTTTGAAGTAAAAAAAATTCAAGCAAATGCAATTAAGTTTTCTAATAGATCTTTCTTTGAAAAAGATAAGCTTTTCAAAGACATCGAAAAGTACATTAATTAAAATGCTTAAAGCTCCTAAATTTTGGTATAAAAAAAATGACACATATTTATCAAATTCGTTATATCCACTCTCATTACTATTTAGATTTGGAACTAAAATAAGAAATTTTGTTAGTAGAAAAACATCTTCTGGAATTCCTGTAATTTGTATTGGGAATATAGTGGTGGGAGGTGCTGGTAAAACACCTGTTGCATTAAAAATTGGAAATTTATTAAAACTTAATGGATATAATCCTCACTTTGTTTCAAGGGGTTATGGTGGAGTTGAAACATCTAATGTGCTCGTTAAAGAATGGCATTCGGCAAAAAGTGTTGGAGATGAATCCTTGTTGCTAGCTGAAGTTGCTCCAACTTGGATAGGTCAGGATAGAAATAAATCCTTTATTTTAGCTAAAGAAAAAGGTGCTGATTGTATAATTATGGATGATGGCTTTCAAAATCCATCTCTTCAGAAAGATTTTTCAATTATAGTAATTAATGGTGAACAAGGATTTGGAAATAAACGAGTGATTCCTTCTGGACCTCTTAGGGAAAGCATATCAAGAGGTATTTCTAGAGCAAATTTAGTAATTGTAATTGGTGAAATTGCTCAAGATGTTAAAGATAAAATTCCTAGTACTGTTCCAATTATTCATGCCAAGTTTCAAATTAGTACAGATAATAAAATTTATAAAAACCAAAAAGTAACAGCTTTTGCAGGCATTGCTTATCCTGAAAAATTTTATAATTCACTAAGTGAACAAGGCGCTATTTTAGAAAAAAAAATTAGCTATCCAGATCATCATATATTTGATGAAAATGACATGTTAAATCTTGCAGAAAATGCTAATCTTACAAAATCTGTATTAGTTACTACAAAAAAAGATTTTGTAAGAATACCAAAATCATATCGTTCTTTAGTCAGCACACTTAATGGTGAAATCAAATTTGAAGATGAAAATTTGCTAAAAGAGATTTTAAGTAATGTACTAGAAAATAAAATTAATGATTTAGCAATATGAAACAGATAATTTACTTTTTACAGTATATTGGATTTATTTTTATTTATTTTTTATATAAGCTTTTACCTCTCAATCTTTCTTTGAAATTCTCATCATTTTTATTTAGAACTTTTGGCAAATTTTCACGAGCTAACAAAACAGCTATAAATAACTGTAAGTATGTTTTCCCAAATCTTAAAGATGAAGAAATACAGAATATTATTAAAAAAAGTTGGAATAATCTTGGAATTACAATTTGTGAACTTCTAAGAATAAATGATATTTTTATTAAAAATAAAATAAAATATATTAATCTTGAAAATATAGAAGATTTTATTAAAAACAAAAAACAAGCAATTTTTATTAGTATTCATCAATCTAATTGGGAAGTATTAGTTCCAGGTTTAGATAGAATTGGAATTAATATTGGTGGCATTTATCGTCATATAAATAATAATTTTATTGATAAACTAATACTTAATATTAGACAAAATTCTCTTGTTTCTAAAAATAGCTTTTACACTCCCAAAGGCAAGAAAAGTGCTAAAGATATTGTTGATGCAATAAATAATTCTTTATCAATTGTATTATTAATAGATCAAAAAGACTCCTCAGGAGAAGAAGTAATGTTTTTTAATAAAAAAGTTAAAACACAAACAGGTTTTTTAAAAATAGCTAGAAAATATAACTTACCAATAATTCCAATACAAAATAAAAGAATTGATAATGGGAATATTGAGCTAACATTTTTAGAGCCACTTTATCATAATAATTTAGAAATTAATGATACTCAGATGATGGAAGAAATTCATTATAAGATTGAACAGTGGATTAAAGCAGAACCTAGTCAATGGTTCTGGCAGCATAAAAGATTTAGTTAATTTTTGTTACTTTTATATCAATTGTACCATCAATAAGTTTCACTGATAATTGATCGTCAGTAGTAATTTTTTTACTTGTCTTAACAATTTTCTTTTTGTTCATCAAAATTGAGTAACCTTTTTTAAGATTTGAAGAAATAGAATTGGAATTGAGCAATCTTATATTAGACTTATATTTTTCAAGCTTATCTTTGTAATTATTGACTATATTCAAATTAAGATTTTTTGAAAGATTGTTAATCTTTGTTTGTTTTAAATTTATTGATGAATCTGGTGAAACAATAGAGTTTCCCAGGTTAAGAAGATTCAATTTTGATATACTAAATTTATTTTCAATTGATAATGTTAAATTTTTAAAATCGTCTAAAAGCTTCTCCTTAAAATTATTAACTATCAAGCTTGGAGATTTAAGAAACTTATTTAAATATTCGTAATTTTCCTTTTTGGACTGAATTTGTGAATTAACTTTTGAATTTAATCTAAGTTGTAAATTTTTAATTTTTTCTATTAATTCAAATCTAACTGGAGTAGCTTTTTCAGCTGCTGCAGTTGGTGTAGACGCTCTTAAATCTGATACTAAATCTATAATTGTTGTATCTGTTTCATGACCTATTGCTGAAATAATTGGTATTTTTGATTCAAAAACACTTGTTGCAAGATTTTCATCATTAAATGCCATTAAGTCTTCGGTACTTCCTCCACCTCTAGCAACAATAAGAATATCTGGTTTACCAGATTTAAGTTTGTTGAAACCTTCGATAGCATTTATAATGCTATCTGCAGCGTCAACACCTTGTACAGAAACAGGCCATATATCTAAAGGCATTGGAAAACGATCATTCACTCTATTAATTATGTCGTGTACTACAGAACCAGTGGGAGATGTAATTATACCTAATCTCTCAGGTAAAAAAGGTAATGGAATTTTTTTATCTTCATCAAAATAGCCTTTTTTTTGAAGTCTTTTTTTTCTTTCTTCAATGAGTTTTAAAAGTGCTCCCTCTCCTGCAATTTCAATTTTATCAATATCTATCTGGTAGGTAGTTTTATAGCGAGACCAGGTGGTGATTCTACCTGTTGCAATTATTTCTAGCCCTATTTCTGGATTTATATCTAAATATTTTTTTTTCTGATCCCAAATAACTCCACTTAAAATTGAATCTTCGTCTTTAAGTGTTAGATAAATTTGCCCTCTTGTTGCAGTTTTTACCTCAGAAATCTCTCCCTTAATTCTTACATAATTAAAATTGGACTCAATTACTTCTTTAAATGCATGATTAAATTCTGAAACTTCAAATTCGGGTATATTAATTTTATCTATCATGCTTATTTTTAAAAAATTTTTTTAATAAATTACTACATTCTTTTTCCATAATGCCACCATAAATAGTTGGCATAAATATATTTTCTCTTTGAAAAGCTACTCGGAGTTTTTCAATTCCTCCATTTTTTTCATCATAGGCACCAAAATACAGATCTTTAATATGTACTTCACTTATTGCGCTAGCGCACATTGTACATGGTTCCAAGGTAACAAATAATGTCATATTTTCTAAATATTTAAGTTTTAGTCTTTCACAAGTTTCTTGAATAAGATTTAATTCACAATGTTTGATAGCATTTTTATTTATATTTACTGTGTTGTAGCTTCTGGCTACAATATTGTTCGTTGTATTATCAACAAGTATTCCTCCAACTGGAACCTCATTTAAATTATAAGCTTTGTCTGCTTCAATAATTGCTTCTTTCATAAAAAAATCAACGTTCATTCTGGAACACACTTATAATGTACATTATAGTTGAATTATAATGAAAAAACCAATTATTGGAATAACTCTTGATAGTGAAAAAAAGAAAACATACTCAAAATTTCCATGGTACGCATTAAGGGAAAATTATTTAACTTCCTTAACAAAATTTAACGCTATTCCATTTCCTTTGTTACATGAAAAAAAATATATTGATGATTTTTGTCATTTAATTGATGGTCTCATTATTACTGGAGGAGATTTTGATATTAATCCCAAATTATATAAAACAAGTAATACTCAATCTAAAAATATTAAAAATAAGAGAACAAATTTTGAATTAAATATTTTCAATAAATTTTTTAAATACAACAAACCTATATTAGGAATTTGTGGTGGTGCACAACTTATCAATGTTGCATGTGGTGGAACATTAATACAAGATTTAAAAAGAGATCCAATAAACCATGAACAAGTAAATCCAAGAAATCAAACTAGTCATATTGTTAATATTTCAAAAAATACTCAACTACATAAAATATGTGGGTCTCAAAAAATTAAAGTTAATAGTGCACATCATCAGTCAGTAAAAAAAATTGGTAAAGACTTGAATGTTTCATGTGTAGCTAATGATGGTGTTATTGAGGGAATAGAGCACAAAAAACACAAATGGTGTATTGGCTTACAATGGCATCCTGAATTTTTAATTACAAAATATGATATAAAAATAATCAAAAATTTTATTAATGAAGCAAAGTGAATATTAGAATTTCAAAATATCTATCCAGTGCTGGAATTTGTTCACGAAGAGATGCAGAAAAATTAATAGTTGAAAAAAAAATTAAAATTAATAATCAACTATGTGTTCATCCAAGTCATAAAGTAAATGATTTGGATGTTATAAAAGTTAATAATAAAATTGTTAAAAAAGCAAATAAAGTTGAATTATGGAAGTTATACAAACCAATTAAATATATTTGTAGTACAAAAGATAATTTAGATAGAAAAAAAATTTTTGATTTATTACCAAAAAATATCGGTCAATTGATAAGTGTTGGAAGATTAGATTATATGAGTGAAGGATTAATTTTGCTAACTAATAATGGTGATTATTCAAGATATTTAGAACATCCATCTTCAAACATTGAGCGGATCTATAGAGTTTGTATAAATAGCAATGTACAAAAAACTGATTTACAAAAAATAAATAAAGGCATTACAATTAAAGAAATACATTATAAAAAAATTAAAGTTGCCTTTGAAAAAAAATTAAAAAATCATAGTTGGTTAATTT
The DNA here is from genome assembly GCA_902615845.1 of uncultured Alphaproteobacteria bacterium. Classification (GTDB taxonomy): domain Bacteria; phylum Pseudomonadota; class Alphaproteobacteria; order HIMB59; genus CACPNW01. The sequence continues at coordinate 43,359 of CACMQS010000003.1, forward strand.
TTAAACTTAAAGAGGGAAAAAATAGAGAAATTAGAAATATCTGTAATTATTTTTCATGGAATATAGTTAAATTAATAAGAATTGGATATGGACCTTATAAGCTTGGAAGACTTAAAGAAGGGCAATTTCAAAAATTAAATTCAATTAGCAAATGATACGGATTACTGGTGGAAAGTTTAAGCAAAAAAAATTAGCTAGTATTAATGATTTTGTAAGACCAACTTCTTCTCTAAAAAGAGAAGCTTTTTTTTCAATTATTGAAAGTTATGCAATCAAAAATTTTATCGAATTATATAAAAATAAAATTTTTTTAGATCTTTTCGCAGGTATTGGCACAATGGGTTTAGAAGCAATTTCTAGAGGAATGAGTGAAGTAATTTTTTTTGAGAATAATATTGAAGTTCTTAAAATTTTAAGAAAAAATTGTTTAAGTATTTGTAAAAATAATCAATTTAAAATTTATGAAGAAGACCTTATTCATTCTAAATTAGAAATAGAATTTAAGAATATTTCAGTTGTTTATATTGATCCACCATATGCAAAGTATAATTTAACAAAGCTTTTAGAAAATTTATCTAGTAACATTAAAAATACTACCCTGATTGGTTTAGAAACGGGTGTGAAAGATAATATTGTAATTCCAGAAAATTTAAATCTGCTTCAAAAAAAGACTTACGGTAAAACAATAATTTATATTTTTAAATTATCTTAAATAAGTTTTAGTTAGTTTTTTACCTTGTTCAACAGCAGGTTGATCGAAGGGATCAACATCTAAATACATACAGGAAGCAATTGTTTCTATTATACTAAAAGATAATAATTTACCTAAGTTTTGTTCATCTATTTTAGGAATATAGATTTCTCTAAAACTAAAATTATTTAATTTAAAAGTTTCAATGGTTGCGCGCTGTTCAGCTTCCATTAGATCACCCATTGTTTTATCATTAAAATAGTCAATATCGGTATTTTCAAACATATTATTATTAATTTTTATGCCCTTATTTGAATGATCTGTAGTGATAAAGGAGAAATATTTATCTTTAGGTCCATCTAAATACAGTTGTAATTGACTATGCTGATCAGTGGTCCCTACTGAATGAATTGCTGTAATACCTTTATTATTTTTTCCAATACTTTCTGCCCAAAGTTGCAGATACCATTTTCCAAAAAAATAAAGTGAATCAGAATATGTCATTAAAACATTATTAGTAAATTTTACATTTTCTTTTTGAGTTAAATATCTTCCAAGATCGTACGGTTTGTAATTATCAATATTATTAATTACTTCAGATGCTCCACCAAAAAGTGCATCTATATTTAATCCAGAAATGATTGCAGGAACTATACCAACATTGGTAAATATAGAATATCTACCTCCAACATCTTTATGATGCTCTAATAGTAAACAATTATTATCTTTAGCAATTTTAAAAAGTGGTGATTCTTTAAATTCAGTTATGATTAGAGTATTTGAAAAAAAATCTTCAACTTTGTTAGCTTCTATTGCCTTTTGGTAGAGACATGAAAATTGAGATAATGTCTCTGGTGTAGTACCCGATTTTGAAATAACCAAGAAGCCAGTTAGCTCAAAATTAATATTTTGAAAATTTTTTTCAAAATTAGTAGGATCAACATTATCATAAAATTCTAAGATAATTTTATTATTGGAAATAATATTATTTAATGCTCTAGCTCCTAAATTTGAACCTCCTGTTCCAAATACAATTATTTTTTCCTTTTTCTCTTTAAATTGATTTGAAATTTTTATGGTTTCTTCTAATAAATTTTTATCTGAAATAATATTAAGAGAAGGAAGTTTTTCTATTACATTAGTTATACTTTGATCAGTATCTTTATTTTGAGTGATTTTGTCAAAATTTGAATTAAAGTATTTTATTTCCATTTATAAAATTAAAAGAAGAAAAATCTTTTTTTCTTTTTAGGTTCACCTTCTTCGCCATCTTCATTTTCTTCTTTACTGTTGAAAAAGAAAAATCTTTTCTTCTTTTTTGGCTCTTCTATATTTTCACTTTCAACATCTGTATTATCTTGGCTTATTTCATCTTCTGAGTTCCCATCAAGATCTTCCCTGATACTATTATCTACTTGATCTGCTTCAGTTTCTTTTAAAATATTGTCGATAACAGAATTTTCAGAAGGTGTTTCATCACTTTCTTCATCCAGGCCAAAAAGAATTTCCTTTGCAAGCTCACTATCTGTATCATCAATATTTTTTGATTCAATTTGATCAGGTGGTAATAAATTAAAATTTGGCGGGATTACTAATGGAGGATTTTCAACTACATTATATTCATCTATTACTTTTCTTTCTACACCGGCACTACTTCTTATAGTATTACAAGAGGATAGAAAAATTGAGGAAATGATTGTTACAAAAATAACTTTTTTCATTTTACTGTTTTTGATTTTATAAAAAAACTCATTATTAACATGATAATTCCAATTGTAATATAGATATCTGCTAGATTAAATGCTGGCCAATAAAAATTTTCATAATGTAGTAAGATAAAATCAACAACATAACTATTTATCAATCTATCAATAATATTTGATAAAGCCCCAATTATTACAAAGAAATAAGCCAGTTTTTCTAGTTGTTTATCTGATTTAATAAATAAATAAAAAATTAATATAACAACTATTAAAGCTATAAGTATTAGTATCCAATGAGAAACATAACCAGAAAATAAACCAAAAGAAACACCAAAGTTCTGAACATAAACTAAATTAAAATATTCATTGATTTTTATTGATTGATTTAAAAATAAATTATTCTGAATAAAAAATTTTGTTAATAAGTCTAATAATATCAAAAAAATAAATACTGCTGTTTTAATCACTTAAATATTACAGTATTACACCTGTTACAAACTTCATCATTTATTAACTTTGCCTCATATTTCCAACATCTTTGACACTTTTCTCCATTTACCTTTGAAGCTTTTACGATAACATCCGAAATATCTTCAATAGAAAAACCATTTGATTTTTCGTCAATAACATACAAAGAAAATGATGAAGTAATTGTAATTTCATCAAACATTACTTTCTCTAGTTTTTTATAACTTTCTGCAGAAACAAAAATATCTATGTGTGCTTCAAGACTTGAGCGAATAATTTTTTCTTCTCTTATTTTTTCAATTGCTCCAGTAGCAACTTTTCTAATATTTTTAATTAAATTCCATTTTTCATTTAATTGATTATCTTCATATTCATTTTTACATTGTAAAAAATCTTGTAGGTGTATACTTTCTTTATTTCTCATAGCTTTCCAAGCTTCTTCAGAGGTAAAGGAAATAGATGGGGCAAACCATCTTACCAAATGATTAAAAATTATATTTAATAAAGTTCTAGTAGACCTTCTTTGAACGGACTCTTTACTATCACAATATATAGTATCTTTTCTAATATCAAAATAAAAAGCTGATAGATCACTTGAACAAAAATTTAAAAGTGTTGTAAACATTAAGTGAAAGTTAAATGTTGATACACATTTTTGAACAACTTGGTCAACTTCCCACAACCGATGTAGAAGAAATTTTTCTAACTCTGGAAACTCACTTTCATCAATAGCTTCTTCTTCAGTAAAATTACTTAAATTCCCAATTAAAAAGCGAAAGGTATTTCTAATTCTTCTATAAGACTCAGCTTGCGATTGGAGGATTGCATTATCAAGCTTCAGATCATCATAATAATCAGATGCGACAACCCACAATCTTAAAATATCTACTCCATATTTTTTTAATATATCATCTGGAGAAATAACATTACCTAAAGATTTAGACATTTTTCGTCCTTTTCCATCAACTACAAAACCATGTGTCAGAACACTTTCATAAGGCGCTTTACCTCTTGTGCCAGAAGACTCTAAAAGAGATGAATGAAACCATCCTCTGTGTTGATCACTTCCTTCTAAGTACATTGATGCAGGCCATTTCAAATCTTCTCTTTGTTCTAGACAAAACGCATGTGTAGAACCACTATCAAACCATACTTCAACTACATCTTTTACCTGTTCATAATCTTCAAGTGAATATTCATCTCCTAAAAACCTTTGTGGATCTTCTGTAAACCAAGTATTGCTCCCTTCTTTTTCATATATGTCTGCTATTCTATTGATAATATTTTCATCTCTTAAAGGTTGACCCGTTTTTTTATTTACAAATAATGGTAAAGGTACACCCCAAACTCTTTGTCTAGATACACACCAATCTGGTCTAGTTTCAATCATTGATCTAAGCCTTGTTTGGCCTTGAGGAGGATAAAAAATAGTTTCATCAATTGATTTAAGAGCAATGTCTCTTAAATTATTTTTTTCCATGGAAATGAACCATTGTGGAGTATTTCTATAAATAAGAGGAGCTTTAGACCTCCATGAATGTGGGTAACTATGACGAAGCGTCCCTTTAAATAACAATTTTGAAAATTCTTCTAATTTATCTGCAATTTTGTGATCTACTTTATAAATATGCTCGCCTTCAAAACCAACGGCATGTTGATTGTATTTTCCATCATCTTGAACTGTTTGGATAATATCAACATTATTTTTTATACCTAAAACATAATCGTCATCTCCGTGTCCAGGAGCTATATGCACAACTCCTGTTCCCTGTTCTAAGTTTACAAAATCTCCATGAAATGGTTTTACAATAAAATCGTATCCCAATTGTTTAAATGGATGTTCACATTCACAAGAAGATAAATTATCTCCTTTAAATTTCTTTTTTATACTAAATTTTTTAATTCCAATTTCTTTAGTTACATTTTCTATAAGTTCTGAAGCAAATATTAATTTATCATTTATTTTGGCCAGACTATCTTCTTCTAATTCTTCGACAACAATAAGTGAATAATCTAATTCTTTACCATAAGCCAGAGCTCTATTACCTGGAATAGTCCAAGGAGTTGTTGTCCAAATAACTATATTAGAATCAATTAAATCTTTATCTGTAGAATTTTTAATTAAAAATTTAACATAAATAGTGTTGGACGTATGATCTTCATATTCAACTTCAGCATCAGCTAAAGCTGTCTTTTCTACAACGGACCAGAGAACTGGTTTTGCTCCTTTATACAAGCTTTCATCAAGTAGAAATTTTCCAAGTTCTCGAACAATTTGCGCTTCTGCTTGATTTGACATTGTGAGGTAAGGATTTTCCCAATCTCCTTCAACACCAAGTCGTCTAAATTCTTTTTTTTGTATCTCGATCCATTTTTCTGCAAACTCTCTACACTCATTTCTAAATTGAACAGTTGGAACATCATCCTTGTTCTTTCCTTTTTTTCTATATTCTTCTTCTATTTTCCATTCAATTGGTAAACCGTGACAATCCCAACCAGGAACATAGATAGAGTCTTTACCAGCCATTTGTTGTGTTCGTACAATGACGTCTTTTAAAATTTTATTAAGAGCAGTTCCCATATGAATATGTCCATTTGCGTATGGCGGACCATCATGAAGAACGAATTTTTCTCTACCTTTAGATTTATCTCTTAGCTTTTTAAAAATATTTTCTTTATCCCACTCCTCTATTATTGCAGGTTCCTTTGCGGGAAGGTTAGCTCTCATTTCAAAAGATGTTTTGGGAAGAAAAATTGTATCTTTATATTCCATTATAGTTGATGATATTCTTTAGCTGTATTTATATCTTTGTTGATTTGCTTGGTTAATTCTTCAAAATTATTAAATTTTTGTTCAGACCTAATAAATGTAAGGAATTCAACAGTCAATTCTTTACCATATATTTCTTCACTAAAATTAAACATATGTGTCTCTAGAAGGAGTTTGCTTCCATCGACTGTTGGTCTTAAACCAAAATTTGAAACACCTTTGTATTTTTTGCCTTCTAATAGCACTTCCACACAGTAAACACCTCTTTTTGGTAATATGTGTTGATCTGGTATCATATTAGCAGTCGGAAAATTGATTTCTCTAGCTCTTTTATCACCTTCAATTATTGTTCCATGCATATGCCAGGGCCTACCTAAAGACTCAGCAACATCTTCCATATAACCATCTTTTATTTGTGATCGAATTATTGAAGATGAATATTTATCCGATTTATCAGCAAGCATAATTGGATCAATTAAATGAATATTAAAATTATTTTTTTCAGCATACTTTTCTAATGTTTTAAAATTACCTTTCCTGTCTTTTCCAAACTTAAAGTCAGAACCTATAACTAAGTATTTAATATTTAATTTATCAATTAGAATTTTAGTTACAAAATCATCAGATGATAATATTGATAGATTGTTATCAAAAGAAAAATCTATAAATATATCTAAACCCAATTGTTCAAGAAAATGTATTTTATCACTTTGAGTATAAATATTAAAAGGCTTATTAATTTGATTAAAGTAAATACGAGGATGAGGATTAAAACTCATTATAGAAGATAATAAATTATTGTTTGATGCAATCTCCTTAATTTTATTTATTATTTCTTGGTGCCCTTTATGTATTCCATCAAAATTACCTATTGCAAGACAAAGGTTTATTTTTTCAAAATCTGATGCTGTATCTAATTTATAAATTTTCATAATATTTATAAATCAATTAGTATAGAAACTTATGGCTAGTAACTACAAATATTTATTTAAGATATTTTCCAGATATTCTTGTCTTCCTGAACGAGGTTCTGGTTCAATATTATCATCAATTACTTTTTTATTTATATCATCTAATCCAGTGTCTTTATTATGAATAAGCTGACCCAATTCTTTATTCCAATCCGAATATCTATCTTCAATAAACTTAGGAATAACATTATCATTCATTAATTTTTCAACTGCAATAAGTGTTTTGGCACAAACATCCATGCCTCCAATATGAGCATGGAATAAATCTTCAGCGTCAATAGATTGTCTTCTTATTTTTGCATCAAAGTTCATGCCTCCTTGGCCTAAGCCGCCATTCTTAAAAATAAAATAAAATGACATAATTAAGTCTGCAGGATTATTTGGGAATTGATCCGTATCCCAACCTATTAAAGTATCACCTCTATTGATATCAATGCTTCCTAAAGCGCTAATTGAAGTTGCGTAAGCAATTTCATGTTCAAAATTATGACCAGATAAAGTTGCATGGTTAACTTCAACATTTAGTTTAATCTCATTTTCTAAACCTGCCTTTCGTAAAAATGCTAAGCAAGTTGCAGAATCAAAGTCATATTGATGTTTAGTTGGTTCATGAGGTTTTGGTTCCAATAAAATTTGACCTTTAAATCCTATCTTGTGTTTATAATTAACAACTAATTCGAGAAATCTTTGAAGATTAGCTGTTTCCTTAGTCATGTCAGTATTAAGAATAGTTTCGTATCCCTCTCTTCCACCCCAAAGAACATAGTTTTGACCGCCCAATCTCATCGTTGCATCCATACAATCTTTTACTTGTGCAGCTTTATATGCAAAAACTTCTGGGTCTGGATTTGTAGATGCACCACTCATATATCTTTTATGAGAAAAAGCATTTGCTGTTCCCCACAGTAATTTCATTCCTGAATCATTAATTTTTTGTTCCATTAAATCTATAATATGAAAGAAATTTTTTTGTGTCTCAGCATAATTTGAACCTTCAGGAGAAATATCTCTATCGTGAAAGCAGAAAAAAGGTGTTTTTATTTTAGTGAAAAAATCAAATGCAGCATCAAGTTTCATTTCAGCCATTTTCATTTCATCACCTGCTTGCATCCAAGGTCTATCAAATGTTTGACCGCCGAACGGATCTAGACCTGGCCAAGTAAATGTATGCCAATAGCAAGTAGCAAATCTTAAATGCTCTTTCATAGACTTGCCTAAAACTTTTTTAGATTCATCATAAAACTTAAAAGCGAATGGATTTGTACTTTCTTCACCTTCAAATTTAATCTCTGGTATTTTACTAAAGTATTCTGTCATATAATTTCCTATATTATATTACTCTATCTTGATGCCCAAAGTAAACCACGTTTATAAATTTTATTCATTTGTGGATGGTTTAATTCATGAGCAAAATGACCAAGAGAAATATAAAAAATTTTTCCTTTCCCAATTCGTCTTTTCCAGGCAACTGGCATTTCTACACCTTTTAACCATTCTGTTGTATATGCGTCACCACTTGATGAACCAGGTTCTTGTTCAAGCTTCCAAACTTCATTACCTTTAAATGTCGTCGTTGCTAAAACTTCATTTAATGGATCCACATGCATGTAATATTGCTCTGAATGATAATCAAAATCTTCAATACCTTCCATGATTGGATCATCTTTTTTTGTTATATTGACTTTATAATCATGAATACCATTTGGGTGACTTACCCATTGACCACCGGTTAAGAACTGCCAATCAATTGATTGTCTAAATGCATCACACATTCCACCGTGATGACCAGCAAGACCGCATCCATTATGAACAGCTTTAATAACATTATTAACAGCAGTTTTTTTTATTTCTCCTCTTGGATCAAAATGAAAGGCCATTGTCACTATAGGTATAAGCAAATCCATTTCGTGAACATAATCCTGTGCAAATGCTGAAGTTTGATATTCAGCTCTAACTTCGTATCCTTCAGGCTCAAGCATACCTTTAATTATTTCAGTACATTTCTCTGGCTCATGGCCAGGCCAACCACCATAAACTATAAGAGCTTTTTTCATTCATTTTCCTTTCATTTTAATAATTTACTTATTTCATCCTCACCAAAATAACTAACTTCATTAATTGAGCTTCTTAATTGTAATTTTTTATCATTTTCAGAAGATTGAATAATTGTATCTAATATATCTAAAACATGTAAACTTAATTCACCACTACACCTGTTTAGTCTTTTGTTATTTATAGAATCAACCATCTCACTAACACCAATTCCTCTATAATTGGCAATGCCAAGATTTTCATTTGTTTTTTTACTATTATGGATATTGATCTTTCCTAAATTATTTTTATCAGTTGCTATAGTTTCCCATTCTCCATTTTTTGATGTGCAAATATTTATTGAACCACCAAATGTATTAGGATCAGGAATATTTATTGATCCCTTGTCTCCATAAAGCTCAATATGGTTTTTATTATGCTTCCATGTATCAAAAGAGAAAAAAGAGTCTATAAGCGCCCCATTGTCAAACTCAATTTGAGAAACTAGAGTTGTTGGAATATCTACAATTACTTCTTCATCTTTTCTGCTACCACTTCCAATAATTCTTTTTTTATAAACTGTTCTAGATTGAGAATAGACAGATTTTGCAGGACCTAATAAGTTGACTAATGCTGTAAAATAGTAAGGGCCCATATCCAATACTGGTCCTCCACCATATTTATAATAAAAATCTGGATTAGGATGCCATATTTCGTGACCCGCAACACCCATCGCAATACTACCCATATTAATATTTCCAACTATGTTATTTTCTAAAATTTTCTTTGATTCCTGAATACCTGCTCCCAGAAATGTATCGGGCGCACAACCTAAATACAAATTTTTCTCTTTCGATAAATCTAACAATTGCTTTCCGTGATTAAATTCAATTGAAAGAGGTTTTTCAGAGTATGAATGCTTTCCAGCTTGAAGAATTGATTGCGAAACTTCAAAGTGGACGTCAGGAATTGTTAAATTAATAATTAATTCTATTTCACTATGATTTAATAATTTATCTACTGATAAATTTTCTACTCCATAAAGTTTGGAATAATGAACAGAAGCATCTTCTTTAATGTCTGCACATGCAATAATGTCAAAATTATTAAAATATTTTTGAGAGTTTTTAAAATATATATCTGCTATATTTCCACATCCAATAATTCCAACTTTCATTAAATTAACTCTGCTCTAAATTTTTTATTTGAACCAGGTGGAGGTATAATTGGTTCGGATGAGTACTGACATAGATATGCTGGTCTGTTTTTATCTGATTTATTTGGAAAAGAAGCATGAGGTGTTCTACTAGAAAATAAGACTAATCCACCTTCCTCAATTGTACACGAAATTGACTTCTCTTCTTGAACTTTCATACTTAAATCTGATGATTGTTCGGACCAAATATGTTCTTCAATCTTAGCTTCTCTTTCTAGATTTATTGGCAATATTCTTAATGCTCCATTATTTTCATTTGTATCACATAAAGCAATCCAAATAGATAGATATGCCTTATGATCATGGCCTACATAACCAGAATCTTGATGCCACGCAAATTTACTTTCAGTTTGTGGTTCCTTATTTACTACCTGTTCATTAAATAAGTAAATTTTTTCACCTAAAATTGAACTACAAATAGATTTGACAAAATTACCTTTAGTAAATTTTTCCATCAAAGGAAAATCTTCACAACGATTGGATAAAAACATTTTACCATGCTTAGATATATTTCTTTTTTTATCTCTTATAAAAGTTGATTGATTTTTTTTAAACTCCTCTATCAGTTGAGTCGTTGAATTTTTCAAATCTGACAATGTCTTCTTGTCCAATTTATCCTTTAAAATTAAATAACCATTTTGATTATAGAATTTTACTTCATTTTCTTTCAGCATTACTCTTTTACTGCTCCACCAGTAAGTCCAGCAATGATATATTTTTGAGCTAAGAGAAAAAATACTATCGCAGGTATTAATGTTAAAGAAACGTATGTTAGAACCATTGACCAATCTGTGTCATACTCACCTCTAAAAAACATTATACCCATAGGCCAAGGGTATAACTCCTCATTACTAACCATAATTAATGGAAGTAGATAATTATTCCAGCTTGTTACAAAAGTTACAACTGCTACAGTAGAGAATATTGGAACAGATAGTGGGATCGTTATTCGGAAAAAGAAATTTGAATAATTACAACCATCAACGTATGCAGCATCAAATAATTCTGGGGGTATTTGTTTGAAAAAACCTCTAAAAAGTAAAATAGCAAATCCAAGACCAAAAGCAATTTGAGGTAAAACAACTGCCCAATAAGTTCCAAGTAATCCAAAATCTCTTACCTTTAGAAATAAAGGAATGATTGCTGAAGCAAAAGGAAACATTAATCCAATCAACAAATAATTAAATAAAAATCTATTTCCAAAAAATCTAATATGAGCGAATACAAATGCTGCCATAGATGCACAAATTAAAGTTAACACTGTAGTTAAGACTCCGTATACAAGTGAATTCCAGGCAAATGACCAAAAATATTCCATACCAAAAACATCTGTATAATTTGAAAAAATCCACTCTCTTGGTAATCCAATGACATTTGAACTTAAATCACCTAATGTTTTAAAGCTACTTATAAAAGTTAAGTATAAAGGTACTAAAATTATTCCTGCTAAAAAAGATAAGAAAAGATACATATAAAATTTTGATAATTTTGATTGCATTAGTTATATCCTTTATCTTTTAAAATTGTTGTTTGATAAATTAAAGCAACAACAAAACAAATTATAAAAATTACTACACTAATAGCACTTCCAAAACCAAGTCTCATTCTTCCAACACCAAAATCATACAAGTAAGTGACCATTGAGTGAGTAACATTTGATGGACCTCCCATTGTTAGAGGCATAATTAAATCAAATAGTTGTAAACTTCCAAGCGTAGAAAGGAAAATAGATAAAGTAATTGTTGGCCATAAAATTGGTATTTTTATACTTAAAGCAGTAGTTACTGGACCGGCTCCATCAATTTTTGCAGCCTCTATTACTTCTTTTGATATTCCTTGAAGACCTGAGATCATAATCATCATATGTATTCCAAAATATTTCCAAACAACAACTATTAGTATGGCGGTCAATGCCCACTCTTTGTCTGCAGTAATCCAAGGTGCGTCAGCTCCAAACAAACCCCAAATAGCACCGACTAATCCATAATCTCCTTTATAAATGTAAACCCAAATCAAACTCGCAACAATTTCTGCTAAAATATATGGTAAAAAAAACAAACTTCTAAATACAGCTGCGCCTCTAAAATTATTGGCTAAAAAAAGTGCGAGAAATAGTGCAAAAGGTAATTGAATAAAAAGTGAAACAAATATAATCCAAAAATTATTTTTCAGAGCATTTAAAAAAATACCGTTCTTAAATAAAAAAGCGTAATTTTTAAATCCAACATATTTTTCTGGTGCTCCCATTCCGTTCCATCGATAAAAACTAAAATAAGCCGCTTCAAAAATTGGCATAACAACGAAAACGGTAAATAAAGTTAATGCTGGAACTAAAAAAATTATTATTGTGGAATATTTTTCAACAAATGCAGATGTGATGTTTTTCTTTATCATTCAAAAAAAATAACTTTTATACAGAGGGGCAAAATTATTTGCCCCTCTATTTGATATTTATTGATTAAACTCCCAAGCCTCTTGTACTCTTTGACAAGCTTCTTCTGGAGTGATGTCTTTAGTTGCTAGTTCAACTGAAACATCATTTACAACCTCACCAATATCTCTTCCGAGATATTGATCCCAGAAAATAGAATGGAAGGTTGAGTTTGCAACGTTAAGCGCCTGTTGCTTAAAGAATCTGTTACCCATTTCTGTTTCAGCTCCTTTGTAAATAGGCATATACGCTCCACTTTTTGCTCCCATTGATTGATATTTCATTGAAATATAATGCATTAAGAAATCAACCGCTTCTTTTGGTGCATTTTTAGAAACTAACCATCCATTAATTCCACCAAGTGTATCTGAAGGATTTCCTTTTCCATTTTCTGTCATTGGAAATTGGAATGTTCCCATTCTATCATCAGGAATTCCTTCTCCAGAAGTACTTCTTCTTTTAGCACCATTGTAATCCCAACTTCCCATTAGGTGCAGTGCGCATTCTCCGTTACCAAATGCTGCTGAAGCATCACCATATTCAACTGCCATAAAACCATCTTGAAAAGGTTCAAGGTCAACAAGCTGTTGGAATTCATATCCAGATTTAATGTATTCCTCTCTATCCCATCCACCATTTTCTAAAGCGTCAAAGAAAGCTGCTTTGCCTCCGTTTCTTACATGGAGTAGTGTCCAATAGAAATGAATAGGCCATTTATTTTTACCACCAACACAAATTGGTGTTATGCCAGCATCTTTTATATCTTTTACTACTTCTAAAAGATCGTTCCACATAACAACCTTTGAAGGATCTACTCCTGCTTTTTCAGTTAAATCTTTATTGTACCAAAATACTACTTGGTTAAATAAATTTGGAAGACCAACTCTTTCACCTTTGTATGTAAAAGCGTCTGCTGCTGCAGGACTTAAATTTTCTAAATAACTATCTGGAACCATAGCAGAAATGTCTTGTAAAAATCCAGCATCTGCTTGATCAAACATAACTCCTCCACCCCAACTATAAAATAAATGAGGAGCATCGTCACTTTGTAACATTGTAGGTAATTTCAGTTTTAAGTCTGGACCAGCCATATACTGCCACTTAACTTCATGGCCAGTTTTTGCTTCCCAATCAGCAATTGCTGCATCGATGTCTTCTTTATGCGCAGAGTCATCTTGTGCCAATCCGAGCCATTTAATTGTTACTGCATTGGCATTAAATGATATTCCTAACAAAAAAATGACACTTAAAAATAATTTTATTAATCTCATTTTTCCTCCCAGAAATTTGTTAATATTATTGTTTTAACATGAATTTTTCTGGTAAATTGTCAACTTAATTTTAGTATTATATGATCCAGAAAAAACCAAATATTGTTATTTTTAACCCTGATCAGTGGAGAGGAGATATGTTGGGATATCTAGGGTATCCTGGTTCACAAACTCCTAACTTAGATAATATTATTAAAGAAGATGCAATTGCATTTAAGAATGCTTTTTGCCAAGCAACAGTATGTACGCCAAGTCGGTGTTCATTTATGACTGGTTGGTATCCACATGTTCATGGTCATAGAACAATGCATTATATGTTACATACAGATCAAGGTGACTCTAGTATTTTATCAGAACTAAAAGATAAAGATTACTTTATTTGGTGGGGTGGAAAAAATGATTTGATAGCAGGTCAAGAAGGATATCGTAATCATTGTGATATTTACTTTGAACCAACGGATAGAGATTTTCAAGAATGGGGTTACTCTCAACAACCAGGTACACATGGTGGAGATCTATTATGGCGAGGGCCTGAAGATGGAGATAATTATTATAGTTTCTTTAAAGGAAAATTAGATAAAAAAGATAAAGATATTTATTTCGATGATGATTGGTCCATGGTTTATGGAGCATTAGATTTTATAAAAGATTATAAAAAAGAAAAACCATTCTGTTTATTTCTACCACTTGGCTATCCACATCCCCCTTACTGTGTTGAGGATCCATGGTTCTCTTCAATTGATCGAAGTGTAATTCCTAATAGATATCAATACAAATCATGGGAGGATAAGCCAAGTCTTTTAAAAGGAATAATGGATGGACAAAGAATGCAAGATTGGACTGATGAACGCTGGAATGAATTACGAGCGGTATATCTTGGTATGTGTGCAAGGGTAGATTATCAATTTGGACTTCTGGTTAATCAACTTAAAGATAATAATTTATATGATGATACCTTAATAATTTTTTTGTCTGATCATGGTGACTTTACAGGTGATTATAATTTAGTTGAAAAAACACAAAATACTTTTCAAGATTGTCTTACGAATGTTCCTCTTATTATTAAGCCTCCAAAAAGTGAAAATACATTAAATGGTGTAAGTGATACAATGATTGAGTTAATTGATATCGCTGGAACCATATACGATTACAGTAATATCGATCCTTCATATTGGCATTTTGGCAAAAGTATAAAAAATTTTATTGAACAGAAAACTGATAATCACAGAGAAGAAGTATTTACTGAAGGTGGCAGACTTAGATTAGAGAGACAAGCAAGTGAAAGTCAAAGTTTAAATTTACCTCATGGCTTATATTACCCAAGAGTAAGCTTACAAGGTAAAGAAGATGAAATTTTGATGCACACTAAAGCCACTATGTGCAGAAATAAGAAATTTAAATATATAAAAAGAGCATATGAAAAAGATGAACTTTATAACTTAATTGATGATCCAGGAGAGATAAATAATGTTATTGATGATCAGCAATATGCATCAGAGCTTAAAAACTTGAAAGAAAAAATGCTTTCTTGGTACCAAGAAACTTGTGATGTTGTTCCATTAAAAGGTGATGAAAGAAATTTTTAACTAATATAGTTCGTTTTCAATCCGAGTAAGCCAATAATCAACATCCATTTTTTTATGACCGGTCAATAATCTCCAAAACTTAACAACGTTTATTTTATCCAATCTATTTGTATCTGCTTCTTGCCAAGGATAGGATCTCATTAAAATATCATTTATTGTTTTATCTTTTCTTTCATCAGTCCAATAAAGTGCGCGGTTTGGCAATGGCTGATATTTTTTTTCAGGATCCCATAGTAATTCCTGTTTCTCTGTAGGTTGGAGTCTCACTTTAAACATATAGCGAATATTCTCTGAAAAATTTACACCTGCTCCATGCCATAATCCACTATGGAAAATACCAATTGTACCAGGTTTACACACTATACTCTTTTGACCTAAAATATTTTGATATTTTGCAATTCCAAATTCATTAACAATACGTAAATGTGTACCAGGGTGATATCTTGTTCCTCCCATTGCTTTTGTTACCTCTGTTGGAAAATAAAATAGTTGTACATCAAAAGTACTTCTTGGATCAATTGTACTATCTTGATGATTTTGTTGAGACATCTGACGTTGATTAGCTTGTTTAAAGTATTTGGTAGGAAACGTTATATGAAGAAACTGGTGATCAATGATTGTGTTGCTGCCAACTAAACTTTTAATAGCACCATCAACAACTTCATGTGAGAAGATCTTTTCTAAAGGAGAACCTTTTGGATAGGCATCTTTAAGTTTTGTTCCTGCTGGTATTCTTGGAATACTACTAGTTGCTTTTATATTTCTATAATAATCCTGAACACTATCAACTTCATCAATGTCTGTATGACCAATATCATCTAAAAACTCTTTATTAGTTCGTTCATCAATTAATTCATCAAAAAATAAACATCCACTATTTGCAAATTCTGCCATTTGTTCTGTTGTCAATAACTTAGCCATATTAAAAATCTCCTTCTTCTAATTTTTCAAAAAAAAATTCATGCTTTAAATACGATGTTCTGAATTCTTGACCTGGATGTTCTGGAATGGCTTGACTTGCTTGGAATAATCTCCAGCCATCTAACAAGGCATCCAAACCTGTAGGATAAGGAGGCTCATCACTATCACCTGTCATATGCAGTTTTTTTCCCGTACCATCAAAGGTTGCCCAAGAAATTACTTCTCCTTCTAAGCTTGGCAATTTTAAATAGAGAACTAAAACTTTTTGTCTTTTGGCCATGTTATTTATTTTCCTAATCCTGCCAAAGACCTTACAAAGTATTTTTGGAAAATCAAGAATACTATAAGAACTGGTAAAATTGCTATAGTAAGTCCAGCCATAATTGATGGCCAATCAGATGACCATTCTCCTCTCAGCTTCATTAATCCTAATGGCAAAGTTTTTACTTCATCAGATGTCAACATAATTAGGGCTAGTAGGAATTCATTCCAGATCCACACAGTTTGAAAAATTGCTGCACTAGCAATAGCTGGACCAGATAATGGAATAATAATTCTAAAAAAAATCTGCATTTTACTACAACCATCAATAGTGGCTGCTTCCTCAACTTCTCTTGGAAAATCTAAAAAAAAAGCATAAAATAAAATAACGGTGAAGGGAATACCAAATGCAGTTAACGGCATTACTACACCATATATACTATTTAATAATCCTAAATTTGATACTGTTACATAAAGTGGTACAAGCACAGCTGCTGGAGGTATTGCGAAACCTGCAACAATTAATAAATAGACATATCTATTTATTCTAAAATCAATTCTTGCTAGAACATAGGCAGCCATCCCTGAAATTATTACTATTAAAATAACTGAAAATAATGAAACCAAGAAAGAATTGAAGATGAAACCTCCAAGGCCAATAGATAATGCCTTTTCAAAAGAAGAAAAATTAAATTGACCTGGTAACCCAAGTGGTTCTAAAAAAATTTCTCTTCTTGTTTTAAAAGTTGTCAGTATCATCACTATTATTGGTAATAGTACATAGATACTAAAGAGTGTTACAAAGCCGTAAGCAAATATATTAGCTAACTTAAATTTACTCACTATGCTCTCCTACTTGCTTTAAGTTGAAACCAACCTAAAATTAAAGCAATAACTAATAGTACAACTGACAAAGCATTGGCATAACCCATATGCAATAAATTAAATGCTTGTAAATAAATATATGTTCCTAATACTTGTGTTGCATTCGATGGACCACCTTGGGTTAAGACATAAACAAATTCAAATACTTTAAATGCACCAATAGTTGTTATCAAAATTGCAACAATTATAATATTTCTAATCATTGGAAGAGTAATATACCAAAATGCTTTTACACCCGTTGCACCATCTATCTCTGCTGCATCATAAACTTCTTTAGAAACTCCTTGTAAACCAGCTAAGATTAAAACCATCATAAATCCAGTATTTTGCCAGCCCGCAACAATCATAATCATCCAAATAGATATATCAGGATCTCCCAACCATCCCATTGAAGGTGTGGGCAAACCTATTGCTATTAATATGTTGTTTAAAATTCCAAAATTTGGATCATAAATTAGTAACCAAATTATACTTACTGCAACAGATGAAATGACCATTGGTGTAAATATAATAGTTCGAAAAATTACTTTTCCATATTTTATTCCTCGATCTAGGATTGCTGCTAGTATTGTCCCTACACCTACTTGAAGAACGATTGACGCAAAAACAATTATAAAGTTATTCTTTAATGCAATCCAAAAAAATTCATCCTGGGATGCTTTAATATAATTATCAAAGCCAACCCATTTCCAATCATTAAGAGAAGTCATCCCATAACTATAAAAGGATCCAACTATGGCCCAAAATGCTGGAATAAATATAAATATTGTACAAAATATTAGAGCTGGAATTAAGAGAATAATAACGGATACCCTATCACTTGATAAAGAAAAACCAATTGAGTTTGTTTGAGTTTTATTCATATGATAATTTCGGCTATTAATTTTTAATAGCCGAAATTTTTTTATTACATTGCTGCTTTAGCTTCTAAAGCAACTTTTCTAATGAAATCCATTGCTTCTTGAGGAGATTTTGTTCCATTAAGAACTTCAGTTCCCATATCAAGATAAGCATTAGATACATTTGCTTCTAAAAGAACATCTAAAACATTTACATGTCCACTTTTGTCAGCAATATCATTGACATAAAATGTAAACCAATGAGGAGCATCTTCCAGTTGATCAATTAAAGTTGCATTTGATATCAAACTACCTCTCAACTCAGCATCAGCTAAAGCCATAGTATCAGATACATTAATTGATGCTACCAAAGCTGCTGCTTCTGGATGTTTAGTTTTTGCTGATACTTGCATTCCTTCTGCAACTAGAAAGCCTACAGTTCCATCATCAGCTCCACCTTCAACACGTGGAAATCTAAACATTTTAAAATCTGTGAAACCTTCAGAAGCGAAAATACCTCCACACCAAGTTCCACAATACATCATAGGTGAAATTTGAGCTGCAAACATAGATCTCGTTAATTCTGGATTAGTTGCATTTGGTGCATCATTGAAACAATTTTCATTTAGTTCAACAACTTTTTCCCAAGCTTCAACATATTTAGGATTTGTGAATAATTCATCATCGGGTGCAGTTAACGCATAATCTGCTTTTGTATTTTCTGCTCCTACTACTCTTTGATTAAGCATGGTAATAACATGGTTTAATTTCCATCTCTCAGAATTACCCATTGGCCATGGAACGATTGAAGGGTCTATTGCTTTTATACTTTTACAAGTATCAATTAACTCTCCAAATGTTGTAGGAACAGATAAGTTATGTTGATCAAAGAATGCAGGATCGTAATAGAAGTATTTTGAAACTGCTTTATTAGCAATACCATAAATTTTTCCATCTACTGCACCAGCATCTTGCCAACCTTTACTTATGAAGTTTCCATATCCACCTTCCATATCAGCGTAAGGTGTAAGATCGAGTGCTAAACCAGCTCTTGCTAGTCTTGCACTATCTTCACCAAACCAGTTAAAGAAGACATCAGGTCCATCGTCACCATTAAGAGCAAGTTGAATTTGAGTTTTATATGCCTCACCTTCCCACTCGGTTACAATAACATTAATATCTGGATTATATTTTTTAACTTCTTTCTTTAATAATTCATAGAACTCATCTTGACCTTGTCTTGCAGAAAGATCCCAAAGTTTAATATCAATTGCATAAGAGCTACTAGTGAATGAAAAAGAAAGTAAAGTAATTAATATACCAGCCCATATTCGACTAAAATAATATTTCATCTTACATTCCTCCTTATTAAGATAAGGAGAAATTAGCATAAAAGAGCCAAAAATAAATACTTTTTGAATGTTTTTGTATGTTACAATCAGTTTAACAATATAGAAAAAACTAGAGAATTACTTAATTTTTTATTTTAAATTTTTTTCAAAAAATTATTTAAATTTAATAATTTATAAAATAAGCTGTTCAAATGAATGAACCATCAAGGCAAATACATTTAGATTTTCACACTTCAGAGCATATCCCTGATGTTGGAAAATATTTTTCAAAAGAACAATTTAAAGAAGCTCTACAAATTGGACATATTAATCAAATTAATATTTTTGGAAAATGTCATCATAGTTGGTGTTATTATCCAACAAAAGTAAAGCATGCGAAAATTCATCCAAATTTAAATTTTGATTTACTTGGTCAACAAATTGAAGCTTGTCACGAAATTAATGTAAAAGCACCAATATATTTAACAGTTGGATGGTCAGCACATGATGCAGAAATTCATCCAGAGTGGTGCGCAAGAAACATAGATGGCAGTATAATTGAACACAATAAAAAATTAGGAAATGGAATTGAAGAGATTACTAGCACTGGTCAGCATAGTGATAAAGAAATACGATATAAAGATAAAAATTTTAAACCCTATGGAAATTGGAAATTTATGTGTCCTACAGGATATTATGAAGAATTAATTTCAAATATGGTAACTGAATTGTGTTCAAATTATCAAGTAGATGGTTATTTCTTTGATATACATTTTACAAAACTAAAATGTTACTGTGATAATTGTAAGCAATCTATGAAGGAAACTGGATATGATATTAATAATCCTGAAGAAGTAAATGCTCATTGGAATGAAATTATTTTAAAAAATTTTACTAAAAATATGACTACTCATATTCAGTCTTTGAAACTAGATGCAAGTATATTTTATAATGGTTTAACTGTTCTTGAGAGAAAAGAAAATTTACTTTACCGCGTTCACGAAAACTCAACTAAAAATGATTTAGAAGATTTACCAACAACTTGGGGTGGTTATGACAAGATAGCTACTCAATCTAGATATTTTCATAATTATGCAAATAAACCTATCATTGGTATGAGTGGTAAATTTCATACTTCATGGGGAGAATTTGGAGGTTTTAAATATCCTGAAGCACTAAAATACGAAGCAGCTGCTATGATCTCCCACGGTGCACGATGTAATTTTGGTGATCATCTTCATCCAAGTGGAGAAATGGATTTGGATACATATAAAAACGTCGGTGTTGCTTTTGAATATATAAAAAAAATTGAAGATTATGGAATTGGTGGCAAACCTTTTTCAAATGTTGCTCTTTATTTGACAGGTTCTTACAATGCAGATGATGGTGTTGCTAGAATGTTATTGGAAGAGCATATTGAATACGAAGTCGTAAGTATTAACGCTTCTCAAGAAAGAATTAACGAGTTTGAATTAATCATTATCCCATCATCAAATACTCTATCAGAAGAAGAAATAAATAAACTCAAAGATTTTCAGAATAAAGGCGGAACGTTAGTTGTGATTGGGAAAGGCGCACTTAATAATAAAAAGGATAAATTTATATTTGATGTTGGAGCAAAATATATTGGACCCTCTGATTATGATATGGATTATGTACAAGTAAGGAAAGAGTTATCAAATAATTTAGTTTCCTCTCCCTTTATAACTTATTTGCCAGGTATTAAATCAGAAGTTTTTGAGGATAGTAATATTCTGGCAGATATTAAAGTTCCATATTTTAGTCGAACGTTAGAAAAATATAATGGACACTTATATGCACCAAACAAACTTGATAAAGAAAATTATCCGGCTGTACTACAATATAAGAACACAGTTTTTTTTGCTCATGATTTAGATAGGATTTATGCAGAAAATGGATCAAAAGTTCATCGTCAACTATTTGGAAATACAATTAGGCACTTAAACAAAAATCTATTAATCGAAACTAAGGGTCTGCCAAGTTCTGGGAGAATAACATTGCTTCATCAAGAAAGTAAAAATCGATATGTTGTTCATCTCTTGTATGCTCCTCCATTACAAAGAGGAAGATGTTTAATAATTGAAGATGTTCCTGAAATTCATAATGTTGAACTTTCTATTAATTTAGAGAAGAAAATAAAAAAAATATTTATTTTAAATATAGATAAGAAAATTGAGATTAATGATACTAAGGTAATAAATATTAAAATTGATAAATTCCAAATACATGAAGCAATAGTTTTAGAATATTAAAACTTATATATTAAAATAATTTTTTAATAGTTCTTCTGGAGGATCGTAATTTTTAATTTCTTCCAACATAATATTTTTATATTTTGTCATTAAAGAAATATCATTAAGTGGACTTAATTGACCTGGATCTTTTTTTAAATCATAGAGTGCACTTTCAGTATCTACCAAAGATTTATGAGGATCAGTTTTTCTAAGAATTTTGTTTACTTTCATTACTGGTATGTTTTTCGTAAAATCAAAAGGTTCATGCATAGTTGCAGTTTGTAACTCTTCGTGTGAAAAAAATTGCCTCATATTAGTTGGCATCAATGTATATTGAAATCTACTTCTGTCATATTGATCAAAATTTTCTGGGAAATGAAAATATGTATAATTTCCATCGGATATATTTATTCCTCCGCCCCAATATCCATACAAAGCAAAATGCTCATTTTCACTGTCTTTGTCCAGAAAGTTTAATATAGATTTACCTTTAACCTCTTTAGGAAGATTGTGACCATGCATTGTCATGAATGTTGGCATTAAATCAATATTTTGCGTTACAACATTTCTTTGCTTGCCTGAGTATTGTTTGTATTCAGGGTGATAAAAATAAAAAGGTATGTTTGCAATTTCATTATACAAAGGCATTCTATTTTTAGCCCACCAATCATGTTCACCGAGCATGAAACCATGGTCAGTAGTTAAAATCAATGCGGTGTCATCCCATAAATTATTTTCATCAAAATAATCTAAGACAGTGCCAAGCAAGTAATCACATAAACCAATTAGAGCAATGTAATTAGCTTTTAATTCGGCAACTTCATCATCCGTTTCTTTGACCCGGTCATATTGAGGCCAGTCTAATCTTGGACCTTTGTAATTAGTTTTTAATTTTTCTCTAAAGCGCTCAGGTGCAAAGAAAGGTTCATGGGGATCAAAAGTTTCCAATTGAAGGAACCAGTTATCTGCATCTTTATTGATATTAATAAAATCTAATCCAGATTGAAAGCATTTGACGGAAGGAAAATCTTTTTCTTCTTTAATAAACTCACTATTTATTGCGTAATGATAATAACCTGTTTCCCTATCAGTTAGATTTAATTGAGATTGATGATATTTTTCTCTCAGTTTTTCAAGAGGCGGTTGAACCATAGCTTTCCATGGGTCACTCTCTTGTCCTCTAATAAAATCCCAAGAATTAAATCTATTATGATACGTTGCACCACCATCTTCGAAGTAATGATAATGATCAGTCACAAGATGAGTATATGTATTATTAAGTCTTAAGATTTCTGGAAATGAATTATCAAATGGTTCTAAGGGACCCCATGCACGGTGCAAAAAACTTAAGCGTCCCGAGTGCATATCACGTCTTGCAGGCATACATGGCATACTTCCAATATAATGATTATTAAATTGAACTGATTTTTCTGCTAATCGGTTAAAATTTGGTGTTTCAATATATTTACCACCATAAGAATTTAACATTCTTTTATTTAATGAATCAAACAAAAGGAAAACCGTTTTCATAAAAATTAGATTAATACGAAAAAAAAAATTATTAAAGTTTTTTCTTTAATCTGTGAAAAGAATCAGGATTTAATCCCATTTGACCAGGATTAATTACATTTTTAGCTTTTGTAATTTTAGTTGTTATATTTTCAACTTTTTTAATTTTACTTTTAATCTTTTTTCTTAAGGATGTTACTATTTCATCATAAGTACTAATACCAATTAAGTTATTTAATTCGTACGGATCAGCATCAAGATCGTATAGATTTGTTTCCGTATATTGATTTGATGAAGGTTTATCACTCCCATTAGAGTCTTGATCAGCAATACAATATTTCCATTTTTCAGTTCTTAAACTTCTAGCTAATTGACTTTCACTAATTTGAATAAAAATTTCGTTTTCCCATTTTTTGGAAGTTTTATTCACTAAAGGCAATACTGATCTACCATCACAATGAGAAGTGTTTTTAACTTTTGCTAAGTCCAATATTGTTGCATGAATATCTAGAATGTTAGTTAGTTCTTTTATACGTCCACCTTGCTGAAAGACATTTCCAATCAAAGATGTAGGAACTCGTATTGAACTTTCATGACATGAACGTTTATATTCTCTATTTCGTGTTTTAAAATTATTTCCATGATCAGATGTAAAAATAATGGCACTATCATCAAATAATTTTAAACTTTTGATGACATCAATCATTCTGCCATAAGCTTCATCTATTCTCTTCACCATTCCATAGTAACCACCTAAATGCCGAGGAGAAGATCCAACTAGAGATGAAAGATCTGGTGGTGACCACTTGCCTGTATATTTTTCTCTGTATCCAATAGGTGGTGGATAATCATCTGTATTATTTTGATGATGTGGCTCAATAAGAGAAACGAAAAGAAAAAATGGTTTTTTTTGATTTAGTTTTATAAAATTTATAGCTGCATCAGTTATTGCATCAACTCTATATCCTGGAAGAAATACTTTTTTATTTTGTCCATCATAAACATATGTTTCATAAGCATCAGAAGTAAATTCTAATAGATTTGATCCCAACCAATAATCATAACCACCTCTATCCTCTTTTTTAACAGGTTCAGATGAGCCGAGGTGCCACTTTCCAATATATCCAGTAGCATATCCTTCTTTTGATAAATGTTTTGCTAGAGTTTTAATATTTTTTTTTAAAGGTATTCTATTTTTAAAACATCCAGTTTTTGTTGCATACATTCCTGATTGTAATGAAGCTCTTGCAGGCCCACAAACTGGTTGGCATGTAAATGAATTATAAAGATGTGTGCCTTCGACTGCATAATGGTCGAAGTTCTCCATCAAGGATAATGGATTGCCATGTAAACCAGAAGTATCCCAGCGCTGTTGATCAGTAAAAAATACAATAATATTTGGTTTAGATTTAATATTCATTATGATTTAGATTTATTTACCAAAAGGTTTTCCTTTATATTTTCTAAGATTGTCAGCGTGTTTTTTTCTATCTGTTTTTTCAAGACGCTCAACATATGTATTCCAGACTTTTGAATAAATATTTGCATGATGAGGACCGCCTTCTCTAATTACACCTTGAAGTGGATCTCCTCTATCAGCCTCATACATATTTTCTTCAATCCACTCATCGATTAAAAACATCCCATGCGCTACGAGATCTTTATGGTGATCTGCTAGATTATTCAACTCGTGCGGATCCTTTTCAATATCGAAAAGCATATATTTTGGAAAATCTTTTAAACCAGTGTCGTACGTTCTTATCAGTAACCAATTATCCCATCTTACAGATCTTTGACAACTCCAAGCACCATGACTAATAACTAAATAATCTCTTCCATTTGATGATTTAATATTAGTTAAATTTTCAGTGAAGTTAATACCGTCCCATCTATCGGGTTGTGAAGATGAAGTAATTTGAGAAATAGTTGAGGTTAAATCTAAATTATAAAATTTATTTTCTACAGTACTTCCTTTATTTGTATCTGTTATCCCCGGCCATCTAATTATTAATGGAACTCTATTAGTTATATGATCAGCTGTTTGGTGATCTCCCCATACATTTAACTCACCTTGATTTTCTCCGTGGTCTGCTGAAATAATTATTGCCGTATCATCCCAAAGGTTCATTTTTTTTAAGTCTTCAAAAACTTTATTTAAATAAAAATCAGCGTACTTAATTCCAGTATCATATGCATCAATTTGCTCTTTAGCATCAGAAGTATTTTTAATTTCCCCCACTCCCATTGTATACTTTCCTCCAAGATCTTCATCAAATCCTGGAACTTCTCTAGCGCTATGCGGTCCGAAACTATTCCTTTGTTTTTTAATTAATTCTTCTGTCACCCACTCTTCGATAGGATCATCTTTAAAAGGATTTCCAAAGTCTTCAGGTGTATCATACGGAGTATGAGGATCCCACATATTTACATGTAAGAACCAATTTTCTTTTTCTCCATTATTTTCTAACCACTTTTTTATAACAGGGTAGACTTCATCAGCATTTTCTAAACCACCTTTTCCAGTGTCATACGTTTCGGTAAAACCAAACCAAACTTGATAAGCTGTATGTCTTTCAGGGAAAGGACTGATACTTGCTGTATAATATCCTGCATCTCGAAGAACTTTTCCAAGAGATGTAAAAGCATATTCTCCTCTTAAACCGCCTTTAAATTCTCTATTCCAAATATTTTTTCTAGGAGCAATATCAGAGAATTCACCGCCATGATTAACAACTCCAGTTTTAAAACCAAAATTGCCACCGAACAAAGAAGTTCTACTAGGCAGGCATGGTGTGTCAGTTGAATAAAAATTTGTAAACTTGACTCCTTCTTTTGCTATTGAGTCAATCGTAGGAGATGTGTTTCTATGATAACCATAACATCCTAAATGATCAGGTCTTAAAGAATCTATGTCTACGTATAAAATTCTCATCTTTATCCTTTCTTAATTAAGCGCCTGAAACTCTTTTCATTTTTGATGTTTCATCTTTTAATGTGGCTTGCGCAAACTTAAATAATAAATCTTTTTTTAATGTTTGTGCGTTCGTATTATCCCATAAATTATTATATTCGTTTGGATCATTTTCTAAATCA
This sequence comes from uncultured Alphaproteobacteria bacterium, assembly GCA_902615845.1. Taxonomy (GTDB): domain Bacteria; phylum Pseudomonadota; class Alphaproteobacteria; order HIMB59; genus CACPNW01. Next base: position 69,591 of record CACMQS010000003.1, read on the forward strand.
AAAAGTTCACCGTAGTTAGCTTCTCGGTAAATAGAAATTTTATAATTATCATTAATGTAAGTTTTTAAATGTGGCATTCTTGGATTATGTCTATTTTCAACAAATATATGTGAACGGATACTTTCCTTGTTGCCATAAAATACATCCGTTTGATCGACTCCTTGCATTTGAGTTGGTATATCAATGCCCGCGACTTTTAAAAATGTTGGTGCAAGATCAACTAAACTCAATAAAGATGAAGATGATGAATTTTGAGGAACTTTATCTGGCCATCTAACAATAAATGGTAAACGGAGCATATCTTCATAGTGGAAAGGTCCTTTAGCAATTAAACCATGCTGTCCTATAAAGTGACCATGATCAGTAGTAAAAATAATTATAGTATTATCAAGTTCACCTATTTGATCTAACTTATTAATTATTTTTCCAATATTCTTATCCATAAAACTAACCATGCCATAATAAATTGCCATGTCTTTTTTTAATTCTTCCATAGGATACAGATGACTCATGCATCCATGAGCGTTAAATGGTGAATGCCAATTTTCAAAATCAGGATTTGTCGTTTGTGTTTTTCCAAAATGTGGTGGATTTAATTCGTGTTCACCTTCTTTTAACGTTCCAGGTGACATGTCTTCTGGATTATACATTGATGCCCATGGTTCACTTAATACATATGGTGGATGTGGATCCTGAAAACTTGTCCAAAGAAAAAATGGCTTGTCATCTTTTTGTTGATCTAAAAATTCAATTGATCTTTCGGCTGTCCAATTTGTGTAGTGATGCTTTTCGTCTAACTTCCAAACCCTATCCGGTCTTGCCCAGTAGTCATATTCACGAGCAATTGGAGGAGCATATTTAGAAGTTTCACCAGGCACTGGTTGAAAATATTCTTTCCAATCACTAAGACCGTTTTGTTCCATCCAAATTGCATAATGTTGACCTACATGACTTTCATCTGCATGATTACGTGCTAGCTCAATATGTTCAAAGCCATACCAAGGTCCTTTAAAATTTTTCCAAAATTCTAAATCTCTTAAAGTTGGTTGTCCTTCTATAGATTCCTGACCTGGAACTGAAGTTAATGGTTGGAAATGTGCTTTACCAATTAAACCAGTAGAGTAACCATTTTTGTATAAAAGTTCTCCAATAGTTTCTACTTCTTCATCTAATTTAACACCAATTGTCCACGCTCCATGAGAAGACGGATATTGTCCAGTAATAATACTTGCTCTTGATGGTGTACAAACTGGTGATGGACAATAAGCTCTTGTAAAATTCATTCCTTCATCACAAAGCTTATCTAAATACGGTGTTTGTATTTTTGAATTAAATTTTCCGATAGTATCGTGATGCTGTTGATCAGAAGTGATTAATAAAATATTTGGCCTTTTCATATTTACCCTTTTACAGCTCCTTGAACACCTTCAACAAAATATTTTTGCATAAACAAAAATAAAATAATTATAGGCAAAATAGTTATAACAGATGCAGCTGCCATACCAGACCAATCGACAAAGTATTCACCTTTAAAAGCGTACACACCTACGGATAGTGTTCGTATATCAGGATTACCCAATGTGATGACGACTGGTAATAAGAAGTCATTCCATGCATGCAAAACTTGTAGAATAGAAACTGTGGCTACTACTGGTTTTGTTAGAGGTAACATGATTGAAATAAATGTTCGAACGAAGCCCGCTCCATCCATTTTAGCTGCTTCTTCAAGCTCTACAGGAACTCTCGAAAAATATCCTGCAAACAATAAAATATAAATTACAGGGGTGTGCCCTGCTGTTGCGAGTGTTAGTCCAATTAAGTTTTTAGAAATATTTAAATTATTTAATAAATCAAAAACAGGAATAATTGTGTAACCTTGAGGAATAAAAATTGTACTAATTAAAATTCCAATAAGTATTTTTTTTCCTGGAAAAGAATATCTTCCAATTACGTAACCAAACATACCAGTTGTTACGACAACTATAATTACAGAAACAACTGTAATAATCAGTGTATTAAAAAAATACCTACCCATATTTGCACCAAACCATGCTCTTTCAAAATTTTCCCAAACAAGCCGGTCAGGGATTAAGCCTAAGCCTCCCCAAATTTCAAAATCTGTTTTGAAAGAAGCTGAGAGTACCCACAGTAATGGATAGATCCAAAAGAAAGAGAAAATAATAAAAGCTATAGTTATAATTAAATATTTAACTTGGTTTTTTTCAGCAATAAAATTTAAGTATCTAGTCATATTCTTCGAGTTCTCCTCATCCATAATCCCTGAAGGACTGTAATAAATAAAACAGCAACACCCCAAAATACTCCTGCAGCACAAGCGTATCCAAGCCTAGGCATTGTGCCAGAGTCAGTTACAAAAGCTGTTCTAAAAATATATATTTCCATAACTTCACTACTAAAGAATGGTCCTCCAGCAGTCATAGTTTCAATTAAAGGAAAAACATTTAGTGCTCCAACTGCCTCCACAAGAATAATGACAATAGCAAAAGGTAGTACAATTGGTAAAATAATATGGATCCATAATCTATATCCTTCAGCACCATCAATTTTTGCAGCATCGTAAACATCTTGTGGGACTGTTTGTAAAGCAGCAAGCCAATACATCATAGTTATCCCTAGCCATTTCCAAACATATACTCCCATTACAGTTGGAAGCACAGTATCTGGGTTTCCAAGAAAATCAATTGGAGCAGAAGTTAAATTAGTAGACATTAAAAATTTATTAGCAGGTCCATTAAAAGGGCTAAATACAAAAGTCATTACAATACCAATGATAGCAATTGCAGTAACTACAGGCATAAAGATTACAGTACGAAAGAAAGGGGCAAGTTTTAAAACCTGATTATTTAAAAATACTGCAATAATGAAACCTAAAACTATTTTTACTGGAACTGTTCCAAACATAAAAATAAAAGAACGAATAAATGCATCCCAAAAAAATTCATCATTGACAGCTTCATAATAATTTTGAAGGCCGATAAATTTTGCTTCTTTTGTAAAACCACTCCAATCTAATAAAGAAAAGTACCAAGACATTCCAATCGGATAAATGACAAACATTCCTGTAAGAATTGAGCATGGTAAAACAAATAAGTAACACCATCTTGCATCATATATTTGTTTAGATAGAGGTTTTTTGTGCATAGTAAAAAAAGGCGAATTTAAAAAATTCGCCTTTAGATATTTTGTTTAAAGTTCTTGATACTTTTCAGCACCGTAATTTGAGTATACATCCCAGTTAGGGAAGACCCAATCATCACGAGTTACATTAGCACCGTCTGCTCTTGCCTCTTCAACAGCTTTATCAAGAGCATCTTCATACCTTTGATTACAATCTTTAAGCTGTGCTTCCACACCTTTAAGTTGTCCAGTATACAACCCTTGAATAACTAGAGCCAAAGAAGGATCTGGTACTCTAGACTTTGCAGCTACAATACCAACATCTTTATTTCTTACAATTGGATTAGGTCCAACAAGTATGTTTTCAGCAAACATAGATAAAGCTTGTGCTGATGGTCCGGTTAAACCAGCTTTAGCAACTGCATCTGGATTAACAGCTGGATCTGCGGCACCAACAGTTTGTGCCCAGTAAATTTGACCTTGCTCAGTTCCCATAAATCTAATCAGGTCACCGGCAAATGGTCCCATCGTACTATTAGCACTTAACCAAAATGTATTCGATCCACCTTCTGCAATGTAAAGTGGTTGTGCTTCTTTTCCATCTGGAACTGGTTCACTTGCAATACCATATTTCCAATCTGGAGCATCTCTTCCCCAAACTCCAATACACCAAGGACCCTGGAATATCATTCCTGCTGCACCTTGTGGCATCAAAGCTCTAGCTTGAGGAGCATTCATACTCATAACTCCTGGGAAAGCGCTACCATCTGATTTTAATTGAAGAAGTAATTCAACTGCTTCCATATATTGATCAGATGCAATTTGGAATTTACCATTTTGGAAGTTAATATGTCTATTTGTAAAACCACCTCTTCCACTATGTGCTCCACCTACTTGACCAAATGTATGGACAACATCTTCCCATCGATTAACTTGGTTTCCACCAATGATCCAACCATAATACTGACCATTACCATTTTTAGTAATTTTTTTAGCAGCATCTCTGATTTCAGAATATGTCATACGACCAGCTTGAGGATCATAACCAGCTTCACTCATATATTTTTCACTATACAGAAGACAAGTTCCCGTTCTCTTATTTGCTGTTAAACATGTTCCATAGGTCTTTCCATTGAATTGGTTGACACCAGGAAGATAAACACCACTAGGAAACGCACCTAACCATTCCTCGATGTTTTCAATGTAGTCATCCCATGGTTGCACCCAACCTTCAGATACTGCAACACCCGGATCCATTCCTATCGGTAATTGGAATACATCATGAACAGTTCCATTTCTTATAGCAATTGGAACAATTTTATTTATTTCTTTCCATGGCAAACCATCATATTCAATAGTGATACCTCTTGAAGCTGCATATTCTGGAAATAATTTTTTCCAAAAGACACCTTTCATGTCACCACTATCAATCCATCGCATATTACCACCAGTTGTTGGTAATGGTTTTAGTGGATCAGGAATATTAAATTCTCCAGCAAATAGTTTTGAAGGTATAGATCCTGCTGACATCATTGCACCCGCAGCAAGAGCTCCTTTCATAACTGTACGTCTAGAGATTTTTAATTCTTTTTTCTTCTTCATTAATTCCTCCCTATTTGCATTTTATTTTACGTGAATTAAGCAAAATAACAATTGAAAATAAATTTAAAATTGTGTTAATATTTATTAGTTTTTATGAAATATTTACACACAATGGTGAGGGTTGAGAACATTGATACTTCTCTAGATTTTTACTGTAACAAACTTGGATTAAAAGAGGTGCGACGAGTTGACAATGAAAAAGGTCGTTTCACCCTAATATTTTTAGCCGCTGAAAATAGTGATGAAAGAACAGGTCTTCTTGAATTAACCTATAATTGGGATCCGGAAAAATATTCTGGTGGAAGAAACTTTGGTCATCTAGCTTACAGTGTTAACAATATTTATGAAGTATGTGAAAAATTAATGAACAACGGCGTCACAATTAATAGACCACCTCGTGATGGACATATGGCTTTTGTTCGCTCTCCCGATGGAATTTCCATTGAGATCTTACAAGAAGGGGAATCTTTACCTGAACAAGAACCATGGAAGTCTATGGAAAATTCAGGTTCTTGGTAGTTTAATTATTTAATTTAACTTTATAATATTTATTTTGATCAGTAGCCAAAGCTATAACAGCTGGCAAAACTTTTTTATAAAAATCAAAAAGACTTGTAAACGGTTGTGGCAATTCTTTATCAATTTCTTTTCGTAATTTTTTTAAATTATATGAAGGTACCATAGGGAACATATGATGCTCTAAATGATATTCCATATGCCAATAAAGAAAACTTAATACTGGATTAATTCTAACAGAGTAAGTACTTAAGCGGTGATCTTTTGTGTCGACTTTAGCAGCTAGATGTTGAGTTACATTTACGGCAAACCAAATTGGCTTCCCAATATAAGTTGGTAAAATAATATAAATTATTGGTAAGAAAGAACCTAAGTAAAAAGAATATGCAATAACTGTCAACCAAATAAAAACATATAATCTTGAGTTCCAAAGAATTTTTTTCTTTTCTTCTTTAGGTGCTGTTATATCAATAACTGGAGTGAATTTTCCAAAAGCATGTTTTAGAACTTCAAACTTAATTAATTTATGTGGGTATAATAAATCTGTAAGAGGAATAAAATTTAAAAAAAATGCAAATAATTCTATTGGTCTTGAAACTTGTATTTCGTGATCATAGTCATCTTCTGTTTGCATGGTTTTTGAATGATGAAAAGTATGACTCCAGCGCCATCTAAAACCTTCAAAGTCACACATGAAAGAACTGATGTGGTAAAAAAATTCATTTATCCAACGAGTCTTGAATGCAGTTCGATGAACAGTTTCATGCCAGTTTGCTACACTGAACGCGTAAATTGTACCATAAATAAAAAAGAATAGATATGTCCACCACGTACCTAAAGTAATGTATGCTAAATATCCTGAAATAAATAAAGATAAAAAATAAAAGAAGAAATGGATTAGTCCAGGTAGATCTCTTCTTTTACTTAAGGCTTTTAATTTTTTTCTGTCGACTTCTGGTCTGTACCAATCATCAAGATTAACTTCCATGCTTGATAATTAAATTAATTATCCCAACGCTCTAACCATGACCCATCAACTGTGGAGTCAAATTGGTCTTTTTTTGAAGTCCCTCTAAATTTTGTGTGTTCTTCTTCATAACCTTTAAACCAAGAGTCCCAATCAGCTGTATAGCTTGGGTCCTCTGATTTTCTCATTATGATTGGATCAACCAAACCAGTATGAAAACCAGCTTCATCTTTTGGATTTTGAAATCTTAGGTCAACACTCCATCTTACATCCTCAGATAAATTTTCAAGTGATCGATGAGGAACTAATTGATGTAAAAATAAAACTGAACCAGCCTTCATTTCACAAGTAACGACTTTCTCCTGTGGAATATCTTTGTCTTCAATAAATAAATACCAAGAATCTTTTACTGAACCATCTTTCTTTTCTAATTTATGATTCAAAACTTTTTCAGGTCTATGTCCCCCAGGAACAACTTGCATGCATCCATTATGTTTATTTACATCTAGAAATGGAATCCAAGCAGCAGGCTGAGTAGTTTTTTCTGCTCCATCTTTTAAATAAGCAGAATCTTGGTGCCATGGAACTGTCATCCTAGCTGTCTGAGGTGTTTTAGATCTAATATTCCAAACTGGATGACCAGAAATATCTTTGCCAACCCAATTTTCAACCATATCTAAAAGTTTTTTTGATCCCCATAAGTTAGCAAGTGCTGGTTTTAATTCACCTCTATGATGAATTAAAACTGAAGAACCTTTAAAATCTCTTTCGAGAGCAGCTAGTCTTTTAAAAACATCTTTATCATCATGTTTGTTTGTAATTTTTCCAGCTTGAAAAGCTTTTTCTGCAAAATCATCTACAATTTCTTCAAATTCATTTAGTATTGGATTTAAATCATCCATACTAAAAACATTTTCAACGATCGTATAACCTTCTTCGTTATATTGTTTTATTTGCGCATCACTAATCATAATTCCTCCCAAAATTATCCATTCACTAATAAATCAGTGAGATGATCTATTGTTGTGTCTTTTTTATCCAAATCAGCAATTTTTTCACCTCTTGCCATTACACATAAATGATCAGCAATTGGATACACATGACTCAAGTTGTGAGTAATAAATATTGATGTCACGCCTTGGCTTTTTAATCCTTCTACAAACCTTAGAACTTTATTTGTTTCTTTTACTGATAAGTGGTTTGTTGGTTCGTCTAATATTAAAACTTTTGATTTAAAATACATTGCCCTTGCAATCACAACACCTTGTCTTTCTCCTCCAGACAATTGGTTAACTGGTGTATCAGGAGATCGAAGATGCAGTTCAACATCTGTTAATGCTTTCATAGCATCGTCCTGCATGGTTTTAGTTTTCATTAAACCAAAATTGCCAACATTATATTGAGTTTGTTCACGTCCAATAAAAATATTTCTTGCAATAGACATTTCAGGGATCAAAGCTGAATACTGATAAATTGTTTCAATACCTAAATTCATGGCTTCTTTTGTAGATTTAAATTTAACCTTATTACCTTCAAAATATATATGACCTGAATCAGGTTGATGTGCGCCAGATAAAATTTTAATTAATGTTGATTTACCAGCACCATTGTCTCCAATAAGACCAACAACAGAGTCTTTTTTTATCTTTAAGCTTAAATCTTTTAAAGCATGAACTCCTGAATAGTATTTGTTTAGACCCTCACAAACTATTATATCTTCCATCTTTAATCCTTTGCCTTGTTTTGACCAATTCGTGTCGCTCTTCTACTTATATAAGTATTAAACACTACGGCTATGATAATTAAAGAGCCTAAACCAGCTCTAAACCATTCAGCATCTATTCTAGCCATAATGATTCCACTTTCTAAAAACCTGATTAGTATTGCGCCAATAACGGCACCAAAAACTGTTCCTATACCTCCAAATAAACTGACACCACCAATAACTGCTGCAGCAATTGACTCTAGTTCTAATAAGTATCCTTGAGATGGTAATGGTGCTTCCAATCTAAATGTTTGAATCATTCCTGCAAAGCCAGCTAAAAAACCACATAAGATGAAACAAAACATTTTAACGTTTCCAGTCTTTATTCCCATTGATGATGCTGCGTTTTGATCTCCGCCAGTTGCATAGATCCAGTTACCAACATTACTTCTGTGAAGCATAACACCCAAAACTACGGCAACTAAAAGAGCCCAGTACAAGGAAGCTCTAAATAACTCAAATTGATAAACGAATAACTCATTTGGTAAAATATGAGGAAATGGTGGTGGAAATCCTGCAGTAGCTACAGTTGTAAGACTTCTAGCAATGTAGAGCATTCCAAGAGTTGCGATGAAAGAAGGGATTCCAAATCTTAAGGTAATAAATCCATTAACAAAACCAACAATAATACCAATCATTAATCCTAGAAAAATAGCAAACCAAGGTGGTATCCCTTGATGCACCATTTGTACAATAGTCATCGGGACTAATGCAAAAACAGAGCCTACAGATAAATCAAATTCACCTGAGATCATTAATATTGCAATCCCAATAGCAACAATAATATATTCGGGTGTAATACCCATAACTATTCTTATATTTCTTGCATCTAAAAATCTTTCATTAGCAATATAAAATCCAATCATTATTGCTAGAAACATTAAGAAGGTTGCTACTTCTGGTCTTACTAATAAACTTCTAAGACTAAAATTTTTACTCATATTTTTTTTTAATAAAAAACCAGGCTCTATTTAAAGAGCCTGGTTAAGATATTTATCTAACTGACATTCCTTTGAATGATCTGATTGTTTCAACATCATCAGGACCAATCATAGCTTTACCAGTGTTGATGTCTAGTGCACTTAAACCATACTTGTTCATTAAGTATAATTGGTGAACTGACATGTAACCTTGGTAGTATGGTTGTTGGTCAACTGTTAGTTGAACATAACCTTTGTCCATTTCTTCGAAAACTACGTCAACTAAGTCAAAACCAGCAAGAAGTATTTCTCCAGGTCCATAACCTAAGTTTCTTACCGCTTGAGCTGCACCAGCTTCCCAGAAACCTACATCAAGATATGCAGTTGTATTTGGGTTAGCTTGTACATAAGCAGCAACTCTGTTTCCAACAGTTGAAAGATCTAAACCTGACTCGATTTTCTCGTATGTTACATTTCTGTCAGGGTTAGCTGCTTTGTAATCTTCCATGAAACGTGCAATACCGTTTCCTCTAGTGTATGCCCATGATTGGTTCATGTCTGCAACACCGATTAAGACGTGAATATCTCCATCAGGAAACATTTCAGAAAGATTAGCTGTTAATTCATAACCAGCTGCTTCTAAGTCTTGTCCAACATATGCTAGTCTGTTACTACCAGCAGCACCTTCTGGATCATCAGTATTAGCTGTAATTACTGGAATACCAGCAGCTAATGCTTCATCAACTGCAGCATCAAAGATAGTTGGGTTAGTAATTGTAGTTACGATACCATCAACACCTTGAGCAATTGAAGATTCTAAGTTTTGTAATTGCTCTTGTTGGTCTCCATCACCTGAAAGAGTTAACATTTGGCAATCAGCATTAATTTGTGCACAAGCATCTTTAAAACCTTTGTGAACAGCTGCCCAGAAAGCGTTGTTCGTATCACTGTGCATAACGAAGTTAAATTTGTATTCTGCTTTCGCTGAAGTAGCAAATAGAGCTACAGAAGCAAGAATAATTGAAGCAATTTTTTTCATGCATTCCTCCTATAAATAATATTTCCCTAACAAGAATAGGTATGTAAAACAAGGAGAAATATACTTAATTTGAATGTAAAATTATCGCACTGAATAGTAAAATTTAAATTTTCTATACTTTTTTTAAGATCTGTCTAACAAAATCATCATGCATTGGTTCAGGCTTCACACACGAAGAACGGAGCTCCACTTCGACTTTATAAATTGATGAAATCATCGCACATTCAATAACATCTAAGACGTGAAGAGCAAGCTCTCCATTACATCTATGCATTCTATTATTTTCGATGGCATCAATCATTTCAGCAAGACCAATACCCCTGTAGTTTGCTTGTTCTGGTGCCTCATTACTTCTTCCGCTATGATTAACTATATTTGTTTTTCCAAGGGGTTTATCTTCCACACTTATATCTCTCCATTCAGATCCAAACTCACCAGATATGGATACTGGACCACCAAACATATTTGGGTCTGGCACTACTATTGAACCTTTCGTTCCATAAAGCTCCATATGATTACGTTTATGATTTAAAACATCAAATGAAATGAACCCTTGAATGACAGCTTTATTTTGAAATTCAATATTAAACATATAAGAAGTTGGAATTTCAACATTAAAAGTTTGCCCTTTTTTTGGGCCAGCTTTGTATTCTCTTTTATCAGAAAATTTAGCTCCTCTTCCTCTTATGTTTTTTACGGGACCTAGAAGATTAACAAGTGTGGTGAAAAAATATGGACCCATGTCTATTACAGGTCCTCCTCCTTCTTGAAACCAAGACTCAGGACTTGGATGAAAATCTTGAACACCTGGAAAAGCAAATATAAAATTACCAGTTAGAACTTGTCCAATATCATTGTTGTCAATTAAATTTCGTGTAAGTTGCCCTCCTCCTCCTAAAAAAGTATCGGGTGCATTCCCAATGTATAGACTATTTTTTTTTGCTAAATTTAATAATTCTTTTGCCTCATCAAACTTAACGCTCATTGGTTTTTCACAATAAACATGTTTATTTGACTCAAGAGCTCTTTTAGATATTTCATAGTGCGCTTGAGGAATTGTGAGATTAAGAATAATATCTATATTCTTGTCATTAAGTATTTCATTAACTGATAAAGGAATAATATTATATTGATCAGCTGTTCTTTTTACGGCATCTAAATTAATATCAGCACAAGCAACAAAATTTATATTGTTAAAATATTCCTGAGCCCGGAAATAAGTCTCTGCAATATTACCACAACCAATTAGACCAATATTTTTCATAACTTGTTTCTATAAATCAATTGTAAAAAATGGAATAGTAAAAAAAAAGGCCGTAAAAAATTACGGCCCTTTAAAAATAACTTTGCTAAGACTTACATAAAGTCTGCAGCGTTTTCTTTAGTAACTAATACAGTTCCAGTATCAATGTTATCTGGAATGCTTTCACCATTAGCTAATTTAAGTGCGTTTTCTACACCCATGTATCCCATGTTGTATGAGAATTGAGCAATAGTTGCTGACATTTCGCCAGCCATTACACTTGCAGCAGCATCAGGGTTAGCATCAAATCCAACAACGACAACATCATCTAGCATATCAGCATTTTTTAATGCTTGGATAGCCCCTAGACCCATATTGTCATTAGAAGCAAAAATTGCTTTTAGATTTGGGTTACCAGTTAAAATGTCTTCAGTTACTGACATACCTTGTGCAGTATCCCAGTTAGCTGGAAGTTCAGCAACAATGTTCATACCACATGCTTCAAGACCTTTGTGAGATCCTTCTGCTCTGTGTTGACCAGTAGTTTGCGTAATCATTCCTTGAAGAATTGCAACATCAGAACCACTTGGAACATTATCACAAATGTATTGAGCAGCTAAAGCAGCACCATTGATATTGTTTGTACCAATGAAAGTTACACCTTCATTAATTCCATTAGTATCAATATATACAACTGGAACACCTGAAGCCATTGCATCATCAAGAATTGGTGCAACTGCGTTCGGGTCAGTTGGTGCGATTGCAATACCATCAACACCTTTAGCAATTTGGTCTTCAATTTGAGCTACCTGAGCCATAACATCACTCTCTTGTGGTGGTGAAAGGATAATTAGGTTTACACCTAGTTCTTCAGCAGCGTCTTTTGCACCAGCTTCAACTGAAGCCCAAAAAGGGTTTCCAGCACCTGGTCCTTTAGTACTAAGCATTATTGTTTTTGCGTGTGAGCCTGCAAGAAGACTCCCTGAAAAAAACAATAAAGAAGTAGTAATTATAGAAATAAAAAATTTCATTTTTCCTCCTAAATTTTTTTCTAACCATTAATGAAAAATGAAATTCTAATCAAGTGACTGTTTGTCAGAAAGTGATTATTTTTTGATATTATGTTCTGGTTGCAAGTTGTCTTCTTAGAACATCAATATAAACGGCCAAAATAATAATTGACCCAATAAGAACTTGTTGCCAGAAAACACTGACATTCATTAAATTTAGACCATTTCGCAGTATACCCATAATCATGACTCCAGCAAATACGCCTAAAACGGTTCCTCTGCCTCCAAAGAAGCTAGCTCCCCCAATGATCACAGCTGCGATAGCATCTAATTCAGATTGTAATCCAGCATTTGGGTAAGCAGAATTCGTTCTTCCAGCTAAAATTAAACCTCCAATGCCCGCCAAGAAACCACACAAGGTGTAAACAACGATCAAAATTCGATCTACGTTAATACCTGCTGCCCTTGCTGCTCCAGGGTTGCCACCAATCGCATAAATCCATTTACCTATTCTTGTATGATTTAGAAATATCCAAAAGATAAAAAATATTACAATCATTAAAATTAAACTTGTGGGAATATACTCTCTTGCGCCTTCTCCAAAAATTACATCGAGTTTAATTTTACCATTTCCTATAACTCTTATTTGTTCAGCAAAACCTGTTATTGGAACACCTCCGGATATAAGATTTCCAATACCCCTAAATATATAAAGCGTCCCTAGTGTCATTATGAATGGGTGAGGCATTCGAAGTAAGGTAATTCCAATACCATTAAACATACCACACAAAAACCCAATTGCTGGCGCAACTAACATGACAACGTACCAAGGCATTCCTGCTTTTGAAGCAATAGCAAGTCCCATTAATGATAACATAATAATTGAACCGACTGATAAATCTATTCCTGCAGTAACTATGACCATAAAGACACCAAGTGCTAACATGGACTGCCAAGACACTTGTTTAAAAATATTTGTTACATTTCTCCAAGATAAAAACACATCAGGTTGTAACAAATGCAAAACAGCAATCATTATCAGGATAAGTAATAAGATTCCATATCTTTCAAAAAAAGGAATAAGTCGGACAAATAAAGATTCTTGATTCTTATCCATTAATCTTTTTTCCCCATGATCCATCCAATCACTTCATCTCTTGAAGTGTTTTTTAATTCTGATTCAGCAAAGTTTGTTCCTTGAAAAAGTGCCATTACGCGATCACAAACAGTAAAAATATCATCCATTCGATGGCTAATTACTATTACACTAACACCTAACTTTTTAAGATTTAAAATTAAATCTAAAACTTTCCCAACTTCTTTAACAGCAAGTGCTGCTGTTGGTTCATCCATCAATACAATTTTTGCATTAAATGCTGTAGCTCTAGCAATTGCTACTGCTTGTCTTTGTCCACCTGATAATTCTTCAACCTTTTGATCAGCACTCTTTACGTTTATTTTTAGTTTTGAAAGATGCTCTTCAGTTAATTGTTTTCTTTTTTTATGATCCAAAAAATTAAAGGGACCAACTTTTCTTGTTGGTTCTCTTCCTAAAAAAATATTATCACCAATAGGGAGATTCCCAGCTAGTGCTAAATCTTGATAAACCATTTCTAAGCCCAAATTTTGTGAGTCTCTGGGACTATTTAAAGTTACTTTTTCTTTATCAAAAAAAAGTGAACCTTCACTTGGCTTATATAATCCTGATAAAACTTTCATTAATGTTGATTTACCAGCACCGTTATCGCCGACGACACCAAGAACCTCGCCTTTATTTAAATGAAGATCTACATTTTGAAGAGCTGTGATAGTACCAAAAAATTTTGAAACTGATTTAGCTTCCAATACTAAGTTATCTGACATAGTGTGTTTTTAAATAAATTTTAATTAATATCAACTGGTTTTGAACGTAAATATTTAACAGTTTCTCTTTCAGCTTTTTTGCATAATTTTGGAGGCAGGCCTTTTAAAATAAGTTTTAAATCTTGAATTACTAATTCACCCATCTCTTTAAATGCGCTGTCTAATGCGCCAGCTCTATGCGGAGAAAAAATTACATTTTTGAGTTTTCTTAATTTATGATTTTTAGGAAATGGTTCTTGTGGAAAAACATCAATAGCAGCAAACACATTTCTATTTTTTAAAAAATTAAAAAAATCATCAAAATTTATTATGGCTGCTCTACTCATTAAGACAAATACTGATCCATCTTTAATTAATTTAAGTTTAGAAGAATTAATCATAGATTCATTAGAGGAAGTAATGGATGCTAAAACATAAATGATGTCAGCATTTTTGAGTAAAGAATTTAAACTAGTAGGATTAACATCAAATTTTTCGATTTCTTTATTGGGAATCCAAGGGTCATAGGCAATGATATTATTAGAGAATGCTTTGAGTATAGGAGTGAGTGATTTGGCTAAATCACCAAAACCAATTAAACCAAATGTTTTATTTTTTATTAAAAAATTATTCTGACTTATTGCACCACCATATTTTTCTTTCTTTGAAATAAAGTCTGAATGAGCAATATGAATACTTCTAGCTATAGATAAAGTAAGACCCATTGCCATTTCAGCAACAGGTTGAGCAAACACAGGAGATGTTGCTAAAACATGTATTCCTTTTCTAAAACAATAATCATAATCCATATTGTCCATGAAATTACTCTCTACATTAAATATAGCTTTAAGTTTTGCAGATTTAGAAATTAAAGATGAAGGTAAATTGGGTTGTCCAAAAATATAATCTGCCTTTGGTAGATTTTTTTCATAAAAATTATTTTTATTTTTTTTAGGAGCAGTAATGAGTTTAAAATTTTTTTTTAAGTATTTTAAATTTTCTTTAGAAAAAAGTAGATCCATTGTTCTTGGATATGGATCTAATAAAATTATTGGCTTGTTTTGATTCATACAATTTTGAAATTTTAGAAAAAGAAATTTATTTTATACGCCTTTACGTTGTTTATTTTTTCCTTCTAAAAATTCATTAAGAGCTGATTTCTTACCTTCAGTATTATCTACTTCAAGTGTTGGGCTTTCCCAAAAAGCTGTTCCTTCCAACCACTCATACCCATCTGTTTTCATAGAAATAACATATGTTTTATCTGATTCTTTTGCTCTTTTAAAAGCGGCCTCTAACTCTGAAATAGATTTAACAGTCTCACCATTTGCTCCCATACTTTTTGCGTGAGCTTCGAAATCTACAAACTGTACATTTGTTGCTCTTGCAGCATTAAGATTGCAAAGATATTCATTTCCACCTTTTGCTAGTTGCAATCTATTTATAACCATGTGACCGCCATTATCACAAACAACTATAATTAATTTTTTATCATATAAAACTGAACTGTAGATATCGCTATTTTGTAAGAGGTATGAGCCATCACCTACAAATACAATGACATCTTGATCAGGTTTTGCCATTTTGATCCCAAGTGCACCTGATATTTCATAACTCATGCAACTAAAGCCCCATTCAGTTTCAAAAGTGTTTAATTCTTTAGGTTTCCATATTTGAACTACTTCACCAACTAACCCTCCAGCTGCAGTTACGACAATATCTGATGGATCTGAATTTCTATACACAGCACCTACCGCATGCGCATAGGATGGTAATTCTTGGTTTGTTGGTCCACTTTCCTTGGCAACATATTCATCCCATTTATTTCTTTCCTCAATTGAACGCTGATACCAATTATCTGGTGCTTTCCAATCGCCTAATACTTTTGATAATTCCTGAAGTCCAATTTTTGCATCACTGACAACAGGAGTTGCGCGATGTTTTGTAGTGTCAAATCGTGAAGTATTTATTGAGACAAGTTGAAAATTTTCATTTTCAAAATTAGTCCAAGAACCAGTTGTAAAATCTCCTAATTTTGTTCCCACAGCTAGTGCTAAATCTGTATCAGTAGCAAGGTTATTAGATGAGCCTTCTCCTAAGCATCCAATTGCGCTTATATAGTAGGGATCATCTTTATTCATACAACCAATCCCCATCACAGTTGCTGTTACAGGAATATTATGTTTTTTTGCAAAAGCGGAAATTTCCTCTTCTGCTTCTGAATATAAAACACCTCCACCTGAAATAATAATTGGTTGTTTAGATTGTTTTAATTTATCAGCTGCCTTTTGTATTTGATTTGGATCAGGATGAATTCTTCTAATTTCATGAATTTTTTCTTCAAAAAAGATTTCAGGATAATTATAGGCTTCTCCTTGAACATCTTGAGACATAGAAATTACTGCTGGGCCACAGTCTGCAGGATCAAGCATTACATTAATTGCTTGCGGTAAAGATGTTAAAATTTGTTCAGGTCTAGTTATTCGATCAAAATATCTTGATACAGATTTAAATGAATCATTTTGCGTTTCTGAGGGAGAATTAAAATGTTCTACTTGTTGTAAAACAGGATCTGGAAAACGACTAGAAAATGTATCACCTGGTAAAAGTAAAATTGGAAGTCTATTACTTAAAGCAACTGCAGCAGCTGTAACCATATTAGTGGAACCTGGTCCAACAGATGAAGTTGCGATAAATATTTGTTGTCTTCTTTTTGCACGTGCGTATGCAATACCAGTCAATGCCATATTTTGTTCGTGATGACCCCTATATCCTGGAAGTTCATTCTGATATTCTTCCATAGCTTGTCCAATACACGCAACATTACCATGGCCATAAATACCGAAAGCACCTGGAAATAGAGGTTCTTTTTTTCCATTAATCAAAATTTTTTGCATTGTTAAATATTTAATTAATGCATGCGAACATGACATTCTAACTGTTTTCATAGGTTCCTTTCCCAAAAAAAACTGATACTATTATAATAAAAAAATAATTTAAAGAGTTAATCAATTTATTTTTTTGAAATTTTAGAATATAAATCATTTATGAAAGTTGGGGTTGTTGGTGAGATTCATAAAAGTGGGTATGAAATATTTGAAAAAAATAACATTGAGTATTTTGTTACAGATAATAGAGAAGAGAACAAACTAAAGGAAGAATTAAAAGACGTTGATGGCATTGTTGTTAGGACAGTTAAATTAAATAAAAATATTCTGTCAAATGCTGAAAACTTAAAAATTGTAGCTAGACATGGTGTGGGTTACGACAATGTTGATACTAATTTTTTGAATGAAAATAATATTGCTTTAGCAATAACTGGTACATCCAATTCTGTTAGTGTTTCAGAACATGTAATGACAATGATGCTGTGTTTGACTAAAAATATTTTTGAATCAGATCAATTAGTAAAACATAATAAATTTAAAGAAAAAGCAAAACTTCCTAATTTTTTTGAACTATATCAAAAAAAAATTTTAATTTTAGGTTTTGGTAGAATTGGAAAAGCGTTAGCTAAAAGATGTTTTGCCTTTGATATGCAAGTTTACATTTATGATCCTTTTGTTTCTGATGCTGAGATACTAAAATCAAATTATGTTCCAATTGAAAAGGAAAAGGGGTTTAAAATTGCTGATTATATTAGTATTCATTTACCTTTAAATAATAATACTAAAGATTTGATTTCCTATGATTCATTTAACATTTGTAAATCTAATTTAATTCTTATTAATTCTGCTCGTGGTGGGATTGTTAATGAAGAAGCATTATATGATGCTTTAAAGAACAAAAAAATTTTTGCTGCAGGATTAGATGTTTTTGAAATTGAACCTCCAATAAATAACCACAAATTATTTTCATTACAAAATACATTGTTAACTCCTCATAATTCAGCATTAACATTAGAATGTAGGAAAAGAATGGCTATTGAGTCTTGTGAAAATGTTTATAATTTTTTGACTAAAAGTAAAAAACTGAATGAAAGCAATATAATAAATTTTAATTTTTTAAGTTAAATATTGAGGTAAAGATTTCCATCTTCTTCTGTAACATCAAATATTTTTAATGGGGTCTGTTCTAAATCAGAGATAGAGTCCCCAGATACAATACTAAATTTATTTCCGCATGTTGGACACTCTAGTTCTTCACCTTCAATACTAGATTCACTTAATAAAGTTTTTTCTGCACAAGGGCAATTTCCTTCAGTTGCAAAAAAGCCAGACTCAAGTCTATAAATTGCATAATTTACATCGTCGTATTCAAAATTTTCAACCGATCCAACATCAATATCGTCAACTTCACCTATTAAGATTGGCTCTATTTCATCATTCATAAAAAATTTGTAAAATAAAATTGAAATAGAATAAATATTTTTTTTAAGAAAGTTGTTGATTTATCTGAATTTTAGATTTTTTCTTGTGAGTTCTTTTACGTTAGAAACTCCCATTAATTTCATGTCGCGTTCAATTTCATTGCGTAAATTAGATAAACTTTTTTCAACACCTTTTTGACCTCCTGCTGCCAATGCGTATAAATACATTCTTCCGCCAGAACAGGCTTTTGCACCAAGTGATAGTGCTTTTAAAACATGAGTACCTCTTCTAATGCCACCTTCACATATTACATCTATTTTATCTCCAACAGCATCAACAATTTCAGCTAATTGATCAAACGGTGATCTTGATCCGTCTAACTGTCGTCCTCCATGATTTGAAACCATGATAGCTGAAGCTCCAACATCAACTGCTTTTTTAGCGTCTTCCACTGACATAACCCCTTTAATTGCAAATTGGCGTCCCCACTCTTTATTAATGTTTTCAACATCTTTCCAACTCATCGAATTATCTAGCATCTTTGTGAAGTAATCACCAATTGTAGTCATTACAGTTGTACCTTCACTAATATGGTCTTTTAAATTACTTAATTCCCATTTAGGTTTTGTAAAATAATCTATTGCCCACTTCGGATGCATCATAAAACTTATAACACTATTAAGTTTTAGTTTCATTGGAATAGTAAAACCAGTATACAAATCTCTTTCACGATTTCCACCAACAGCAGTATCAACTGTAACCGCCATTGCTTCAAAATTAGATTCTTTACACCTTTCTATAAGAGCTTTGTTTAGTCCTTTGTCTTTATGAACATAAAGCTGAAAAAGTTTTGGTGTTTTAACTAAATTAGATATCTCTTCTATACTTGCAGTACCTAATGAAGAAATTCCAAACATAGTTCCAAATTTTTCAGCAGCTTTTGCCACTCCAATCTCACCTTCATGATGAAATAATCTCTGAAGAGCAGTTGGCGCACAATATAATGGCATGTCTAGTTTCTGTCCCATTACAGTGGTTGACATATCTACTTTATCAACACCACTTAAAACATTTGGAATTAAATCACATTCTTCATAGGCATCGGTATTTCTTTTATAAGTTATTTCGTCATCAGCAGCGCCATCAATATAATGGAAGATTGGGCTTGGAAGTCTTTTTTTTGCTAAATTTCTAAAGTCTTTTACATTATGACAGTTATTAATGCTTCCAAACATTAAGCTTGAATTGTTTTTTGTGTTTGTTCTCCCAAGCCTTCAATTCCCAATTTCATTACATCACCAGCTTTTAAAAATACTTGAGGGTTCATTCCCATACCAACACCTGGAGGTGTACCAGTAGAGATAATATCTCCTGGCTGTAATGACATAAATTGACTTAAATAACTAATAAGAAAATTAACACCATAGACCATAGTATTTGTAGAGCCGTCTTGCATTTTTTTACCATTAACTTCTAACCACATTTTAAGATTTTGAGGATCAGGTATTTCATCTGTCGTTACTAGATAAGGCCCAATTGGTCCAAATGTATCACACGATTTACCTTTTACCCACTGACCTGAGTGTTCAATCTGAAATTCCCTCTCGCTTAGATCATTAATTACACAGTATCCAGCTATGTAGGATTGCGATTCAGTCTCACTAATATACTTTGCTTCTTTTCCAATAATAACACCTAACTCAACTTCCCAGTCAGATTTAACTGATTTTTTTGGAATCTCCACATTATCATTTGGTCCAATCACTGAACTAGTTGCTTTTGCAAAAATAATGGGCTCAGGAGGTACCTTTTGTCCCGTTTCTTCTGCATGATCAGAATAATTAAGACCTATACAAATAATTTTACCAATACTTTCTTTAGAAACACATGGTGCTATACCGTCATGATTTTTAACAATAGGTAATGCATTAAGATCAGCTAATTTTACTTCATTTAGTTTTTCAATAGTTACATTCTTATTATCCCAATCATTTACTAAAGAAGAAGCATCACGTATATTTTCTTCAGAGTCCAAAATTCCTGGTTTAACATCTTGACCAATTCTATATCTTAAAGTTTTCATTATAAAGTCCACCCTCCATCAATTAAATTTAGTGTTCCCGTAACAAAATCTGATTCATCACTTGCTAAATAAGTTGCAAGTGAAGCAATTTCTTCTGGTTGAGCTAATCTTCCCATAGCTTGTCTAGCAATAAAATCCTTTCGAGCTTGTTTTGGATCATCGGCCATATTCACCCGACCTTCCCAAGATGGCGTTTCTACTGTTCCAGGAAGTATTGCATTACATCGAATTCCATTTTTTACATAATCTGCTGCGAGAGCTTTAACAAAACCATTTAGTGCTGCTTTTGTTGTACCATAAATAAATCTATTGGGAGCTCCTTTTACGTTTGAAGCTGCAGACGATACAATAATTATATTTCCTTTTCCTTTATCTAACATTTTAGGTACTAGATTATAACTCATCAGATAAGCTGAATATACATTTACATTAACAGATCGTTGAAATTCTGTATCATCACATTCCAATAATGTTCCGTGGTGAACAAAACCAACAGCATGAAAGAGCACATCTACAGTTTCAATGCTAGAACAAAAATCTTCAACTGCATTTTTATTTGTAGCATCTAATTTTTGAGTTTTGATAGAATTATTTTCTTTATTTAATTCAGTCAGTTTTTCTTCATTAATATCAGTTGCAATTACAGAAGCACCTTCTTTTGCAAACATCATTGCAGTTGCTCTACCAATGCCTTGTGCTGCAGCAGTTACAATTATTTTTTTATCTTTTAATCTCATATATTATTCTTCCAATACGCGCCATTAGGAAAAGAAAACTCATTAACAGACTTTTCTTTCATTTCAATAGAATATCCATGGTCAAGTGGGGGCATGTAATTTCCATTTTCAATCTTACATGGATATACAAAGTGTTCATGTAAGCTGTCTTGATATTCTACAACTTTGTCATTTTTAGAACCATTGATTAAAACATAGTCGATCATGCATAAGTGTTGAACATATTCACATAAACCAACACCTCCAGCATGTGGAAAGACTGGAACATTAAATTTATGTGCCATTAACAATACTGTAATTATTTCGTTAATACTTCCCAATCTGCAGCTATCAATTTGACAGATGTTCATTGCACCAGATTCAAGAAATTGCTTAAACATGATACGACCTCCACATGCTTCTCCAGTAGCAAGTC
Organism: uncultured Alphaproteobacteria bacterium; assembly: GCA_902615845.1. GTDB lineage: Bacteria > Pseudomonadota > Alphaproteobacteria > HIMB59 > CACPNW01. The sequence goes on from CACMQS010000003.1 coordinate 91,178, forward strand.
TTACATCTCCAACTTCTTTTTTTATTTTGGAAAAACCCATTACATCATCTGGACTTGTAGGTTCTTCTACAAAAAATAAATTAAATTTTTTGTATGCATTAATATGTTTAATCGATTGTTCTACGTTCCATTGCTGGTTTGCATCAACCATAATAAAGCAATCATCACCAATTGTTTTTCTAATTAACTCAAGTCTTTTTACATCTGCATTTAGATCTAAACCAACCTTGATTTTAAAATGCTTCCAACCTTTTGCCATATATTCACTGCATAATTGAATTATTTTTTCATCTGAATAGCCAAGCCATCCTGCAGCAGTTGTGTAAGATGGATATCCTTCTTGCAATACTGTATCGATACGTTTTTGTTTATCATTTTGATTGTTTGACAAAATCGCTAACGCTTCCTCTGGAGTTAAAACATCTTCAATATATTTAAATGTTAACCAGCTAACTATTTTTTCAGGCTCACTTTCTACAATAAACTGCCACAAAGGTTTTTTGTGCTTCTTAGCAATTAAATCCCATAAACAATTAAAGATTGCTGATACAGCCATATGAACAACTCCTTTTTCAGGACCTAACCAACGTAACTGACTATGATCAACACACTTGAACCAGAGCTTACCAATATTATTTTCTAAATCATTTAAGTCCATATTTTCAAAAATTGGAAAAAAATGTTTTATACATTCAGCAACAATGTCATTTCCTTTACCAATCGTGAAGGCAATACCATATCCTTTTAACTCTGCTTGATCAGTAAAAGCTGTCACATACGTTGCTGAATAATCAGGATCTGTATGAATGGCATCAGATCCAGTTAAATCTTTTGAAGTAGGAAATCTTACATCTTGAACACTAAATTTAGTAATCTTTGTCATTTTTAAATTTTTTTGAAAGTTGTATTATCTATAAAATCCCAATCTAAATCAATGCCAAGACCTGGCTTAGAAGGTAAATGGGCATAACCGTTTTCGACTTTGATATAATCTTTTAAACCAAAATTGAAATATTCATAAGGAACCAGTACTTCAAAAAATTCAGAATTTTTTATAGCTGCACAACAATGTAAGTTAACAAGTTCTAAAGGATGATAAATAGCTGTATGAATTTCACACTGAACACCAAAACTTTCTGCTAAGTGTGCTGTTTTCATTGTAGCTGTAATGCCTCCACTCCATGAAACATCAGCTCTTACCATATCAACAACCCTTGTAGAGATACATTCAGCAACACTGTAAGGGTGTTTTGCTATAACCTCTGTTCCAATAATAGGAATATCTAATATTCTAGTTAATTCTCTTAGATTATGAAAATTTTCATCAAACAAAGGTTCCTCGTACCAATAATAATTTAATTTTTCTAACTCTCTTCCAAAACGTAGAGCTTTTTCAAAAGTATAAGGGGCAACCGGATCACTCATAAGCTTAAATTCATCACCAACTGCTTCACGTGTTTTTTTATGAGCTTCCAAATCAAAATCATATTTTCCAGGAGGATGAAGTTTATAAGCATTGAAACCTCTCTTTTTATATTCCAAGGCTTCTTTTGCGTAAGCATCAGGTGAATCTAAAACTAGAGAACTTCCATAAATTGGAACCTTATCTCTATAAGCGCCTAAATACTTATAAAGAGGTTGGCCTGCTTGCATAGATGAGAGAAGCCAACAATTAATATCAAATGGTCCATAACTATATATAGGTGCGTGGTTCCACCATCTGTCTGCGGTTCTGTATTCATGCCAATGTTGTTCACGATAAAGTGGATCTCTGCCAATAAAAAAAGGTTTAAAAATTGAATTTGCGATTTCACCAGCCATTTCTGCACCCCTCCCTGCGAACCCAAAAGTAGAGCTAGATAGACCTTCATCAGTGTGAAATGTGATAACTAAGAATTCTAAATCTGATTTTTTCCCATCTCTCATTTCTGAATCTTTCATGACAGGCTCTTTGTGTCGACACATACGAATTTCAATATCTTTAATTTTCATGAGATACCAAATTCTTTCATAATACTATTATTGTCATTCCCAATTTTTGGAGCTGCCTTACTTGATTTAAAAATCTCTCCATCTATTTTTATTGGGCAACGAAGTGTTTCAATATCAAGTCCATCATCTCTTTTAATTCTCTGAACCATATCGAGGATCTTGAAACCTTCGTGTTTAACCATTGTTTCCCAATCAAGTACTTTAGCACACCATATATCTGCTGGCTCAAGAATACTCAACCAGTATTCTGTTGTTTGTTTTTCAATCCAGTCGCCAATATTTTTTTTAATTTCATCTCTTTTTGTGAACCATTCTTTTTGATCATGCAAATCTTTAATTGAATTTAAATCAAGTAATTCACCAAGTTGAGGTAGTGGTGTCATTGCAATTGCTATATATCCATTCGATGTTTTATAAATTCCATATGGAGCTGACAGATATGCGTGGGCATTATTATACGAACTTCTTTGCGGCTTTCTATTTCCATCATTAAAATATGTCGTAAGAACTTCAAATTGAAAATCTAATAAAGCCTCAACTAAACTTGTTTCTACATGAGATCCATTATCCGTTCGAAATCTTTTAATAACCGCTGCTAGTATACCTTCAACTAGTGTATGTCCTGCTAACATGTCAGCAACTGCCAAACCCATTGGGGTTGGTGCTTCACCTCCATTACCATTTAACCAAACTAAACCTGTTCTAGATTGCGCTAATAAATCTTGTCCAGGTAATGAACTCCAAGGTCCATGAGATCCGTAACCAGAAATAGTTCCATAAACTATTTTTGGATTTATTTTTTTTACATTTTTATAATCCAAACCAATACGTTCTATTACTCCTGGTCTAAAATTTTGTGTAACTATATCTGCCTTCTCAATTAATTTCTTTACTAACTCGATGTCTTTGGCATCTTTTAAATTTGCTGCAAAGCTTTCCTTATTTCTATTAATTGCATGAAATAAAGTGCTATCACCTTCGAGATCAGTATCACTGATATATAAGTTTCTACACAGATCCCCAACTTCTGGTCTTTCAATTTTAATAACTCTTGCTCCTAAATCAGCAAGTCTTAAACCTGCATATGGCCCTGATAAAAACTGGCTAAATTCTAATACAGTTAATCCTTCTAACGGTTTAGTCATACAATAATTTATTCTTTGAAACTCTTATTGTACATATCAGATAATTTTTCACAAATACTTTCAGCTGAAATTTCTGTTTGTAGATATTCATTAATGAGATCGCCACTTTTGTCCTGAAATTCCATATAACCATTATGCCTTGGTCTTACCCATGCCAAATCAAGAGTTTTTCGAGTTGCTTTAAAAAAATTGTTAGTTTCTAGATTTATCTTTTCATCCTCCCAAGCTTCAGAATTTCCTGGCTGTCCACCACTTTGGTAAAAAAGTGACTTTTGACATTCAGCACCTGCTATCCAAAATGCATATTCAATTGCTAGATCTTTATTCTTACTAACATTTGATACTGCTATACCAGTGCCACCTAAATGTGTTCCTGATGGACCCTTGCCTGATAAATCTAAAACATCGATATATTTCAAAATATTTTTTCTATAATTATTTCTCGAGTAATTTGAAAATCCATAAATGTATGGGCAATAATAAAAATCATTTGTCTCTGTCATGAGTTCAGCAGTTTGGATTGGATCCATACTTAAACAATCATTGATTATTTCTTTGGATACAGCTTTCATCATTGTAAGGGTTTTAACACCAGCATCTGTATTAATGAAATTTTTTTCTTCTGGGATTAATTCTTCAGTAATGTTGTTATAAATACTATAAAACTACTTATTGCATGAACTGGTTTTAAAGGCCAAAGAACTTTTCTCTCTTTTGCTAATGAAAGAAGATCATCCCATTTAGATGGAAGTGCTCTAACTAAATCTTCTCTGTAACAGGCGGTCTGTGAGGCAGCATCTATTGCAAGAGCCCATTGTTTATTGTCTATAAAATAACTCTCATGCGATTTTCCAACTGATTGCTTTTTTAAATCGTTTAATTGAGATTGATATTCATTGAGATTTAAGTTTTGTAAAAGTCCTTTATGAGCTACTTCACCGACATGAGGATAGTCTATTACTATCAAATCATAATCATCGGTCATGTCTTCAATAGGTCTATCTGCAAATGCTTGTAATGGTCTTTTATCCCATTCAATTGAAACTTTATTATTATGAATTTCCTGAAATTTTTTAGATGTAACAACCATTGGGTCAAAACCTCTAGAATGATCCCAAGTCATCCCCTTTAAGTTAATCATTTTTTTTCGTATTTATCTTTAAAGTCTTCTGGTTTTTTATATAAAACTGAATGTAGGTGCTCACAATATAGAACGATTTCGCCTTCACCTTTAAAAACTTCATAACTGGTTCTAACTAAACCCATTTTTTCATATTTTGGTTTTTTTTCCATATTAGTTCTGATTGTATAAATTGTATCTCCAATAAAAACTGGTTTGATGAATCTTAAACGGTCATATCCATAACTAAAAGAGTTTACACAGTTAGTTGCAACTAAACCTAATCCATAAGAAAAAACCATTGCTCCTGCTACTAATCTTTTTTGGAACATTCCTTCATTTTTGGCAAAATGTTCGTCGCCTACATATGGATGCATATCTAAAACCATACAATTAAATTGCATGGCCTCTCCTTCAGATATTGTTCGGCGAAGAGATCTAATTTTATGACCGACAATAACATCTTCATAAAACCAGTTTTCAGAATTCCATACTGGAATTTCTCCATGCTCATTAGGCATATCTTTTGGAAAGGTTGACTCAATTCCAACAGTGTTTTCAAATTTATTATCTTTATTCATTTTTACAATTATGCTACCTTATTATAGGGAAATATTTATTCAATAGAAATGGTAGAAATAGAACAATTCTTCGAAGACTATGAACTTGGTGCTGAAAGAGTCACCGTTGGCAGAACTATAACTGAAACTGATATTGTAATGCACGCAATGCACTCTGGAGACTTTTACCCTCATCACACTGATGCAGAGTTTGCTAAAAAGGGTCCATTTGGTCAACGAATAGCACAATTTAGTTGTACTTTTTCGATAGGTATCGCACTTACAGCTTCGATAGTTAACAAGCGAGCATTCACCTATGGATTTGAAAGACTTCGTTTTCCTAATCCTGTTTTTATAGGTGATACAATTCACACTAAGGTTACAATTAAAGAAAAAAAAGATGATCCAAAAAGACCTCAATATGGTCAGGTTAATGAAGCGTGTGAAATTCTAAATCAAAATGACAAATGTGTTTGTTATTCTGAACATATACTTTTGGTTGAAAGAAAAATTACTTAAAAAACGCTATACTTAATATACGCTTCTTGTGGATCCATTCCTTCTCTAATAGCTTTTCTAACTTGGCTTTCAGTATTAATTAATTTTTCTGATTTTTCCAAAATATCTATTACCTTATCTTGGGGAATAATAATAACACCATCAATATCTGCCATTACATAATCACCGTTATGTATTTCCACATCTCCAATTTTAATAGTTTCTTCAAATTTAGTAGGCTTCCAATAAGCAACGACATCTTTAGGCGTATAAAATTTCGACCAAACAGGAAAATCGATTTTGTTTATAAATTCTAAATCTCTACACCCGCCATCAGCAATGTAGCCTCTAATATTTTTCTTTTGTAAAGTTTCGGCACTCAACTCACCCATTAAAGCTATATTATTATCGTTTGGTTGACAGATAAGAACTTTATCTGATGGAGCCTTAGATAAAAGACCAGTCCAAGCAAGGAGTGTTTCGTGATGAGAGAAACCAGTATTTGATTCCCCTTCAATAGTAAAAATTTGCCCTGCGATTTTGTGTTTTTCCTTATTAGGTTTAATATTTGGATTTAAAACAAAATTTTTAAATCCATCATCTCTCATGACATCATGGATAACACTACTAAAACATTTTGATAATCTATCTGAAATTTCAGTAGAACTTGTCATATTGCTAAGCCGCTATTCTCATCGAATAAATATGTTCTATTTAAATTTAAAGCAAAATCTAAAACATCATTTGATTTAACTTGTTCTGGTGTAAACATTCTACTAACTATTTCTATTTCACCAAAGTTTGTAAAAATCAAAGTTTCAGTTCCAAGTGGTTCTGCTAGATTAACCGATGATTGCATTTCCCAAGCACTAGATGGTTTTTGTCCAAATTTTAGTGGCACTATATCTTCAGCTCTAAACCCAAAAGAAATATTTTGACCTTCACTTACAGAATTTTGTTTATCTTTAGGCACTGGTACTATAATTCCGTCGTTTGTCTTCATCAATAATTCATTATTTTGTTTCACTATTGAAGCCTTAATCATATTCATGGAAGGAGATCCAATAAAAGTGGCTACAAATTTTGTAGCTGGTCTCTCAAATAGGTCTAATGGTGTTCCTATTTGTTCAATTATACCATCTTTCATAATTACAATTCGATCAGCTAAAGTCATTGCTTCAACTTGATCGTGCGTAACGTAGACAATTGTTGTTGATACTTTTTGATGTAATCTTTTAATTTCTGTCCTCATTTGATTTCTTAATTTTGCATCTAAATTAGATAAAGGTTCATCAAATAAAAAAACATCTGGTCTTCTTACAATTGCTCTTCCCATTGCAACTCTTTGTCTTTGACCACCTGATAATTGCGAAGGTTTTCTTTGTAAAAATTCAGTTATATCTAAAATTCCTGCAGCCTCGTGTACTCTTTCTTCAATTTCTTTTTTAGCAAGTCCCGCAATCTTTAATGAAAATCCTAAATTTTCTTCTACTGTCATATGAGGATAAAGAGCATAGTTTTGAAACACCATCGAAACATTTCTTTCTCTAGGTTCAAGATTATTCATTTCTTTGTCACCAATATTGATAATACCCTCATCTATTTCCTCTAATCCTGCAATCATTCTTAGAGAAGATGATTTTCCACAACCTGATGGTCCAACTAGAACTAAGAATTCTTTATCAATAATTTCTAGATCAATTTTTTTTACTGCTTGAACTTTTCCGTAAAATTTTGAGACACCTTGTAAGCTAACTTTTGCCATTATCCTTTTACTCCTCCAAATGTTAATCCTGTTACTAAATGCTTTTGAACCATAAAGGTTAAGATTAATGCTGGAATAATTATAAAAACTGCGAGAGCGCACATACCAGGCCAATTTATTGTGAATTGCGCAGTAAAATCCATAAGCCCAACAGTTAATGTTTTTGAATCTGTACTTCTCGCTAGATTTGACACTAGTGCATATTCATTCCATGAAATTAAAAATGCAAATATTCCAGCAGATGCTATTCCTGATCGTGATAGTGGTAACTCTATATGCCAAAAAGCTTGAAGTTTAGTACACCCATCTGTCATTGCTACTTCTGACATCGCTCTTGGAATTTGTCTAAAAAAACCATCAGTTAACCAAATTGTAAATGGAATATTTAAAGCAACAAAAACTAATATAATTCCTATATGTGTATCGATTAAACCAATTTTTGAAAATATAATAAAGATAGGTAAACTTAAAGATATGCCAGGAATTGTTCTAGTTAACATAATTAATAAAAAATATTTATTTTTGTGCTTAAAATTATGTCTCGCAAAACCATAACCTCCTATTGTGCCCACTAACACTGCTATAAAAGTACTTGTAAAAGAAATTATAAGTGAATTTCGTAAATAACTTAAAACAGGGATAGGACTTCTACCCATTGATCCTTCGGAACCACCAAAGAGCATAGTTTCAAATTGAATTAAATTTAAATTACGCGGTATCCAAACAGCAGGTTTTGCCATAACATCTACTTGAGGTCTAAATGCTGTAAGCACTACCCACAAGCCAGGAGTCATAATTAGAATTATTAAAACAATGGCTGAAAACCAAATTAGAATATTATTGATTTGTTTTTTATTCATAACTTAACCTCTGCCTTGCCTCTATTAATTTGTAAAAAAAGAAAAAAGTAAATGCAATCGAAAGAAAAATTGAAATATATGACATTGCATTAGCCATTCCCATCTTAGCATCTACGTATCCAGTTCTCGAAATTAAAGTCCATAGTAATTCTGTTCTTTTAGCAGGACCGCCACCAGTCATCATCTGAACAATATCATAAGCTCTTGCAACATCTAATGATCTGATTGTCATAGCAATAAATACGAAAGGCATCAAAAAAGGTAATGTGATATTTTTAAATACTTGCCATGAGTTGCATCCATCAACTTTGGCAGCCTCAATAGGGTCTTTAGGTATACCCAATAAACCTGCTAATAATAAAATAGCAAATACTGAAGTACTTGACCAAATTTCAGCAGCCATTATTGAAACGTTTGCTAAAATGCCATCAACAAGCCATGGTATTGGTTGTATGACTCCAAACTCTCTCAAAAAATTATTCATTAAACCAATATTGTCATTAAAAATGTACTTCCATTGAAATCCAACTAGAATTGGAGAAAACATCATTGGAAACATCATTAGTGTTCTCAATGTTCTCTGTCCGTATGTAATTTTATTTATTAACAGTGCTATTCCTAGACCGAAAACTAATTCTAAATTAAGAGCAATAGCTAAAAATAAAACTGTTCTTCCAAAAGCTATCCAAAAATCAAGATCTCCAATTAATCTTTCGTAATTTCTAAATCCAACAAAACGATAAAGAGTATCGGGTTTTGTTAACTTAAAAGGTGTAAAACTTGTCCATAAAGATAGGAGCAATGGTAATAAAACAACACAAGTAAGTATTATTAAAGTGGGCATTAGTAAAACCCATGGTCCGTTTAGAAATTTTCTCATGATAGATATAGAAACCTAGCTCTTGTAAAGAGCTAGGTATTTTATTAATTGTTAGAAGTAACCAGCGTCTTCCATAATTTCAGTTGCTTTCTTAGAAGCAGTAGCAAGCGCATCTTCAGGAGATTTGTCCCCAAGAATAGCTGCTTGAAGTTCTGGATATAGAGCGTTAGTGAATTCAATCCACTCAGGAATTAGTGGTGGAGTGAATGCATCTTCTGCTAATGACATTTTGAAAGTTTCAAATACCATTAACATAAACTCATCACCTTCAGCTTTCTTCTCAGCAATAATTGCGTCCCAAATAGCTGGACGAGTTGGTGATAGCCCACCTCTTGCTTCAATCATTTGTGCTTTATTACTTGTTAAAGCCCATAAGAAAGATGCAGCTGCTTCTTTATCCGGACATGACTCTGTCATTGAGAAAGAGTGTGATCCTGACCAACCAGTTCTTAAACCACCAGAACCCATTGGAGCACGTACAAGTCCAATATCACCAGCAACTTTTGAGTTTTCTGGATCATTAAAGAAACCTGCCCATCCTGCCCAGTCAAGATTCATAGCAATTGTTCCACTGGCAAAACCTAAACCAGTGTCATCCCAAAGATAGTTTAAAACACCATCAGGAACTGCTTTTGCATTATACAAATCAATGAACCATTGAAGAGCTTCAACACCTGCAGGAGAATTGAATATTGGACGATAATCTTCGTCAAATAATGCTCCACCATTTGCAATTACTAGCTCATAGAAACGACCTGCTATCGCTTCTTCTTTACCAACATATTGAGTTCCGTAGAAATCAGGTGGGTTTGAGAAAAAGATAGCTTGATCTTTAACTTGATCCCAAGTTTCAGGTGGTGTTAAATCATAGCCATACTTTGCTTTAAAGTTAGCTTTGTTATCAGCATCTTCATATAAACTTTTTTGATAATATAAATTACTAACATCACTGTGTCTTGGCATTTGCACTAATCTTCCATCAACAGTAGAGTGCTCTAAAATTAATGGTGTATAATCTGCTAAAACAGATGCAGGCATAATATTATTTAAGTCTGTGTAAATATTGCCATATTGAGATGCAAAACTTGTGTGGTTAGACGCTACACAAAAATCTAAATTGCCTGAAGCAATATCTTTCTTAATCTCTTTGTCTAATTCAAAGTGATTTTTTTGTGTTACGATTTCAATTTTTCCACCCGTGTTTTCTTCCCACCATGGAATTACTTCGTTGTATAATCCTTCGTATTGACCTCCGCCGATCAGTTTAACTCTTAGAGTTACACCAGAAAAATCTCCCCATAATTCAGTTTCTGCTTTAGCTGAAAAAGAACCAAAAAAAGATACGGCAAGAACCAATGATAAAAATAATCTTAACATCATTCCTCCATAAATTTGTTAATTAATATTACCATGTTGCAATTATTTGGTAAAAATACAATAACTTTAGGGAAAATTTTTTTAATAGTGAACTATTGTCCCAGGTTGAATATTTGACTCAAGACAAGCATATACAAGAGCCATTGTATTATAGGCATTATCAACGGAATGAGTTAATTCAGGTTCTTCTCCTGACGCATATCTTTGTAAGCTAGACATAGTGCCTATAAATGCATCTGGGAACCAAGTTCCAACATTCTTGACTTTGGTCCATTCAGTATCTTTTGTAGAAATTTCAATCTCTTCCGGTTCACCGTTTGGATAGTTAAGTAGTAACCCAAATTTGATGTAAGCTGCTCCATCCAAACCTTCAACCCTGGCATACGCATGTGAGTGTTTCATACCATGTGAAGAATTATCATGAGTATGATTTATAGATAAACAACATCTAATATCATCTTCATATTGAAGAATTATACTTGATCTAGCATCGGCTAAGTTTGGTAAGTTAGGATGTTTTACTGATTTACAATGTACACTTGTTGGATTCCCAAGAACTGATCGTATCCAATCCAAATAATGAATAGAGTGGAGTGGAACTTCAACATTATCTAATGTTTCTAAAAAAGGCCAAAGATGCCAAGGGGTTCCTACGCTTAAACTTATTTCTAATTCTGTTAATTTGCCTAACATATTTTTATCTATTGCTTCTCTTAAAGCAATCATCATCGGACTAAATTTTAATTGAAGATTAACACATGCAATAATATTTTTTTCATTAATAATTTCTTTAATTCTTTTTGCTTGAGTCATACTATTACCCATTGGTTTTTGTAATTGGCAAATAGAATTATTTGGAATCTTTTGAACAATACCTAATAGAACTTGAGGAGGAACTGCTATATCAAAAACTACATCTTTTTCTGCTAATGCTTCTTCTTCACTAGAGTAAATCTTTTCAATAGAATAATTTTCAGCACATTTTTTTGCTTTTTCTATATCAGGATCATAAATTCCTCTAACAGGAAAGTTTGCTTTTTTATATGCTGGCAAATGGGCGTCACTTACTATTCCACCAGCACCAATGATTACAATTGGTTTTTTATTTTTTGGAAGCTCCCAAACAGTATTTAAATTTGCTATATCTTCTGTGCTAATTTTTTCCATAGAAAATATTTCTAACTAAATTTTTTAAAAAAGCAATAAATCATGCATTAATAAAAATTAAGATCAGAAAAAATTATGAATAACTAATGATTTTGTTTCATTTCATTGTAAGTTCTATGTTAAGTTAATTTGAAAAATTAAGGAGGTTGTATGGCTATACAAAGATATGGAATGGCTGTCAGATTGAAAGATAAGAAAAGACAATATTATATTGACAATCATGCTAATGTTTGGCCTGAAGTTTTAGAAGAGTTAAAAAAAATTAATGTTCAAAATTATAGTATCTTTTTGAAAGAAGATTTTATGTTTGGCTACCTTGAATATACAGGAAATGATTTTGATGGTGACATGGGAAAGATGCAACAAATTCCAATAGTAGAAAAGTGGACTAAACTAATGATAGATTGTTTTAATCCATTTCCCAATAATGAAGATAATGAATCCTGGGTTATTATGGATCAAATTTTTTTTATGGAATAATTGATGACTGTTTTAGTTACGGGTGGTTTAGGATTTATTGGATCTAAGGTTGTTTTGCAATTACTAAAAAAAGATATTGAAGTTTTAGTGACAGATCTAGACATTGTAAAAAATAAAGACAAACTTGAAAGTAACATATTAAAAATTGGGAAAAATAAAGACAAAGTAAAATATCAAAAATTAGATATTACCAATTATAAAGAAATTGAAAATATTTTTCAAAATAACAAAATAGATTCAGTTATTAATTTAGCGTATGGAATAGGAACTATATGCGAAGAAAATCCATTACTTGCAAGTAAAATAAATATTGTTGGTACTACTTCAATATTTGAAATGATTGTGAAGTATAAAATTAGACGATTAGTATTTGCAAGTAGCGAAACTGTTTATGGTGCTCATCAAGAATTTTTTGGAAACAGAGCCGTTACAGAAGAAGATTACTCAGGTATTAATAATCACTTTTATACATATGGTGTGATGAAACTTCTTAATGAGTTTATGGCTGAAAAATATATCAAGAAGCATGGATGTAGTATTGCGTATACTAGACCATCAGTTGTCTTTGGTTATGGAAGGCAAAATACTGCAATAAACTGGGCTGAAGATTTTGCAGCTAAACCTGCTTTGGGACAAGCAGCACATTTACCATTTTCAAAAAAAAATAGAGACAATTGGATTTATGTAGATGATTGTGCAGAGCAACTTGTTCGTTTAGCATTAAAAGAAACTCTAAACTATTCTTGCTTTAATACAGGTGCTGAAACTTTAGATGGTAGTCAATTAGAAGCAACTGTTAAAAAAATAATTCCAGATGCAGAAATCTATTTTGATGAAAATGTAAAATCAACACCCCTAATTGATGATCAAAATGATGAAAGAATTCGAGAAGAAATAGATTTTAATCCGAGATCTTTTGAAGAAGGTGTTAAAAGTCTTATACAAGATGTAAGAGAAAGTAATTGATATATGAGTTACACAACAACAGTCACAGGTAGTTATCCAAGGAAAGAAGTACAGAAAGATACACTTCGCAAACCAAGTGTTTCTGAAGAAGAGTCTTTTGAAATGATTAAATGGGCAGTTAAAGAACAGTCTGATCTTGGTCTAGATATAATTACTGATGGTGAAGGATACAGAGAAAATATGTATTGGTTCTACCAATTACGATTGGATGGGGTAGATGCAATAAATAAAATTCGAAAAGACTTTACACTTGGTGGTTCAATGAAAGGTGTAGATTTAAGTAAGACTCATGGAACAAAAGGTTTTGGAATTGAGTGTGCAGTTGTAAAAGATGAAATTAAAAACCTAAGAACTAGTTTAGCAAAAAAATGGAGAGTAGCGAGAGAAAATACACCTTCTAACGTCAGAGTAAAACAAACAATTACAGGACCTCATATGTTAGCAAGGTTTAGTGTTAATCAAAGACCTGATTTATATCCTGATGACATTGCTCTGGCAAAAGCTTATGCGAACGCATTGACCCAAGAACTAGAAGAAGTCGTTAATGAAGGCTGTGATTATATTCAATTTGATGAACCCGTTTGGACAGAAAATGTAAATGAAACTAAATGGGCTGCTGAAATACTCAATACAATTATTGAGAAATTTCCTAATGTAGATTTTAACCTTCATGTATGTGGTGGTAATGCTCATAGGAAAAGAGGATTTTTTGGAAAATATACAGATATGATTGATGCATTTAAAATTTTAAAAGTTGATGAAATACATCTAGAGCACTGTAGTTTACATTATAAGATGTTGGATGTTTTTAATGATTGGAAATTTGACGGTAAAGTATCTCTTGGAGTAATTGATCAAAGAATTGATAGCACAGAAACAGAGGAAGACATTATAAAAGCTATAAAACCTGCGCTAGAATATTTTCCTAAAGAAAAAATATTGTTAACAAGTGAGTGCGGATTTGGTCACGTACCAATAGATATTGTTAAAAATAAAATAAAAATGTTAGTTGCTACTGCTAAAAAATTATAATTAAATTTTATAGATTCTTTCAGCATTAGAGCTTGCAATTTTCTTTGCTTCATCATCTGAAAGATTACCTAGAATAGTATGTGTAACTTTAATCCACTCTTGAATGCCTTTTCCAGCATTAACTACTGGATAATCACTTCCCCAAACCATTCTGTCGGGACCAAAACATTCCAAAGAATGATCAACGTATGGCTTTATTGTTTCATAAGAGGAAGTGCCAGGTGCACAATAAGCCATTAAACCTGATAATTTACAAGTAACATTTGGAAGTTCAGACAGAGATTTAAGATCCTTACCCCATTCATCGATCTCTCCAGATGCAATAGGCGGAACCCCACAATGATTCAATACTAAATCCATCTGATCACATTCCTTTGCAAATTCTTTTGCAATTTTTAGCTGTGTTGGGAGAAAACAAATATCAAAGGGTTTTCCAGCTGAACCAATTTTTTTTACATTATTTCTTAATACCGTATTTTGAGAAAATTCATCAGGCATAACATGAAAAATTCTTCTATATCCAACTACATTCATATCAATGGTTTCCTCCAACCATTGATCAAAACCATTTTCCTCTTCTGGTCTTATTGAAACAATTAAACCCTTCATATTACTATTAGGCAGATCCATTATAGATTTTATAAATTTTGTTTCTTTTTTATAATCAGAGTCATCTACTCCTGTTTCCATGAATATTGTACCTTTGATTTTAAACTCTTTAGTTAGTTCTTTGTAGTCCTCTAATGTAAAATTTCCTTTATCTATAGGCGGAAATTCATTTGCCCAGCTATATCCAACTTGGTCCCGATACATTAAATGCTGATGGGTATCTATTAATTCCATAAATAATGTTTAACACATATTGTTGAGGATGAAACTATTTTTGTTAATATATTTTCAAATAATCTAATAATGATTTATTATAAAACAAATGAATGTTCTTTTATCCGGTGGAGCTGGTTATATCGGAAGTCATGCCGCTCTTTCTCTTCTAGATGCTGGTCATAATGTTCATATTATTGATGATTTATCTACTGGTAACGAAAGTCTTATTCCTAAAAATGCATTTTTTACAAATTGTAATATTAATGATGAAAAAGTAATTGCTGAGCTTATAAAATCTAATAGCTTTGATTTATTAATGCACTTTGCTGGTTTTATTCAAGTTGAGGAATCTGTAAAATATCCGCAGAAATATTTTAATAATAATACTGAAAATGCAACTAAGCTATTTGAAACTTGTAAAAATAATGGATTAAATAAAATAGTATTTTCTTCAACAGCCGCTGCATACGGATCAGTAAGTGAAAATAAATTAATAGATGAAAATACAAATTTAAATCCTCAAAATCCATATGCTGAATCTAAAATAAAAACAGAAAATTTTTTATTTGAAAATAAATATGACTACAAATTTATAATATTACGATACTTTAACGTTGCTGGTGCTGATAAAAAGTTAAGATCAGGTCAAATTTCTAAAAGATCAACACATTTAATAAAAATTTTATCTGAGGTAGTGGTAGGTAAAAGAGATCATATTGAAATATTTGGCAATGATTATAATACGCCTGATGGAACAGCTATCAGAGACTATATTCATGTGTCTGATCTTGCTGATATCCACTTAGAAGTTGCAAAATATTTATTAGAAAGTTCAGAATCCAATTTATTTAATTGTGGTTATGGAAATGGTTTTAGTGTTTTAGATGTTATAAATACTGCAAATAAAATTTCAAAAGATAAAATTGATTACAAATTTTCAAATAGAAGAGATGGGGATGTTGAACAATTAATTGCAGATACATCAAAAATATTAAAACATATTGATTGGAGACCAAAACATAATGATCTAAGTGAAATTATAAATTCTTCAATTAAATGGGAAGAAAAAATTAATGAATCAAATACATAAGAGAGTTTTTATAAGAAATGATAAAAAAGAACTTTATCTTTATGGTTATAAGGAACACTTAGAGTCCCCAAGCCAAGAACTTGAGATAACAGAAATTCCTAAACCTCATATGAGATGGAACCCTTCAAGAGAAGAATGGGTTACATACTCAGCAGGAAGAAAAAATAGAACGTCATTTCCACCAAAAGAATATTGCCCACTTTGTCCAGGTGCAAATTTAAATTATCCAACAGAGATACCATTTTCAAACTTCGAAGTTGCAGTCTTTCCAAATCGTTGGGCTAGCTTTAATCCAAATGGAGAAAATATATTTTTAGAAAATATTTTAAGTAAACCTTCAAAAGGAGAGTGTGAAGTAGTTGTATATTCACCAGCACATCTTGATACAATTTCTGAAATGCCTTTGGAACGAATAGAATTATTAACTACAGTTTGGATTGATAGATATAAGGAGTTGCAAAAAAAACTTGATGTTAAATATGTTCTACCTTTTGAAAATAGAGGGGAAGAATGTGGTGTTACTCTTCATCATCCACATGGTCAAATTTATGCTTATCCTTTTATTCCTCCTGCAATTGAAAAAGAAATAAGGGCATTTAAAAAAGAGAATTTTTTAATTAAAATTATGAAGCAACTAGAAGAAAAATATTATGTATATCAAAATGAAAACTTTATAGCTGCTGTACCACCTTTTGCTAGATACGCTTATGAAGTATGGATAATACCTAAAATACAAGTTGAAGGGCCTTGGAAATTTAATGATAAACAAGTTCAAGATTTTTCAAAATGTATTCAACAAATTGTAAGAGGATATGATAGTTTTCTGAATAAAAAATGTCCTTATATTATGGGCTTACACGCGTCTCCTGAAGTAGATGATAGTAAGTTTCATTTTCATGTTGAATTTTATCCACCTCTAAGACACGGTGATAAACCAAAAATTTTAGCTGGCTCAGAGTCAATGGCTGGTGTTTTTATAATGGATGTATTGCCGGAAGATTCTGCTAAAGTATTAAGAAAATATATGTCATGAAAACAATAGAAGAAAAAATAAATTACTATAAAGAAAGTCTAGACCTATTCGATGACGGAATGGATAAGTATAAGTTTTTAATTGATCAGGCAAAAAATGCTAAAAATTTTCCTGAAGAATTTAGAAATGAGTCTTTTAAAGTCTCAGGATGTCAGGCACAAGTATGGCTGGTTCCTCAATTAAAAGAAAATATACTTTCATTTTATTATGACTCAGATGCATTTATATCAAAAGGTATAGTGACAATTCTATGTGATATTTATGGTGACAGAAATCCTTCTGAAATTAAAAATTCAGACTTTAGTATGTTAAATTCTTTAGAACTTGATACTCTATTAACTCCAGGAAGAAGAAATGGCGTTTATTCAATGTTAGAAAAAATAAAAGAATATGCTAATTCTTATGAATAAAATAAATTATGTTTTATGAGCCAAATAAAGAAAATCCATTTAAAATAGATCCATTCAAATCATTGGTATTTCCAAGACCAATTGGCTGGATATCCTCAGTTAGTATTAATGGAGTAGCTAATTTAGCACCATACTCATATTTTAATGCAATTGCTGACGAACCGCCCCAAGTTATGTTTTGTTCAAATGGCAGTTCAGTTAACAGAAAATATAAAGACTCATTATCTAATATTTTGTCTACAAAAGAATTTGTAGTCAATTTTGCTACCTCAGAAACACGAGAACAAATGAATATTACTTCTGGAGATTTTAAACCAGATGAAGATGAATTTTATTTTTCTAAATTAAAAACAAAAAAATCTAAACTAGTTAAAGTGCCATCTGTAAAAAATAGTCCTGTAAATTTAGAATGCAAATTATTACGAACAATAAAATTAAAATCAAATTCAAAAAAAATTTCAACAATGATTATTGGCGAAGTAATTGGAATTTATATAAATAATAAATTTATTAAAAATAACAGAATAGATAGTATTGCAATGCGATATATTGCAAGAATGGGTTACAGCGAGTACACAACTATAGATTCTAAATTTAACCTTAGGAGAAAATAATGAATTTTTTTGATTGGTTTAATAATGTTCTTGATAAACTTGATAAAAGATCAGTATCTATAAAAAAAACAATTGATTTTCTTGAAACAAAAAAAGATCCAATAATTATTCTAGAAACTGGTTGTTTAAGAAAAATTGATAGTTTTACAGGAGATGGTCAATCAACATTAATTTTTGATAAATATGTTCAGCATCGTAACGATGGGTCTAAAGTTTTTTCAGTAGATATTAATCCAGCTCATGTAGACATTTGTAAAAGTGTTGTAAGTGAACGAGTACATGTTGAAGTCGAGGATAGTGTAAGATTTATTTCAAAAATGGATAGATATTTAGATAAAAAGGAAAAGATATCCTTATTATATCTTGACTCATTTGATGTTAATTGGCTTTATCCTTTTGAGTCATCTGCTCATCACCTAAAAGAGCTTACAGCCGCAATACCTTATATAAATAAAGATACACTTTTGGTAGTTGATGATGCACCAATAGCAATGCAAGGTTACAGAGATGAGAAAAATAATTTTAAACTTATAAAAAATGCTTCTATTGGAGGAAAAGGATATTTAATACACGAATATGCACAATCGGTTGGAGCTGAATTTTATTTTTCACACTACCAAATTGCTTACAAAAATTTAACAAAGTAGAGTAACTATTTACAATAAGGAAAAATTGCTATTATGCTGCTAATGAATGATAATTAGTAAGAATGAAGAATTAATATTAAAATGTAATATATGTGATAATAAAAATATTTCAGATTTATTAGATTATAAAAAATTTTATTTGAAAGTATGTAAAAAGTGCAATTTTTATTTTTCAAATAAAATACCAAATATAAATATGATTAATGAATGCTATTCTGAATATGATAGATCAGTTACTTTATCTGATAATAGCATTAAGAACATTGAAGTAATAGTAAATAGGCATATCAAGAAATATGATATTAATAATGTCTTGGATATTGGTTGTGGTAATGGAGAATTTCTTGACTTATATAAAAAATTTGGAAAAGAAACTTACTTTACTGAATTTGGAGATAATTTAATTAACCAATTAAAACAAAAACATAAATATATAGATGGTGGAATGAATCCTTTGTCAAAGAAGAAATTTGATTTAGTTATTCTTTCAGAGGTTATTGAACACACTAATGATCCAAATAGCTTAATCAAATCTATAAGTAATCTGCAAAATAAAAATGGCTTAATTTATATAACTACACCAAACTACAATTCTTTAGAGCGTAAAATTTATAAATCTAGTTATGGTATATTTTCTTATCCTGAACACCTATCCTACTTTACAATCAAAAGCTTAGATATTTTATTACAAAAACATGGTTATAAAAAAATTTATGGATTTAGTAGTAATGTTTCTCTTTATAGATTTTTAGAGTATTTTAATAAAAGTAATTTAAATAAAATTAATATTAATAAATCCTCAGATAAAATTCAGAGCATATCAAAAAAAAGTGGTTTAATTTATATAAAAAATCTTATTTCTCTTATTTTAAGATTATTAAATTTAGGTAATACTCTTTACTTCTTTTACAAAAAAAATACTTAATTTTTAATTTTTCTGAATACATGTTCTTTGATTATGATATCTACCACTTCATAACCCATTTTATTCATAAAGTGAATTTGTTCAGTTTTTTCTACTTGTTCGAGAAGTTCAATACAAACTATAGGATTACAATTTTTTAAGATATTTATCATTCCTTTTAATACATCTAAACCCAACCCCTCTACATCAATTTTTATAAAATCTACTTTTGTTAAATTAAAACTATCTAAGTTGACTAGTTGAATTTTTTCAACATAATCTTGACTTGAGATTTCCTCATGTTTTAACAGAGTTCTTGATGCTCCAGAATTTCCTATACTTCTAGTAATTAAAGCTTCTTTTTCTATTTTTGTTTTACCTAGTCCTAAATTAAATAATTTTGCATTTTTAGATTTTACATTCAGTTTTAAACATTCAAAAAATTCATTTACTAGTTCAAAACAATACAGATTATCGAAAAAATTTAATAAATCTCTGGACCATAAACCTACATGCGCTCCACAATCAATAGCAACTCCAAAATCTTCTACATAAGACAGAGCTCTATTTCTTTGGGCTTCTTGATAACCAATGTTTAAATCAAAGAAATTCTGAAAATGATTATCCCAATCAGGAAAATAAAAGTTGTGAATTTTTTTCATTTAGTTTTTAATAGTTAGCATTTTATATTCATTCAAGAACTCAATGATATTCTTACGACACTTTTAATAATTATTTTTTAAAATAAGCGCATAGACTTACAATTAAAAACCAAGTAAAAGTAGGAAAAATAAACTGGGAGTATGGCGGAACTGGTAGACGCGCCGGATTCAAAATCCGGTCACTTCGGTGGTGTGGGTTCGATTCCCTCTACTCCTACCAATTTATCATCACGCATTATAAAAAACATAAGTAAAGCAATCAAAAACATTATTACGCCTAATGCATACATATTAAATGTTAAACCAAAAGTTTCAGCTGAAATCCCAACAACCGCAGGTCCAAATATAGCTCCTACAAAAGCAATACTTGATACATGAGAAATAGTAACTGGAATTGGATTTTGAGAATTTTTTACTGCCTGTCTAAATACTATGGGCATAACGTTGGAAATTAACATTCCAAAAAGTGTTATAGCTATGAAAATAATAATTATATTTTGAGAAAAAATACTTAATACTAATATTATTGAACCAATCATTGCAAAACATGGGCCTACAATTACTTCACCAAGTTTTGTAATTAATTTTGAAGCAAACATATTACTTATGATCTCACCTAAATTAAAAAAAATAACTATTGAACCGACTAAAAAAATTGGCGCAGAAAGATCAGTAACGAGCCATAAAGGTGACCATTGAATTATTATTCCCATAAATGCGATAATACACATGTTAATTGATGCGAACATGATAATTTTATAATTTGGAATTGAAAATCTAGGATTTTTGTTAACCACATCATACTTTGCATGCAATCCAAAAAAGTACATTGTCAAAGTTGATATAAAAACAAACAAACCAACAATAAAAGTAGTATTAACAGGGTCAATTTCTAAACCTAGACATAAACTAGATATTCCTGCGCCAAAAAGAAATCCAAAATTAAACGATGATTTAAAAATTGGATTAAGAATTTTTTTAGTTTTTTCTTCTATTATCGCAACTTGTGTAAATATATTTGGTGCTTGTATGCCAATAGAAATACCCCACAACATAGATACAAAAATAAAAAAATTATAAGAAGAGAAATAAAAAATAGAAAATGGAATAAATGCATACAATACCCTGGCAATAATTAAACAATTTGTGCTTCCTATTTTTGGGAGTAAAAAACGTGTTGTTAGTTGATTTGTAATTACATTACAGATACCAAAAATAATAAATCCTATAGAAAATTCTGTTTTTGTCATATCAATCAAATCAAAAAGAATTGGTGAATTTACCATGAACATACTGAAGGTAAGCGTTGCAAAGAATCCTTGTGAAAAGGTTGCATAAAATGCGGTTTTTAATTCTTTAGTTTCTATATTTTCCATGTAGGTAATATTTATGATAATTTAGATTTAATATCATTAATAGTATAAATCAAAAATATTAAAAAAAATAATTAAATGAATTTTCTTAAAAAAACTTACAATTGGACTTTAGAAAAAGCACAACATAAAAATGCAAAATGGTATTTAAGTTTAATATCATTTGCAGAAAGCTCATTTTTTCCAATTCCACCAGACATATTGTTAATACCAATGGCATTAGCTTCCAAAGCAAGGGCTTTATTTTATGCTTTTATGTGTACACTGTTTTCAGTTCTAGGAGGAATACTAGGATACGCAATAGGATATTTTTTTTACAATTCAGTAGGTATTTATATTATAGACTTTTATCATTTAGAAAATTCTTTTAATATTTTTGAAAATTATTACAAAGAATTTGGTATATTGATTGTTCTTGGTGCTGGAATAACTCCATTTCCTTATAAGTTTATTACAATTGCAAGCGGTGTATTTGGATTAAATATTTTTTTATTTATTATTGTTTCTATTATTAGTCGAGGATTAAGATTTTATTTAATTGCAATACTTCTTTATTTTTTTGGTGAAAAAATAAGGTTAATTATTGATAAATATTTTAATATTTTAACTATTGTGTTTTTTATTTTACTTGTTGGTAGTGTTTTTATAATTAGATTTTTATGATAATTCGTAATTGGACAACACTTTTATTTTTTATTTCGCTTATTTCGATATCATCAGCGTTAATTGCAGAATATTTTTTTAATCTTCAGCCATGTGAATTGTGTTTAAAGCAAAGACATCCGTATTATTTAATTTTAATATGTTTAATTTTGACATTTTTATTCAAAAATTTAAATAAAATTTGGCTTTATTTAGGAATACAGTTTGCATCAGTTTACGGGCTTTTTTATTCTATATGGCACGTAGGAGTTGAAAATAAAATTCTTAAAGGACCAGCAGGTTGTTCAGCAATGCTAACAAAAAGTGAAAATACTACAGACCTTAAAGCGCAGATATTATCAAAACAGGTAATTAGTTGTGATGAAGTTATTTGGAGTTTTTTTGGAATTTCTGCTGCTTCAATTAATACGCTTGTTTTACTAGTTATTTTTATTTTAAATGCTATTTATTTATTTAAATACTATGGTTTTAAAAAAGAAAAAAACATATAAAAAAAAATCCTCGTCAAATAGAGCTACTCATAGGGAGATTTTAGAAGAAATCATAAGAGTCGATCATGCTGGAGAATATGGTGCAACTAAAATATATGATGGGCAAATAGCAATTTTTGGGAAAAGCTCAAAGCTTGGCAAAACCATTCAACATATGGCTGATCAAGAACAAGAGCATATTGATAAATTTAATGAATTAATATTAGAGCATAGAGTTAGACCAACTGCTCTCCTACCTTTGTGGAATGTTGCGGGTTACGCGCTTGGAGCATCCACTGCCTTAATGGGTGAAAAAGCTGCCATGGCGTGTACTGTTGCTGTTGAAAAAGTAATCGGTGAACATTACCAAGAACAATTGGAGCTCTTAGGAGATGACCATAAAGATTTAAAAAAAACAATTTCCAAATTCCGAGATGATGAACTTGAACATCATGATATTGGAATAGAACATGATGCAGAAAGTGCGCCAGGATATAAAATTATGTCAAAAGTAATTGAACTTGGATGTAAAACTGCAATTGCTATCTCAAAAAAAATTTAATTTTCTAATTCAGTATCCCAATATAAATAATCTCTCCAAGTTTCATGTAAAAAATTAGGAGGGAAATTTCTTCCATTATTTTGTAGTTGAATTGATGATGGTCGGAGAGGTTTTTTAAAAAGTTTCATATCTGTATTCTGTATAAGTTTTCTTCCTTTTTTTAGATTACACGATGTGCATGCAGAGACGACGTTTTCCCAAGTAGTTTTTCCATTCAAACATTTAGGAACTAAATGATCAAATGTTAGTTCATTTGCAGGGAAACGATTAGTGCAATACTGGCAAGTAAAATTATCTCTTAAAAATACATTAAAACGAGTGAACGCAGGTCTTCTTTGAGGCGTTACATAATCTTTAAGTGCAATTACACTTGGTAACTTAAAAGTAAGATTTGGAGAATGAACTTCATGCTCATAATTTTCAATCACTGAAACTCTTTCAAGAAAAACGGCTTTAATGGCATCTTGCCATGAGCATAAGGAAAGTGGGTAATACGATAGTGGCCGAAAATCAGCATTAAGAACCAAAGCTGGATTTTCTGCGGTACTCATTTTAGTTTCTACTCACCCAAGTCATATTATTCAAATAGTAATATAATATGAAGATTCGATTACTTTAAATATTTTTTTTAATAAAATTTTGGAATAAAGTTATTGTTTCTTGTGACATTGTGTGCTCATCTTTTTCAATAAGATAATTTTCAAAATTGTAATTGTAATTTTTTAATACTTGAACTGAATCATTATAATTGGAAATAGGCAAAACAGCGTCATGGCCACCATGAGAAATAAAAATTGGTGTTTTTAAAAATGCATTATTAGGCTTGTGCTCTTTTGATATAATTCTTGAAGATATAATTGCTAAGCCTGCCAACT
This sequence comes from uncultured Alphaproteobacteria bacterium, assembly GCA_902615845.1. GTDB lineage: Bacteria > Pseudomonadota > Alphaproteobacteria > HIMB59 > CACPNW01. The sequence continues at coordinate 115,148 of CACMQS010000003.1, forward strand.
GATTTTGTAATATCTGCCCGAGTTCAAAAGCCATCATACCTCCTTGAGAAAAACCCATAACAAAACAATCGGTCATTTCTAAATCTAAATTTACTAATAAAAGAGAAATAGAGTTATGAATTTTTTCTACATTCTCAGATATTTTTTTTTTGGCTACATCATATTCTTTTGCACTAGCATTAGAAATATGTGTGCCATTTAGGTAAAGCTGAAACCACTCATACCCCATAGGAAAATCTTGAATTGTATCTGGTGCATTTAATGCAACATATTTCATCTCAAAGTCATCTTGATCTATTAAATTTGCAATTTGAATGAAATTGGTAGCGTTATCACCATATCCATGAAGCATAATCATCAATTTTTTTGGATTTTGGTGTTTAGTAAGTGATGGGCCTTTTAAAATTTCAACCATAAACAAACGCTTTATTTAGGACATCTTGTTTCATAAAATAAAAGTTTTATATAGATAATTATATGAGCACAATGCAAATAATATTAGTGTTGTTTATGGCTGCAACACTTACTGTAGTAGTAATTGGTGTTATTGCAATGGCAGTCAATGGAAAACTAAATAAAAATCATAGTAATAAATTAATGCGTTTAAGAGTGCTTTTCCAAGCAATAGCTATATTTGTTTTCGTTGTTATTGTATGGCTAGCAAGAAATTAGTATTTAGACTCTAGAAATATTTTATAATATTTAGTATATAGACGCAGGGTTCATATGGGCATACACTTTAATCATAAATCTAAAGCGGGCGACCGCAAAATGCAAAAAGAGCTTAAGCTAAAAATGAAAGCTGAGGAGCGCAAAAAGAAACGTGAAAAGCAAGAAAGACTTAAAATGGAAGAGGAAATGCGTAAACTCGAAGAACTTACAAGACCTGATAAAGAAGAAAATAAGCAGTAGCAAAAATATTTATTACTAAAAATTTTTAAATTTAACTTATTGGTAATGGATAGTTTTCAGCTATGAATTCTTTTAGAATTTCTAATGTTTGATCTGCTTCTTCTAGGAGCATCATATGACCACAATCTTCAATAATCTTTACTTCCGAGCCTTTAATATAATCAGCAAGAATTTTTCCATCTTTTAAACGGCACATTCTATCTTGTGCACCTAATATAGAGAGAGTTGGTAAATCTAATTTTTTAGCAATCTCAGGTCCGTTTTTATAATTATCGCATGCTCTAAAATCCACACCTAAGGTATCTTTAATTTCTTTATTTTGAACTATCATAGAACCAACATTTAGGTGATATAAGCCAGGAACAGGATGACCTCCAAAATGTCCTGCAGGCCCGTGTGCAAAATCCATCATAAGATCAACAGCCTTAGGATTACTCTCTTCAGCAAGCCTTAATAGTTCAGGATTCATTGGAATTGCAGATGCGCCACCCATAAGAGTTAACGTTTTAATTTTTTCTGGGTGTTGAGCAACACATTCCATTGTTACAAGACATCCTTGAGAATGTCCAACAAGTGAAGCTTCTTTACATCCAACTGCTCCAATTACATCGCCAACCCAGTTTCCCATTTCTTCAATAGTTTTTAAACTTTCACCAGAAGAAAGTCCGTGACCTGGTAAATCAACAGCTAAAACGCTATATCCACGGAATGCAAAGTAGCGGGTTTGTAAAACCCAAACCATGTGACTTAGTCCACTACCGTGAACGAAGATTATAAGGGGTTTATTTTTATCAAAAGGTCTGCCTCCAGTGGAGGCAAACGTATCAATTCCGCGAACTTTAAACTTCATTTATTTGTTTGCAACTAAGCGAGGTTTTTTTGCAGCTCTGAATCCATCTTCGAAATCGTTTACAATATCTTCAAAGTCTTCTAAGCCAACAGATAATCTAATCATATCATGAGATAATCCAGCAAATTTTAAAGTTGCCTCATCCATTTGTGAGTGTGTTGCAGATGCTGGGTGTATAACTAGTGTTCTTGCATCACCAACATTTGCTAAATGTGACGCAAGTTTAACATTATTAATGAAAGCAGCACCTGCTTCTTTCCCACCTTTAATTCCAAAGGCAATCATTGATCCAGTTCCCTTAGGAAGAATTTTTTCTGCTAGTTCCTTATCAGGATGTCCTGGTGCACTTGCATGAGACACCCAAGCGACACTTTCATGATTAGATAAATACTCAACCATCTTTAAAGCATTGGAGCAATGTTTTTCCATACGAAGAGAAAGAGTTTCAAGTCCGTGTAAAATGTTCCACGCATTTTGAGGAGCTAAGCAAGGTCCCATGTCTCTCATTCCTTCGGCTCTTGCCATCATTGTAAACGCTGTTGGGCCAAATTCTTCTGCAAATGATAGTCCATGATAGCCTTCATAAGGTTCTGTCATTGATGGAAACTTATCATTTTGCATCCAATCAAATGTTCCACCTTCAACTAAAATACCAGCCATAGAAGAACCATTACCACTCATCCATTTAGTTAATGAGTGAACTACAAGGTCAGCTCCGTGTTCAAAAGGTCTGCACAAATAAGGAGTTTGATACGTACTATCAATTATTAGTGGGATACCTGCTTCTTTTGCTATGTTTGAAACTTCAGGCATATTCATCAATTCATTACCAGGATTACCAACAAGCTCACCAAAAATTCCTTTGGTATTTGGTTGAATAGCTTTTTTAAAACCTTCTGTATCTCTTGGTTTTACAAAAGTTGTTTTAATACCAAACTTAGGAAGCGTTAATCTAAATAAATTTACAGTTCCACCGTAAAGCTGAGAAGAAACAACCATGTGATCACCGGCGTTACAAAGAGTCATAATAGTTAAAAATATTGCACTCATTCCTGATGCAGTTGCAAGAGCAGCTGTTCCTCCTTCAAGTGCACAAACTCTTTCTTCTAGAACTTGTACTGTTGGGTTGGACATACGACTATAAATATGACCACCTCTTTCTAAATTAAAAAGTGCTGCTGCATGGTCAACATCATCAAACATGTATGAAGTTGTTTGATAAATTGGTACTTGTCTTGAGCCAGCATTTTTGCTCGGTTGATAACCGGCATGTAGACTAAGTGTGTCAAATTTATAAGTTTTTGGATCCATTTATAACTCCTTTGCTTTTGTTCTTAATTCAAACTTTTGTATCTTCCCAGTTGAAGTTTTTGGTAATTCACCAAAGATTACATGCTTTGGCCTTTTAAATCCAGCCATATTTTCTTTGCAAAACTGAATTATATCATCTTCTGTGGCATTTTTTCCAGGTGCTAATTCTACAAAAGCACAAGGTGTTTCACCCCACTTCTCATCTGGTTTGGCGACTACTGCAACCAAGGAAACAGCTGGATGTTTTGCAACAACATTCTCCACTTCCACAGATGAAATATTTTCTCCACCAGAAATTATAATATCTTTCGATCTATCTTTTATTTGAATATATCCGTCAGGATAGACAACAGCTAAATCACCAGAGTGAAACCATCCTTTTTTCATGGATGTTTCAGTCGCCTCTTTATTTTTGTAATATCCTTTCATCACAACATTTCCTCGAATTAAAATCTCTCCCATGGTTTCTCCATCCATTGGAACTTTTTCGTAGGTCTCTGGATCTGCGACACAAACTTCTTCAGTATTTGGATAACGAACACCTTGTCTTGCTTTAATATCAGCTTTTTCAGATTTTGATTGTGACTCCCATTCTTCATTCCACGCGCATTGAAGAATATGGCCGTATGTTTCAGTTAACCCATATACATGCATAACTTCAAAACCTAAGTTATCCATCTTTTCAAGAATTGCACTCGTTGGTGGAGCTCCAGCAGTTAATACATATACTTTATGATTTATTTCCTTTTTATCTCTCTCATCTGCGTTAGCAATTAAACTTAAAACTATGGGAGCGCCTCCGAAATGAGTTACTTTATATTTATCTATTAAGTTATAGATATCTTTTGCAACAATATATCTGCAGCAAATAATCTTTGCATGTATTAAAGCGGCTGTCCAAGGGTAGCCCCATCCGTTACAGTGGAACATTGGAACGGTATATAGAAATGTTAATTTATTGGGCATGTTCCATGCCGTGACACTTCCTGTTGACATTAAATATGATCCACGGTGGTGATACACAACACCTTTTGGTTTACCAGTTGTGCCTGATGTATAGCTTAGTGAGATTGCTTGCCATTCATCTTCAGGTAAAGACCAATTAAAATTATCATCACCCGTTTGTAAGAATTCTTCATATGTCATTTCTCCAATTTTTTCACCCTCACCATCTTTAAAAACTGCCTGATCATCATGAATATCAATAATAGGAATATTCTTCCCATATATTTGCAAAGCTTTTTTCATTGTAGGTGAAAATTGAGTATCAGTTATAAGAATTTTTGCATCACTATGATCTAGAATATACGCAATTGTATCTGCATCAAGTCTAGTATTGATCGTATTAATAACGCCACCAGTCATTGGGATAGAATAATGTGCTTCGAATAATTCAGGAGTATTTGCCGCTATGATTGAAACGGTACTTCCTTTTGTAATTCCTTTTTTTGCTAATGCACTAGCAAACTTGGTACATCGATTATAGGTTTCAAGCCAAGTGTAACTTCTTTTTCCATAAACTAAAGAGTCATAGTTTGGATAAATATCTTTCACGCGAGTTATAAAACTTAATGGTGATAGTGGAACAAAATTGGCTGAATTTTTATCTAGGTTTGTATCAAAATTACTCATCTGTTTCCTAAAAGGATCAAATACTACAAGAAATTAATTTAATTTACTAATGGTTTTCCAGTTTCAAGTGTATGTTTTATTCGCTCTTGAGTTTTAGGCGTCTGGATAAGTCTCATGAAAGCTTCTAATTCAAGATTATAAAGATCATCTTCACTTAATTCATTATCAATATTTGTATTTCCACCACTAAGCACAAAAGCAATTTGCTTACCTACTTCTAATCCATGGTCTAAAATTTTATTTTCATTATATAGTGCTTCAAGTTTTTCAATCATTTTATCTCTGACAGCACTACCGCCCAAATTGAATTTAGGTTGAGATGGTTTTTCATAGCCTCCCTCAATATTATTTAATAAATCGATAGCCGTTGATAATTGTCTGTCTCTATTTATTACCACCTTATCCTTTTCTAAAAAGAATTGATTTGGCAGCGCTTCATTTGGTGAGGTAGCAGTAATAGCATAACCAATAAGATCAAAAACTTTCATAGACGCATGTTCAGAATTTTCTTTACCTTCTGGAGTTTGTAACCAACGCCACAGCATTTCCTTACAACCCCCACCAGCAGGAATGAGTCCAACTAAAGATTCAACTAGTCCAAGAACAACATTTGTATGAGCAACGTTATAATCACAATGCAATACCACTTCAAAACCACCGCCAATAGCAAGTCCTGATGGCGCAGCAATAAAAGGCTTATCTGCATATTTTATTGTTTTACACGTTTGTTGGAAATCAATTATAAATTTTTCAATTTTAGACCATTCATTATTTTTAGCAAATTCCATGACATAATTTAAATTTACACCAGCAGAAAATTGCATTGCATCATTAATCACAATTGTGCTTTTATTATTTTGAGCAGCTTCTTTTAAAGCTAACATAGAGTCAGTATCTAAAGCGTTTGCCTTAGTAGTAAATTCAACAACCTGATATGATGAAGCATTTTTAATATTAGCAGAAGGGTTCTCAAAAGTTTTTTGTAAATTTAACGATCTTAAATTATCAATACTTGAATCTAAATATCCAGGTCTTTTATTAAATTCAAAAACTCCCTTTAGATCTTTAAAGAAGTTAATATCAGTATTTTGATCAATAAAATTTTTTGTATCAATATTTGAAAGCATTTCAAAAGGGCCAACAGTCCAATTAAAACCTAATCTTAGTGCATCATCTATGTCTATATATTTTGATGATACATCAGGGATTAAATATGCAGCATACCTAATTACTTTTGTCAGAATTGATTTTGCATATTCACCGTATTTGTCTTTTCTTTGAATGAGTTTATTTATGTCAATTTTATCTCCCATACCTAAATTAATTTTCTGACTTGGGTGATACTCGCCAGTTTCTAAATTAATTGCTTCAAGAATTTTTTTACCATCAGATTTATTCATTCTATAAAAACCACCCTTACCTTTTCTTCCTGTATACCCAGTTTCAATAAGTTTTGTGACCAATGGAATTTCTTGTGCAACCTCGTGGAAAGGATCTTCTTTTGGGAGTTCTTTGATAAAACTTTTTAAAACATCAGCCATCAAATCGATACCAATTAAATCGTATAGCCCAAAAATTCCAGTCTTCGGGATACCCATTGGTCTTCCAAATACTGCATCAGCTTCTTCAATTGATATCTTCATATTAAAAGCTTCAGTCATAGCAACTTGCATTGCATAAACTCCAATTCTGTTTCCAATAAATCCTGGAGTATCGTTACAAATAATTACACCTTTACCAAGTTTTTCATCACAAAATTGTTTTAATAAATTTATTTTTTCAATGTCATTAGCTTCTTCAGTTACTATCTCGAGCAATGCCATATATCGAACTGGGTTAAAAAAATGGGTAATGCAAAAATTTTTTTTCATTTCATCTGACATATTTGCAGATAAGATTTTCAATGGAATTGTAGATGTATTAGATGAAATTATAGAATTGTTCTTTCTTGTAGTCTGAATTTTATCATAAATGTTATGTTTAATATCTATTCTCTCAACAACAGCCTCCACAACCCAATCAGCTTCCGCAACTTCATTAAAGTCATCCTCAATATTTCCAACCTTAATTAATTCTGCTTTGTTTTTTTCTACTAAAAGTGGGGGTCGTGATTTTTTAATTCTTTCTTTAGCGTTTTCTGTAATTTGGTTTCTAGATCCTTCTTTTGAAGGTAAGTCTAGAAGTGTAACATCAATATTAGCATTTGCTATTTGGGCTGCGATTCCACTGCCCATAGTGCCAGATCCTATTACTACTACTTTTTTAATATTCATGTGAGTTCTATAAAGGTGAGCTTATATAAGAAAAATTTGCCGTATGAAAATAATTTAAGCATAAGGGTGGAAATTAATATAAATATCTCTTATAGGCGCGCAAAATGAAAAAAAATCCTTCAAGAAATGTCCATTTTTCAAAAGGACCTAGTGAGATTTTAGATGCAATTAATACGTCTATAGATATCGATCAACGTCTGTATAAAGAAGATATAACTGGGTCAATAGCGCATGCTAGAATGCTCGGTAAACAAAAAATAATAAATAAAAAAGAACAAAGTGCAATAGTCTCTGGACTTAAAGCAATTGAAAGAGATATTGAAAAAAACAAGGTCGTATTTTCAAAAAAACTTGAAGATATTCATATGAACATTGAAAGTTTATTATTTAAGAAAATTGGAAAAATTGCAGGAAAGCTTCATACTGCAAGATCTAGAAATGATCAGGTAGTAACTGATTTAAAATTATGGGTTAAAAAAGAATCTAAAATTTTAGATAGTGAACTAAAAAAATTTCAGAGAACTTTAATTAATATTGCAACAAAAAATACTGAAACAATTATGCCAGGCTACACTCATTTACAGATTGCTCAACCAATAACATTGGCTCATCATGTTTTAGCTTACGTTGAAATGATTGGTAGAGACAGAACAAGACTTGAAGATTGTTTATATCGTCTTAATGAAAACCCATTAGGTGCAGCTGCACTTGCAGGGACTTCTTTTCCTATTGATAGAAAATATACAACTAAAGAGTTGGGATTTAGAGAGCCAACAAAAAATGCTATGGACACTGTCTCAGATAGAGACTTTGTAATAGAATTTTTATTTGTTCTATCACTAATTGCTGTTCATTTATCAAAAATAGCAGAGGAAATAGTACTTTGGTCAAATCAACAATTTAATTTTATCAATTTACCAGATGATCTTTCAACTGGTAGTTCAATTATGCCTCAGAAAAAAAATCCAGATGGTGCAGAGCTTGTTAGAGGAAAAACAAGTATTATCATTAGTAATTTAAGTTCAATGCTTAATATTATTAAAGGGTTACCACTTTCTTATAGTAAAGACTTACAAGACGATAAACAAATAACATTTAATTCATACGACAATGTTTCTTTGTGTATAAAAGTTATGAATGAAATTTTATCAAAATCTAAATTCAACAAAACTAGAATGAAAGAGTTGATTGATAATTCAAATGCAACCGCTACCGATTTGGCTAATTGGTTGGTTCAAAATCTTAGATATTCATTTAGAGATGCTTATGTTGTTACAGGAAAGATTGTTTCTTATTGTTCAAAACAAGATAGAAACATAGATTCATTATCTCTTGGAGAATTAAAAAAATTTGACAAAAATATAACGGCTGACGCAAAAAAAGTGCTATCAACTACTAACAGTGTTAAATCAAAATCAAGTTTTGGGGGTACGGCTCCTGAAATTACTAATAAAATGATAAAACTTGTTATAAAAAAATACTTATAATGATCAGATTAATATTATTATCATTTTTGTTGTTTACTTTTAGCTGTGGTAAAGTTGGTCCTTTAAGTTTACCAGAAGATCAAGTAGACAAATCGGTAATTACATATCCATGTGATGAAGCCTGTTTAGAGAAATTAGAAGAAGAGAAAAAACGTCAACAATCCGTTATTATAAACACTGAATAAATGCTCACTTATAAAAATAATGACCCGTATATTGAGGGTACTTCTTTATATGACTTAGTTAAAGTTTGTCAGACACCTTTTTATGTGTATTCACAACAAAAAATTATTAATCAAGTTAATAAAACTAAAGAAATTTTAGGTAACAATATTTTTTATTCAATTAAGTCTAATTCAAATCAAGCTATTTTGAAATTAATGAACTCGTTAGATATTGGAGCAGATGTAGTGTCAGTTGGTGAATTAAAAAGAGCTTTGGAAGCTGGTTTCGATCCAAATAAAATAATTTTTGAAGGTGTTGGAAAATCTGATCAAGACTTACTCTATGCTATACATAAAAATATACGTTTAATTAATACTGAATCTTTAGAAGAAATAAAACTTCTCGATAATTTAGCAAATGAAAAAAATAAAATCGTTGATATTGGTGTTAGACTTAATCCAGATGTTGATGGTGAAACTTTAAGTAAAATTTCAACAGGAAAAAAAACTGATAAGTTTGGTATAGAATTCGATAACATAGATAAAATTATCAAATTAGTTAAAAGTTGCAAAAGTTTAAATTTAATTGGTATTAGTTGTCATATTGGAAGTCAAATTAGTAAAAATGAAGCCTATAAAAATACGTTTTCTCAAATGAAAATGGCTGCAGACAAATTTATTGAATCAGGCATTAATATTAAACATGTAGATTTGGGAGGAGGTTTTCATGTTAAATATGAAGATTCTGATCCTGACTTTAATATCAAGAAGGTAAAAGAAGAGCTTGATAATTGTTTTACGCAAACAAACTATGAATTATCGTTTGAGCCTGGTCGATATTTAATTGCTGAGGCTGGAGTTACAGTTACCTCTATTCTTACAATTAAGAATAATGGAGGTATAAATTATTTAATTGTTGATGCTGGTATGAATACATTGATACGTCCAGCGATGTACGGTGCACATCATGAAATATCAGCGATAAATGTAAAATCAGAGGAATTTATAGATTATGCTATTGCTGGTCCTATTTGTGAAAGTTCAGATGTTTTTTTAAAAAATATTAAATTGGCTAAACAAAAAATTGGTAATCTACTAGTTATAAAAAATACAGGAGCCTATGGAAAAGTAATGTCTTCAAATTATAACTCTAGACCACTGCCCTCTGAAATTTTAGTACACAATGATAATTATGCAATTATTTATTCTCCAGAGAAAATTGAGAAAACAATTGAAGCTGATATTATTCCTAGCTGGTTGTAACTAATTTAAAGTATTGTGTATAATTTTAGCTAAGTCTGAAATTATCAAATTTAAATTAAAGAAGAATTCCCTAATATAGAAATCAATAATAATAAAAGTATTTACACCGTAGGATCGATAAATCCATATTGCTAAAATTACAACTATAGCAAGAATAATTACTATAGTTGAATTAATAACACTTGGTTTTTCTTGTCTTACAACTGTACTTGGTAAATTTCTGACTGGACCTTTTTCTAATTTTTCTTTTTGTATATTATTATTTAAATTTTGATCTAATTCTTCTTTTTTTGTAGACGGGACTGATGATGTAATGTCAGTATCATCTAATTCTTGAAACCATTGATGATTACAATTTGCGCATTCAACCATTCTACCATTTGGTTTAATATCTGCAGAATTTACTAAATACTTGAATTCACAATTAGAGCAAACAATGAACATAAATTATATATAGATCAGTCAGGCTAGTATATAAAACAAAATCATTAAGTATGTTAATTTTAAAAAGTATAATATTTTATATTTCCTTGATTATATGGACTGTGTTGATGGGTATTTTATGTTTACCTTTTCTCTTATTACCAAGTTATTTACTTAAATATCCAACGAAACTTTGGATACGTGTTATTTTTGTTTTTCTTAATCTTATGTGTAATATTAAACATAAAATTGAGGGTTTAGAAAATATTCCAAATGAAAGTGTCTTAATTGTGTCTAAACATCAGTCCGCTTTTGAGACACTCGCACTCTATTACTATTTAAAAGATTGTTTCTTTGTCCATAAAAGAGAGCTTTTCTTTATACCAATTTTTGGACAATATTTATTCAAGTCTAATATGGTTGCGATTAATAGAGATGGTGGAACAAAAGCTATGAGAGATATGTTACAAAAAGTTCAATCAAAATTATCTTTTGGATCTTCAATTATTATTTTCCCCGAAGGAACAAGAAAGCTGCCTGGTAGTAAACCTGATTATAAGACAGGTTTTATTGGAATTTATAATCATACAAAAAGAAAAATCCTTCCTGTAGCTTTAAATTCAGGTTTATGTTGGCCAAAACAATCATGGGTATTAGAAAAAGGATTAATTACTATAAAATTTTTACCGACAATTGATGAAGGTTTAGATAAAAAAGTTTTATTAAACGAAGTTCAAAATAGAATAGAAACTGCGTCAAATTTATTATTGGATAACTAATTCTTTTCTGTGGGATCAAAAGTTCCTGCTTGACCAATCTCTTCAATAATTTTTCTAATTTCTTTTGATTTTATAAATTTTTCTTCCAAATATTTTAAATCATTATTTCTTATTGCTTTTTGATAAGTAAGTAGATCTTCACTGAAACGACCAAGCATTTCTAGAACGGCTTCTTTATTTTTTTCATAAACATCACGCCACATTACCGGATCACTACCTGCCAATCTTGTGAAATCTCTAAAACCTGCAGCTGAATATTTAATTACTTCATCTTTCATTTGAGATTCAAGCTCTGTTGCAGTTCCTACGACAGAATATGCAATGAGTTGTGGAATATGAGATGTCATAGCTAGTACTCTGTCATGACGTTTAGATTCCATGATTTCTATATTCATTCCGAATGACTCCCAAATATCTGAAACTGATCTTGTTATCTCACTCTGAGTTTCTGTTGGGGTCAAAATACAATACCTATTCTCAAACAGCTTTGCGAAACCAAATTCTGGTCCACTTTTCTCTAATCCAGCAATAGGGTGGGCAGGAACAAATAAAATTTTTTTATTATTAATTGATTCTTTAAAATCTTCTATAACACTTACTTTTGTTGAACCAACATCTGTTACTAGTGTTGTTTCATTAACATAGCTATTCAATTGCTTAAATATATCCCTATATGAACTCAAAGGCGTACAAATAAAAATAATATCAAATTGTCGATTATATTTATTTAAATCACTCTCTATTGCATCCACAAGATTTAAATTTTTTGAAATATTTATTACCTCACTGTCCTTATCAATAGCAAAAATTTTTTTTGATAATTGTTTTTCCTTCAAAGCCCTTGCTATGGATGATCCAATTAACCCCATACCAATGACCAGAGCTGAATCATAGGTTATTTTAGACATTAAATTTCTTCAAACTTTCAACTGTCAAATTCATTTCTTCTTTTGTACCAATACTAATTCTCAAAAAATTGGGTAAATTATAACTATTTAAACGCCTTATAATAATGCCATCATTCATAAGATGATTACTAATTTTCTCAGCTTCTTCTTCTGAAGTTTCAATTAAAGTAAAATTACCTTCAGTTTGTCTGGTTTTAATATTTAGAAGTTTGAGCTCTTTTTCAAACCAATCTTTAATTTCAGAATTTAATTTAACAGAGTTTTCAATATGTTCTTTATCCTCCAAAGCTTTAATTGCAAGAGACTGTGAAATAGTTGTCGTATTAAAAGGAGGTTTTATTTTATTAATTATATCAGCTATTTTTTGACTGGTATAACACCAGCCTACTCTTAAAGCTGCAAGTCCATATGTTTTTGAAAATGTTCTTGTTAAAATAATATTCTCATATTCATCCGTTAAACTAAATCCTTTATCGTAATCGTCTTTTTGCACATATTCGACATATGCCCCGTCTATAACAACTATAATATTTTTAGAAATACTATTCATTAATTTAACAAGTTGGTCTCTAGACAAATAAGTTCCGGTTGGATTATTAGGTGATGCAATATAAATTACTTTAGTAGCGTAATTTGTTTGATCTATGAGATTTTCAATATTTAAATTGAAATTTACATCTTCCATAATTTTTTTTGGAACTGCACCAACTACTTTACTCACAATTGAATACATCTCAAAGCCGTGGTTAGCGTGGAGAATTTCATCGCCATCTTGACAAAATGCCAAAGCTGCAAATAATAAAACTTCATCTGATCCAGAGCCAAGAATAATTCTATTGCTATCAATAGAAAAATTTTTAGCTATTGCTTCTCTTAATGATGATCCATCAATTTCTGGGTATCTATGTAAATCATGATTAATATTTTTTGTTTCTAACAATTCAATTGCTTTCGGTGAAGCGCCATAGGGATTTTCATTTGAAGAAAGTTTGATAACTCTTTTATTGTTATTTAATTTTGCCTTACCACCTTTATAAACATTAATGTTTTCTATAGATCTTTTTGATTGAATATTTTCTTTAGTTAACTTCTGAAGTTTTTCAGAAGATTGAAAAATTTCTCTCCAAAGTCTAACAATGGTATCTTTCGGATAAGATCCTGTAAATTTAGAGCTTAATCTGTCTAGAATTTTTTGTTCTCTATCTAGATCAACAACAGAATTATCTTTTTTGTGTTTTCCTATTTCTAAAACAATTTTAGATCGATTAGATAATAAAGATAAAATTTCATCATCAATGTTATTAATTTTGCTTCTTAAATTGTCTAATTCTTTATTTTTCATAATTTTGGACGTTTCTTTACAAACTATCTTAAGATAAATCAAAATAAAGTAGTATTTAATTTAAAAATAACGATTTATTGACTTAGAAAGATATATAAATATAAGACCGATTATCACCGATTTGAGACAGCTTGCGGGTGGAGCAATAATCAGCTAAAGCGTTTACACTCCTCCTTCATTCTTTCAAATAGTGTTAAACTAAAAAGATATGAAAACAAGATTTACTACTGACACAAAACTTGAAAGTGAAATAGCCTATTTCGAGAATATTAATTTAAAAATAGAATCAGGAGATATAATAGATAGTTTTAAAATAGCCTTCAAAACATATGGCAAATTAAATGCTTATAAAACTAATGCTATTCTTGTTTGCCATGCTTTAACTGGAGATCAATATGTTGCTGGCAATAATCCCATTACTGGGAGAGAAGGTTGGTGGTCTAGAATGGTTGGGCCTAATAAACCAATTGATACAAACAAATTTTTTGTAATTTGCTCAAATGTACTCGGCGGTTGTGCTGGCTCAACAGGTCCTAAAGAGTTACAAAATGGAAGTGATGTTGCATATGGCGGTAATTTTCCTTCCATAACAATAAAAGATATGGTTAAGGCTCAATCTTTATTGATTGAAAGTTTAAATATAGAGAAATTATTTTCTGTCATTGGTGGTTCGATGGGAGCAATGCAAGCACTTCAATGGGCAATCGATTTTCCAGATAAAATTTTAAATATAATACATATTGCAGGCGCGTTAAAACATTCAGCTCAAAATATTGCATTTCATGAAGTTGGGCGACAGGCAATAATGAGTGATCCTATTTGGAAAAATGGAAAGTATTTTGAAAATAATGAAGTGCCTGAAAGAGGTCTATCAGTAGCAAGAATGATTGCGCATATCACCTATTTATCCGAAAATGCGATGCATAGAAAATTTGGAAGAAAACTTCAATCAAGAGATATTATTTCTTTTGGATTTGATGCTGATTTTCAAGTTGAAAGTTATCTGAGATATCAAGGTAAATCATTTGTTGAAAGATTTGATGCAAATTCATATCTTTATTTAACAAGGGCTATGGATTATTTTGATCATGATGAAACATTTAGAAAAAATATTGAGTTTAGTCATAATCCCAATAACCATTTAAAATATTTAATTGTCTCATTTACCTCGGATTGGTTATTCCCTACAATAGAAAGTAAAATGATTGTAAATCAATTAAATTCTCTATCAAGAGAAGTAAGCTTTCTAGAAATTGATACTGATAAAGGACATGATAGTTTTTTATTAGAGGAACCGCAGTTAGATGATGTAATAAAAGGTTTCCTATCAAACAACTTTGCGAAGATAGATGAATAAAATTAATAGCATAAGAAAAGATTGGTCTCTTATTGAAACACTTATCGCAGAAGATAGAAAAATCCTAGATATTGGATGTGGTGATGGCGGTCTTATGGAACAATTAGAAAATAATCGTAATGCGATAACTCATGGCATTGAATTAAATAGGGATCTAGCTGCAAATGCTATCGCAAGAGGTTTCAATGTTGTACATGGAAATGCCGAATTAGATTTGTCTCAATATTCAAATAATAGTTTTGATTATGTAATTTTAAGTCAAACTTTACAAGCAATGATGAAGCCCAAAGATATTCTGTCTGAATTATTAAGAATAGGATCAAAAGCAATAGTTTCTTTTCCTAACTTTGGACATTGGAAAATAAGATTACAGCTTTTAATATCTGGAAAAATGCCAGTAACAGAAAGCTTACCTTATACATGGTATGACACACCTAACATTCATTTTTTTACAATTAAGGATTTTTTGAATTTGTGTAATGAAATGAATATTGTGATTGAAAAAAGTATTGGATTAACATCAAAAGGTAAGCAATTTGATATAAGTGAATCAGTTACTGGAGTTAATTTTTTCACTCACGAAGCTATCTTTTTATTAAGTTATAAAAATTATGAACCAATAAAAATTAAATCATCAAAAAAAGTTTTTGCAAAAAATTCTGTTATTGCAAATTAGTTATTAGATGAAAGTTAAAATTATAAATCAATTAAAAGATAACTACTCTTTTGTTTTATATAATGACACACTTAATAGCTGTGTTATAGATCCTGCTGATAGTAATCCTATATTAAATTTCGCTATTGAAAACAATTTAACCATAGAAGATATATTTATTACACATCATCATAGAGATCACACATCAGGTGTAAAAGGAATACTTAATGCTTTTCCAGAAGTTAATATACACTCTCCAAGTGCTCAGATTGAAAATACAAGATTCGTTTTACGTGATGGAGATGAAGTCAACTCCTGCTTAAATACATTTAGAATAATAAAAACACCTGGGCATACATTAGATCATATAATTTACTATGATGAAAACAATGGTGTTTTATTTTGTGGTGATACACTATTCAGACTTGGTTGTGGTCGTGTGTTCGAAGGAACATTAAATGAAATGTTTAACAGTTTAAAAAAAATCAATGAGTTAAGTAAAAATACAATTATTTATTGTGGTCATGAATATACAATAGGCAATTTAAATTTTCTTGAGAAAAAACTTAAAAAAGAAAGTGCTTATTTGACAGTTAGAAACAAAATTAATGATGATTTAAATAATAAAGGAAAATCCGTACCTTTTTTATTAGAAGATGAAAAACAATATAACTTATTCCTAAATCAAAATTCAAAATTAGGTACTATAATTAAGAAAGAGCTAGGTTTTACAGACTTTGAATTATTTGCTTATTTGCGAAAAGCAAAGGATAGCTTTTAAAGTCTTTATTTGCAGTATTTACGCCATATTTTTAATTTGACTATTAGCATAGTTCACTATAAACCCCGCCATCAAAAGATATGTTAGCAATTTTCAAAACTGGTGGAAAGCAATACTTAGCAAGAGCTGGTCAGATACTTAAAGTAGAAAAACTTGAGGGATCCAAAGGTGATAAAGTGTCTATTACTGATGTATTAGCGATCAGTGATCAAAGCACAAATAGCTTAGGCGAGCCATTACTAAAAGATGCTTCAATTGAAGCAAAAATTGTTGATCAAATCAGGGATAAAAAAATAATAGTTTTTAAAAAAAGAAAAAGACAAAATTACAGACTAACACAAGGGCATAGACAATATCTAACTGTATTAAGAATAGAATCAATTTCTTATGGTGGAAAAAAATCCACTGCTGAACCTGAAACAAAAAAAGTTAAAAAAACTGAAACTAAAGTTACTAAAGAAAAAATTGAGTCTAAAGAGGTAAAAGTTACAAAAAAGAAGACAGTTGCAAAAAAATCAGTAAATAAAGCTTCACCTACTAAGAAAAAATCAGTAAAGAAAACTGTTAAAAAAACTGTTAAAACTAAAAAAGAAGATAAATAATGGCAACGAAAAAAGCAGGTGGTAGTTCTAGGAATGGAAGAGACTCGGCAGGTCGAAGACTTGGAGTTAAGAAATTTGGTGGTGAAAACGTAATAGCAGGAAACATTATTATTAGGCAAAGAGGCACAAAGTTTCATCCAGGTGATAATGTTGGCATAGGTAAAGATCACACAATATTTGCTACAATAAATGGAAAAGTAGCTTTTAAAAAAACAAGAGTAAGAACTTTTGTATCAGTTGTTCCCACAGAACAATAATCCCAATTAATTAAAAATTTATTATGAAATTTTTAGATCAAGCAAAAATATATATTGCATCTGGTAATGGTGGAGATGGCTGCGCTAGTTTTCGTAGGGAAAAATATATTGAGTTTGGTGGCCCTAATGGAGGCGATGGAGGCAAAGGTGGAAATATTATTTTTAAAGTGGATGATAATTTAAACACACTAATTGATTTTAGATACCAACAACATTTTAAAGCAAAAAAAGGTGAAAATGGAAGGGGAAAAAATCAAACAGGAGCGAATGGAAGCAACATGGTTATTAAAGTTCCACCTGGAACAGAAATTTACAATGAAGATAAAACGGTATTGCTAACTGATCTAACAAAAATTGATGAAGAATACATTTTATTAAAGGGTGGTAATGGAGGTTTAGGAAATAATCATTTTAAATCATCAGTTAACCAAGCTCCAAGAAAATTTACAAAAGGTGAATTAGGAGAAGAGCGATGGATATGGTTATCACTAAAATTATTTGCAGATATAGGAGTAATAGGCTTACCTAATGCAGGTAAATCAACTCTGTTATCAACAATTTCTAATGCTAACCCAAAAATTGGGGATTATCCATTTACAACCTTACATCCTGTGCTTGGTACCGTGAAGCGCTTTGATAAAGAAATTGTATTAGCAGATATCCCAGGGTTGATTGAAGGTGCGCATGAGGGAAAAGGTTTGGGAGATAAATTTTTAGCACATATTGAGAGATGTAAATATTTACTTCATTTAGTAGATATAAATGACGACAATTGGTACGAAAACTATATTACAGTAAGAAACGAAATTTCAAAATATAGTGAAAAAGTATCTTCAAAAAAAGAAATAATTGTTTTAACCAAAGTTGATTTACTTCATGAAAATTTAGAGGAAAAAAAAATTAAGATCAATCAAAAATTAAATTCTGATATTCTTTTTATATCAAGTTTTAATAATGAAGGTATAGATGATCTAATTGATTATTTATTCAAATATAATGAAATCACAAATGATTAAAAAATATAAAAAAGTAGTTGTAAAAATTGGTTCAAATTCAATTGTTGATTCGAAAACAAAAAAGATCAAATCTAAGTGGTTAGATAATTTATGTAAAGACATTGCAGAATTGAATAAAACAAAAAAAATTGTGATTGTGTGTTCTGGCGCTATTGCTTTAGGTGCGAAAAGTATTTCAAATACAAAGTTAAGAAAATTAGAGGATAAACAGGCAGCAGCTTCAGTTGGTCAAATTGAATTAGCCCATCAATGGCGAAATAAACTAGGAAAATACAAGATAGGTGTTTCTCAAATTTTATTAACATTAGAAGATAGCGAAGAAAGGCGACGATATTTAAATGCTAGAAATACAATATCATCATTACAAAGTAAAAACATAATCCCAATCATTAATGAAAATGACACTGTTGCTACTGAGGAAATTCGCTATGGTGATAATGATAGACTTGCAGCCCGAGTAGCACAAATGATTGAAGCTGATTTATTAATTTTATTAAGTGATGTTGATGGTTTATATCAAGGAAATCCAAAAAAAGATAAGGATGTCAAAAAAATTTCAGAGGTATTTAAAATTGATAAAAAAATTGAAGAACTTGGTAATTATCAATCTTCTGAACTAGGCAGTGGAGGAATGGCCACAAAAATTTTAGCAGCAAAGATATGTGCGGGAAACGGTTGTGCTACAATAATCACTAATAGTGATAAAAACAGACCAATCAGTAATATTAATAAAACAAATTCAACAATTTTTTATCCCTTAACTTCTACAAATTCGTCCAAAAAGAAATGGTTATTAAATCATTTAAAACCATCAGGATCAATTATTATAGATACAGGGGCTCAAAATGCAATTTTGAAAAATAAAAGTCTTCTTCCTGCAGGTGTAATAGATATCAAGGGAAGGTTCAAAAGAGGTGATGTAATATCTATCTTAGTTGAGAATGGTCAGAAGGTGGCAATAGGTATATCTGCTTATGATTTTAATGATGCAAAAAAAATTATTGGAAAGAAAAGTAAAGAAATTTATAAAGTTTTAGGTTTCGAAGGAAGAGAGGAAGTGGTACATAAAGATAATTTAGTTAAGCTTTCTACATGAGTATTGAAAATAATATTATTGAATTAGGCAAAAGAGCAAAATCTGCCTCTCTAAATATGAAAGTCTGTAGCAGTGATCAAAAAAATCTTGCTTTAACAAAACTCACTAAAAATTTAGATAAAAATAGAAATAAAATTCTTGAAGCAAATAAAATAGATTTAGAAAATGGTGAAAAAAAATCTTTAGCTAAGCCTTTAATAAATAGACTTACATTAACTGAAAAATCTATTGATGGATTGATTACATCAATTGAAGATATAATCGAAATACCAGATCCAATTGGCATTACATTAGAAGAATGGGAAAGACCTAATGGTTTACAGTTTCGTAAAATTTCAACACCACTTGGTGTATTAGGTGTGATTTATGAATCCAGACCGAACGTCACTGTTGATGCGTCTTGTCTTTCCATAAAATCTGGCAATTGTATAATTTTAAGAGGTGGTAGCGATAGTTTTTATTCCTCTAAGGAGTTAGTAAGTAATATTACAAATGCTTTCACGGAAGCTGGCCTCCCAGAACATTGTGTCCAAATGATTAATACACCTGAAAGAGAAGCAGTTGATCATTTACTAAGCATGAGAGATTATGTTGACGTAATTATTCCTAGAGGCGGCAAAGGTTTGATTGAAAAAATTAATTCAGCAAGCAAAATACCCGTTATCAAACATTTAGACGGTATATGTCATGTGTATGTAGATAAAGATGCTGATTTAAGCATTGCAGAAAAAGTAGTTTTTAATAGTAAAATGAGGCGTCCTGAAATTTGTGGTGCTGCAGAAACACTTTTAATTGATGAAAAAATTAAAGACGAAGCAATGAAAATATTAAAACCTCTAAAAGAAGTAAACTGTGAAATTAGAGGCGATGAATATATTCAGTCTTTAGATAGTGATTTTAAAACTGCAAGTGAAGACGATTGGTCTTTAGAATATTTAGATAAAATTTTATCAGTAAAAATTGTTTCAGGAGTTGATGAAGCGGTTAAGCATATAAATGATTATTCTTCTGGTCATACAGAAAGTATAATTACAGAAAGTGAAAAAACCTTTGAAAAATTTTATAATAAAATTGACAGCGCAATAATACTTAAAAATGCATCTACGCAATTTGCGGATGGCGGTGAATTTGGTTTTGGTGCTGAGATAGGAATCTCAACAGACAAAATACATGTAAGAGGACCAGTGGGAACAAAACATTTAACTACATTTAAATATGTAGTTAATGGTAATGGTCAAGAAAGACCTTAATTGAAAAAGATTGGACTTCTGGGAGGATCTTTTGATCCGCCACATCGAGGGCATCTATTTATTTCAAATGAAGCTAAAAAAGTATTACAGCTAGATGAAATTTGGTGGCTAGTTACACCTCAGAACCCTTTGAAGATTTCAAAGCCAGCAACATACGAAGAAAGATTACAAAATTGTAAACAAATTACAAAAAATTTTCCTATAAAAATATTAGAAGTAGAAAAAAAAATTAAATCTCAATATTCTTATCAAACAATTAAATTTCTTATTCAATATTATAAAAATATTAAATTTTTTTGGTTAATGGGTGCAGATAATTTAGTTAATTTCCACGAATGGGAAAGGTGGCAATCAATTTTTCATATTATCTCTATTGTTATTTTTAGAAGACATGGATATAATACGAATGCTTTGAAAAGTGTTGCAGCAAAAAAATTTATTCATAATAAATATATAGCTCAAGACATAGAACATGTTTCAAAAAAAATTCCTGCATGGACTTTGATTCAAAATAAAGAAATTAAAATTTCATCATCTGAAATTAGAAATCAAAGAAATAAATTAAGAGGCAAATATTAATAAAATTACTTCATTGACAGAAAATATTGTATCAATACTAAGTGATGCAAAAGCTGAAGATATAAAAGTTATTGATTTGTCAAATAAATCATCCGTTGCTGATGCCTTTGTGATTGCTACCTGTAGGTCAACTAGACATTCAGATGCTACAGCAGACGAAATGGTAAAAAAATTAAAAAAAGCAGGGATAAAGTGTCCAAATCCTGAAGGAAGACCTCAATGTGACTGGATAATTGTTGATGCAGGTGAGATTATTGTTCATTTGTTTCGACAAGAAATTAGAGAATTATATGCATTAGAAAAATTATGGGAAGTAAGCTTTGATTCTTCACAAACTAAACTAGCTTAAAATATATGATAATTTCAAAAAATGTTTTTTTAAAAGTAATACTACTGTTCACCCTCATTACACTTCTTGCACCTAAAACATATGGATCTTCTTCAGATGAAGAAAAATATAAATATTTAGATCTATTTGGACAAGTGTTTGACAGGGTAAGATCTTCCTATGTGGAAGAGGTTACAGATCAAGAATTAATTGAAAAAGCGATTGATGGAATGTTGTCAGGTTTAGATCCTCATTCTGGTTTTATGAATGAAGAAGTATTTCAAGAAATGCAAATGGATACAGAGGGTAAATTTGGTGGATTAGGTATTGAAATTACTATGGAAGAAGGTTTTGTGAAAGTCATTGCTCCGATAGAAGATACGCCGGCATATGATGCTGGAGTTCTTGCAGGTGATTATATTATTCAAATAGACGAAACACCTGTTTTTGGTCTAACTCTAAATGAAGCTGTTGAATTAATGAGAGGCAAAAAAGGTGAACCAATAGTAATTACTATTTCAAGAGCAAATACTGAACCCTTTGAGATTGAAATTATCAGAGATTATATCAAAATTAGATCAGTTAAAAGTGAAGTGCTTAACAATATTGGATACTTAAGAATAACATCTTTTAATGAACAAACAGAAAGTGGTCTTCTAAATGCTATAAAAAAGATTGAACAAGAGAATAAAATAAAGGGTTACGTTTTAGATGTACGGTCAAACCCAGGGGGTCTTCTTACACAAGCAGTTAAGGTAACGGATATATTCTTGGAAAGAGGAGAAATTGTTTCAACAAGAGGCAGAGATAAAAAAGACATAAGAAGATATCGTGCAAAAAAATATGATAGAACTAATGGAAAACCACTTGTTGTAATTATTGATGGTGGTTCTGCATCAGCTTCTGAAATTGTTGCAGGCGCACTTCAAGATCATAAAAGAGCAATCATTATAGGTACACAATCTTTTGGAAAAGGTTCAGTTCAAACAATAATTCCTTTTCAAGTTTCAAATAGTGATAATCTAACTGGTATAAGATTAACTACCGCCAGATATTATACTCCTTCAGGGGAATCAATCCAAGGTAAGGGGATCGTACCAGATATAATCATTGAACAAGGAGAATTTGAATCTTTTGATTATAAAAGATTTTCTGAATCAGATCTAAAAGACTCTCTTGATAAAAATAATGAAGAAGATGTAGAAGAAAATGAAGATAATGAATTAAGTGAATTTGAAAAACGTTTAGAGATTGATTATCAACTTCGGAGAGCCTTTGATCTTGTGCAAGGTGTAAGTCTCTTTAATGAAACTCAAGAATAATAATGCAAAAAAAATATAGAAAATGTGTGGGAATGATGATTCTCAATGCAAGAAATCAAATTTTAGTTGGTCGAAGATTAGATCATCCAAGTGGATATTGGCAGATGCCTCAAGGTGGTATCGATGAAAATGAAAATCCTGAAGAAGCAGTTTGGAGAGAAATGATGGAAGAGATTGGTACAAATAATGCATCTTTGATTACTTCATCTCAAGAATGGATCTCTTATGACATACCTACAGAAACACTAAAGACATTACCATGGGGTGATAAATACATAGGTCAAATTCAAAAGTGGTTTTTATTTCGTTTTACAGGAATTGATAACGATATAAATGTAGGAACAGAAAATCCCGAATTTAGTGAATGGCAATGGATGGGTTATGATGAAATTAGCCAAAACGCAGTACCATTTAAAAAAAGTGTTTATATAAAAATTCAAAAAGAATTTAGAAGTAATTTAGCTAATGTATAATTTAAAAAGAAATTAAATTTTATCGTAATAATTTACATTTATTGCTTCTAATTTTGCTTTAGCCACAGAGAGTTGTTCCTCTGTTTCTTTGCCTTCCTTATTTTCTAATTCTTGTATTTCTTTTTCAATTGATGTTTTTTCTAAAGAATTCACTTCAACAACACTTTCAGCAAGAACAATACATTTTTCAGGATTGATTTCTGCAAAACCACCAGAAACAAAAAAGGATTTAATTAAACTTTTATCTTCATTATATACCATTACTCTTCCTGGTCTAAGAGAGGACATTACCTTACTATGTCCTGGTAAAATGCCTAAGTCGCCATCTTTACCAGGGACAATTATAGTACCAACTTCATCATTGAAAATAAGGTTTTCTGGAGAAACTAAATCAAAAGAAATTGTTGCCATTATGCGGCTTCAGCTTCTAATTTTTTAGCTTTTTCAATTGCTTCATCTATGCCGCCTACCATATAAAATGCTGCTTCTGGCATATGATCATATTCTCCTTTTACCAGTCCATCAAAACTCTTAATAGTGTCTTCAAGATCAACATATTTACCTGGTGATCCAGTGAAAACTTCTGCAACAAAAAATGGTTGGCTCAAAAACTTTTCTATTTTTCTTGCTCTAGCAACTGTTAGTTTATCTTCTTCTGAGAGTTCATCCATTCCTAAAATAGCAATAATATCTTGAAGACTTTTATATGTTTGTAAAACTCTCTGTACTTCTCTAGCTACTCTGTAGTGGTCATCACCAACAACTTGTGGATCTAAAATTCTTGAAGTAGAATCTAATGGATCAACTGCTGGATATATTCCTTTTTCAGAAATGGCTCTATTTAGAACTGTTGTTGCATCCAAGTGTGAAAAAGATGTAGCAGGTGCAGGATCGGTTAAGTCATCCGCAGGAACATAAATTGCCTGAACTGATGTGATTGATCCTTTTTTTGTAGTTGTAATTCTCTCTTGCAAGGCACCCATATCAGTTGCAAGTGTTGGTTGATATCCAACTGCAGATGGAATACGTCCTAAAAGAGCTGAAACTTCAGAACCAGCTTGAGTAAATCTAAAGATATTATCTACAAAGAATAAAACATCCTGTCCTTCTTCGTCTCTAAAATATTCTGCTTGGGTTAGTCCTGATAGAGCAACTCTTGCTCTTGCTCCTGGTGGTTCATTCATCTGACCATAAACAAGTGCAACTTTTGAGTCCTTGCCTTTGAGATCAATAATTCCTGACTCAATCATTTCGTGGTACAAGTCATTACCTTCACGAGTTCTTTCGCCTACACCAGCAAATACAGAATACCCTCCATGAGCTTTTGCAATGTTGTTAATTAATTCCATAATTAAAACTGTCTTACCGACCCCAGCTCCACCAAATAACCCAATTTTACCACCTCTTGCATAAGGTGCTAGTAGATCAACTACTTTAATTCCTGTTACTAGAACTTCAGTTTCTGTTGATTGATCAACAAACTCTGGCGCTGGTCTATGAATAGGGTAAGATTTACTTGTTCCAATATCGCCTCTTTCGTCAACTGGCTCTCCAACAACATTCATAATTCTACCTAAAGTTTCTGGGCCTACAGGCATTGAAATGGGGGCACCTGTATCAGTAGCTGTTTGACCTCTAACCAGTCCATCTGTTGTATCCATAGCAATTGTACGAACAGCGTTTTCTCCTAAATGCTGAGCAACCTCTAGCATTAATCTTGTTCCGTTGTTATCAACTTCTAGAGCGTTCATGATTGCAGGAAGTTCACCATCGAACTCTACATCAACAACAGCTCCAAGAACTTGTGATATTTTTCCAGTTAAATTGTTAGCCATATATCCCCCTTTATATTGATTCAGCTCCAGAAATAATCTCTATTAATTCTTTTGTAATGAACGCTTGTCGCGTTCTATTATACTTTAACGTTAAACTATCTATCATTTCACCTGCGTTTCGAGTTGCGTTGTCCATTGCGGCCATTCTTGCTCCCTGCTCTCCTGCATCACTTTCTAAAAGTACTTTAAATATTTGAATAGAAACATTTTTTGGAAGTAAATCCTTTAAAATTGTCTCTTCATCAGGCTCATAATCATAAATTGCATTTGAAGAATTTTCTTTTTCTTCTTGCTTTTCAGAATTTGAAACGTCTAATGGTATTAATTGTTGTTGTGTTACTTCTTGCGAAATAGCTGATTTAAATTTGTTAAAAACTAATATGCATTTATCAAATTCACCATCAAAGTATAATTCTTGAAGCTTATTAGAAATATTTAATGCAGACTCGTAACCAGTACTTGAAACATTTAAGTCGACAAAACTCTCTATAATTTGATCCTTCATTACTCTATTAAAAAAATCTCTACTTTTTTTCCCAACTGGCATTAGTTGAACTTTTTTTCCATTTCCCTCAAGTGATTTAACTAACTTAAAAGTTTCTCTATTTATGCTGCTGTTAAATCCACCACATAAACCTCTATCAGCACTTACTGGAACTACGATATAATTCTGATCATTGCCAGTGCCTGTTAAGAGTTTAATTATACCTTCCCCAGATGCAGCAGATGACGCAAGAGAGGAAAGCATCTCCTCTAGTCTTGATGAATATGGTCTTGCTGCTTCAGCTTTTTCTTGTGATCTACGTAACTTACTTGCAGCAACCATTTTCATTGCTGATGTAATTTTTTTTGTAGATCCAACTGAATTGATCTGAGTTTTGATATCTTTTAAACTTGGCATAGATTAGTTACTTGCAAACTTTCCAACCAATTCATCTAAGATTGATTTTAATTTATCATCATTTTCTTTAGATAATTCTTTTTCATTGGCAATTGCATCTAATAAATCACTATGCTTAGTTCTAATCTCATTTAAAACTTCTGTTTCAAACTTGACTACATCGCCTACTGCAACTTTATCAAGATATCCACGCACACCTGCATAAATAGATACAACTTGCTCTGAAACCGTTAGTGGTGAATACTGACCTTGTTTTAAGATTTCAACTAGTCTTGCACCACGATCAAGTAATTGTTTCGTTGAAGCGTCTAAGTCTGATGCAAACTGTGCAAAAGCAGCCATCTCACGATATTGAGCTAATTCAAGTTTTACAGGACCAGCAATTTTTTTCATTGCTTTTGTT
>CACMQS010000004.1 GCA_902615845.1 uncultured Alphaproteobacteria bacterium
AAAGTAATTTCAATTCTAAAATATTAGAGGAATATTTACACTTGCCTATAATGGTCCAAAAATTTATCAATGAGATAGAGCATGGAGACAGGAGGATCGTTTTTTTTGATGGTGAATATTTTGGTTCAGTTGCTAGAATACCCCAAGAAGGTAATTTAAAGGCAAATTTTCATGCTGGTGGAAAGGCAAGTAAAACTGACTTAGTTTATAGAGACAAAGAAATCATCGAAAATTTGGGACCAAAGCTAAAAGAGCACAATCTGTTTTTTGTTGGAATTGATATAATTGGAAATTATCTAACAGAAATAAACGTAACTTCACCTACAGGATTGAAGCAAATTAATGCATTAAACAACGTAAAATTAGAGAAAGATTTTTGGGATAAGCTTGAAGCAAAATATAAATTAGTTTAATTATAGTATTTAAAGGAAAACATATGCACGAAAATAGAATTTTAATACACAAACTAAAAAACTTTGAAAATATAAATTCAAATTTTCTTATAATAACTTTGATGTTATTTGGTTCAATTTTACTAGCGATTTCCGCTAAAGTTCAAGTACCATTTTGGCCAGTGCCAATGACAATGCAGACATTTGTTATATTCTTAATAGGAATGACATATGGTGTAAGATTATCTTTTGCCACAGTTGCATTTTACCTTTTTCAAGGAGCTATAGGGCTCCCTGTTTTTGCAGCCGGTGGTGGAGTTGCTTATTTAGTTGGGCCAACAGCAGGATATCTTTATGGCATGTTATTTGCATCTATTGTTATAAGTTATTTAGCAAATTTAGGTTTTAGTAAAACATATTTTAAAGCTACAGTATCTTTATTAATTGGTTCTGCTATTATTTTTTCATTTGGCATCATCTATCTTGGTTATATTATTGGTTTTGAAAAAGCAGTAGCCGCTGGTCTTTTACCATTTATTCCAAGTGAATTGTTTAAAATTGCATTAGCAGTTGCTTTGATCCCAACTTTACATAAAATTATTACAAAATAATAATTAATGAAAATCGGTATTGATGTAGGCGGTACCAAAACTGAGGGTATTCTTTTAGATCCAAATGGAACAGAAATAGATAGAAAAAGAATTAATACTGAAAAAAGTTATGATGGAACAATTAAGGGAATACTATCCATTATAAATCATTTTGAAGATAAACACGGCAAAGCAGAATCTGTTGGTATGGGAATGCCAGGAGCCATATCAAATGATACAGCTCTAATCAAAAACGCTAATTCTATATGGTTAAATGGCAAACCTTTTAAGCAAGATTTAGATAAAATTTTAAGTAGAAATGTGAATTTGGAAAATGATGCTAATTGTTTTACTCTTTCTGAAGCGGTAGATGGAGCTGGTAAAGGGTTTGAAATTGTTTTCGGAGTCATAATAGGAACTGGTGTAGGCGGTGGTATCAGTATCAACCAAAAAGTAATAAGAGGTCGTAATAGCATAAGCGGAGAGTGGGGGCACATAGTTTTGCCCAGTAGAACAGAAGATGAAAAAAAATATGTTAAAAAATGTTATTGTGGAAAAGATGGGTGCTTAGAGACCTATATATCTGGACCAGGCTTTTCATCTGTCTATAATTTACGTTGCAATAAAAATTATAATTCACATCAAATATTAGATGGTTTTAATAATAAAGAAAAAGATAGTATCTTTGCACTAAATCAATATGTCGATCATTTAGCAAGAGGCTTATCTTTAGTTTGTAATATTCTTGATCCAGATGTGATTGTTTTGGGTGGAGGTATGTCAAACATCGATTTTATTTACGAAAATATAAATGATGCTCTAAAAAAATATGTTTTTACAGATACGCTTCACACAAAAGTTGTAAAAAATATTCATGGTGATTCAAGTGGTGTAAGAGGGGCTGCTTGGCTTTCTTAAATACCACCCATTGAAATATATTTTATAGTTAAATAGTCATCAAGGCCATAACGAGAACCTTCTCTTCCCATTCCTGATTCTTTTACACCTCCAAAAGGAACTTCCGCAATTGTTGGTAGTCCATTGTTGATAGATACAATTCCATATTCAAGTGCTTCAGCAACTTTCCAAATTCTTCCTATGTCTCTTGAATAGAAATATGAAGCTAATCCATATGGTGTATCATTAGCCATTTTAATTACTTCATCATCACTAGAAAATTTATAAAGTGGTGCAACAGGTCCAAATGTTTCTTCAAAAGTTATTTTTGCCTTTGTAGATACATTTGAGAGAACAGTTGGTTGATAGAAATTCCCACCAAGTGAATGCACATCTCCACCAATTGCTATTTTAGCTCCTGTATTTACTGCATCTTGAACATGATCAATTACTTTTTCTAAAGAGGATTGATCAATTAAAGGACCAGATACAATTCCATCTTCAAGTCCATTACCAACTGTTATTTTACTGACTTCATTTGTAAATTTTTCTAGGAATTCTTCATAAATATTTTCATGGATAAAAATTCTATTTGAACAAATACATGTTTGACCACTATTTCTAAATTTACTCTGAAGTGCGCCTGCAACAGCTTCATCCATATCTGCATCGTCGAAAACAATAAAGGGTGCATGACCACCTAGTTCCATAGAAACTTTTTTTACTGTTGAGGCACTTTGCTCTAAAAGTATTTTTCCAACCTCCGTAGATCCTGTAAAAGAAATTTTTCTTACAATTGGGTTACTTGTTAGCTCTTTACCAATCTCACTTGCCGATCCAGTGATTACATTAAATACACCATCTGGAAAACCAGCTTCTTTAGCAAGCACTGCTACAGCTAATGCTGAATAGGGTGTTTGGCTTGCTGGTTTAACAACAGTAGTACAACCAACAGCTAGAGCGGCTGCACATTTTCTTGTGATCATTGAATTTGGAAAATTCCATGGAGTTATTGCTCCCACAACACCAACAGGTTGTTTAATTATTACAATTCTTTTTCCAGGTCTTGGATCAGGAACTACATCACCATACACTCTTTTTGCTTCTTCAGCATAGAACTCAATATAAGAAGCACCCATTAGTATTTCGCCCTTTGCTTCAGCTAGAGGTTTACCTTGCTCAATGGTCATTATTTTAGCTAAATCATCTGCATTTTCTGTGATCAGTTCCCCCCATTTTTTAAGAATAACTGATCTTTCTTTAGCAGTAGTTTCTTTCCAAGTTTGGAAAGCAGTATTTGCATCATCTACAGCTTTTTTAGTTTCTGAAACTGAGCATTTTGGGACGTTGCCAATAATTTCAAGAGATGCTGGATTATTTACTTCAAGAGTTTCACCTGAAGAACTGTTAACCCATTCCCCATTTATAAAACATTTTTGTTTAAAGAGTGATTTGTTATTTAATTCCATATGTTTTAATTATAATGCATAGTTTTAAATTAAGGAAAATATAATGACAATAGTTAATTCTTGGAATGAATGGGATCCATTAAAACATGTTATAGTTGGAGCAGTTGAAAATGCCAACATACCTCCAATGGAGCCGGCGCTTGAACCAAAAATAAGTAAAGATAGTGGTATGGCAGGATCTCACGGACCACGTTCACAGGAGTCAATTGATAAAGCAAATATACAATTAGAAAACTTTGTAAAAATATTAAATTCCCTAAATATAAAAGTTGATAGACCAACACCTATTGACTTTTCTCAGAGTATCGAGACACCCGATTGGTCTAATGATGGTATGTTTGGTTGTATGCCTCCAAGAGATGTTATTCTTACTGTAGGAAATGAAATGCTAGAGGCGCCAATGTCTTACAGATGTAGATGGTTTGAGTACCTTGCTTATAGGCCACTACTTGAAAAATATTATTCAGAAGATAAAAATATGAGATGGGAGTCGGCACCTAAACCAAGATTAACAAATCAATCTTATAAGTCTAATTATCTTCCTGAAGGTATAACGGAAGAAGAACGATATAAAAAAATCGAAAATAGAGACATGATATTGACTGAAAAAGAACCACTTTTTGATGCAGCAGAAATTTTACGTTTTGGAAAAGATCTTTTTTATCATAACAATTTTACATCAAATTTAAGTGGTTTAGATTGGTTAAGAAGGCATTATCCAAATCATCGTGTTCATCAAATTAATTTACCAGGTGATTTAATTCCAACTCACATTGATGCATGTTTTACTCCCATTAAACCAGGAGTTATAATTATTAATCCGAATAGAAAAATATCATCAGAGCAAAGAAAAATTTTCGATGATAATAAATGGGAAATTCATGAAGCAGCACCTTCTATTCATAATAGTCCACCACCTATGTGTTATTCATCAATCTGGTTGTCAATGAATGTTTTGATAATTGATCCTAAAACTATATGTGTCGAAGCAACGGAAGAAAAAATGATTAAACAAATGGAAAATTTTGGATTGGATGTTATTCCTGTTCCTTTTAGAGACGTTTATGCATTTGGGGGTAGTCTACATTGTGCCACAACTGATGTTCATAGAGAGGGTGAGTGTGAGGATTATTTTCCAAATCAATAATGAATAGTTTTAATCAAAATAATTTTAAAGCCAATTTACATGACACAAACTTTTCTAGAATTGGTATAATTACACTATCAACGGATTTTACCATAGAGCAGGATTTTAGAAAAATTTGCCATAATTTACCAGTTGATCTATTTTTTAATAGGATACCTTTTTTAAATCCTCTAACTCATGAAAATTACATAAAGATGGCTGATCATCTTACAGAAACAACAAACCAAATACTACCGAATGAAAAAATACAAGTTGTAGCGTATGGATGTACTTCGGGAACTATTGAAATTGGTGAAAAAAGAATAAGATCTGAAATTTTCAAGGCTAAACCTGATGCTTTAATTACAACACCTATTACAGCAGCTGTCAAAGCACTTAAATTGTTAAACCATAAAAAAATTGCTGTTCTTACTCCTTATCCAAAAGATGTTAATGTTAAAGTTTACAAATATTTAATTGATAGTGGATTTGAAATTAAATCATTTAGTTCATTTAATTTAAATTATGATTCGGAGATTGCCAAAGTTACTCATGATAGTTTAATGCGAACAATTTCTTCAATTAATTTAATAGATGTTGATAGTATTTTTGTTTCTTGTACTGCATTAAAAGTAATTGATATTATCGAAACATTAGAGTCAAAATTAAGCACAGATATCATTTCAAGTAATCAAGCTATTATTTGGGATTCATTAAGATTATCTAATATTAATCAAAAAATTGATGGTTTTGGTAACCTATTTAAATTACATTAAATAGGGTTTAAATTGATTACACTTCAACAAATACAAGATGCACATAAGAAAATCTTACCTTATGTTAATTATACACCATTAATTAATTCTAATTTCTTATCAAAAAATACTACAGTAAAACTAAAGTTAGAAAATTTTCAAATCACTGGTTCATTTAAGTTAAGAGGTGCGGTTAATAAACTTCTTTCTTTAAGTGAAGATGACAAAAACAAAGGTGTCATTGCAGTTTCTACAGGCAATCACGGCAAAGGCGTTGCTTATGCTTCAAAAGTATTGGGCATTCAATCAACAATATATATGTCTTCAATGGTTCCAGAATATAGAAAAGAGGCTATTGAAAAATTAGGAGCTAAAGTAGAAATTATTGGAAAGAATAGTGATGAAGCTGATTTGTATGCTAAACAAATTGCGAAAGAAAAAAATATCCCACTAATTCATCCTTTTGATGATGAAGATATTATAATAGGCCAAGGTACAGTTGGACTTGAAATGCTTACTGAATTTCCCGAAGTTGATACAGTAATTATACCAACATCTGGTGGCGGTCTTATATCTGGAATTGCTCAGGCTATTAAACTTCAAAAACCTAACACAAAAATTATTGCTGTATCTATGGAAAGAGGCCCTTCAATGTATGAAAGTCTAAAAGAAGGTAAGCCTGTTGATGTAGAGGAAACTGAAACTTTAGCTGATTGTTTAGGGGGTAGTATTGGTTTAGATAATAAATTTACATTTAATATTGTACAAAAATACGTTGATGACTTTGTTTTAGTAAGTGAAGAAAAAATAGCTGAGGGAATTAGAATAAACTTTTTAGAACATAAAATTGTATCTGAAGGTGCTGCAGCAACAAGTGTTATGGTTGTTAAAGAAAAATTAACATCACACTTAGGAAAAAATATAATTTGTTTAATTTGTGGTGGAAATATTGACTCGGAACTATTTAATAAAGTTTTAAGCCATGCTCATCCTTAATAAAAATGATATTATTCAACATGTAAATTTGAATAAAAATCTCATACCAATAATAGAGGAGGCTTTCATAAGTTTATCAAAGGGATTGGTAATGATGCCACCTATAATGAGAATTGATATTGAAAAATATCATGGTGAATCAGATGTTAAAGCTGCATACGTTGAGGGTCTTGATAGTTTTGCAATAAAAATCGCTTCAGGTTTTTTTGATAATCCAAAACTTGGTTTGCCATCTAGTAATGGACTGATGGTTTTATTAGATTCAAAGACTGGAGTTGTAAAATCTATTTTATTGGATGAAGGTTATCTTACAGATACTAGAACAGCTATAGCAGGAGCAATAGCTACAAAATATTTATCAAATCAAAATGCTAATTCTGTTGGTATTATTGGAGCTGGAATACAAGCGAGATTACAACTTCAAGCAATAATGTTAGTTAGAAAAATTAATAAAATAATAGTCTGGTCAAGAGATAAAATAAAAGCAAATCAACTTATAAAAAGTTTTAAAGATTTAGATTTAGATTTGCATATAGCTTCTTCTTGCAAGGAATTGGCAAGTTTATCAGAAATAATCGTGACAACGACTCCTAGCAAAAAACCTCTATTAGAATTTGATTGGATAAAAAAAGGAACCCACATAACAGCAATGGGATCCGATGCAGAACAAAAAAATGAATTAGATCCCTATATGTTAAAATATTGTGATCAATATGTGCCTGACAATCAATTACAAACAAGTGTTTTGGGTGAATTACATCATGCTTTAAAACAAAAAATAATTTCTTCTAAAGAAAAATTTAATGAACTTGGTGATATTATTAACGATCCAAGTTTAGGAAGAAAAAATAAAGAAGATATAACGATATGTGATTTGACAGGAACTGGCGTACAAGATACTGCAATAGCAAGATTTACTTATAATCTTTGTAAAACAAATAATTTAGGCATCAATATTTAATTTATGAGTCAAGCAATAATAAAAAAAACGTCTGATTACTTCAAATCAAAAGGAGTTGTATTGCCAAGTATAAGTGAACTTCAAGACCCTCAAATTATTAATAATGATATTAAAAATTCTCTAAAAAAAATAAATAATAATGATATTAATCCTCTTAACCTCTTTAGGGTTCATTGGTTTAATAAAAGAGATCAATCAGGTTTTGGGAATGAACCTGAATATATTGTGCTTCCAACAGAATTTACAGGTGTTAAGGCAAAGATAATTGTAAATATGGGACGATATTTTCCCTTAATAACAGCTCATAAAGTTTTGGCAGCTTATGGTTGTTTGCTTCCAAGAATATTAAATGGCACTTTTGATTATGAAAAACATAAAGCAGTTTGGCCTTCTACTGGAAATTATTGTAGGGGCGGAGTAGCAATATCTCGGATAATGGGTCTTAATAGTATTGCAATACTTCCTGAAGGAATGAGTAATGAGAGATTTGAATGGTTGAATAATTGGGTTGAAGATAAAAAAAATATCATAAAAACAAAAGGCACAGAAAGTAATGTTAAAGAAATTTATGATGCTTGTAATGAATTAAAAAAAGATAATCAAAATGATATTATAAATCAATTTGATGAGTATTATAATTACAGTATTCATCGTTCTATAACGGGTCCATCTTTTGAAAAATCATTTCTTAAAGTTAAAGGTAACAGTAATTTAACTCCTAGGTTTTACGTAAGTGCTTCAGGATCAAGTGGTACTCTAGCAGCAGGAGATTATCTTAAAGATAAATTACAGACGAAGATTGCAGTTGTTGAAGCTTTGGAGTGCCCAACTTTGCTTCATGGAGGTTATGGTGAACATAATATACAAGGAATTGGTGACAAACATGTTCCCCTTATTCATAATGTAATGAATACAGATTTTGTCGTAGATGTTTCTGATCAAGCTACCAATAATCTAAATATGATTTTTAATACTGAAATAGGAAAAAAGTTTTTAATTGAGAAAAAAAATTTTGAGCCTGATTTTGTTTCACGACTTCCTGAATTTGGCTTTTCAGCAATAGCAAATATATTGGCATCAATAAAACTAGCTAAATATATGGATTTAAATAGTGATGACGCAATTATAACGGTCGCTACAGATGGTGCGGATTTATACATGTCAGAGTTGAACAAGACCATTGCTGATTTTAAAAATAATTATGATGAAATAGTTTGTGCTGAACTATTTGGAAAACACTTATCAGGAATATCTACTGATAATATGCTAGAACTTTCTTACATGGATAAGAAAAGAATATTTAATTTAGGGTACTTTACTTGGGTAGAGCAACAAGGTGTAAGTCTTGAAGAATTTGAAAAAAGAAAAGATCAAAAATTTTGGAATTCACATTATGAATATATGCTTTCTCTAGACAATAAGATTAAAGAATTTAATAATATGTAGTTTATGAAAACTCAGTCATTACATAACCAATTAGTAGAATGGCGTCATGATCTTCATATGCACCCACAATTAAGTTTTGAAGAAGAGTATGCTGCAGCAAAAGTGTCAACACTTCTAAAAGAGTTTGGAATAGAAGTTCATTCTGGAATTGCCAGAACTGGAGTAGTTGGAATTTTAAAAAAAGGAAATAGTTCAAAATCAATAGGTATAAGAGCTGACATGGATGCTCTTCCTATACATGAAACTAATAAGTTTAGTTATAAGTCCAAGTTTGATAACAGAATGCATGCATGTGGACATGACGGTCACACAACAATGTTATTAGGTGCAGCAAAATATTTATCAGAAAAAGGTAACTTTAACGGTACGGTATATTTTATTTTTCAACCTGATGAAGAGAATACATTCGGTGCAAGAACAATGATTGATGAAGGATTGTTTGATAAATTTAACATTGATGAAGTTTACGCTATGCACAATATTCCTAACATGGAAATTGGAACATTTGGTACAAGAAATGGAGCTATTACAGCCAGCGAAAATTTATTTGAAATTGAAATAAAAACTAAAGGTGGGCACGCTGCATTACCTCATATGGGGGTAGATGCAATAACTGTTGGTTCTCAAATAGCTGTAGCACTTCAATCGATAGTGTCTAGGAAATTAAATCCAGCAGACAATGGTATAGTGTCTATTACCGAATTTATAACCGATGGTAAAAAAAATGTTCTGCCAGGTATGGTAAAAATGACTGGTGACGCGAGAGCTTTATCAAAAGAAACAAATGAAAAAATTGCTTCAAAAATGTTACAAATTGTCGAAGGGATTTGCAATGCGCATGGTGTTA
This sequence comes from uncultured Alphaproteobacteria bacterium, assembly GCA_902615845.1. Lineage (GTDB taxonomy): Bacteria > Pseudomonadota > Alphaproteobacteria > HIMB59 > CACPNW01. The sequence goes on from CACMQS010000004.1 coordinate 9,480, forward strand.
ATGGTAGTGTTAAATATGAAACAGCCTGTCCTGTAACTTTTAATTCAAAAAATCAAACTGAGTCTGCAACAAAAGCTGCAGTTTCTTTACTTGGTAGTGATAAATGTAATGGTAATATAGAACCACGTTTATTCTCAGAAGATTTTTCTGTTATGGCAAATGAAAAACCTGGCTGCTTTGTTTTAATGGGTAACGGAACATCAGAGCAGCATTCCAGACCTTTACATGCTGATAATTATGATTTTAATGATGAATTATTAGTCATAGGTTCTTCATATTGGACTGAATTAGTAGAACAACAATTAAAATAAATGTTTTCTGAAAACTTAAATAAACTAAAGAAAAAAATGTCTGAGAACAATATTGATCTCTCAATTATAACTGATGATGACTCGATATATTATTTCACAGGATACCATGACTTCCTTCATATGGATTTTTATCGACCAACATTATTAGTTGTTTCAAATGATCATAAAACTTATTTAATTACACCTCTTCTTGATGTTTTATTAGTACCAGAATCTTGTCCTGTAGATATGGTTGAAACATGGAATGATGGTATTGGAAATGAATGGAGAGAATTATTACCTCAAATCATCAATCAGCATAAAAATATTTTTATTGAAAAATTTAAAATTAACCCAATGGTTAAGAGTTATTTAGACGAATTACTTCAAGACCATCCTGGGGATTTAACAAAATTAATAGATAATATAAGAATGATTAAATCTAATCATGAATTGAATATAGCTCGTCATGCCGGCGAAGTTGGTATGGCTATGATGGAGGCAGCAAAAAAAACAATTGGCCATAATGTTCCTGAGTATGAGGTTGCACTTGCACAATCACAAGCTGGAACAAGAAAAGCTGCAGATCTTTTAAAAGAATTTTATCCTGATAATATCAATATGTCTCCAAATATTCACTTTTTACCTGTTATGACATCGGGTCATGATTTACCTAAAACTCACCATCGTGCTTCAACCAAAATTATAAAAAAAGGTGATCCCGTATTCGTATGTTATTGTGGTTCTACAAATTTCCATAGGTTTAAATTAGGTTTTGATAGAATATTTTGGGTAGAAGAAATTCAATCTGATGAACAAATAAAAGCTTTTGAGACTGCAGTTAAATCTCAAAAAGCTGCTCTTGAAATTCTTGGCCCTGGAGTAACAGCTGAAGAAGTTCATGCTGCTTATGCAGATACTATTCAGTCTGAGGGATACCCTTATCCTACATTTCGATGTGGAAGAGGTACAGGCTTTAGCTTTTTAGAGGAACCACAATTAGTAGTTGGTAATAAAACAGTACTGGAGCCTGGAATGGTATTTGCCGTTGATGGCGGGGCAAGTGCAAATAATTTTAGATCACAAGTTGGTGATAGTTTTATCATAACAAAAGATGGATACGAACAAATTACACATCATTCTAAAAATATTGATGACCTAATAATTCCACATGGATGAAATCACAGTATTTAACACACATTGCTGTGGTGAAATTGGGGATGTGGTAACTGGAATTAAAGGCTTGAAGTTTAATTCACCTGAGGAAGCTTCTAAAAAACTTTTTTTAGATAAAAAATGGAGAAATTTTTTTTTAAATGAACCTCGGGGAGGGGTCTTTAAACATTGTAATATTATTTTAGAACCTTCAAATAAAAATGCAGATGCTGGATTTGTAATCATGGAACCAGAAGATAATCCTCCAATGAGCGGATCAAATGCAATTTGTGTAACGACAGTCTTATTAGAAAAAAATATTGTTCAAATGAAATATCCTAAAACGATGCTTACACTTGAAGTTCCCGGAGGTTTAATAAAAGTTGTTGCTGATTGTGAAAATAAGAAAGTTAAAAGTGTCACTTTAACTAATCTTGCCTGCTTTGCAGATAAAATAGATGTAGATTTAAAGACTAAAAATTATGGCACAATTAAAGTAAGTACTGCTTTTGGAGGTGACAGTTTTTTAATTTGTAATGCAGGTGATTTTAATCTTAAAATTGAACCAAAGAATGCAATTAAATTTGTAAATGTTGCTAAAGAATTATTGAAAGAAGCAAACGCATCTATAGGATTTGAACATCCTACTATTAAAGGATTAGACTATCTTTCCTTTTGCCAATTTATTGAGCCATTAAAAAAAAATAATCAATCATTACTTACAGGATTAAATACAGTTGTTATACGACCTGGGAAACTTGATCGTTCACCCTGTGGTACAGGCACTTCAGCAAGATTAGCAGTAATGAAAGAAAAAAATGAAATACAAATAAATGAAGAATTTATATCAAAGTCTATTATAGGATCTTCATTTAAATCAAGTATTGAAAAGGAAATTAAAATTAATAACAAAAATTGTATTATTCCAAAAATAACAGGTAGTGCATTTATTACTGGAAAACAAAGTTTATATATCGATAAGGATGATCCTTTTCCAGAAGGTTATAGATTAAATGACACATGGCCAGATTCATCAAGTTAACTGTGATTAAATAACACTAGCATGGCAAGTTAATTCATTTTACTTTCATCAACTATTCTAATAATTAATAAAACAAATGACAAAATTTAATGCCTGGAATGTAATTAAAAACGGTTTAAATGGTCAGTCTTATTGGACTAGACAATGGCGTGATCCAGAACCAAAAAGTAGTTATGATGTTGTAATAATTGGTGGAGGTTTACACGGTCTTGCTACGGCATATTATTTAGCAAAGAATCATAATATAAAAAATGTAGCTGTCTTAGAAAAAGGCTGGATTGGCGGAGGAAACGCTGGACGTAATACAACTATTGTAAGATCAAATTATATGATGCCAGGCAACCACGAATTTTATGAACATTCTTTAAAGTTATGGGAAAATTTAAGTCACGAATTAAATTATAATGTAATGTTTAGCCAACGAGCTCATGTCTCGTTATTTCATAGCCCTGGTGCTAAAGATTCAGTTTCACGGATTTATAATATTATGCGACTCCACGGAACTGATGCAGAACTTTGGGATTTAAAAACTTTAAAGAAAAAAATTCCACATTTAAATTATCATAATTCTAGATTTCCAATACTTGGAGCTGCAGTTCAAAAAAGAGCAGGCAATGCAAGACACGATGCAGTTGCATGGGGTTATGCAAGAGCTGCAGATACATTAGGTGTAGACATTCTTCAAAATTGTGAAGTTACAGGTTTCACAAGAAAGAATGGAAATATTGAAAGTATTCAAACTTCAAGAGGAATTATAAAAGGAAAGAAAATAGGATTTGCTGTTGCAGGCAATACTTCAGTATTATGGCAAATGGCAGAATTAGGCAACCTGCCAATTGAATCCCATAAACTACAAGCATTTGTATCTGAGGCTGTTAAACCACTTCTAGACCAGGTTGTTGTTTATGGTGTAGGTGGGGCGCATTTCTATATATCGCAGTCAGATAAAGGAAGCATGGTGTTTGGTGGTGATCTTGACTGGTATAAATCATACGCTCAAAGAGGAAATCTTCCTATGGTTCAAGATGTTGCCGAAGCGGCCATGGCAATATTTCCTTCACTTGGAAGAATAAGATTACTTCGTCATTGGGCAGGTGTTATGGACATGACAATGGACGGATCATTTTTTATTTGTAAAACGCCAATATCTAATCTCTATTTAAATGCTGGTTGGAACTATGGTGGTTTCAAAGCTAGTCCTGCATCAGGTTGGTATTTTGCCGACTTAATTGCAAATGAAAGCCCGCATAACTACGTGCAAAATCATAATTTAGAAAGATTTGAAAAAGGTATCAATATTGATGAACGTGGCGCAGGACCTGATCCAAAATTGCACGGTTAAATGATTAGAATCAATTGTCCTTATTGTGGTGAAAGAGATCATAATGAATTTAGTTATGGAGGAGATGCAACAATCAATTATCCTTCGTTAGATGCATCAGAGAAAGAATGGACTGAAGCTATATTTTTCAGAAAAAATATAAAAGGTTTTCAATTTGAAACATGGCATCATTCTAATGGATGTAGAATGTGGTTGGTAGTTGAACGTTCTACTGTCACTCATGAAATAAAAAGTGTCAAACCATGCCATCCGGATTTACAGAAGGTTGTAAAAAATAATAAATGAAGACAAGAAGAATAGATAACTATGGAAAAATTAATAGAGATAAAATTTTATCCTTTAGGTGGGATAAAAAAAATTACAAAGGTTTTGAAGGAGATACTCTAGCATCAGCATTACTTGCAAATAATATTGGTATAGTTGGTAGAAGTTTTAAATATCATAGACCAAGGGGAATATTTTCTAGTGGAGTCGAGGAATCTGGTGCTTTAGTTACTATTGGTTCAAAAGATAGAAGAGATCCAAATGTAAGAGCAACAACGCAAGAATTATATAATGGTTTGGAAGCAAGTGGTCAAAATGCATTTCCAAATGTAAATTTTGATCTAGCTGGAATAAATAATTATTTAGGTAGGTTTTTTGCAGCTGGTTTTTATTATAAAACTTTTATGGGAATACCTCCGCTTGAATGGGGTAAAGGAACAGCCATATGGATGTTTTTTGAAAAGTTTATTAGAAAAGCTGCGGGAATGGGAAGTGCTTCTGGGTTACCTGATCCAGATACTTATGAGCATGCTCATGATTTTTGCGATTTAATTGTAGTAGGTTCAGGACCTGCTGGTGTTGCAGCTGCAATAGAGGCAGCAGAAAAAAAATTAGATGTTATTTTAGTTGAGCAAGATAGTCTTATTGGAGGAAATCAACTTGCAGAAAATGATTTTGATAACTCGCAGATTAAAAATCAACTTGAAAATCTAGGCATAAAAATAATGACTAGAACTACTGCATTCGGATTATATGATAATTGCGTTGTTGGTTTATTAGAGAGAGTAACAGACCATATATCAGCGCCAAATGTAAACATTCCACGCCAAAGATTTTGGACCATTAGAGCAAAGCATATAATTGTTGGTGCTGGAGCAATTGAAAGACACATTGCATTTAATAATAATGATATTCCTGGTGTAATGACTGTAAATGCATCAAAGCACTATTTGAATAGATATGGTGTACTCACCGGAAAAAGAATTGTGATAGCTACAAATAATGATTCTGTTTATGAAACAGCACATCAATTATCAGAAGCTGGGGCCAATGTAACTGTTCTTGATTCACGAACTAATTTTGAAATTGAGACAAATAAAAGTTTTGAAATTAGAAAAGGGTATGTGCCTTATAACATTAATGGTTCAAAAAAAATTGATAGTTTAGATATATCAAAAAGTGAAACTATTAATAAATCTGAAACTATAGATTGTGATCAGGTTTTATTATCAGGTGGCTGGTCACCTGCTGTACATTTGTTATCTCACAGAGGCGTAAAGCCTAAATGGGATTATAACAATGCTTGTTTTTTACCAAGTGACACAAAAGAAAATATTACAATGGTAGGTTCTTCTAGAGGTTTATGGAATAAAAATGATTGTATTGCTTCTGGGATAGCAGGAACTACTGATGCGTTGAACCGTTTAGGTATTTCTAAAACAAATTATTTTTTCCCAAAACCTGGTGGATGGAAAAATCCCATACAACCACTGTATGAAGTAAAATATAAAAAATCTAGATCAAAAAGTTTTGTAGATTATCAACATGATGTAACAACAGATGACGTAAGACTCGCACATCGTGAAGGTTTCATTTCGGTAGAGCATCTTAAAAGATACACAACTTTAGGTATGGCAAACGATCAAGGAAAAATGGGAAATATCATTGGATTATCTTTAATGGCTGAACTTTTAAATAAAGAAATTCCAGAAGTTGGAACTACTGTATTTAGACCTCCTTATACTCCTGTATCTATAGGTGCCTTAAGCGGAAGAAATGTTGGTAAACATTTTAGGCCGTTAAGAGTAACGCCAATGCATCAATGGAATATTGATCATGGTGCAAAAATGATTGAAGTTGGATTGTATCAAAGACCTTGGTATTATCCCAAAGAAAATGAAACTTTAAGTGACTCTTATATAAGAGAAGCATCAACAGTAAGAAAAACAGTTGGAATTTGTGATGTAACATCATTAGGCAAAATTGCTATTCAAGGACCAGGCTCTACCGAATTTTTAAATAGAATTTATTCGAATGGTTTTTCAAAACTACAAGTTGGAAAAGCTAGATACGGTATCATGTTGCGTGATGACGGTATTGTAATGGATGATGGCACATCTTGGAGATTAGCAGAAAATGAATATTTTATGACGACGTCTACAGGTGAAGCTGCAAAAGTGATGTCATGGTTAGAAGAATTACTTCAAACTAGATGGACAGATCTTAATGTTAATGTGACTAGTGTTTCTGAACAATGGGCAGGCGTATCAATTGCAGGACCTAAATCTAGAGAAGTTCTAAATAATTGTGTCGATGATTCTTTGGTTATAACTAATAATAAATTACCTTTTATGGGTGTTACTTCAACATTTCTTAAAGGTAATATTCCTTGTAGGATTGCAAGAATTAGTTTTTCCGGCGAATTAGCTTTTGAAGTTTATGTCAAATCAGATTTTGCTAATACTATGATGGACTTACTTTGGGAAAATGCAAAAAAATATGATGGATGTTTATATGGATTAGAAGCTTTAGGTGCACTTAGAGTTGAAAAAGGTCATGTAACAGCTGCTGAGCTTGATGGGAGGGTAACAATTGATGATGCAGGTTTAAGCAAAATGGCATCTACAAAGAAATCATATATTGGAAGCGCAATGAGAAAACGAGGAGTTTTAAAAAATAATGATCGTGAAATTCTAGTAGGCTTCTTTCCTACAAACCTAAAAGAAACTTTTAATGCTGGAACTATTGTGTGTGAAAAAAATAATATTAAAGGACAAGGTATCGGAAGAATCACCTCAGTCACTTATTCTCCAGAACTTGGACATTGGATTGGAATAGGTTTTGTAAAAGGTGGTTTAGATAAATGGAAAGATACCACTTTAGTCGGCGCGGATCCTGTAAGAAATAAACAAATGAATTTAAAAGTTGTTTCACCACATATGATTGATCCTAAAGGAGAACGAATGTATGCATAGACATTCTGCACTAGAAACAATTTATAAGGTTGGAAAATATTCATCAAGCGAGAAACAATCTCTAATATTTAAAGAATTAAAAAGTTTAGAAATTTTGCAAATTGCTTGTTGGCCTGACAAAATTGATGAAATGAATAATTTAATATCAAAAGAACTAAAAATTAAAAATATTCCTAGTTTTAATAAAGGGATAATTTTTGAAAATAAATCATTATGGAGAATGGAACCTTTGAAATGGTGGCTATTTAATAAAGAAATTAAAATAAGTGAGCAAATCGCAACAATTTTAGACATGTCTCATGCTTTCACAGGTATTGAAATTACAGGAGATAATTCATCATTATTTTTAAACAGACATCTTCCAATTGATTTAAGAGCTAGGAATTTTCCAGATCTATCTTCTGCTAGCACAGCCATTCATCATGTCAGTGTTAAGTTATTTAAAATATCCTCTAATAATTACTGTCTATATATACCAAGAGGTTTTGCTTTATCAATTTGGGAGATCCTTCTTGAAACAGCAGATCAGTTTGGATACGAAGTATTAGAGAGATAGATAGATTATTTTAGGGTAACGGAAACTGGTTATAAACTAATTACTAATATATTTAGCGATTTGCATATAGTAAATTAATCATTTGCATCACCACCTCCGGCACCTTTTGCCCTAGATTCCTCTGACTCAGGAACAAAAGTTCTAAAAGCTATTTTAGATATTTCCTCCCATGATTCTTTATCAGGATTAATACCCTTAGAGAGCAAGTTATTTATATTTGATGATGAAATATTAATATCTAACTTTTGTTCCTTTAAAATATTCTTTGTGAGTAAAAGATCAAAATTTCTTTGATAATTTGTAGAGATAATTTCTCTATTAACTCTAATATTTTTATTTGTTATTTGTACATAAACTTTTTGATCTAATAAAAACTGTGAATTGATATTTTTTTTGGCATATTTGTAAAGTAAGGGTATTAAGAATATAGGGTCACTACAATTTTTTAAAGTTAATTTAAAATTATCCCTTTTATCTATTTTTGATATTAAATAATCGATTAATCCTGGGCCTATCACCAAAAAAGATTTATTTTTACAATCAAACTCATCATTTATTTTTGACGGATCTATACTAGCATTAAAGGTGTTATCTAATTCCTCAATCTTAAATGTTAATAATTTGATTCCATCGAAACCAAAAACTTCAAGCCATGTTGTAATAAATGCAGCATCCTCATCTGATCCATAAGTGAATCCTAATCCTGAAAAAGCTCGTTGTGTATTAGTGTAGACTTCATAGTAAGAATAACTCACAGATATTAATATGTACTCATCGTTGCAAAACCCCATTCATCAACATTTTTATTACTCAGATCTGATAAATAAGGGGCTCCAGAAAAAAAACTTACCCTTAACCATCTATCTGACTTAGGATCATAACGATTAGCTCCAAAAAAAGATAACTTAAATCTTAACATATCAATTGGCATTGTTTTTTTATCAAGAACATTATCTTGAACTTCTGAAAAAGGATAATTTTTTAAAGATTGAATTCTCTTAACAATTCCTCTGTATTCTGGATGCATTAACAAAAATTCACAAATTAATTGATTTTCATCTACATTTTTAATTTGCTTAAATAAATCATTAACCATTTTTGCAATTCCTAGATTTTGCTCCAATTCACTTCCTTGTTCATTATATCTTTCACCCAGTCTTGGTTCTAACTTAGCTGCTGAAACATACCAAAATAAATAATTGCTATCTTTATTATTAAAATCAATATTTTTTATCCAAGAATATTTATCATTGATTATTTTTTTCAAATCTCCAATAGATTGATTTCCATCAATATCCATTATCTCCTCATCTGCCATATCTTCTGCTAACTCTTCTGATATTTGAGGATACAATTCAATTAGTTGTACTCTTGCAATTTCCTTAGTATCATTATTAAAATTCGAATCACAATAATCTAAAATATCTAACCATTTAAATTTTTGAGAAAGATCTAGGTCATTAATGTAGGAAATATATTTTTTTAAATCTTCAGTAGTTAATTTATTTTTATTAATTTGGAATTCATCACTTGTGTTTACTTCTTCAAGATAATTTAGAGCTTTATTCAAAAGATTTTTATATTTTTCGAAAACTATATTATCTAACTCAATTTGAGAAATTTCTTCTAATGTCTTTGTGTACTGTTTCATCCACTTATTAATCAACTTTGGATGTTTAATGATAAAAGGTGCCATACCTAAACCTGTTGAATTACCAATACCTAAATGTTGTTTAATTTTTCTATCTAACTTTACTGCTTTTTTTGGGTTTATTTGCCTTGCAACATGTTCAACTAATTCAATACTGAATTCTCTAATTAAATAAACTGATAACATTTCTGCTCTAAAGGGCTGATTGAAAACAGTTGTATTTTTTGTATTAGTAAAATCTGATAATCCAAATTTACCACTACCATAAACAGCAGTCGTTCTTAACAAATAGCCAACTTTATTTATTTCGTAAATATCTGGCTGATTACCATTTGAGAGACAATCGACAACATACTGAAACAATCTTACACTTTTATTTGCTCTGCTAAGAATTAACTCATCTGGAGAATTACGACCTGATTCTTGAAGAGGAATTGTTTTTTTTAATCTATTTAGATCTTGATCAGATAATTTACCTACATGTAATGTATAGGCTGTATCCCATTTACTAGCGATAACTCTATCACTTCTATCCTTATCATCTAGGAAAGTAGAGAAACATACAAGTGAATAAGTTTGCTTATTAATAATTATTTCATAAACAACCGTGCCGAAACCATGTTTATCTAAATCAAATTTCGACTTATGTATTTCCCAGTTGTCGTTGATCAATCTTCTTAACATACTTCTAGAAAAACTAAGCCGAGAAGGATAGCGTGAACCCATTCTTGATAGTTTCATGTAGTTATCGTTTTCTCTTACTTTTTGTAACATTTATTAAATATCTATAGTTAATTTTGTTTTTTTCATTAATAGAAGTATTAATCTATGTCAAAAATAAGTGAAGATATACTTCTAATTGATGGATTGGAATATTGTAACTGGAATAGGGAATTATTTGAAAATGCCCACCAAGCTGGATTAAATGCAATTCATGCGACATTAGTGTATTGGGAAAATACTGAAGAGTCTTTTGAAAAAATAAATTATTGGCACCGTCTTTTTAAAGAGCATCATGATATTATTGCTCACGCAAAAACTACCGAAGATATTTTGGATGCTAAAAAAAATAATAAAGTTGCAATTATTTTTGGTTTTCAAAATTCTGCTCCTATTGCGAATGATATATTTTTAATTGAAAAATTTTTTGAAGCAGGTGTGAGATTTATGCAACTCACCTATAATAATCAAACCCCACTTGCTGGAGGATGTTTTGAACCTAAAGACTCAGGTGTTTCACGATTTGGAAAAGCTGTTATTGAAGAAATGAATAGACTTGGCATGATTGTAGATTTAAGTCATGCAGGAAAGCAAACTTGTCTTGATGCTATTGAATTCTCAAATAAACCTGTGGCAATTTCTCATGCTAATCCAAATTTCTTTCATAAATCTAAAAGAAACATTGATACTGATATTTTACAAAAACTTGTTAAAAACAATGGTTTTATTGCGTTAAGTTTATATCCTTATCATCTTAAAAATTTAGGTGATTGTACTATAGAAGATTTTTGTGAAATGATTAAGGAGCTGGTAAACCTAATTGGTGAAGATAATATTGGAATAGGTTCTGATCTTTGTTTAAATTGGCCTGATGATGTAGTTATGTGGATGAGAAATGGAAAGTGGACCAAAAATATTGACTATGGAGAATCTAAAGATAAAAATCCAAAGTGGCCTAAGTTACCAAGTTGGTATAAGCAACCAAGTGACTTAAATAATTTATTTTATTTAATGTGTGAAAATAATATTTCAGAAAAAGTTTCTACAAAAATAATAGGTCAGAATTGGTTTAACTTCATGAAAAATCAATTTTAGTTTTTACGACTAATAAAAGAAGCTAATAGTAAACTTATTATTACAGTCGAAGCACCAATCATTTGATAAGTTTCTAAATTTTCTTTTAATAAAAAAACAGCACCAAGAACACCTACCACTGGTTCTAAATACAAAAATAAAGCAGTATATGATTGTCCAATCTTTGGGATAGCAATTAATTGTGATAAAAGTGCAAAGCTATAACATACCGAAGGAATTAAAATTAAAAGATAAATATTGATATCAAAATTAAAATTTAAAGAAAAAAATATTTTTAATATTACAAAGAAGAAAAAAGTATTAAAAACATTTATAAAGATATTAATTGGTATTGGTGAAATACCTTTAATAGACATTCTTTGATTTACTATAATCATACTAGTTGATCCAAGTGATGCAAGAAAAGCTAAAAGAATACCTACTATATTTATGACTTTAAAAGATGGTCCTATAACTAAAACAATTCCTAAAAATGTTATAAAAAAGAGTATTTTTACAGTTAGTGAAATTTTTTCTTTATCGATAATAATAGAAAATAAAAGAACATATATTGGATAGAGGCAAAAAATAAGAATTGTTAAACTAACTTCAATAAATATAACTGAAGTCAATAATCCAAGAGTTAATAATATTGAACCCGCTGATATAGATAAAAAGTATTTTAGGTTCTTATTAAAAATTGCTAATAGATTCTTTTGATAAGGGATAAAAGGTAATATAATTATCGAGGCAATTGCGTAACGTAAAAAAATAGTTAATGCTACAGAGGCTCCTGAATTATATGCTATTTTTGTAGTAGGGCCAATTAAGCCAAACAAAATTCCAGCAACTAAAGCAAAAATAACTCCAAATATGAACATTTTTTTAAATTAACTTTTGACTATTTGTTTTCATGCAGTTATTCAAGCTTCATTACAAAATATATTATGAATGACACATCTCAAAGTTTCGTTAAATTTGAAAAGATCGATAAAAGTTACGATGGAGAAGTACTAGTAGTAAAAAACTTAAACTTGGATATTGCTAAGGGTGAGTTCGTAACAATGTTGGGTCCATCAGGATCAGGTAAAACAACAACTTTGATGATGTTAGCTGGTTTTGAAACACCTACAAATGGTGAAATATTTTTAGATACTAAACCAATTAGTAAAATACCTCCCTATGAAAGAGAAATAGGAATGGTATTTCAAAACTATGCTTTATTTCCTCACATGACTGTTGCGGAAAATTTGTCATTTCCGTTAGAAGTGAGAAAAATTTCAAAACCAGACATTAAAGAAAAAGTGCAGAAAGCACTTGATATGGTTGAGTTAGGTAATTTTGGTACAAGATTTCCAGCTCAATTATCTGGTGGACAACAGCAAAGAGTAGCTTTGGCCAGAGCACTTGTATTTGAACCACGCCTAGTATTAATGGATGAGCCTTTAGGTGCACTCGACAAGAATTTACGTGAACAGATGCAATACGAAATAAAACATATTCACGATAGGATTGGTATAACTGTTGTCTATGTTACTCATGATCAAAGTGAAGCATTAACAATGTCTAACAGAATAGCAGTTTTTAATGATGGAGTTGTTCAACAATTATCTACCCCTGACATACTTTATGAAAAACCTGAAAATTCTTTTGTTGCGAAATTTATTGGTGAAAATAATACTCTTAATGGAGTAGTTAAAGAAATTAATGGTAGTTCCTGTATAGTTGATCTAGATAATAATCAGGGCACAATCAAAGCTTTGAAAATTAATGTAAATGAGGTTGGTGAAAAAACTCAGTTATCAATTAGACCAGAGAGAGTTTCAATTAATGACGGTAACAATGAAGAAAATTCATTTACAGGAAAAATCGAAGAATTAATTTATCTTGGAGATCATATCAGAGCTCGGTTGGATGTATGCGGTAACAATGAGTTTATTGTTAAAGTTCCTAATGAGGGAAATTTTAGTCATAAAGAGGGTGACACCTTAAATCTAAGTTGGAACTCTGAAGATGTAAGAGCTTTGGATATCTAGGATATTTATTAGAAAACCGCGACTTTTTTTTTATTTTTAGCCCTTTTTTTTCACTTTGCTACGTGTTATTAAACATCTATTACAGACATAATCTTAAGATTAAAAATTAAAAATAGGAGGATATATATGTCTAAATTTTTAAAAGCCTTCTTATTTGTGTCACTTGTATTTGCTCCTTTTACTGCTAGCGCAGTAACAGTTGCATCTTGGGGTGGTGCTTATACAGAAAGTCAACAAAAAGCTTACGCTGATACATACTCTGATCCTAGTTCAATTGTATTTGAAAACTACAACGGTGGTTTAGGTGAAGTAAGAGCTCAAGTAGAAAGTGGAAGCGTTACTTGGGATTTAGTAGATGTTTTACCGTCTGATGCGATAACTGGATGTGATGAAGGATTATTTGAAGATATTTCAAGTGAAATTGCTACTTTAGGTGTTCCTGGTCCTGATGGTGAGTCGATTGCGGAAGATATGGAAAATAATGGTCTTGAATACCACTCTGGTTGGGACTGTTGTGTACCACAAATCTTTTGGACATACGTAGTATTTTACGATCCAGATGCATTCCCAGGTGAAAAACCAGACAGTATGGCAGACTTTTTTGATACAGAAAAATTTCCTGGCAAAAGAGGTATTCATACTTGGGCAACAGGTATAATCGAAAAAGCAATGGTAGCAGATGGAGTAAGTCCAAATGCAGTTCCAACTGTTTTAGCTAACCAAACAGGTGCTATTGATAGAGCATTTGAAGTTATGGACAGAATTAAAGACGATGTTGTTTTCTGGTCTGCTGGTTCACAACCACTTGAGTTAGTAAAAAGTGGTGAAGTTATTATGGCTATTGCATATAACGGTCGTGTAGGTGCAGCAAATTTAGCTGAAGGTGAAAACTTTGAGTATATTTGGGAAGGTCAGGTTTTAGACCAAGAGTATCTTTGTCTAACTGCTGGAGCTCCTAATAGAGATGCAGCTATTGACTTTATGATGCATGCTTCAACTCCTGAAGCTCAAGCTGAACAAGCTAAATATATTACATATGGACCAATGAGAGCATCTGGTATTCCAATCATTCAAAACAATGAGCCTTGGGGACCAGGAGGTGTTGATATTATGCCTCACATGCCTAACACACCAGAACGTTTAAAAGTTTCAATCGTAAGTGATCCTCAATGGTGGTCAGATTACGGTGCAGAAATTAATGAGCGTTATGCTGCTTGGATGGGTAACTAAGCTTGAAAAAATAAAATTTGTAATTTAATCTAAAGGCGAGAATTATCTCGCCTTTTTTATTTGGAGGTTACTATTTCTACAACGGAATTATTAACAACAGACGGAATTCCACTCAAACAAAGTCTTCGTAAGGCTGAAAGAAGAAATAAACAACGTGCATTTCTTCTTGTTTTTCCTTTACTCCTTTTCATTTTTGTAACTTTTGTAATGCCTATTGGAGATATGCTTCTTAGGAGCGTTGATGATAGTCAAATTAATTCAGTTTTTCCTAATACTTTTGATGAATACAAAAATTGGGATAAAGGAGCTGACGAACTACCACCTGAAGAAGTATATAAAAGTCTTTTTTTTGAATTAGCCAATGGAGACAAGAGACAAATAGGTAAAGCCTTAACAAGAATGAATTATGCAAAATCTGGTTGGAAAAGTTTAATAAAAAAAACAACTAGAGAAATAAAAAAAATTGTAAAAAAAGGCGAAGAACCAGTTTCTTATAAAGATACATTTATTAATATAAATAAGCTGTGGGCGGATCCAACTTATTGGTACTCATTTAATCAAATGGTAAAAGATAGATCTTCAATTTATTATTGGAATGCTCTCGATAGAACATTTGATGAAGAAGGAGATGTCGTTTTACAAGATGAAAAAAGAAGAATGTATATTAAAACGTGGCTTAGAACTTTTAAGGTCAGTGTCTATGTAACAATTTTTTGCTTAATTCTTGGTTTCCCGGTTGCTCATCTCTTAGCTAATTTACCTCTAAGATACAGCAATCTTCTGATGATTTTTGTATTACTTCCATTTTGGACCTCTTTACTTGTGAGAACAACAGCATGGATTGTAATGCTTCAACAAAATGGAGTTATAAATGGAATTTTAGTTTGGCTAGGCGTTATAAGCGACGATGGTCGAATACAAATGGTTTATAATGAAGTTGGAACATTAATAGCAATGACTCAAATTTTATTACCATTTATGATTTTACCTTTGTACAGTGTAATGAGGGTTATTCCAAAAAGCCACATGAGAGCTGCTCAAAATTTAGGAGCAAAACCTGTAACTGCATTTTTGCGAGTTTACTTACCTCAGACTATTCCTGGTATAAGTGCTGGTGGTTTATTGGTTTTTGTACTTGCCATTGGGTATTTTATAACACCTGAATTAGTTGGCGGAAAAGATGGTAAATTGATTGGGAGTTGGATTGCTTATCATTTAAAAACAACACTTAACTGGGGATTGTGTGCTGCTCTTGGCGCTATACTTCTTGGTATAATGCTGATCTTCTATTGGCTTTACAATAAAATTGTCGGAATAGATAACATAAAGTTAGGATAATAGTATGGCTCTCCCAAGTTACGCATCACCAGTTCAAAGAACTTACTATTATTTTTACTTATTTTTTTGTACAGTAGTTTTCTTTTTTTTAATAGCACCACTATTTGCAATTATTCCAATATCTTTTAGTGTTTCTCCTTTTATGGTTTTTACCGAAGGAATGCTTGCATGGCCTCCTGATCCAGAAGCATGGTCAATTAGATGGTATAGAAATATGATTGGTGATTGTAGTGCTGATGTTGTTTCCTCTACTGTTCCTTGTTCAACAAAATGGATGAAAGGTACAGTAAATAGTTTTTATATCGGTATCATAGCAACTGTTATTGCTACGGCCTTAGGCACATTAGCCGCATTAGGATTAAGCAGGCCTCACATGCCATATAAAGGTTTGATAATGGCAATCTTAATTTCACCAATGATCGTTCCACTAATTATAACAGCTGCAGGAATGTTCTTCTTCTATGCAAGAATAAATCTTGTTTATACTTTCACAGGTGTAATTCTTGCACACGTTGCTCTTGCTACACCCTTTGTAGTAATTACTGTAACGGCAACATTAGTTGGTTTTGATATGAATATGGTAAAAGCAGCACAAAGCTTAGGTGCTAAACCAATGAGAACATTTTTTAAAGTCATTATGCCGTTGATTTTACCAGGTATTATATCAGGCGCTTTATTTGCTTTTATTACATCCTTTGATGAAGTCGTTATAGTTATGTTTATGGCAAGTATTGATCAGTTAACTATTCCAAAACAAATGTGGGCCGGCATACGACAAGAAATAAGCCCTGTTATTTTATGTATGGCTACATGTTTAGTACTTCTTTCTATATTCTTATTAACTACAGTTGAAGTACTTAGAAGAAGATCTGAAAAACTCAGAGGTATTAAAGCTCGATAGAACAGTGAAGAACATTGCTGTTATTGGTGCTGGTATAGTTGGTATATGTAGCGCATATTTTTTAAAAAAATCTGGATTTAATGTAACTTTAATTGACAGGGAGCAGCCTGGTTCAATGACAAGTTTTGGGCATGCTTGTACTTTTGCAGACTATGCAAATGTTCCTGTAAATTATCCTGGATTGATTTGGGATATACCATCAATGCTTTTAAGAAAAGATGGACCTTTGGCAGTTGATTTTTTTTATATTTTAAAGAACTTGCCTTGGGCAATAAGTTTTTTAAAAAATTGTAAAAAAGAAAAAGTTAATGAAATAGCAAACTCTCTCACCAACCTTTTAAAACACTCGCAAATATCTTACGATGAAATTTTTCAAGATGTAAATGTAAAAGAATATATTAAATATGAAGAAAATCTTTATCTTTTTGATTCAAAAAAATCTTATGAAAATTATGAATACGCAAACATTATTAGAAAAAATAATAACCTTAAAGTAAGAAACTTAAATAAAGATGAAGTTAAAGAATTAGAACCAAATTTAGCTGATGTTTATTATTCTGGGCAAGTCTTCACTGGATCGAGACACACAACAAATCCTTTAGCAATAAGTACTAAAATTTTTGAAAAGTTTTTAGAATTAGGTGGTATTTATATAGATCAAAATATAAAAAATTTAACGCAGAAAGAAAAAAATATTGAATTATTTTTAGAAAATAAAAAACTTTATTTTGATAAAATAATTGTAAGTGCTGGTGCTTGGTCCAATCAAATTGCAAATAAGCTTGGAGATAAATTCCCTCTTGATACCGAAAGAGGATATCACCTTTTATTTGAAACTGATGAGAAATTAATAAGTCGTCCCGTTGCTTGGTCTGAATCTGGATTTTATTTAATACAAATTCATGATGGTATAAGAGCTGCTGGTACAGTTGAAATAGCAGGTTTAAATAAACCACCTAATAAAAAACGTCTTAAAATGATAGAGAGACAATCAAGAAAGGTTTTACCCCAATTGAAAGAAGTGAAATCAACATGGATGGGGAGAAGGCCTACCTTACCAGACTCATTACCTGTTATTGGAAAGTCTCGCAAAAATAATAATGTCATTTATGCTTTTGGACATCAACATATTGGCTGGACTTTAGGGGCTGTTACAGGAAAAATTATTGATAGTTTATCAAAAGATCAATTGCCAAATATAGATATTGGCGCTTATTCTCCTAACCGATTTTAACCTAAACTAATTCCAACATTTTTGACTTGAAGATAAGATTTAAGTCCATCTACTCCTTTTTCACGGCTATATCCTGATTGTTTATAACCTCCAAATGGAGTTGCATGATTTCCGGTAAACCATTTGTTTACATATACTTGACCAGCTTCTAATTTGCTTGCAGTCCAAGATGCTTTTTTAAGATCTTTTGTAAAAACTCCAGCACCTAAACCATACTCAGTATCATTCGCAATATCAATTGCTTCTTCTTGATCTTCATATTCAAGAACTGAGAGTACCGGACCAAAAATTTCTTCTCTAGCTACAGTCATACTTTGTTTAACATTGTTTAGAACTGTTGGTTCCATAAAATATCCATCACGTTCTAATCTTTTTCCTCCATATGCCGCTTCTGCACCTTCTTGGATTCCTGATCTTGCATAACCTTCAACTTTTTGAAGCTGATTTTCTGATATAACTGGAGTTAGGTCTGTATCTTTTTCTATACCAGATCCAATTTTTAACGATTTACTCATATCAACAAGCTTATCTACTAACTCATCTTTGATTGATTTATGAACTACCAATCTAGACATCGCTGTACATATTTGACCAGCAACACTAAAAATTCCTGAACGTGCACTTTCTAGAACTTCATTTAAATCAGCATCAGGGTAAACAATACCAGCTGACTTACCGCCTAATTCAACTACAGCAGGAATAGCTTTGTCTGCACAAGCATGAAGTATCTTTTTTCCAGTTGCGACCGAACCTGTAAAAACTACGTGATTTACATCTTCATGAGATACAAGATAAGATCCTGCTTCATTTCCATATCCACAAATTATGTTAATTAGTCCATCTGGAACACCAGCATTTTGGATTGCTTTAGCAAAAATTGTTGCGGACAAAGGAGTTAATTCTGCAGTTTTTATAATTGTTGAATTTCCTGTAGCAAAAGAACATGACAGTGATCTTCCAATCATTGATAATGGAAAATTCCATGGCACAACATGTGCTGATACACCAAATGGTTCTAAAACTGTGTAATCAAAAACATTTTTTGCAACAGGTATTGTTTTACCCTCAAGTTTATCTGTTAAGCCTGCATAATAATCAAACATATCTGCTACATCATTGAATTCTTTAATTGCTGAAGCGATATTTTTTCCATTTTCATAACAAAGAATCTCACCACCTTCTTTTGAAACCTTTCTTGTCTCTTCTGCAATTTTTCTCATTAGTTTCGCTCTTGAAAGTAAAGGCATATCAACAAGTACTCTGCTGTTGTAAGAATTTTTAGCTGCTTCAACCGCAAGATCAACTTCATTTTTTTTTGCACATGAAATTTCGCCAATGATTTTACCATTTGAAGGATCATCAACCTTTATTGTTTCTTTGGACTCACTTTCAATCCATTTATTATTTATAAAATTCTTATATTTTTCCATTTTCTGCGTTTTTTAATCAATTATTTTTGTTTCATTCTTTATCATTTAGGATATGAAAATGATACAAATTTAATTTTAAGAAACATGAGCATTACATTTAATCAGTTAAAAAAACTAATAACAAAAAAAGAAATAGATACAGTTTTAGTTTGCGTATCAGATATGCAAGGTAGACTAAATGGTAAAAGAGTTACTGGAAAAGCTTTTATTGATTATGTCTTTAAAGAAACGCATATGTGCGATTATCTCTATACCGTCGATATGGATATGTTTACTGTACCCGGATATAAATCTTCTTCATGGGAAACGGGTTATGGTGATATGACTGTAATTCCAGATCTCAAAACGATAAAGATAGCAAATTGGTTAAATAAAACAGCTATAGTAATATGTGATTGTTTAGACCATTCAGGAAAAAAACCACTTATTCATTCAACAAGACAGATATTAAAAGATGTTTTAGCTAAGGCGAACAAAATGGGATTTCAATCTATGGTTGGTTCAGAATTAGAATTTTTTCTTTTTAATCAAACTTATGAAGAAATTCATAATAATAATTATACAAAACTTAAAGAGTCTTCTTGGTATATTGAAGATTATATGATTTTCCAAACTACGAAAGAAGAGGATGTGATGCAGGAATTAAGGAATTCTCTTCTAGATAGTGGAATTTATGTAGAATGTTCAAAGGGTGAAGCAGCTCCAGGACAAGAAGAAATCAATGTTGTTTTTTCTGATGCATTAAACATGGCTGACAATCATATTTTAATTAAAAATGCGACAAAAGAAATTGCTTACAAACATAACAAATCCGTAACCTTTATGGCTAAATATAACAAAGAAGTTTGTGGAAGTT
The DNA here is from genome assembly GCA_902615845.1 of uncultured Alphaproteobacteria bacterium. Lineage (GTDB taxonomy): Bacteria > Pseudomonadota > Alphaproteobacteria > HIMB59 > CACPNW01. Next base: position 29,574 of record CACMQS010000004.1, read on the forward strand.
CATGTCACATTCATAACTCTTTATTCGATAAGAAAACAAAGAAAAATATTTTTTATAACCCGCAGGATAAATATGGAATGTCTGATATTTTTAAAAGTTATCTTGCGGGACAAATTAAATTATTACCAGATATTTCAATTTTTTTAGCACCAAATATTAATTCTTATAAAAGATTTCAAGATGGATCATTTGCTCCTACAAAATCTGTTTGGGGCATTGATAATCGTACTGCTGGGTTTAGACTAGCTGGTCATGGATCATCCATAAGAATTGAATGTCGAGTTCCAGGAGCGGATGTTAATCCTTATCTTTCTTTTGCAGCTTTAGTTGGTGCTGGGTTATACGGTATTAGAAATAAACTTAAATTAGATAAACCTTATTCAGGGAATATATATGAGAAAAAAGTAAATGAAGTTCCTAAAACACTTAACGAAGCAATCCAACTTGCTAAAAAATCTAAATTTTTAAAAGAGATATTTCCACAAGATGTACTTGATCATTATATCCATGCTGCTGAATGGGAGCAAAAAGATTATGATGGTTCAGTTAATGATTGGCAATTACGAAGATATTTCGAACGAGGCTAATTTTACTAAATGTTTGAGACTATTACTCCAATAGACAACTCCGTCTTAGTTAAAAGAGAATATGCAACAAAAGAAGATATTGAAAAAAGTCTCAGTAATTCCTATTCTGTAAGAGAGCATTGGAAAAATATATCTCTAGAAGAAAGAAAAAAGTCAGTTTTAAATTTTGTAGAAATATTTTTAAAAAATAAGGATGTTGCTAGTAATTTATGTAAGCAAATAGGCAGACCTATCGCACAGTGCCCAGGAGAGATGCGAGGTTTTGAAGAAAGAGCTCGTTATATGATTGAAAATGCTGATAGAGCACTATCAAGAGTTGTATCAATTAAAAATGATGAATTTGATAATTATATAAACAAAGAACCACTAGGGACTATATTTGTAATTGCACCATGGAATTACCCTTTCAACACTTCTGTTAATTCAATTGTACCAAGTTTACTTGCCGGTAATGCAGTTATATTAAAACATTCTTCTCAAACCCCACTCTGTGCTGAAGAATTATATGAGGCAGCTAAACAATCTTCATTACCTAAAAATATTTTTCAGTATTTACATTTAGATCATGATCAAACATCAAGAATAATTTCAGATTCAAGAATTAATCATGTTTTATTTACAGGTTCTGTAAGTGGTGGAAAACAAATAAAAAAATCTATAGGCACTAGATTTATTGGAGCCGGTCTAGAGTTAGGTGGAAAAGACCCTGCTTATGTTAGAGCTGATTGTGACTTAGATCATGCTGTAGAAAATTTAGTTGATGGATCATACTTCAATTCTGGTCAATCTTGTTGTGGTATCGAAAGAATTTATATTGATAAAAAAATATACAATACATTTGTAGAAAAATTTAAAGATGTAACTGAGAAATATATTTTAGGAAATCCACTAGAGATGGAGACAAATTTAGGTCCAGTAGTGAAGCAATCTGCTGCAAATTATATTAGATCTGAAGTTAACAACGCAATTAGTCAAGGTGGAAAGAATATTATAGATAACAAAAAATTTAATTTAGATGATGGTAATAATTGTTATGTAAGCCCAAGTGCACTTATTAATGTCGATCATTCGATGAAATATATGATGGAAGAAATATTTGGTCCTTCAGTTGGAATAATGAAAGTAGAAAATGAAAATGAAGCTTTATCTCTAATGAATGATAGTTCTTATGGATTAACAGCAAGTATTTGGACAAATGATAAGTCTTTTGCAGAAAATTTTGGAAAAAATGTTGAGACAGGAACTTTTTTTATGAATAGATGTGATTACTTAGATCCCGGCTTAGCATGGACCGGTGTAAAAGATACTGGAATTGGCGTTACTTTATCTGTTCTAGGATTTGATCATTTAACAAGAGCAAAAAGCTATCATATAAGAAATATTTAAGATTATGGAAAATATTAATTGGAATTATCCTACTACAATCTGGTTTGGTATTGAAAGAATAAAAGAAATACAAAAAGCCTGTGAAGAATTAAATATTCAAAAACCATTAATTGTTACTGATAATGGAATTTTAAAAACAAACATTATTAATAAGTTAAGTGATTGTTTAGATAAACAGGCAATTGTTTATAGTGATGTTAAATCAAATCCTACAGGTAAGAATGTTGAAGATGGTGTTAAAGCATTTAATGAAAATAAACATGATGGAGTAATAGCTGTTGGTGGAGGCTCGGGTATGGATACAGGAAAGGCAATTGCATTCATGGCCAAGCAAGAAAGACCAATCTGGGATTTTGAAGATATTGGTGACTGGTGGACTAGAGCTAATGCAGATTCAATTTTTCCTATAATTGCTCTACCTACTACAGCTGGAACAGGTTCTGAAACTGGAAGAGCGTCAGTCTTTACAAACGAACAAACACAAGAAAAAAAAATAATTTTCCATCCAAAAATGCTTCCATCAATTGTTATCCTTGATCCAAATTTGACAATTCCACTTCCTGCAAATCTAACAGCCTTTACAGGAATGGATGCGCTTGCTCATTGCTTAGAAGCATATTTGTCGAATATTTTTCATCCTTATTCACAAGGTATTGCATTAGAGGGCATTAGATTAGTAAAAAATAATCTTGTTCTTGCTTTTAATGATGGATCAAATCTAGAAGCTAGATCGCATATGCTAGCATCTTCATCTATGGGCTCAATAGCTTTTCAAAAGGGTTTAGGCGCTATTCATTCTTTAAGTCATCCTGTTGGTGCAATTTATAATACACATCATGGATTAACTAATGCAGTTTTTATGCCATATGTTTTACAATATAATAAAAAAGGTATTGAAGAAAAAATTATTGATATTGCAAGATATATAAATTTAAAATCAGCAACATTTAATAATTTTATGGATTGGATTTTAGAGCTTAGATCTAATTTAAATATTCCTCATACTTTAAGTGAAATAATTGATGATGACAAAAATTTAGAAAAAATGAGTTTAATGGCTTTTAATGATCCTTCCACAAGTACAAATCCTATACCAGTTAATGCAGAAGATTTTTTAAAAATGTATATTAACGCCTTTAAAGGTGATTTATAAATTTATAGCGTTGCTCCAATTATCCAAGGATTGAATTCATCATCACCATAATCATTTATTTCACTCTTTGATTTTTCACCCGATGCAACTGAAATTATTTTATCAAATATTTCTTTGCCAACTTCATTAACGCTTGCAACGTTATCCATAATAGTACCAGCATTGATGTCCATATCTTCACTAAGTTTATTATACATATTTGTATTTGTTGCTATTTTAATACTTGGAGTGGGTTTAAATCCAAAGCACGAACCTCGACCAGTAGTAAAACAAATAACATTAGCACCAGAAGCAACTTGACCAGTTACAGATACAGGATCATAACCTGGAGAATTCATAAAGTTAAAACCTTTGGTTTTTACCTGTTCAGCATAATCGAGAACATCAACCATATTTCTATTTCCAGCTTTGGATACTGCACCTAATGACTTTTCCAGAATTGTAGTTAAACCTCCTTTTTTATTACCAGGACTTGGATTATTATCTAATGTGCTATCGTTGCTAGCAACATATTTTTTCCACCATTCAATTTGTTTATTTAGTTTTTCTATATTTTTTTCGTTTAATGATTTTTCAAATAATAAATGTTCGGCTCCATATATTTCTGGAGTCTCTGATAGTAATGTTGTTCCACCATGATCAATAATCATATCTGAAGCAAAGCCTAGTGCAGGATTTGCAGTTATCCCAGAATACGAATCTGAACCACCACATTGCAAAGCAACTGTTAGTTCTGAAATGGGTATATTTGTTCTAGAAATACTATTAATTTCATTTAGTTGATTAATAATTTTTGAAGTTACTTTCGTTATTATTTCATTTGTTCCACCTTCATCTTGAATATTCAAATATTCAATATTTCTTTTTTCCTGATCATTGTTGTACAAACTTATTTGGGCACATTCGCATCCAAGTCCAATAACAAAAACTTTTCCAAAATTAGGATGAATTTTAAAACCTTCAATAGTTCTGTTAAATACATTCATGGCATATCCAGAAGTATTCATCCCACAACCTGATGAATGTTTTAAACAAACTGCCCCATCAATGTTATCAAAATTATTATCTTTTAAATAATTATTTATTTTATCAGATATTTTTTTAACAACTGTTGCTGAACAATTAACTGTACTAATTAAACCTATATAATTCCTAGTACCTGATGATCCATTATTCCTTTTAAAGCCTTTAAAGTATTCTGTTTTTTCACTTTTATTAATATCATTTCTAATATCTTTACGGATATATTCTCTTTTGAATTCACTATATCCCATATTATGGGAATGTACATGCTCACCAGGTTCTATATTTTTATTTGAGATTCCTATTATCTGACCATACTTAAAAATAAAATCACCACTTTTAATTTTTTTTAAAGAAATTTTATGGCCATAAGGAATATTATTTATAGATTTAATTCCATAATTTATATTAATATTCTGAGGAATATCCATTGGAGCAATTCCAATATTATCTTTTTCATTTAATTTGATTATGTTAAACATAACTTAGATTAATATATCATAAATAATCATGAACGAAATCGCAACTTATCCATCACTAAAAGATAGAGTAGTGATTATTACAGGGGGTGCCTCAGGAATTGGGGAAAGTATTGTCGAACAATTTGCTTCTCAAAAATCAAAAGTTGCATTTTTAGATATAAATGATGAGTTAGGTAACGAGTTATCAAAAAAAATTAAAAACAAATATGATATTGATAGTCTATTTGTAAAATGTGATTTAAAAAATATAGAACAACTTAAAAGTTCATTAGAGAAAGTAAAAAAAGAAATTGGGCCAATTTCAATTCTGGTAAATAATGCAGCAAATGATGAGAGACATGATCTAGATAGTGTCACCCCTGAATATTGGGATGATAGAATGAATATTAATTTAAGACATTATTTTTTTGCAACCCAAGCTGTCTATAAAGACATGAAAGATTTAGGAAAAGGTTCTGTTGTAAATATAGGTAGTTTTTCATGGATGATTTCTCAAGGCGGTATGCCTGGATATACCACTGCAAAATCTGCTATTATGGGATTAACAAGAACTTTAGCAAGAGATTTAGGTGTCTATAACATCAGAGTAAATTGTATTGTTCCTGGTTGGATCATTACGGAGAGGCAAAAAAAATTATGGCTTACTCCAGAAATTAAAAAAACTCAACTTGAGAGACAATGTATTAAGAGAATGCTTATGCCTGAAGATATATCAAAGCCAGTTTTGTTTTTTGCATCCGATCAAAGTTCTGGTTGTACCGCACAAAATTATGTAATTGATGGTGGCATAGTTAATTAATGAAAAAAAAATCCAAAATTGCTTTTGGTAGATTAGACTTACTTAGAAATGATACTTTAAATAATAAAAATAAAATTAGAATTGGTTTTATTGGTGGAGGTCCTAATTCATTTATTGGATACACTCATAGGTTATCAGCAAGATTTGATAATAAATTTGAATTTGTTGCTGGAATATTTTCAAAAGATAAAAAAAAATCTAAATCTTTTGGTTCTTCATTAGGATTAGCTGATGATCGTTGTTACAGTGATTATAAGTCTATGGCATCCGCTGAGTCAAAAAGAAATGATGGTATTCAAGCGCTTGGAATAATGACTCCATCGGGTGATCATTATAAGATAGCAAAAGTATTTATTGAAAAAGGAATACATATTATTTGTGACAAGCCTTTAACCGCAACGGTTGAGGATGCTGTTAAATTAAAAAAAGTAATTTTAAAAAATAAAATTGTATTTGCATTAACACACAATTACTCAAGCTATCCAATGCTACGAGAGGCAAAAAATATTATTTCAAATCATAAATTAGGAAAAATCAATTTAATAAATGTTGAGTACCCCCAAGGTTATACAGTCGGAGTAAAAAAGAAAGATGAAAAGAGAACATTAAAATGGAGACTAGATAAAAAACAATCTGGGCCCTCAATGATATTATCTGAAATTGGAACTCACGCGTATCATTTGTTGAGATATGTGACTGGATTAGAAGCAAATGAAATATCAGCAGAAGTAAATTCATTATCCTCAGAAATTTCAGTTGATGATAATGCTTTTGTATTATTAAGAATGCAAAATAAGGCAAGAGGTATAATCTGGGTATCGTCTGCTGCTACTGGTGGAGAAAATGGTCTAAAAATTAGAGTGTATGGAACAAAAGGTTCAATAGAATGGTTACAGGATGATCCAAATAATCTAAAGTTTACAGAACTAGATAAACCAATGAAAGTTATAACAAGAGCAAGTAAATTTGTATCTAAATTTTCACTAACATCTTCAAGAATTGCTGCTGGTCACCCAGAAGGTTTTTTTGAAGCTTTTGCAAATATTTATTCAGAATTTGCTGATCAGATTCATAATAAAAATAAAAAATATTCATTTCCAACAATTGATGATGGTGTCGCTGGTATTAAATTTATTTATGCAGCAAAAAAATCTTCTAATTTAAATTCAAAGTGGATAAAAATCTAAAATGATTAATTTTACCTTATTAGGAACAGGAAGAATTGGGAAATTACATGCGTCAATCATAAATGATCATCCAGAAGCGAGCCTCAAATATGTTTATGACATTGATACAAGCTCTGCTAAAAAAATTGCAAAAAAATATAGTTGTGAAATTGCAAAGACTGCAAAGGATGCAATTTCTTCAGATCAAATAAATGCTATTTTAATTGCTTCTGCCACACCGACTCATACAGATTATATTTCTCTAGGAGCAGAATTTAATAAAGCTATATTATGTGAAAAGCCAATTGATTTAGATATAAATAAAGTAAATAAATGTTGGCAAAAAATTAAAAAATATAAACCAACTATACAAATTGGTTTTAATCGTAGATTTGATCCTAATCATAATAAAGTACAAAGTGAGGTTCTATCAGGAAAGATTGGTAAAATTGAAATGATTGTAATCACAAGTAGAGATCCTTCTCCACCAGGTATTGATTATTTAAAACAATCGGGTGGAATTTTTAGAGATTGTTCAATACATGATTTTGATTTGGCACGATTTATTCTTAATAATGATCCAATTGTAGAAGTTTTTGCACAAGGTTCTATAAATGTCTCAAATGATTTTAAGGTTACCAATGATTATGACACCACTATGTGTTTTATGAAATCAAAAAAAGGGGTTTTAGTTCATATAAATAATTCAAGAAGAGCCGTCTATGGTTATGATCAAAGACTCGAAGTATTTGGAAGTAATGGAATGTTAATTTCTGATAATGTTCCAAATAATGATATCAATTACTATAATCAAAATTTATCGTTTGCAAAAAAACCTATTAAAAATTTTTTTATTGAAAGATACAAAGACGCTTATCAAATACAATTAGATCAATTCATTAAATCAATAAAAAATAAAAAAAATACATCAGTCACTTTTGAGGATGGAAAGAATGCTTTAATTCTTGCTAATTCAGCTACTAAATCAGTAAAATTAAATAAAGTTGTAAAACCAAAATTTTAGTTATAGATTAATTTTATGAATGAGCAATTTAAAGATAAGGTCATTATAGTTACAGGTAGTACACAAGGTAGTGGCGCTGAAACAGCAAGATTATTAGCTAGCAGAGGTGCGAAAGCAATTACAATTTGTGGGAGGCAAGAAAATAAAGGTCTTGAAGTTAAAAATCAGATTGAAAAATTAGGCACTGAGTGTTTGTATATAAATGCAGACCTTAAAAATGTTGATGATTGCAAAAAAATTGTTTTAGAGACTGATAAAAAATTTGGAACAATAAATTCTTTAATTAATGTTGCAGGATACACAGAAAGAGGAACAATTCTAAGTGCTACTCTAGAAAATTATGAAAATAATTATAATATTAATACCCGTGCACCTTTCATATTAATGCAAGAGACAATTAAAATAATGATTAGAGATAAGAACAAAGGAACAATTGCAAATGTATTATCTATGGCAATGTATAGTGGTATGCCATTTATTGTTGCTTATAGTGGTTCAAAAGCTGCTTTAGCTACAATGACAAAAAATATTGCAAATTCTGTCGCTAGTTATCAAATAAGAGTAAATGCCTTAAATATTGGATGGACAGACACTCCTGCTGAACATGATATTCAAACAAGAGTTCATAAAAAAAATACTAATTGGTTGCAAGATGAAGAAAAAAAAGTTCCTTTTAACAGATTGATTAAGCCTATCGATGTAGCAAAGGGATTAGCTTTTATGTGCTCAGAAGAATCTGGATTAATGACAGGTAGTGTAATTGATTTTGATCAAACAGTACATGGCTGGCATTCTTATTCAGCATATGAAACTAGAGTTTTGGATGATTCTCTACTCGGAGAATAATTAATCATTTATTTCTCAACCATTTTTTAATTTTTAACTATAATTTATAATTTACACATATTTAAATATTAATTAATAAAATAAAAATGGGAAAAAAAATAATTTCTATTAATGAAGGAAAATTATCAGAGTTTAAACTGCATAGTATTTGGCTTCGTGAAAGATTAAATGGGAGTGAATTTGTAGACCAAAATAATTTACAACGTTTATATGAACCAAGCCTCTTAGATGATAATCTATTTATAAATTTTCATAATGTTAACGAAAATATATTAAATGTTGAATTTAGTGATGGAGCAAAAGGATCTTTTAATATCGATGATCTTTATAATGAAATCAATAATATTGATGTCATACCTGAAAAAAAAATATGGAATGTCAGTGAACAAAATTTAGAAATTTTTGATAATAATAAAATCTTTGAGAATAAAAAGGAACTTATCAACATGCTTAAAGTATTTTATCAATATGGTTATGTAATAATCAAAAATACAAAAGCAGAAGAAGATGAAGTTATAAATTTTGCTGAAAAATTAGGCCCGGTTCGAGCAACAAATTTTGGAAAATTATTTAACGTTGTCTCAAAACCAAATCCAAATGATCTTGCCTATACTGCATTAGAGTTAACTTCGCATTCAGATAACCCATATAGAAGGCCCGTTCCTGGAATTCAATTACTTCATTGTATTGCTAATGAATCTACAGGAGGAGACTCAAGTTTAGTTGATGGTTTTAGTGTTGCAAATTTTTTAAAACATAACCAACCTGAATATTATAAAGTATTAACTGAAACTAATGTTACTTTTAAATTTACAGATATTGATACTATTTTAGTTGATGAAGCAAAATTAATTGAACTAGATCATAATAATAACTTTAGACAAATACGATTTAGTGGAAGACTTGATTATGTTCCATTATTAGAGGAAAATAATCTTGATCTCTTTTATAAGGCTAGAAAATATATGTTCAAACTTTGTAACTCTGATGATTTCAAAATTAAATTTAGATTATCTAAAGGAATGATTGCAATGTTTGATAACCTGAGATTATTACATGGAAGAACTAAATTTGACCCAAATACCGGTTTTAGACATCTACAAGGATGTTATATTGATCATGATGTCACTGAGGGTAAGCTTAGAAGGTTATTAAAACCTTAATTGACTTCGAAGATCTTTTCGGCAGGATAAAAATTTAATATTTTACTATACCAATTACTAAAATTATTTCTTTCAATTAATGAAACTGTAAAACCACCAAATCCACCACCAGTCAATCTGGCGCCTAGAGCACCACATTCAACCGATCTTTGAACAATTAAATCAACATCTAAAGTAGATGCTTCAAAATCTTTAGAATATGATTCGTGACTCTTATTCATTAAATTTCCAAACTTCTGAATATTATTTTCTATTAAATTTTTTTTCGCATTAATCACTCTATCATTTTCAAAAACTACATGCTTTGCTCTTTTTGCTATAGTATTATTGTCAAATTTATTTGTTTGAAAATTTTCTGTTTTAACTTCACCTAAATATTCTACACCAAGTTTTTTTTCAGCCTCTTGGAGTTCAGCAAATCTTTCATTATAAGAGCTATCTCTTAAATTTCGTTGTACCTCAGAGTCAATCAAACAAAATTTCCAATTTTCTGGAAAATTAATAAGTTCGTATTCTAAATTCTTACAATTCATAAAAAATGCTTTGCCATGAATACCAATAGAAGAAACCATTTGATCCATTATTCCACCAGAAACACCTATATAGTTGAATTCTACTTTCTTTGCTAATTTTGCAATTTCTGGATCTTTGATTTTTGTTTCAAAAAAAGTATTAAGTGCTTTTAGTGTAGCAACACACAATGCTGAAGATGATGAAATACCTCTTTCTAAAGGTATATCAGATGAAATAAAAATGTTTAAAAATCTAGATGAAATCTTATTTTCATCAAAAAAAATATGCAAACAACCTTTTATATAATCAACCCACTCATTGTTAGTTGATTTTCTGAAATCATTGAATGTTTTTTTTTCTTTAAAATGTTTAGAATAAACTATGAATTCATTAGAATTATTTTGAGATATCTCAATGGTATTTTTAAAAGATAAAAGTGTAGGCATAACATATCCACCAGTATAATCGGTATGTTCACCAATTAAATTGACTCTTGCGTGAGCACTTTGCTTTACTTCTGCGTCTATATTAAATATATCTTTGAAGCTCATATAATTACTAGTTATGACTAATCAAATTAATATATCTTTTACAAATGAAAATAAATTAAAAATTATTCTTGATGATAAATTAGTAGAGTCAAATTTGAAACTGTGTTTCTCATTAGTTTATTCAATAAAATCTATATCAGGCGGCGAAATAACTAAGCAAATTGGACGTTATTACGAGTTATCTATAAAAAAAAATACAATTTTATTAGATTTACAAATTCCTAAAATTGGTAACTTCAACCTTTCGTGTGGTCCGGAAGGTATTTTCATTATCGATACATTAAACAATAGTAAATTAAATATAAATGTTTCAGATTTGATATTTGAAAAACCAATTAAAAAGAAAACTTATGAAGATTTAAAAACAAAAAATTTTATACCTATTATTCCTGAGCCAGAAAAAATTCATTTACAAAATGAATTTATAAATATTGAAAATAAAATATTTAATCTGAATACGGAAATTGAGATTATTTCTAATTTGCAAAATATTATTTCCAAATTGGATATTAATTTTACTTCTGAAAAAGGATTTCCAATTTTCTTTAAAAAAGATGATCAGTTATTAAACGATCAATATTTTATGCAGATAACAAAAGATAATATTGAGATTAAATACAATACTTATGGTGGAAAGCTATATGGTCTTATATCTTTAGTTCATTTAATTGATTTCTATCAAACAAAGCTTCCAATTTGTACAATACACGATAATCCAAAATATCAATGGAGAGGAATGCATCTCGATTGTGCAAGACAATTCTATACTATTGATGAAATCAAACGTTTATTTAATTACATGGCATTATTTAAGCTTAATAGATTCCACTGGCATTTAACAGATAACGAAGCGTGGAGAATTGAAATTAAAAAATATCCAGATCTAGCATTAAATGGAGGATACAGAGGATATAATTTTAAAATACCACCATTGTACGGAAGTGGTTATGATAAATACGGCGGATATTACTCACAGGAAGATATCAAAGATTTAATTACATATGCAAAAAAATTAAATATCGAGATTATGCCTGAAATTGATTTACCAGCACATTCTTGGGCATTACTAGAAATTATGCCAGAACTTAGAGAACAGTCATCAAATATAATTAGTGAAGATGTTGGTTCTTATAAGAATAATACAATAAATCCTTCCTTAGAAAAAACTGTAACTTTTTTAAAAGATTTGTTGAATGAAGTAAGTGATATTTTCTCATATGATGTAATTCATGTTGGCGTTGATGAAAGACCAAGTAATGCTTGGGAAGGTTCTCCAGCAATTATTGAGTTTATGAAAAAAAATAATATTAAATCACAAGAGGAATATCAAGATTACTATATGAATTTTTTAATAGATTTTCTAAAATCAAAAAATAAAAGAACAGCTGCATGGAATGAGGCGGCAGTGTCTCCTCATATCGATCATGGTGTGGGTGGAAGTGCTGGAAAAATTGATAAATCATGTTTGATCTTTTCATGGGAGCATTCAGATGTTGCAAAAGAAACTACAAATAAGGGATTTGAGACAATACTTTGTCCTGGTCAAAAAACATATTTTGATATGGCTTATAATAATTCAACAGAAGAAAGAGGTATCTGTTGGGCTGCAACTATAGAAGTAAAAGATATTTATGAATGGGATCCAATAAAAAATATAAATAAATTAAAATTGATAAAAGGATTACAAGGTCAATTGTGGTCAGAGACAATTACAGATAAAAAATTTTTTGATCAAATGATTAACCCAAGATTAGCAACTTTATCAGAAGTTGCATGGAAAGGAAAAGTTTCGAGAAAATGGATAGAATTTCGTTCAGCACTTCTAAATTCTATGGACTTTTTAAAAAAATTAGGCTGGCGATATCACAATTTTTAATGTTAAAGTAAAATAAATATGAAAATAGGTGCAGTAGGTTTTGGGAGTAGAACAGCAGGTGTTTATAATGAATTTTCAAAAGTTAATCCAAATTTTGAAATGGTTGCTTATGTAGATCCTCAGCCAATAGGTAAAGATTTTGCTGAGAAAAATAATTTTTTTCCAAATAAATCATATTCAAGTTTAAACGAAATGTTGGATCGTGAGAAACTAGATATGTTAATGATTGGGTCCCCTAATCATTTACATTTAGATCATATTAAGCTTGGATTAAGAGCAGGGTTACAAATATTTGCTGAGAAACCTATAGTAATAAGCGAACAAGAAACTTTTGAGTTAGCAAAATTAATAAAAGAATATGGCAAAGAAAGAATTATAGTTGGCTTAGTTCTAAGATATTCGCAACAAGCAAGATCTGTAAGAAAATTATTAGATCAAAATGCTATTGGAAATATAATATCGATTGAAGCTTCAGAACATATTGTACCCTCGCACGGTGCTTTTTTTATGAGAAATTGGAGAAGAAAACAAAAATATTCAGGAGGTTTTATGCTGGAAAAATGTTGCCATGATATTGACTTCTATTCAATGATTACGAAGAGTAGACCTATTAAAGTTGCTAGTTTTGGTTCAAGAAGATCTTTTATACCAGATAATCTTCCAGAGGGTTCTCATGAACAATATACAAAAGATAGACTGAAAGGTTGGGAGTCAAAATCAAATGTCTTTGATAGTGATGCTGATATCGTCGATCATCAAGTAGCAATAATAGAATATGAAAATAAAGCAGTATTATCTTTTCACACTAATATGAAGGTTCCAGACGAATTTAGAAGATTTGCAGTTATAGGATCTACAGGAATGATTGAGGGGGATTTTGTTAGAGGATTTATGAAAGCTCATGATGAAAATAATAATGTACTTATTGACGAAGATTATGGAGCAGCCTTTGGAAAAGAAATAAAAGGTCATTATGGTGCAGACAGTTTAATGGCTAAAGACATTAATAATTATTTGTTAAAAAATAATAAAGAATTACCAGTTGGTGTAATAGAGTGTATGGAAGCAGGAATTGTAGCAATGAAAATTGATGAGTCTAGAAATACAGGTAAAGTAATTGACTTAAAAAGTACTTGGGATAAATTTGACTCTTTATTAAACTAGCATATGAAACAAAAATTAAAATCATATAATGCCCAGACTTATTTAGCATATGCTTTGATTGCTCCAGCTGCACTTTATATAGTTCTCATTGTTGCCTGGCCGTTATTGGAAACAATCAGACTGTCATTCACAAATTCAAGTTTAGCTGGAGAAGATTATGTTGGATTTGAAAATTATAAAAAAATGCTTTCAAGTAAAAAATTTAATGGGATAATAACTAGAACTTTTGTTTGGATGTTTTTTTCAGTGTCTTTAAAACTTATTATAGGTTTAATTGGAGCTGTTTTACTAAATGCTAATTTAAAAGGAAGATCAATATTTAGAGTTCTTGTAATGCCTCCCTGGGTAGTGCCTATTGCAATTGGAATGTTGGGTTGGTTATGGTTATACAATGGATATTTTGGAATAATTGCTGGTGTTGGAATGAGAACTGGTATTTTAGATGGTCCATTTGGTTTTCTTGCATACAAGCAAAGTGCTTTTATTTCTACAATAATAGCAGATGTTTGGGTTGGAACGCCAATGGTAACAGTTTTTTTTCTCGCCGCAATGCAAGGTGTTCCAAGAGATTTATATGAGGCAGCTTATTGTGATGGTGCTTCAAGATGGGATAGATTTTTTAAAATTACCCTTCCTCAAATAACTCCAGTAATAATTACAATGTCATTACTGTCTGCGATTTGGACTTTCAATTCATTTGAAATAATTTGGATATTAACTGAGGGTGGGCCAAGGGGTGCAACAACAACCTTAATAATAGATACATACAAACAAGCTTTAGGAAATTATAAATTTGGAAGAGGGGCAGCAAGAGCTGTAGTTGTCATGATTTTATTAACTTTATTTGCTGGTTTCTACCTAGCTCTTCTTGCAAGAATAAATAAGAAAATATCTCATGAATAAATATAATACTTTTGAAAAAATACTTATCTATTCAGGTATTTTAGTCTTTATGACTTTTATACTTTTACCTTTTGTAGAAATGTTTTATGCATCCCTTCGTCCATTAGATCATTTATTTAGATCTCCTTATCAGTTTTATTCTGATGATTTATCTTTTTGGGCATATAGAGAAATGTGGAATACAGTTCCAATGCTTGGAAGATATATATTTAATAGTTTTTTTTTAGCAACTTCAGTTGCAGTATTAACACTTATTTTTGTAATCCCAGCAGCATATTCTTATGCTCGTTTTAAATTTCCAGCAAAGAATACAAGTCTATATGTATTGCTTGCAATAAATATGTTTTCAGGGGCAGTTCTTTTAATTCCTTTATATAAAGTTTTAAGAACTTTTGGTTTGTTAAATAGTTATCAAGCAATGATTGTACCTGGAGTAGCATTTTTAATACCTACATCTATTTGGTTATTAAAATCATACTTTGAAAAAATACCAATTGATTTAGAAGAAGCTGCTTTTGTAGATGGAGCTTCAAGAGTACAGATCCTACGTCATATAATAGCTCCACTTAGTACTCCTGGATTGGTTGTAGTTGGAATATATGCATTTATTGGCGCTTATGCACAACAGTTCTTATTCGCGATAACGTTTAATCAGAAAAAAGAGTACATGCCTATTCCTTCAGGATTATATGAATTTATAGGATATCAAAGTGTTAAATGGAATGAAATGATGGCAGCTTCTCTTGTTGGGATAGCACCTGTTTTATTAGTTTTTATTTTTTTACAAAAATATATTGTTGAAGGACTAACTGCAGGAGCAGTTAAAAACTAAATTGGATAAATATAATTTATACGAAAAGATAATCTTATATTTAGGTATACTAGTTTTCATGACTTTTATACTTCTACCGTTTGTAGAAATGTTCTATGCATCTCTTCGTCCTTTGGATCATTTATTTCGTTCACCATATCAATTTTATTCTGATGATTTATCTTTTTGGGCATATAGAGAAATGTGGAAAACTGTTCCAATGTTGCCACGATATATTTTTAATAGTTTTTTTCTTGCTAGTGTTACATCTTTAATTACTTTGTTATTTGTTATTCCTGCTGCTTATTCTTATGCTCGTTTCAGATTTCCTTTTAAAAATTCATCTTTATATATTTTACTAGCAATAAATATGTTTTCAGGTGCTGTACTTTTAATTCCTTTATATAAAGTTTTAAGAACTTTTGGTCTTCTTAATACATACCAAGCAATGATAGTACCAGGTGTCGCTTTCTTAATACCTACCGCAATATGGTTATTAAAATCATACTTTGAAAAAATCCCGATTGATTTGGAAGAGGCTGCATTTGTTGATGGAGCTTCAAGGGTTCAAATTTTAAGACACATTATAGCACCGCTTAGTACTCCTGGCTTAGTAGTTGTTGGGATATATGCTTTTATAGGATCATATGCACAACAGTTCTTATTTGCGATAACTTTTAATCAGAAAAAAGAGTACATGCCTATTCCCTCAGGACTCTATGAATTTATTGGTTACACGACAGTTAAATGGAATGAAATGATGGCGGCTTCTCTTGTTGGGATAGCACCTGTATTAATCATTTTTCTTTTTCTACAAAAATATATTGTTGCTGGTTTGACTTCTGGAGCTGTAAAAAACTAGAGAAATACTTAAAATCTAACTTGCTTCATAGAGCCAGATAATGTTATCTCTTATTTATAATTTAAATGGAGGAAATATGAATTTCAAAAAACTATCTTCATTTCTTACAATTGCTATACTTTCACTTGTTGGCTTTAAAGCATATGCTGCTGACGTACACGGTGTATTCTGTGGTAGTGATCTTCGACCTAATTATGTTGAAATAGCTGATAAGTACATGGAAGACAATCCTGGAGTGAACGTTACTCTAGAGGCTGTTCCTTGGGGAACATGTCAGGATAAAGTAATCAATCTTGCTATCGCGGGTGATCCCGTTGCATTTTCATATGTTGGATCAAGAACTCTAAAAGGTCTGGCAGAAAATGGACATATTTTAGAAACAAATATTCCTGCTTCACAACAAGCAATGTATCAACCAGGTATCTTAAACACAGTAACACACATGGGTAAAACTTGGGGTTTCCCTCATGCGTTTTCAACTAAAGCACTTTTCATGAATTGTGGTCTTTTAGAAAAAGCTGGCGTTGCATGTGAAGGCCCTCAAACTTGGGATGAACTATATTCAATGGCTGAAGCTGTAACAAAAAATGTTGATGGAGCATCTGGAATTGGACTAGCTGGTAAAGATTTCGATAACACTATGCATCAATTCTTAAACTACCTATACAGTAATGGAGGACAAGTTATTGACCCAGTTACAAACGAAATAACTTTGAATTCATCTAATGCTGTTGAAACATTAGAATTTTATGGAAAATTAGCAAATGTTTCTCAAGAAGGTCCTTTAGCTTGGGAGAGATCTCAATTAACAGAACTATTTAATGATGAAAAAATTGCTATGTATATTAATGGACCTTGGGGTAGAGGTCAGCACAAGGAAGGTCTAGATGTGAAAACAGTTAGAATTCCTGCTGGACCACAAGGAAGTCAAGGTACTCTTTTAATCACTGATAGTCTTGCTGTTTTTTCTAACACTGGTGTTGAGAAAGAGGCAATGGAAATAGCTAGCATAATCGCTTCAGGTGACTCTCAATACAGTCTTGATACTGATTGGGGCTTAACACCAATTATGCAATATCCTCAAATTGGAAATGAAGCTCCGTATAATGAAGATTATTGGATGATGTTTATTGATGCGATCGGTGATGGTGGACCAGAGCCACTGTTTGTAGACTACAAAGCTTTTCAAGCTGTTATGAACTCAATGATCCAAGGAGCAATTCTTGGTGAAGGAGATGCAGCAGATTTAGTAGCTGAAGCTGCTGAAGAGTTAGAAGAATACAAATAATCACATTATTTTGCTAGGGCAATATTTGCCCTAGCATCTAGTATAAAATTTAAATGAGTAAATTAATAAGATCCTATTCATCAAAAATTAATTCAATTTTAAAGAAGATATTAAAAGAAGAGGAAAAAAAATTTCTACAGTGTGCTAAGTTAATTAGTAAATCATATAAAAAAGGTGGGCAGTTATATATTTTTGGAACTGGACATTCTAGATTACTTGGAGAAGAGTCATTTCATAGAGCAGGTGGTTTTGCCGCCGCATGTCCAATAAGAGATGATGATCTAAGTTTTAAAAAAGGAGCAAGAAAGGCTACTGCTTTAGAAAGAACTCCAAATATTGCAAAAAAAGCTCTAGATAAATATAAAATTACTAGCAAAGATATTTTGATGATTGTATCTAATTCAGGTGTCAATCACGCTCCAGTTGAAGCAGCTTTGATTGCAAAGGAAAAGAAAATAAAAACTATTTCACTAACATCTGTAAAATACTCAAAACAAGCTCCTCTATCTAAATTGAATAAAAGATTATTTGAAATAACGGATATATTCATCGATAATAAGATACCGCCAGGTGATGCAATTATAAATATTAAAGATAACATGGTTGGACCAGCTTCAACAATTACAGGATCTTTTATTTTAAATTCAATTTTAATTGAAGTTGCGAATATCTTAAAAAATGAAAAATTGTTTCCATTCTATATCAGTGTAAATATGCCAAATGCTAAAAAAAATAATGATAAATTAGAGAAAAAATTTAGTAAGATTAATCCTCATTTATAAGTTTTTTTAATTTTTTTAAAAATCAAAAAATTACTATATAAGATATTAAATTTAGATGACTGATCAAAATAAAGTTAGTGGAAAAATTATCAATTATAATTCTTCCCATATTGGCGATGTATATTTCAGTGAAAAAATTATTGAGTTAAAAATAAAGGACTCTGATGATTATAATAATATTATAATTCCTGGTTTTATTGATCTCCATTGCCATGGTGGTAATGGTTTTGATGTAATGGAGGGTTCACAATCAATCATTGAAATGTCAAAGTATCATTTACGACATGGAACAACTTCAATACTGCCAACTACTTGGACTAATACCTTAGAAAATACTATTTCAGCTCTAAAAGGATTTAATGAAATAAAGAAAGATAATGGTAATAATATCCTTGGAGTTCATTTAGAGGGGCCTTTTATTAATCCTAATAAACTTGGTGCTCAACCAAATTTAACTGAGAAACCATCTTTAGAGTTTATAAAAAAAATTCTTGAAATTTCTGATGTAAAAATCATTACTTTAGCTCCAGAAATTGATGGAATGCAAGAATTTATAAATGATTTAGTGGAGCTAAATATTAAGATTCAATTTGGCCACACTTTGGCTGACTTTGATTGCTGTGAAAAAATTATGAAAGATCATGAAATTGGTTTTACACATTTGTATAATGCTATGTCTGGTAATGATCATAGATCTCCAGGAGTGTTATCAGCTGCTCTTTTAAAAGGAAAATATGCTGAAATAATTTGTGATAATATTCATGTTAGTAAAGAAGCAATAAAAATTGCAAAAAAATGTATTCCTGGTCTGTATGCGATAACAGATTCTATTAATGCTAGTGGGCTGAATGATGGAGAATATATTTTTGCAAAAAATAATATAAAAAAAGAAAAACATTCAGTAAAAATTAAGTCTGATGGTACTTTAGCAGGAAGTATTGTTACTATGGATCAAACTTTTAAAAATTTAATATCAATGGATTTTTCATTAGAAGAAGCAGTTGCTTTAACTAGTTATAATGCTTCTAAATATTTAAATCTTGATAATGTCGGTATAATACAAAAAAATTTTTTAAGTAACCTTCTTATTTTAGATAAAGAATTTAATCTTAAAGAAGTTTATTTAAGAGGCAAAAAAATTAATGTCTAGTTCCCAAGTTTTATCGGAAGCACTCTCAATTCCAAATAAAATTAATCATTTTATCTTGAACGATAAAAATAATTACCAGGAAATATCAAGTTTAATTTCAGAAAAAAAAATTGATTATGTGGTTACTGTCGCAAGAGGCACTTCAGATTGTGCTGCTTTGTATTTATCTTATATTTTTGCAAAATATCTTGGTTTACCAACATACAGCATGCCTCCATCTATAATAACTTTAGAAGAATCAAAATTTGATTTTTCAAGAGCATTAGTTTTTATTATCTCTCAATCTGGAAAAAGTGAAGATTTAGTTGAATGTCATAAAATGGTACAAAAAATGGGAGCAAAGACCATATTAATAAGTAATAATTTGAATAGCCCTATTATAAAAACATCCAATTATTTTTTTGATATAAATGCTGGAGAAGAAAAAAGTGTTGCAGCAACAAAAACTTTTGTTTTGTCTTTATTGATAATTTTAAAGCTTGTTTTTAACACTCTTAATAAAAAAGATATTAATAAGCACATTGAAAAGCTAAGTGATTATTTAATTTTAGATAATCAAAATCAATGGAATCCAAATATATTAGATAAAACTATAAGTAATGGATATATAATTAGTAGGGGTGTCGGATACGCAATTTCTAATGAAATATCTTTAAAGTTTAAAGAGTTATGTCAAGAAATGATAGAACCTTTCAGTAGTGCTGAAGTAATGCATGGGCCAAAAAGTTTGATACAAAACTCATTCAAATTATTTACAATCTCACTTAGAGACAAAAGTGGGAAGATAGTAACAAAAGATGCTAGTCAAATTATTTCATTAACTAATCTTCACTATGAAATAACCTATGATAGAAACTCTAACACTAAACTTAGATATAGCCCTAATGATATGATAGAGTTAGATCCAATTATAGTTTTATCAAAATTTTATCCATGGATAGTTAATTACTCTTTTGAAAAGGGATTAGATCCAGACAATCCTAGATATTTAACTAAAGTAACACAAACATTCTAATTTGAATAATATTGATATAGCAATTATTGGAGCAGGTTCTGCAGGAAGTATAATAGCAAATAAACTTCTGACTAAAACTAATTTTAATATAGCCCTTATTGAGGCTGGACCAAAAGATAACAATCCTATTATTGACGTTCCTCTTGGTTATGGAATGACATTTTATAATAAAAAAATTAATTGGAACTTCTACTCAGAAAAACAAGATAATTTATTCAATAGGCAAATATATTATCCGAGAGGTAAAGTTTTAGGTGGCTCTGGCTCAATAAATGCAATGGTCTATGCAAGAGGATTAGAAACAGATTATGAAAATTGGAGTAGCAATAAGGAATGGAGTTTTGAAAATATAAAAAAAGTATACAGCTCTATGGAGCAACAAATAAATCATGATAAAGAATTTCTTACAAAAGAAAAGATTCCAGTAAATAATGTAAGTAAGCATCATCATCCAATTTTAGAATATTTTTTTAATGCTAGTAATGAAATTGGTATTAAAAAAAATACAAATTTGTCTACATCAATCGAAAATCAAGTAGGTCATTATAATATTAATACTTACAACGGTACTAGACATTCATCATCAAAAGTATTTTTAAAGCCTGTATTAAAAAATCCAAGATTAACAATATTAGACAATACTCAAGTTAAAAATTTAATAATTAAAGATAAAAAAATTACTGGTATTAAAATTCAAAATAAATCAATAGAACAAATCATACACTTATCTCGTGGAGCAATTTTATGTTCTGGTTCTATAATGACACCTTATTTGTTAATGCATTCTGGTATTGGTGATAAAGAACATTTAAAAAAATTTGATAAAGAAATAATAATTGATAATTATAATGTTGGAAGAAATCTTCAGGATCATCTTGGGTTAGACTATTTATTTAAAACTCATCATCATTCACTAAATAAATCGTTAGGAACTTGGCCAGGCAGAATTACTTCTGTATTACGATATATTTATAATAGGAAAGGACCATTATCACTAAGTATTAATCAGTCTGGGGGATATGTAAATTGGAATTCAAAACATCATTATCCCAACTTACAGATATATTTCAATCCGTTGACTTATTCTATCACTCATAAAAATAAAAGACCTCTTCTAAAAACTGATAAATTTAATGGTTTTATTATTGGTTATAATTCTTGTCGACCAAAAAGTTTGGGTAGAGTTGCATTGAACTCACCTAATTTTGATGATGCTCCATTGATTGATCCAAATTTTCTATCCCATGAAGAAGATATATATGATGTTAAATGCGCAATTAATTTTTCTCAAGTTTTGGCGAATACAAATAGTATAAAAAAAATAAGAAATGAAAGTGTTACGCATGATCTTTTAAATGCTACTGAAGAAGAAATGATTGATCACTTTAAATCTAATGCAGTTTCTATATATCACCCTTGTGGTACATGTAAAATGGATGAAGATCCTAAAAAGGGAGTTGTTTCTGAAAGATTAAAGGTTCATGGAATGGAGAATCTTTGGATTGCTGACGCATCTGTTTTTCCAAATATTACTTCTGGTAATATAAATGCACCTGTAATGATGCTTGCTAATCTTGGAAGTAAATTTATTATTGAGGATTTAAATAAGATTTAATTTATGAAAATAGTTAAACTTGAAACATTCACAAAACCATATGTAAGTTTTGTAAAAATAACAGTTGAGGATGGTTCAATTGGTTATGGTCAAATGTCAACTTATCATGCAGATATCACAGCTCAAATTTTTCATAAACAAGTAGCACCCTGGGTGTTAGGAAAAGAATATTTTGATTTCGATGATTTAGAAGACTTTATTTTTGAAAGAGAGCATAAATTTCCAGGATCTTACCTTCTACGTGCAATTGCTGGTTTAGATACAGCCTTGTGGGATTTGAGAGGTAAAATCGAAAGTAAACCTGTAGTCTCATTGATAGGAGGATCTCCAGGAAATTTAAGAATTTATGGTTCATCAATGAAAAGAGATATTACACCAAATGATGAAGCAAATAGATTTAAAAAACTCTTTGATGAAAAGGGTGTTGATGCATTTAAATTTAGAGTTGGTTCTGAATGTGGAAGGGGAGTTGATGAATGGGAAGGAAGAACGCCTAGTATAGTAAAAACAATAAATTCGACTTTAGATAAAAGTGTTATTAAAATGGCTGATGCAAATAGTTGTTATAGCTCTGTTGAAGCAATAGAAATTGGGAAACTTTTAGAAGATAATAATGTTACTCATTTTGAAGAGCCTTGTCCTTACTGGAAACCAGAAGAAACCAAAAAAGTTACTGATAGTTTGAAGATAGATGTAACTGGAGGAGAGCAAGATTGTGATCTGCGAATTTGGAAAGATATGGTTAACAGAAAAATTGTAAATATTTTTCAGCCAGATGTTATGTACATGGGAGGATTAACAAAAGCTTTGAAGGTTGCTAAAATTATTGAAAAGGGTGGTTTTATATGTACTCCACATACAGCTAATTTATCTTTAGTAACAATTTGCACAATGCATTTTTTAAAAGCAATAAACAACTCAGGACCCTATCTTGAATTTTCGATCGAGGGTAAAGATTATTATCCTTGGCAACAGAATTTATTTTTAGGTGATCCTTTTAAAATATCTAACGGAATGGTTAAAATAGAAGATACTCCTGGCTGGGGTATCGAGATTAATCCAGATTGGTTAGAGAGCTCAGAATATAAAAAGACAGAAATATAAAATAATGATTAAAAATATAATTTTTGATTTTGATGGAGTAGTAGTTGATAGTGAAGTGCTAGCCTCTAAAGCATTTTCTAAATATTTAAGTAAATTTGATAAATCAATTAAAGAGGAGCAATTTTATAAATATGCTGGAAAAAAAACTGTTGAAGTAATAGATTTATTATCTTCTAAATATAAGATTGAAAATAAAGAAAAATTTACACATGAAATATTTGATATTGTTTCAGAAGTTTATCACAAGGATTTAAAACTAGTTGATGGAGCAAAAGATTATATTAGTAAATCAGATAGAAATCACTTTATTGGATCTAACAGTAATAAGGATAGAATTCTTGATGGATTGAAGCTTGTTGGGTTAGATAAATTTTTTTTAAGTGATCAGGTTTATTCATTCGATATGGTTAAAAGACCAAAACCTGATCCAGATATATACTTAAAGGTTTTAAATGATAATTCACTTGTTAGAGAAGAGTCAGTCATTATTGAAGATAGTGGCGTAGGTGTTAAAGCAGCAACTGCAGCAGGAGTAAGGGTATTTGGTCTTACTGCAGGAAAACATTGGCATCTAGATAGAGATACCAATGAATTATTTGACAATGGTGCTTTGAATGTATTTAGTGATTATGAAAGTTTAGGTAAGGCAATAGAGGAGCTTTAAATGGGGCCAGATGTAAAAGGAAATCCACTTTATATTTCAGTCTATCTTTTGATAGCCTCCTATATTTTAGGTGAATTTATTTTTCCTAAATATCCACTGCTATATATTCTTAATCTTTTAGGATTATTAATTATAATTTTAATGCCAATTGTTTTTTTTTCCTCAAGAAATGCATTTAATGTATATGAAGAAAAATTACCTCCTCAAACTGAAACAAATAGAATTATAAAAACTGGAATTTATGCTTACTCTAGAAATCCAATTTATCTATGTTTTGTTTTATTTCATTTTGGTATGTTTCTTACTTTTGAAAACATTATGTATTTTATTTGTTCTATAGGATTATTTTTTTGGTTAAATAATTTTGTAATATATGAAGAGGAAAAATATTTAAAAGATAAATTTGGTGATGAATTTGAAAGATATTGTAATTCGGTTAAAAGATGGATTTTTTTCTAGTTAAAATTTACTGAAGAAATTTTATGATTTTTTTCAAATTTAATAACGATCTGAGCTTTTTTATTTAGATCCTTCATCATCCATTTAGTTATTTTCTCATAATGTTGAACAAAATATTTAATTTCATTTGAAGTCATTCTTTTTGATTTTTTGTTTTTTGATTGATTAGTTTTTTCCTGCTTTAACCGCCATTTGAAAACGTTATCAAAAGAGGATGTTTTCAAAAAAATAAGTTCATCAAATAATTTAAATAATTTTTTATATTCTAATTTTAATTTATTATTATAGAAATTTCTCCATTGATATTTTGGATCTTTAATTTTTTCTAAATTATTTATATTTTTATGAAGAATTTTTTTTGGAATTTCTGAACTTCCACAACACCAACCTTCTAAGAAAAGAATATCACATTTAGTTTTAGTTATTTTAGTTGACTTAGTCGTATCATCAATCAACTTATCAAATATAGGGGTTGTGATAGGGTATTTACTTTTATTGAATTGTTTTATATTTTTAAGTAATTTTTCAATATCATGTGTTCCTGGAACACCTCGAGTTATTAACAATTGATGTATTTTTTTCGATAATTGAGACCGTTGTTTTCTTGATAAATAATAATTATCTAAACTAAGCAAAAGTATTTTCTTATTATAAAATTTTTCAATAGTTTTAGAGATAATATTAATAAATGATGATTTTCCAATACCCTGAGAGCCTCCAAATAGGAATTTTTTTGATTTACTAGAGCAAACATAATTTATTATTGGAATTAATTTATCCTCTATATACTTCTTGGAATATTTTTTATTATATGTTTTGTGTATTTCTATTTGAATATAGTCTATTAATGCACTCATTTAATACTTATTTATAAACAAAATACTTATACATGAAATTTCTTTTTGATTTAGGCGGTGTTTTTTTTGATTGGGACCCTCATTATTTTTATAAAGATGTAATTAAAGACAAAGAAGAAAGAGACAATTTTCTCAATAATATTTGCAATGATGCATGGAATATCCAACAAGATGCTGGAAGACTTATAAAAGATGCTGAAACTGATCTAATCAAAACTTATCCTGATTATGAAGATAAAATTAAACTATATTATAAAAATCATCATAAAATGTTCAGAAAAATCTTTCAGTATTCAGTCGACATTTTATATGATTTAAAAAATAAAAAATATGAGTGTTTTGTTTTGTCAAACTGGTCTTGGGAAACATTTCAGGATATGGATAAAAAATATCCATTCTTAAATAAATTTGATGGCCTAATAATATCTGGAAAAGAAAAATTGGTTAAACCTCATCCTGAAATATATAAATTAGCTACAAGTCGTTTTAATCTAATTCCAGAGAAAACTGTATTTATTGATGATAAAAAAGAGAATGTTGAGGCTGCAAAGAAACTTGGTTTTTTAACTATACATTTAACTGACCCTGAAATAATAATTCACGAAATTAATAGATTTATTTAATTTAAGCATGAATGAAACTTTTGATATTTTAGTTATTGGTGGTGGTATTAATGGTGCTGGAATTGTTAGAGATGCTTCAGGCAGAAATTTAAACGTTTGTTTAGTTGAAAAAAACACAGTTGGCTCAGCGACTTCATCTTGGTCTACAAAATTAATACATGGCGGATTAAGATATCTTGAAAATTATGAATTTCGCCTTGTACGTGAATCTCTCAAGGAAAGAGAGGTTATTAAAAAAATTGCCAGTAATATAACAACACCAATACCTTTTATTATACCTTATCAAAAATCTTTAAGACCTAAATGGTTAATTAAATTAGGATTATTTTTATACGATAATCTTGGTGGTAAAATGACTATACCAAAATCTTCAACTATAAATATTAAAAAGGAATTGCCTAATATTTTAAAAGATCAATTCAAAATTGGTTTCCAATATTATGATTTACAAGTTGATGATAAAAAACTTGTTCAATTAAATGTTGAAGATGCAAAGAAAAAAGGTGCTACGATTATTCAAAATAGAAAAGTAATAGATGCAAAACGAAATAAAAATATTTGGGATATAACTTTAGATGATAATACTATAATTAAATCAAAAATTCTTGTAAACGCTGCTGGGCCTTGGATTAATGAAGTTTTAAGCAATGTCATTAAATTAAATTCAAATAA
This sequence comes from uncultured Alphaproteobacteria bacterium, assembly GCA_902615845.1. Lineage (GTDB taxonomy): Bacteria > Pseudomonadota > Alphaproteobacteria > HIMB59 > CACPNW01. The sequence goes on from CACMQS010000004.1 coordinate 56,112, forward strand.
ATCAATTAGACTTGTAAAAGGTAGTCACATAATAACTAAAAGTCTTTACAGCCAGAAAAAAGCTTTTACTTTACAAAATGAAGATAACAGAATAATTTTTGTTATACCTTATAAAGATGAATATTCTCTTATTGGCACTACCGAAACAGAAGTTTTTTCACCAGAAAATCCAAAAATTGATGAAAGTGAAGTTGATTATTTATTAAATTCAGTAAATAAATATTTCATTAAACAAATATCGAGAGTTGATGTGGTAAGTTCTTATTCTGGAATTAGACCACTTATTGAAGATTTCAAAGAAGCATCAAAAGTTACTAGAGACTATATATTCGACTTAAATGAAGATGATTCACAGGCACCGTTATTAAACATCTATGGAGGAAAACTAACGACGTATAGAAAATTAGCTGAAAATGTTCTTTTAACTCTTAATAAACATATTCCAATAAATAAGGAAAATTCTTGGACTGCTAAACAAAAACTATAATTGGTATCCCTCTTAAATAACTTTTCAAATTTGGTGGGCAGAAAAGTTTTATAAGAGGAATACTTCTTATAGGAGGAAATAATATGAACCCTCTGCCCTATAATATTTTAGTTTAAATTTATGATATTTAATGAAAATTTGTAAAAAAGGGGTTTATTGCCCCTTAAATTAGGGGCAATAACCAATACGATTCTATTATTTAAATGCTTGTCCTGAACTATCAAATAATTGGCATCTTCCAGCAGGGAAACCAACTTTTACTGTATCACCGACTTTAATTTCTGAATGTCCTTCAGTTTCAGCAACTAACGGCTCTCCATCTTTTTCAAGGTATAGGTAAGTTACGTCACCAAGTTTTTCGACAACAAATACTTTACTTTCCCAAGATCCATCTGAATCACCATTTACAACTAAGTGTTCGGGTCTAATACCTAAAGTTACTGAATCACCCTCTGAGGAGGATGCTGACATTTTAGAGACTGATATTTTTGACATTCCCATAATATCAACTTCTGTAGCATCAGAACTTTTGCTTAATATCTTACTTGAAATAAAGTTCATTTTAGGTGATCCAATAAATCCCCCTACGAACATATTATTTGGTCTATCATAAAGTTCTAGCGGGGATCCTTTTTGTGAAACGATACCTGTATCAAGAACAACAATATCATCAGCTAAAGTCATAGCTTCTGTCTGATCGTGTGTAACGTAAATCATTGTTGCTTCTAGTTCATTATGAAGTTTTGCTAATTCAACTCTCATTTGCACCCTTAATGCAGCATCAAGGTTTGAAAGCGGTTCATCAAATAAGAAAACTTTTGGCTTTCTTGTAATTGCTCTTCCAATAGCAACACGTTGTCTTTGACCACCTGAAAGTTGTTTTGGCTTTCTTTGAAGATAATCTTCTATTTGAAGAATTCTTGCTGCCTCATTAACTCTTTCATTAATTTCATCTTTTGATCTTTTTTCTAATTTCAAACCAAAAGCCATGTTATCAAATACAGTCATGTGAGGGTATAATGCATATGACTGAAACACCATTGCAATATTTCTTTGTTTTGGTGGTAAATCATTAACTACTTGACCATCAATTGAAATTGTACCTGAATTTATATCTTCAAGTCCTGCAATCATTCTTAACATAGTCGATTTTCCACAACCACTAGGTCCAACTAGAACTGTGAATGATTGACTTTTGATGTCTAAAGAAACATCCTTAATTACATGGACATCTCCAAAATATTTATTAACAGTATTTATATTTATATCTGCCACTTCATCCTCCTTTGAGCGATCTTTCAAGTGTATGAATACATCATCATACAAATATATGTTTATCTAACGATAATTTAAAATAAAAATCAATAGTTTTTAATACTATCCCTTAACTGACCCTGCTACTAATCCTCTTATAAAATATCTCTGAAGGGCAAAAAAGATAAATAAAGGTACTGTCATTGAAACAAATGCTCCAGTTGTTAGTATTTCCCAATTTTCTCCCCTTGATCCAAGTAATTCTTTTAGCTTAGCAGTTAAAATTATTTCACTTGGAACCTGGTCTAAGAATACTAGACCTACCAATAAATCATTCCAGCACCATAAAAATTGCAATATAAATATTGAAGCGAATGCAGGTATTGATAAAGGAATAATTATACGTAAAAAAATATCATAATGAGAAGCGCCATCAACTTTAGCAGCTTCCATCATTTCATTAGGCAAGCTTTTTAAGAAATTTCTCAATAAGAAAGTAGTCGAAGCTAATCCAAAACCAGTATGCGCCATCCATACTCCGGGATATGATTTTGCTGCTACGCCAAATAATGCACCAAAATCATTATAGATTGTTAGTATTGGTATTAAAGACATTTGAAGAGGAACAACAAGGGACGCAATTATTATCGCTAAAAGAGTGTCTCTTCCATAAAACCTCATCCAAGTTAAGGAATAGGCAAAAAAGGAACATATTATTAATGGTATCAACGTTGAAGGTAGAGCAACAGCCATTGTGTTAACAAATGCTCTTCCAATTCCTTCTTTGAATAAAACTTCTCTATAATTTTCAAAAGTAAATGAAGGCGGGCTCAATGATGTAGTAAATAATCGTTTCCCTTTTTTCTTTTGAAATTCACTTTTTGATCTCCATTCATAATTTCCATTCTCATCTAGTATGACTTCACTTTCATCTTTAAAAATAGCAATATCACCAATCTTGAATTCATTTATTTTTTTAGAATTTATCCCAAAGCTTTCAATTTTTTTACCTGAATTTTCTTTAAATAATGTTCCTTTAATTTTAAAATAACCATCTTCCTCAATTTGAGATTCCATTCCCGACATTCTGTATATTTCATTTATTTCAGTTGTAGTTAAAGCTGTCCACCAACCACTTATAGCTAGCAAATCTTTATCTCTTAAAGAGCTTATAAAGAGTCCAAAAGTTGGAATGATCCATATAATCACAAAAAACAATAACAATAATTGTGATAAGATTGACGATAATGAAATTTTCTTCATTATATTTTTTGCTCCTGTCTATGTTTGTATAAATTCCATGCTAGGATTGGTATTACCCCAATCATAATGACAATAGCTAAAACACTACCTCTTCCAGAATCTCCGCCACCTCTAAACATCCAATCGTACATTAAATTAGCTAATACTCCAGTTTGCCATTCACCATTGGTCATAGCAAAAATAATATCAAAAATTCTGAGAACAATAATTGTAATTAGAGTCCAAATGACAAGAATTGTTTGTTCTAAATAAGGAATGATAATTGAAAAAAATATTTTTAATTCACTCGCTCCATCAATTCTTGCAGCTTCCAGCATTTCTTTAGGTATACTTCTTAAAGCAGCACTAAAAATTACAAGAGCTAATCCAGTCTGTATCCAAATCATTATCGCCATTAAAAAAAAATTATTCCATATTGGAATTGTTAACCATGCCTGAGGTTCATAATCTAGTGAAACTATTATTGCATTAAGTAAACCAATTTGTGTATTATCAGGTCCTCTGTACTCGTAAATAAACTTCCAAATTACTCCTGCTCCAACAAATGAAATTGCCATAGGCATAAATATTATTGATTTTGCAATTGAGCCCCACCAAATTCTATCTGCTAGGTTTGCTATAACTAAACCAAAAAAAGTACTTAATGTTGGGACAACAAGCAACCAAACAAGATTATTTAAAATACTTCTTCTAAACTCAGGATCATTTATAGCCCATTTATAATTATATAGTCCAACAAATTCTCTTCCAAATTTATCATAGAAACTTAGTCTAATAGTTTCAAAAACTGGATATAAAATAAATATAAATAAAACAATAAATGCTGGAGCTATAAAAACGATTACTCGTATAGAGTTTTCAAAATTATATCTTTTTACGCTTTTACCTCCATAACTATCCAAAAGATAATTTGAGATATGAAAATAAGCGATAAAAAATAAAATTCCTAAAAAAACGACGAATAATAAATTCAGGATAGTCATTAATAATTAAATATATAAAAAAAACAGGCGAACAAGTTAATTGTCCGCCTGTTTTAAGGTGGTAGTTATTTAATTGCGTCCCAACTGTCTTGGATTGCATCAGCAACATCTTTTGCTGATTTTCCGTTGGTATAATCAACCATACCAGTCCAGAAAGTTCCAGCTCCAATAGCACCTGGCATTAAATCAGAAGCATCAAATCTAAAAGTTGTTGCTCCAGTTAATATTTCTCCAAGTTTTCTAAAAGTATCACTAGCATATTTACTTCCATCAACACCTTTGTGAGGAGTTAAGAAACCTCCCTTAGTCATCCAAAGTTCATGAGGCTCTGGGTGCATTAGGAACTTTATAAACTCGATTGTTGCTTGGTTATCATTAGTAGCAGCTACTAATGTTCCAGCTCCTAAAACCGGAGTACCTAAATCTTTTTCAGCAAATGCAGGGAAATAGAAAAAGTCATAATCTACACCAGCTTCAACACCTTCAGGAAAGAATGCAGGAATAAAACTTGCCTGACGGTGCATCATGCACTCAGCAGGAGAAGTAAATAAACCATTTGGAGCATCTCTGAAGTCAGTTGTAGCAACTGCTTTTGATCCTCCATTAACATAACTATCGTTTAGAGCAATTGAGCCAAAGAAATCCATTGCTTCAAGAACTCTTGGGTCATTGAAAGGCATTTCGTTTGACACCCACATGTCATAAACATCTGGAGTATGAGTTCTCAGCATAATATCTTCCATCCAGTCAGTTGCAGGCCAACCTGTAGCTGCTCCTGAACCTAGACCAATACACCAAGGAGTATTTCCATCTGATGCCATTTGTTCAGTTAATGCCATAAGCTCTTCCATAGATGTAGGAACTTCATAACCATTATCTTCGAAGTTATCAGGTGAATACCAAACTAAACTTTTTACATTAGTTCTAAAAAAGATTGCATTAAACTGATCATTACCGTTTTCATCAGCATAAGTTGATAGATCAACCCATGATTGACCTGCAGCATAGTTATCTAAAACCATTTGTTTAATTTCATCTCCAAGAGGAACTAATCCTCCCATAGCTGCAGCATTAGCAGCAAGACCTGGTTGTGGAAATACAACTAAGTCAGCAGCACTTCCTGCTTTTAAGTCAATCATTACTTGTTGTTCAAAACTATCTGAACCACCATATTCAAATGTAGCTCCTGTAGCTTTTTCAAATATAGCACCTACTTCTCTCATATTATCATCTTCTGGCGATAACCAAGGACCAAACATAACTACCTTTTGTCCACTAAGATCTGGACCAGTATAAGCGTGACCTCCAGCAAAAGCTGAGAAACTTAGAAATAATGAAGAAATAAGTACCACTAGACTTTTAATTGAGTTTTTCATTAATCCTCCTATTTTATTTAATAATTATCCCATCATTGTTTATTGTCAATTTATAATAAGACTCAAATTGTTGATTTTTACTGTCAATTTATAATACTATTAAGGCTTATAAATTAAATTTTGTTAAAAAATTAGCTCAAATACAAATTTATTATCTATACTTATGATGGCACAATCTTTGAAATATAATATGAATTATCTTTATTTTGTCTAATTATTGCCGGAATAATTTCCTTGTATGCATCAAGTAAACCAGTATTGGCTTCAGGTAATTGATCTTTAATTAGATTACTCAATTTAGGTAAATTGTAAGACGGCACAGATGGAAACATGTGGTGTTCAACATGATATTCCATATGCCAATATAAAAAGCTAAAGACTGGGTTAAATCGTACTGATCTAGTTGTATATCTGTGATCTTTAATGTCTTCAGGGAGACCAATATGTTGAGTTTGATTAAAAAGCTCAATAATGTTACCCCAGTATCTAGGAAAGAAAATTAAAAGAGCTGGAAGTGGATTCATAAAATAAAATGATATTGCAAAAGATGCTATCCATATTGCAACATGAATTCTTGATATAAATTTACATTTCCAAATTTCATTTTGAGGTATACAATCTCTCATAACAGGGGTTGTAATCCCCAAAGCATGTTTAATTGTTTCAAATTTCCATGAGTCTTTAAATTTTATTAACTCAGCAAATGGGACAAAACTAAAAAGAAAACTTTGTAAGGATGGATACTTATGAAATAATGCAGCTTCGTAATCATGAGGGTCTGCTACTGAAGCAGTGTTGCTATGGTGTCTAAAATGACTCCATGTCCATCTTGTAGGTTCAAAGTCAGTCATGAAAGATCCTATTTGATAAAATATTTCATTTAAATATTTTGATTTGAATGCTGTTCTATGGCCACATTCGTGCCAAATAGGATTACTTGCATAGAATAAAACGCCATACAACCATAACCATAAAACTGTCCACCATGTTCCCCAAGTTGCTACAGACATATAGCCAAAGAAAAATAGTAATATGAAATATAAGACTACGTGTTGCAAGCCCTTAAAGTCACTTTTCTTAGATAAAAGTTTTAAGTCTTTTTTGCTTATTTCAGCTCTAAACCACTTATTGTTAACGTTGTCTAATTTTTCACTCATATTATTATTTATACAATTAATTTAATTTAATTTAAGTAAAAAATTGGTCATTTATTGTCACAATCAAGAAATAGGAATACAATCCAAATTACTAAATATATGGTTAATTTTTAAAATTATTGATTTTTTGATCAATATTAGTAACTTAAATTAAATCGATAACATGAAAATTAATAAAAAAAGTTTTGAGGAAAATGGCTATCTGGTACTTCCTGATATTGTTTCAAAATCTACATTATCTAAGCTCAACAAAAATGCTGATCAAATGATAAGTGATTTTAAAAAAGGTATTAATAGAAAACAATCAAACAATATTAGAAAAAAGCATGGTGATATCAGTAAAAATGGAAAAATTTTTTTTGGTAATCAGTGCGAATATTATTCACATATAAATGCATATGCAAAGGGAAAGTTTGTAAAAAATATAGTTTCAAAAATATTGGGAAAGAAAATTTTTTTATTTAATGAACAATTGGTAAATAAAAATCCAAACACACCTAGTTCTTTTAGTTGGCATCAAGATTCAGGCTATATTCATTTTAAACATAAACCCTACATATCGGTTTGGCTTGCCTTAACTGATACAAATGAAAAAAATGGAGCTTTGAGTATTATTCCCACAAATTTAAAAAAAACTAAAAATGCAAAACTACATAGATGGCAAAACAAATCAAAGGATTTAGGAATCAAAGTTAATGAAAAAAAAGCAATTCAGCTTTGTGTTAGTGCTGGAACATTAATAATTTTTTCAAGTTTAACTCCTCATTCATCTAGTGCCAATGTTACAAAAAAAAATCGGAAAGCATATTTATCTCAATACTCCTCTGAAAATATTATTGATCCTTTCAATGGTATTCAAAGAGGAAGAGCATATTTGATGTAAATATGAAAAAAATTTATAACTTTGCAGGAAATCTTAGTTATAGAAATTATACCATCAAAGATCTTTTTGACAATAAAGGTAAAAAAAAACTATCTCAAATAAATGTAAAAAACGAAGAGGAGACTAACATTGCTCTTGATGCTAAAGTTGATTTATTAATTACAGGTCTTACTGCGATAAGAAAAGTCAGATCAATTGCAAAAAATAATTTTATAACGGTTGCAATACCTTTCACTGAATTTAAAACAAATGATGAAATTTTAAAGGCATCTTTAGAAGCTCTTAATAACGGTGCTGATGCAATCTACACTGCAAGATCACCCAGAGTAGTTGAATATTTGGCAAAAGAGTCAATTCCAGTAATGGCACATTTAGGCTTGGTACCAAGAAAATCAATTTGGATTGGAGGATTAAGAGGAGTAGGTAAAACTGCATTGGAGGCTTTAAAATTATTTGAAGAATTTAAAACGATGGAAAGCGCTGGTGCATTTGCTGTTGAAGCAGAGGTGATTGCAGATCAAACACTAAAATTTATTTCTGAAAATGTGAATTTAATAACAGTATCTTTAGGATCGGGAAACTATGGTGATGTAAATTATTTGTTCATGGATGACATTTGTGGAGAGAATAAAGAAATACCCAGACACGCTTTTAGTTTGGCTAAAATTTATAAACTAAGGGACAAGATTTATAGAGAAAAAGTTAAAGCTGTGCATAAATTTAATAAAAAAGCCAAAACACCTCAATTTGTTACATCTGGAAATATAGTAAAAATAAATAATAGTGAGCTTCAAAAATTTAAAAAAAGGGCTAAAATACTCAGTTAAAAAATTAAATATCCTTTAAAATTAGTATTTTAATTTAGTATTTTTTGTGATTAATTTTTTTTTATTTTAGGAGGTTTAAGTATGAAAAAAATACTATTTACTTTTATTTCTTCTATTTTGTTATTTTCTAATGCAGTTTTCAGTATGACACTATGGACTACTGAAACACAACCTGGAAGAATGCAAATTCAAGAAGATTTAATTGCAAGATTTACAGCAAAGACTGGAATTGAAGTTAAATTAGTTCCTCAAGAAGAAGACGAATTAATTGAAAAAGCGTCTGCTGCTTTTGCTGCTAACAGCTTACCTGATGTAATTTTTAACGCTGCATGCGTTAATTTTTGTGCTTGGGCTTATGATGAAGGAGTATTCGATTCAGATGCTGCAACAGAAATTGTTAATTCATTAGGAATTGATACATATAGTGCAAAAGGTGTATTAGCTATGTCAGAAGTTGAGCCAGGAGTATATGCTTCTGTACCTTCAGGTGCATGGCCTAATGCTACTTACTATCGTATGAGCTATTACAATGATAATGGTTTAGCTACACCAACTAATTATGCAAATATTTTAGCCGGTGCTAAAGCTCTTCATAATCCGCCAAATCGTTACGGGGCTATTGTTCCAACTGATGTTGCAGCTGGTTTTATGAGTCAATGGATGGAAACTTTTGCTATTGCTAATGGATTACACCCAGTAAAAGAAGACGGATCAATTAACTTTGATAAGAAAAAAACTATAGAAATGTTAGAAACTTACAAAGCTCTTGTTGGGATGTCACCTGAGGGTATTCATCACTGGCAAAATGGTAGAGACTTTTACGCAAGTGATGTTGTTCCATTAACTTTTTGGGCTTCTTATCTCTTAGATGATATTGCAGGCACAAGAGACAATGTTCCAATTATGGTAGATGATAACCCACAATCTCTAGCATTAGCACAAGATACTAATGTTATAGTAGGTATGGCTGGTCCTTCTAATCCAGATGGTGGAACATGGGTTGAAGTTCATAACTTTGGTGTTACTGTTGATGCAAATACTGATGAAGCAGCAGCATTTATTGAATATGTTATGAACGAAGAGTATGTTACTTGGTTAGGAATGGCTCCAGAAGGTAGCTTCCCTATCAGACCAGGACCAAATGCTGGTTCAAAAATTTTTATTGAAGAATGGGGTAATTTGCCAATTGGAGTAGATAGAAAAATTCCAATAAACCAAATCTATTCAGAGGAAATTATTGAATCACTTATTAACGGATTAGCTGTTGGTACAAGATGGGGGGCTAAAGAAGGCCAACTTCCTGTTGCAGCTAAGTTAGTAAATAGCGGATTAATGAATAGGCTGATGATGGAATACATCAATGGTGATCGTTCTGCGGAAGATACTGTTGATATGTTAAACTCAGAAGCAGCAAAACTGTAATTTATATAAATTAATCTTAATGGGCTCCAGTTCTTATAAAAAAAGAATGGGGCCCATTGAAAAACAAGGCGTAGTGCAAGCTTATACAATGCTTGTCCCAACTGTGGCTATAGTTATGGCCATTGTTTTATTTCCACTTATTGCTAATTTTTGGATAAGTTTTAAGGATGTTACTGTATCTGATTTAAGAATAGCTGAAATAAAAGTAACCGAAAAATTTCAAAAAAAACCAAAAACAAAAGGAGATATTTCTAAAGTAGAGTATCGATTTAATAATTTTTCAAAAAGTTCAAATATAAAAAATGTAAACTTCAAAGATATTTTACCTAAAGGTTTAGTAATTAAAGAACTACCTAATAACTGTTCTATCTCAGATAATATAATAAACTGTCAATTAGGTGATTTTAAACCAAAAGAAAAAAAGAAACTAAAATTTGAAACAATCGCAGAGAATGATTACTTTATTAGTCAGGAAAATCCAAAAGATACTTCACCAATTGTTAAAGGAAAATCAGAAAATAGATTATTTAACCTTGAATTAAAATTAAAAAATTTTGAAGAAATATTTACTTCACCAAACTTTTGGAAAACAATTAGAATAAGTTTTGCGTATTCTTTATTTTCTGCAATTGGATCGTTAACACTTGGTATTTTAGCAGCACAACTACTTATGACCACCTTTATTGGCAGAGGTATTATACGTGGTATTTTTTTATTTCCATATATTGCACCAATTATAGCCGTTACTATTACTTGGAAAATTTTAACTGACCCTTTTTTTGGAACAATCAATGGAATTCTTACGCAATTACAAATTTTAAATGAACCTATTAGTTTCTTACAAGTAAGAGATATGACAATTAATTTCATAGGTTTTGAATTTAGTTTCCCAGTTGCTTTATCATTTGTTATTTTATTTGAATCTTGGAGATATTTTCCTTTAGCGATGATTTTTATTCTAGCAAGATTACAATCTGTTCCTAAAGAACTTTTTGAAGCTGCTGAAATTGATGGTGCTACACCTTTGCAAAAATTTAGAAGTATTACATGGCCCTTAATTCTAGGAGTGTTATTTGTTTTGTTTCTTCTTAGATTTATTTGGACATTTAATAAATTTGATGACATTTTTTTATTAACTGGAGGCGCCGCTGGAACTAAAACCTTAACTGTAGATGTTTATGAAACAGGTTTTAATATTGGTAATTTAGGAACTGGAGCGGCAAATGCAGTATTAGTTTTTTTAATATTAGTTTTTGCTGCAATATTTATAATAAGATTTTCACCGAAAGAATAAGAATGAGCAATAGTCAAAAAATTCTAATTTCTTTAATAATTAGTTCATTTTGGGGTTTAATCAGTAATATTGTTTTAGGAGTATTTTTTATTCTTCTTATTGGGAGTACAATTCAATTTAATTATTTTTCTTACATTATTTCATCTTCAATAATCACATTATTGATTGTTTTTTATGATAGAAAAAGCCTACAAATTTATATTAGTTTATTTATTTTAACTTTTATATTGATCTTGATTTTTACAGGCCTTTCTCCTTATGGTTTAAATATAAATGAAAATAGTTTTTTGCAGATATTATTTTTATTAATCCAATCATTTATTATATTAATTGGCAATATTATTTGCCTATCTGGAATCAATAAAATGTCTTTTAATAGATTATTTTTAGAAATTTTATTTATTAGGGTTCTAAAAGGTTTTGGTTTTACTTTCTTCTTAACAATTGTGTTATTTCCATTTTATGTAATGATTTTAATGAGCTTAAAAACTCATCAATTATTAATTCTTAATCCTCTTGATCTATCAATTGATATTACACGAGGATTAAATATGTTCAGAAGTTATATCGAACTATTTACTGATTGGGGATTTGGTTATTACTTACTCAATTCATTAATAGTTTCTTTGTCTTCAATTTTTATTGCTTTAATTTTTGCAATACCGGGTGCTTATGCAGTTGCAAGATTTAATTTTCCAGGAAAATTATTAATGATTAACTCAATATTATTAATTTATTTAATCCCTATGATTACATTGTTAATCCCTTTGTATTCATTTTTTACATTTATAAATTTAAGAGATTCTTTATTTGGACTTATAATTGTTTATCCTGCAGTTACTATTCCTGTGGCAATTTATATGTTACAGGGATATTTTCAAACAATACCACAAGAACTGGAAGAAGCTGGTTTAGTTGATGGGTTATCAAGGACGGGGGTTATTTTAAAAATTACTTTACCTTTATCACTTCCAGCAATAGCTTCAGTTTCTTTATTTATTTTTATGGTAGCGTGGAATGAATATTTGTTTGCATATATGTTTTTAGATACACCAGCTATATTTACACTCCCAAGAGGTTTAGAACAATTAGATGGAACTGAGGTGCCAAGACAGCATTTGATGGCTGGCTCAGTTATTGCAACCGTTCCTGTAATAGCAGTCTTTTTGTGGGCTGAAAGATACTTAACTGGAGGATTAACTGCAGGAGGAATTAAAGGATAGTATTTAACTTAGATCTATCCATTCATTTTTTTCTGAACTTAAAAAACAACTATCTAAAATTTTTTGAATATCAGCGCCTCTTTTGAAATCAGGTTGATCATTTTTACCAGAAATAATTGATGTTATAAATCTTTCATAGTTAGAAGGAGTTGGGTCAGTTTTTACAATTTCCCAATCCAAACTTTTATCATTATTAGGAGATGTGGCATTTATATCAGTACAAATTGAATAGTAATTTCCTTGAGTTATAGGATCATCAAATTTCATAGCTACTGCACCCTTGTCACAATATATGTTTAACTCTAATCTATTAACATTACCTGTTGCAAATCTAGTTGAATTTATTGTTCCTATCGCACCATTGTCAAATTCTACCATTGAGATAAAAGAGTCATTAGCATCTAAAACGTATTCATCAATTTTCTCTCCTTTATCTTTAAAGGTTTTAAGTCGACAATTTATTTTTTTAATATTACCAACTGGATACGATGCAAAATCAAATATATGAACGCCAAGATCTCCAAGAACTCCTTTACTGCCATGCTTTTCTGATAATCTCCATAACCATTTGTGTTCCTCTTTCCAATCACCCCAATACTTACATGTTAACCAAGATTGATAATAACTAGCATCAACATGTCTGACTTTACCTAATTCATTATTATGCAAAACTTTACTTAAGTTTTGCCACCCAGAGGAATTTCTGTAACTCAGATTAACCATGTTAATACAGTTTGTATTTGCTGATGCTTTGTACATTTCCTCTGCATCTGGATAGTTTTCAGCTAAAGGTTTTTCTGAAAAAATGTGCTTATTTTTATTTAAAGATTTTAACGCAATTTCTTTGTGAAATGAATCAGGGGTTACATTGCTTATTGCATCAAGTTCACACTTATCAAGCATTTCATCAAAAGATGTGAACGTTTTATCAATATTATATTCTTTAGCAAAATTTAAGACTCTTTCTTCAATGACATCACAAACTGCAACTATTTCTACATCTTGAATATTTTTAAATGCTGTCGCATGGGCATTGGCCATCCCTCCAGTACCAACAATTGCTAATTTAATCATTTTTTATAATTATGATCTACTTGATAGCCTTTTACTTCAATTGGTTGAACAGGATCTTTTCTTTCCATGTTATCAATACCTTTTGCTATTCTGTCTATCCACAAACCAGATGTTTTTTCAGGACAAACCCAATGAATAGAATTTTTAATTACTCTTTGAACATCTTTATTATAATAAACAGGATAAGATTCATGTCCTGGTCTGAAATAAAATATTTTTCCATTTCCTCTTTTGTAACAAAGGCCAGATCTAAATACCTCTCCGCCTTCAAACCAACTCACAAAAACTGTTTCATCTGGGGCAGGGACCTGAAAAGGCTCACCATACATTTCGGTCATCTCAATTTCAAAATATTCTCCTAAGCCCTCTGCAATAGGATGACCTGGATTACAAACCCAAACTCTTTCCATTTCGCCTCTTTCAGCCCATCTAATATTTGCAGTTGTACCCATCATTCGTTTAAATATTTTAGAATGATGTCCTGAATGTAAAACTAAAAGACCCATTCCTTCTAAAACCCTTTGCTGTACTCTATCGACAATTTTATCTTCAACCAACTTATGCGCTTTATGACCCCACCAAATTAAAACATCCGTTTTATCTAATAATTCTTCACTTAACCCATGATCTTTTTCTTCTAATGTTGCAGTTTTAATATTTAGACTTTTATCATCAGATAAAAATTCTTTAATACAACCATGAATTCCTTTTGGATAAATTGATTTTACGTGTTCATCTTCCTGTTCATGAACAAATTCATTCCATATAACAAGGTTTACCATTACTACCTTACTCTTCCTCCATGAAATCTGTGACCAAGAATTGCTAGTATAATAATCAATCCATTAAAAAATTGTCTCCATACTCCACTCATGCCCATAGCTACAACACCCACTTCCATATATGCAATAACGCCAACTCCAAAAACAGCCCCAACTATAGTTCCAACACCACCCCAAGTAGGTGTGCCTCCAATAAATACTGCAGCCAGAGCAAGTAATAAGTAGCCAAATCCTTGTGTTGGCCACCAGGTAAAATTAATTAAACATGAAAAAATTCCTGCAAGTGCTGCACCCAAACCAACATACATAAACGCACTAATTCTTACCCAGTTAACATTAATTCCCATTTGTGCAGCTGAGTCTGGATTATCTCCAACATGATGAATATGGATTCCAAACACATGTTTCCTATAAAGATAATAGGAAAATATTGTAAACAACGCAGCCCAGTAAACTTGCATTGGAACCCCAAAAAGTTTCCCAACTAACACATCGTAGATCCAGTGATCAGAAATTTCCATAAAAGAAATTGATTTACTATCACTAGCAACAAACAAAAATCCTCTTATAAAAAATAATGCTCCAAGAGAAGCAACCAAGGATGAAAGGCGCCCATAAACAACCAAGCATCCCATCAGTATGCCAACTACTGCACCAGAGAGTATTCCTATAAGAATACATAATAATGGATCAAGTCCTGCTTTTAATAAAAGAGCAAAAATGTATGCTGACAATCCAAAAGTAGAGGCAAAAGACAAATCTATTTCTCCTGCAGTAACTAAAAAAACAAGAGGTATAACCATAAACATAATTACTGGAAGCATTACAAAAACAGATTGATGTAAATTTGGTCTCATCATTACTTCTGGAGCACCAATTAGGAAAACCAACATTAAAATTATAAAGTAACCTAAGCTTCCTAATGCTCTTCCATTTTTTCCAATTAAATTTTTAAATGTATTTTCTTTGGTACTCATTAATGTTTACTCACTGCATCTTTCATAACTTTCATAAGTGCTTCAGGCCCTTCAATATCATTTTTATTCAATTGATGAACAACTTCACCTCTGTCTAAAACAATAAATCTATCCGAGATATCATAGACATGATAAATATTATGACCAATAAATAAAACTGATCTTCCAGATTTTTTAACATTATCTACGAAATCAAAAACTTTTTGAGTTTCAATGAGTGAAAGGGCTGTTGTTGGCTCATCCAATACAATTAACTCTGCATTATTATAAATTGCTCGTGCTATTGCTACTCCTTGTCTTTCACCACCCGATAAATTACCAACTGGTGATTCAGCATCAATCAGTTTAGAAGTAAAACCAATTTCTCTAATTAATTTGTTTGCTTCTCTTACTTGTTCTTTTTCTCTTATAAAACCAAATCTATGTTTTAATTCTTTTCCCATAAAAATATTCCACACTATCGATTGCTGTGGACATAAAGCTCTGTCTTGAAAAACAGTTTCTATTCCAGCCTCTCTAGCTTTTGAGGCATTCCAATTTTTAACTTCATTTCCTCTAATTATAATTTGTCCATCATCCGGAGCATGAACGCCAACTAAAGTTTTAATTAAGGTGGATTTACCAGCTCCATTATCTCCAATAAGTCCAACAACTTCTCCAACATCAACTTTTATTGATGCTTTTTTTAATGCTGTGATTCCACCAAAACTTTTGGAAACATTTTTAAGTTCTATTATTGCGCTCATATATGTAGCTGATCTACTTACAGTAGATCAGCTCTGTTTGAAATATTTATCTTAAACCTGCGTTAGCAAGTTCCATAACTGATTTGTAATTCTCAGTATGTACAAATCCCGCACCAGTATCTTGATTTAATGCTCCAGTTCCAAGAACTTTCATTTGACATAAAGCAAGTACAGGTAGATAGCCTTGTAAGAATGGTTGCTGATCAGAAGTTAAATGAACATAACCATTTTCAAAAGCTGTCATGATTTGTGGACTAGTATCAAAGCCAATTTGCAATAATTCTCCTGGACCGTATCCAGCAGCTTTAGCATATGCCTCAGCATTTCCTAGTTTTTGACCACCATCATGTACAATAATTTTTGTATCAGGATTTGCAGCTAGTGCAGCTGAAAACACAGGGATTGCAAGATTTGGATCAGTTGCTTGTTCTGGAGTACCATCTAGAACTACAACATTCATTCCATGTTCTTCAAAAATTATTCTAGCACCATCTTCTCTTTGTGCTCTTGAATAATCTCCAATTGGAACCATTACAATAGCAGTATCACCAGCTTTAAGATCAAACCTTCTAATTGCTTCTCTTGCCAATTCTTTACCTTGAGTTGCAAGATTTGCACCAACGTATCCACCTCCAAAAGCAGCTCTTACTGCAGGAACATCAACGTTTTGATACATCATTAAGATACCAGCTTCACTAGCCATTTTAGCTAGTGGCATAATTGCATCATCACCCGGGTGACCCATCATACCGATACCATCAACGCCAGCACCAATAGCTTCTCTTAGTTGTTGTATCATTCTGTCTGACTGCCATTCTGAATAAAGAATTTCTGCATCAGCACCAGTATCTCTAATAGCATTTTCAGCACCAGTTTGAACTATTCCAGCAAAACCATCGCCTTCAGCTCCACCAGCAAAGAAGTGAATTCTTACATCACTACACCATCCATCACCTAAGTTTTTATCAATAGCATAAACTGAACCACTGAAAGAAAAAACGAAGAGTGTTGATAATAAAATTTTTAATATTTTCATTATTCCTCCCTTGAATAAATATAATGTAAATGAACTTAAAAAATTAAATTAGTAATGTCAACCTAGTAGAGTCTTTTACTAATCCTTTTAGTCTGTCCGTGACTATACACCCCATCTACGCCACCATCTCTTCCATAACCTGATCTTTTGTAACCACCACCTGGAAGATTATTTCCATCAACAAACCAATCGTTTTGCCAAATTATTCCAGCCTGAATTCTATCAGCAGTCCATTTTGCTTTTTGGTCATCTGAAGTAAATACTCCGGAAGCAAGACCGTATTTTGTTGAATTAGCTATACTTATTGCTTCTTCTTCATCTTCAAAATCAAATATTGATGTTACAGGGCCAAATATTTCTTCTTGAGCTATTGTTGCATCAACTTTAACATTATCAAAAATAGTTGGTTGGTAAAAATTACCATCGTCTCTCTCAGCTTTATCCCCGCCTATTGTTAAAGTAGCACCTGATTGTACACCAGATTTTACATAATTTGAAACTCTTTGCATTTGATCAGTTGAGATTAAAGGTGTTACTTCCGTTCCATCTTCGTCACCTGCACCTATTTTTAATTTTTGCGTTTTTGCAACAAGCTTTGTCATATACTCATCTTTAATTTTTGGATGAACTATAACTCTAGACATTGCCACACATATTTGACCTGCATTAGGTTTAAAAATTCCTTTAACTGTACTGTCTACAGCTTTATCAATGTCAGCATCGGGATAGATTATTGCTGCAGACTTTCCTCCTAATTCAAAATGAGTAGGTATAATTCTATCTGCTGTTTCTTTAAGAATTTCTGAAGCAACTTCAGGTGATCCAGTAAATACAATATAATCACTTCCTGGATGTTGGACTAATTTTCGACCAGTTGTTTCTCCATAACCGTGAAGAATATTTATAATTCCTTTTGGAACACCAACATCCTCAAAAATTTGACCATAAAAATTAGACGATATAGGACAAAGTTCAGGTGGTTTTATTACGATGGTATTTCCCACTATCCAATTCTGCGCAACCATTCCAGAAAATATAGAAACAGGATAATTCCAAGGTACAATTTGAAGAGCAACTCCAAAAGGTTCTAAAACAACATAGTTTAAAGTATCTTTACCAGATGGAATTAATTTATTTTCTATTTTGTCTGTTAATCCTGCATAAAAATCAAAGGTATCAGCAGCACCTTTGAATTCATCAATACATTGTTTAATCGTTTTGCCATTTTCTTGGCTTAAAAGTTTACCACCTTCTTCTTTTCTTTCTCTTAATTTTTGAGCAATGGCTCTCATCATATTTGATTTATCTTTTGCATCCATATCGACCAAAATTCTCTTATCGAATGCTTTTTTTGCAGCCTGAAAAGCTAAATCTATTTCTTCATCCAAAGCTTCATCAATATTACCAACAATTTTTTGATTAGCCGGATTTAATACAGGAATATTTTTCTTTGAGAGTGAATCAATGAATCTACCATCAATAAAATTTCTTAACTCCATATAAAGATATAGATAAAACTAAAGCTGAAGATGTGTCAAGTATAGTTTAATTATTCGGAACTTGAATAGGAATAAAATAGTCTGGAAAGTATTTTTAATATTAAACTTAAACATTTAATTAGTCCTAATTTTGTGGTAATTTTTAAATATGGAAGAATTAAATAAAATTTTCCAACATTATTTAGACCAAAAGACTTTTCCAGGAATTCAGTGGTCTATTTATAAAGATGGAAAATATTTATCTGGTAAACTTGGTTATTCAAATATTGAAACTCTCAAAGAAATAGAAGACGATACTATTTACAGAATATTTTCAATGACTAAGCCTATAATAGCAATAGTCACAATGCAACTTGTAGAAAAAAAATTAATAAATTTGGATGACCCAATTGATAAATATTTAATCGAATTTCAAAATCTAAAAGTTATGAAAAATAACAAAGAATCAATAAGTGATATTGAAGACTTAAAAATAAAACCAACAATTAAAAATCTTTTACAACATACTGCAGGCTTTAGTTACGGATTTCTTCCTGATGTGCTTGCTGCTGAGTATACGAAACAAAAATTATTTAATGAAAGATTATTATCTGATGAAATAAAATTATTATCTAAATTTCCTTTGTACAGTCAGCCTATGACAGAATGGCGATATTCTGTTTGTATAGATGTTTTAGCAAGAATATTAGAAGTGGTTCTCAATAAGAAACTTCAAAATATTCTTAAAGATAATATTTTTGACCCTCTTGATATGCAAGATACTGGATTTTCTTTAGATAATAAAAAATCTCAGAGGTTGATGACATTGTATCAATATGATTCACAAACTAAAAAGTTAATTGAAGAAAAAAATCCGCAAGATTATCCTATAAACAGTGAAAACTATGCGCGAGGAGGCCATGGTCTGTATTCTACAATAAAAGATTATAACAAATTTTGTAAAATGCTTTTAAACGGAAAATCAGATTCTGGAGTTCAAATAATTAGTGAAAAAACTTTAAATTTAATTATTAAAAATACTTTACCAGAAAATCTTTTACCTATGAAAATAGAAGGTATAGATGGACTTTCAGAAGAAGGTGATAATGGTCTTGAACCATATGGTTGGGGTTTAGGTTTTAGGACAATGTTATTTCCAGAAAAAAATAAAAATATTGGAGAATTTGAAGAATTTGGATGGGCTGGAGCAGCTTCAACTTATTTTTTAGTAGATATAAAAAATAATTTATTTGCTACATTAATGACTCACGTTTTAAATGGTGATAGAAAACTAAATGTGGATTTTTATGAATTTATTTACAGCACTTTTTTGAGCTCTAAGTAAATGAAATTAATATCTAATTGTTTGGTAGCTGAACTGGTATAAAATAATCAGGGTTTTTAGATTTTTTTATTACTGCAGGTAAAATTTCTTTATAAGCTTGGTATAGGGTTTGAGGTTCTGGCATTTGATCTTTTATTACTTCATATAATTTAGGAAGATTGTAGGAAGGCACCATTGGAAACATATGATGTTCAATATGGTATTCCATCTTCCAATAAATAAAACTAAAAATCGGATTAAGTCTAACTGATCTGGTTGATAGTCGGTGATCTTTGGCGCTTTCTTTTAGACCCATATGTTGTGTTACACCCCAGATACCATTAATGCCAAAGAACTTTGGTATTAAAAATAAAAATATTGGCAAAAAGGTAGAAAAGTAAATTGAGACAGCTATTATTGTAATCCATAGAAGAACAAAAATTCTAGAGCTATTTATACAATCATTAATTTTATCTTCTGGAATGCAATCTTCCATCACGTCAGTCCTAATGCCTAAAGCATGCTTTATAATTTCAACATAAAGTGATTTGTGAATAGTGAAGAAACCAACTCCAGGAATAAAATTTAAAATAAAACTTAAAAATGTATGTTTAGCAAAAATGCTACCATCAACTTCGTAATCATGAGGATCAACTGAAGCAGTATAGCTATGATGAAGAGAGTGACTCCACTTCCATCTAACAGGTTCAAAATTATTCATAAAACTAGCAATGTTATAGAAGAATTTATTTAACCTTCTATTTCTGAAAGCAGTTCCATGACCGCACTCATGCCAAATAGCATCAGCTCCACCCCACATCGTACAATAAGCAAGGTATACAGGTAAAAACCACAAGCTATGCCATGTATATGTCGATAATAAGCCTAGAACTCCTAATGATAGTGAATAAATTATTATATGTTTCCAGCCCTCAAAATCTGATCTTTTAGAAAGTTTTTTTAGAGTTTTTCTATCTATATTAGCCCTAAACCATTCGTCTGAAATATTGTTTATCCCTGTTTGAATTTTTTTAGTTTCTGACATAATTACGATATAAATAATAAAAATTTGAGTTTTTTCCAGTAAAAATCTCTTATTTATTTTATAACAAATGATAAATATATAGGTTATTGAGACAGAAATTTTAATAAATCCTGCAATATGATGAATCTTACAATCGTTGGTACCGGTTACGTTGGTTTGGTAACAGGTGCATGTTTTGCTGAATTTGGTTACTCTGTAACATGTATCGATAAAGATAATGAGCGTCTCGAGAAGCTAATATCTGGTAAGTGCCCATTTTTTGAACCTGGAATGGATGAACTTTTAGATAAGCACATTAATAAAACAAAATTACTATCCTTTGCTTCTAGTGTAAAAAGTAATTTAGATAATACAGATATTATATTTATAACTGTTGGCACACCTTCAAGAAGATTGGAGGGTGAAGCTGATCTAAGTTTTGTATGGCAAGTTGCAGAAGAAATTTCAGAAAACATAAAAAAATATTGTTTAGTTGTAACTAAATCCACAGTACCAGTTGGAACTACAAGAGAAATAAAAAAAATTATTTCCAATAAAGTTGATCAAAAATTTTTTGATGTGGTTTCTAATCCTGAATTTTTGCGTGAGGGATCTGCAATTGATGATTTTATTAGACCGGATAGAGTTGTGATAGGATCAGATAATAAAAAATCTGAAAATATAATGAAAGAACTTTATAGACCATTATTTCTCAAAGAAACTCCAATTGTGGCTACATCAATTGAAACTTCAGAAATAATTAAATATGCATCCAATAGTTTTTTAGCAACTAAGATAGCTTTTATCAATGAAGTTGCTGATTTATGTGAAGTAGTAGGAGCTGACGTTCAGCAAGTAGCACATGCAATGGGTATAGATAAACGTATTGGTTCTAAATTTTTAAATGCTGGACCTGGATTTGGAGGGTCATGTTTTCCAAAAGATGTAAAAGCTTTCTATTCAACAGCTAAAAAGAAAAATATTGATTTATCAATAATTAATGCAGTGAATAAATCTAATCAAGATCGTATAATTAAAATTTCCAATAAAATTACTTCAAAAATAAAAAATAATTCTACAATTACTTTTCTTGGTTTAAGTTTTAAACCTAACACAGATGATGTGAGAGACTCCACATCAATGAAAATTGCATCAAATCTTTTTGATCAAGGATTTGAAGTACAGTGTTATGACCCTGAAGCAATGAATAGTGCAAAAAGAGAAAATACTAATCTCATTTTTTTTAATTCTGCATATGAAGCCTGTGAAGGATCTTCTGCAATAATAATTGGAACAGAATGGAATGAATTCAGAGCTTTAAATTTTAAAAAAATATCAAATTTGTTACAAGAAAAAATAATTTTTGATTTACGAAATATTTATATTCCAGATGATTTAAAAAAAATGGGATTTGAATATTATGGAACAGGAAAATAAATTGAAAATTGAAAATTTTGATCAAGAGGTTTTGAGAGAGTATGATATCCGAGGAGTGGTTGGTAACAATATCAATCAAAATACCGCCTATACTATTGGAAGAACATTTGCTTACACTGTTATCAATCGATTAAAATCTAATATAATTGCTACTGGTTTTGATGGAAGATTAACATCACCAGATTTACATAATGCACTTTGTGAAGGTTTAAAAGACTCAGGTGCTAAAGTTATTAATATTGGTATGGGGCCTACGCCAATGACTTACTTTGCTCATTACTATCTTAATGCAGATGCAGCTATTATGGTAACAGGCTCTCATAATCCTTCAGAATACAATGGCTTTAAAATGGTTTTAAATAAGCATTCTTTTTATGCCAAAGACATTCAAAGCCTTCAAAAATTAATTGATCAAAATGATTTAAAATTAAAAGATGGTGAGATCATTAATCAAGATATTAAAAAAAATTATACCGATAGATTATTACAAAATATTAATCTCAATAAAAAAATAAAGATAGCTTGGGATATTGGTAATGGTGCGATGGGAGTTGTCATTAAGGAAGTTGCAAATAATTTAAATAATTCTGAAAACATATTAATTAATGAAGAAGTTGATGGAAATTTCCCTAATCATCATCCAGATCCAACCGTTCCAAAAAATATGGAGCAATTGATAAACTCAGTCAAAGATAACAAATGTGACATAGGTCTAGCTTTTGATGGAGATGGAGATCGTTTAGGTGTTGTAGACAACTTAGGGAATTTAGTTTGGGCAGATCAGTACATGCTACTACTATGCACAGAAATTGCCAACTTATACGATAACCCAAAAATAATTATGGATGTTAAATGTAGTAAAGTTTTTTTTGATGAAGCAAAAAAACTTAATTGCGATCCTATTATGTCTAAAACTGGTCACTCTCCAATAAAAGAAAAAATGAAAGAATTACAATCCCCTTTATCAGGAGAAATGAGTGGTCATGTATGTTATGCAGATGATTTTTATGGTTACGACGATGCTATGTACGTAGCATTACGATTACTTAGAATACTATCTAATCAAGAAAAATCCTTGAATGAGTTAATTAATTTATATCCAAAAACTTATTCAACGCCTGAAACAAGGTTTGATGTAGATGAAACAAAAAAATTTTTAATTATTGAAGAAATAAAAGAAAGAATAAAAAATACAGAAGGTAAAATAATAGATATTGATGGTATAAGAGTTGAAAATGATGATGGGTGGTTTCTAATGAGAGCTAGTAATACCCAAAACCAACTAACTTGTAGGGCAGAGTCTACTTCCCGTGAAGGCCTTAAATCTTTAATAGCAATTATCGAAAATCAGTTATCTTTAAGCGGTGTAAATTATAAGTTTACAGTCTAACAAAACAATCACGATCATATTTTTTCAATCTTTTACAAGCTGTATACGCTTCTTTTTTAGAAAAATTTTCAAATCTAGATTCATAAAGTTGTTTACCACTAACTTTTATCAGCACTATATTCGATATTTTATCTTTTGTAGAAACTGGATATTTGCTTTTAATTAATTTGATTTGTTTTTCTGCATTATTTCTATACTTAAATGTTCCAACAACAATGGAATAAGCATTTTTTTTCTTTTCAATTTTTTTCTTTGCAGTCTCGTCTTTTTTAACTATTTTTTTATTACTACTTTTTGTCTTAATATTTAATTCAGAAAATTCTTTATCCATTATTATTTTCAAAGATTTATTGCGTTGGCTTCCCGTATCACCCCCAAAAATAATTCCTATTAATCTCTTATCATCTCTTACTGCTGAAAAAGCTAACTGAAAACCAGATGCTTTTATATATCCAGTTTTAATTCCATCAGCTCCATCGTAGCTTAACATTAATTTATTATGCGTTTTGTACGTCTTACCCTTATAAGTAAACTTTGTTTTACTAAACAATTTATACTCTTCTGGAAAATTTGAAATTAGTGCATGTGAAAGTTTTGCTATATCTCTTGCAGTTGTTAATTGCGCTCTATTGGGAAGACCTGACGCATTTTTAAATGTTGTATTATTCATACCTAAATTTTTTGCATAGCTTGTCATAAGTTTGGCAAACTCTTTTTCACTACCCGATATATTTTCAGAAACTACAGTTGCTACATCATTTGCTGATTTAATTATAAGTGCATTAATTGCGTCTCTAACTTTTATACTTGATCCCGCTTCTAAATAAAGTTTACTTGGTGATCTTGAAGCGGCAATATTTGATACACTTAATTGACTATCATAAGTAAGCTTTCCTTTATTAATATAATCAAACACTATGTAGAGAGTCATTATTTTTGTTAAGGATGCTGGATAATTTCTTGTATCGGCGTTCACTTCGAATAGTACTTCTTCTGTGTCAAAATCAATAACGATTGCTGCTTTTTTAGCAAAAAGATTTGATGGAAAACCTAATATAAAAAAACTATTTAAAATTATGATTAATAATAAATTTTTTTTCATTTTTTCTTGATTAACATAAGATTTTCGATGCTTTCAAACAGAAAAATACTTTAAAATATTTTAAAACATATTATTTAATAAATATGGCAAATGAAGATCAAAATAATAACAATAATAAGGACGATTTTCAAAGAGGCCTTTTATTAGATACAAAGCCTAAGACAAAAAAACCATCTATGTATAATGTTCTACTATTAAATGATGACTATACCCCTATGGAGTTTGTTGTTATGGTATTAGAAAAAATATTTAATAAAAAACAGGAGGAGGCTACACAAATCATGCTACATGTTCACAAAAACGGTATTGGTGTTTGTGGAACATTTACTTATGAGGTTGCTGAGTCTAAATGTAAATCAGTAATGGATATGGCAACAAAAAATGAACATCCTTTACAATGCACAATGGAAAAAAGTTAATGCTGTCACAAAATTTAGAAAAAACATTAAGAGAAGCATATCAATTAGCAACTAACTATAAGCATGAGTATGTAACTCTAGAGCATTTATTATTTTCTCTTTTGGAAGACCAAGATGCAATTAGTGTTCTTAAAGCGTGCGCAGTAGATATATCAAATCTAAGAGACAGTGTTGAGAAATTTATTATTAATGATTTAGAAAATCTTAAAGAGAATTTTACTGGAGAGCCAAAATTAACAAATGGTTTTCAAAGAGTTTTACAAAGAGCTGCTATTCACGTGCAATCGAGTGGAAGAGAGAGTGTTACAGGAGCTAACATGATTGTAGCTTTATTTTCTGAAAAAGAAAGTCATGCAGTATATTTTCTTCATCAACAAAATATGAGCAGATTAGATGCTGTTCAATATATATCACACGGTATTTCTAAAAGTAACGAAAGTTTTGAAAATGAAGAATTTGTAGATAGTCAAACAAATGACAATGATTCACAACAAAAACCGAAAAGTGCTTTAGGTCAGTTTTGTATTAACTTAAATGAAAAATCAAAAGATGGTAAAATTGATAAGCTAATCGGAAGAAGCAAAGAACTTGATAGAACAATTCAAATTTTATGCAGAAGACAAAAAAATAATCCTTTATTTGTTGGAGACCCTGGTGTTGGGAAAACAGCAATTGCTGAAGGATTGGCAAAAAGAATTACAGAAAAAAAAGTACCTAAAATTATGGAGGACGCAATTATATATTCACTGGATATGGGTGCTCTACTTGCTGGTACAAGATACAGAGGTGATTTTGAAGAGAGATTAAAAGCAGTTCTTAAAGAGTTACAAAAAAAAGACAAAGCTGTTTTATTTATAGATGAAATCCATACCGTTATTGGTGCAGGAGCAACCAGTGGAGGATCAATGGATGCCAGTAACTTACTAAAACCCTCTCTAGGCAATGGTACTCTTAAATGCATTGGTTCAACTACTTATAAGGAGTTTAAAAACTATTTTGAAAAGGATAGAGCTTTGGTTAGAAGATTCCAAAAAATTGATGTTAAAGAACCATCAAAAGATGAGACAATCAAAATTCTTGAAGGTTTAAAAACTTACTATGAAGAACATCACAATATTAAATATTCACCTGAAGCTATTATTAGCGCAGTTGAATTATCAAATAAATATATAGGTGATAGGAAACTTCCTGATAAAGCTATTGATGTCATTGATGAAGCAGGAGCATCGCAATATTTATTACCCGAAGAGAAAAGAAAGAAAATTATTCTATCAAAAGATATAGAAGCAGTTGTTGCTTTAATGGCAAGAATTCCAACTAAATCTGTTAATCAAAGTGATAAGAATAGTCTAAAAAATCTAGAAAGAGATTTGAAAAATTTCGTATTTGGTCAAGACAAAGCTTTAGAAGAGCTTTCATCTTCCATAAAGTTAGCAAGAGCAGGGCTTAGAGAAGATGGTAAACCAATAGGCTCGTACTTGTTTTCTGGACCTACTGGAGTTGGAAAGACTGAGGTAGCTAAACAATTAAGTAATACACTTGGTATTAAACTTCTTAGATTTGATATGTCAGAATATATGGAACGTCATACTGTGAGTAGACTGATTGGGGCTCCTCCAGGTTATGTTGGCTTTGATCAAGGGGGATTATTAACAGATGGTGTAGATCAAAATCCTCATTGTGTACTTCTTTTAGATGAAATTGAAAAAGCTCACTTTGATTTATTCAATATACTTTTACAAGTAATGGATTACGGAAAACTGACAGATCACAATGGTAAGACTATAGACTTTAGAAATGTAATATTAATAATGACAACTAACGCTGGTGCAATTGATGTATCTAAAAACAAAATTGGCTTTAATGCAAAAAGATCTAACGATGATAGTAGTGATGCAATAAATAGAATTTTTTCACCAGAATTTAGAAATCGTATTGACTCAATTATTCATTTTAATCATTTATCTAAAAATATTGTACTTTCGATAGTAGATAAATTTATTATAGAAATTGAAGCACAGCTCGAAGATAAAGGTGTTTCATTATCGATTAATAAAGAGGCAAAAGAATTCCTAGCTGAAGAAGGGTATGATGAAGTGTACGGTGCTAGAGAATTAGGCAGAGTAATACAAGAAAAAGTTAAAAAACCGATGGCTGAAGAACTTATCTTTGGTAAACTTGCTAAAGGTGGTCATGTTGAAATTACATGTAAAGATAAAAAAATTAACTTTGAATTTTCTAATAAACAAGAAGTAAAAAAAGAATTAGCCTAATTTTTGAAAGGAAGATAATCTTCTAATTTTTCTTTTTGATTATCAATAAGCTGTTTTTCATTATCAAGAAAATTTTGAATAGCTTTACTAAACTCTTGATCTTTTATCCAATGAGCACTCCATGTTTTTGTAGGCGCGTAACCTCTTTGCAATTTATGTTCACCCTGAGCGCCTGCTTCCACAATTTGAATCTTATTTTCAATTGCATATTCAATTGCTTGATAATAACAAAGTTCAAAATGTAAAAATGGCACTTCATATTTTGATCCCCATAATCGTCCATACAAATGAGTTTTACTTATAAAATTGATTGCAGAGGCTACCATTTTATTTTCTTGATAAGCCATTATAAGTAATATTTTGTTTCTAAAATTATGTAATATTTCAAAGAAAAATTCTTTAGTTAAATAAGTAGAACCCCATTTTCTTCCTGTAGTATCTAAATAACAATCGTAAAAAAAATTTATGTGCTCTTCTTTAATGTCATTTCCATTAAGTAATTTTACAGTTAAATTATTATTTTCAATACATTGTCTTTCTCGTCTAATAATTTTTCTTTTTCTTGAGGATAAGTCATTTAAGAATTCATTAAAATTTTTATATTCATTGTTGTTCCAATGAAATTGTATTCCTGATCTAACCATAATATTATCAATTTCATTCCAATTTGATGCATCATTGACAAAATTAAAATGAAGAGAAGAAACATTTATTTTTTTTGCCTCTTCTATCATATTATTAATAACTTGAACTTGCTTTGTCCTTTTATCTTTTACTGATTTGTTTAAAACAATTCTATCACCGGTTACTGGTGTAAATGGTATTGCAGATTGAAGTTTTGGATAATAGTTTATTCCATATCGATGATAGGCATCAGCCCAAGAATGATCAAAAATATATTCTCCAAAAGAATGATTCTTTATGTAAAGTGGACATAATGAGATAATTTTATCATTTTCTTTTTCAATATAATGATATGGCTGCCAACCTGTTTTGGTATTTGCACTATTACTTTTTTCTAAAGCATAAAGAAATTCATATTGTAAAAACGGATGATCATTACCAACACATTCGTTCCAATCAGAACTTTTGATGTTACTGAGCGAAGAGCAAAAAAAATGTTCACTCATTTGGAGTATTTATTTAATTTTAATTATTGCGTCTATTTCAACAGATATATTGAGTGGAAGAGCATTTGAACCAACTGCGAACCGCGCATGTCTTCCTTTGTCACCAAAAATATTAACTAATAAATCTGATGCTCCATTTATAATTTTAGGTTGATCAGTAAAGTTGTCATTACAATTAACAAAACCTCCAAGTTTTAAAAAGCTGTCTAATCTGTCCCAATCACCATTTATGGATGTTTTTAGAGCTGCAATAATATTAATGCAGCAAATTTCAGCAGCTTTAATTCCATTTTCTTCAGAAATATCTACACCAACTTTTCCACTATAGAGAATTTTTCCATCCATTACTGGTCCTTGACCTGATACATAAACAGTACTATCTGAAACTTTATAAGGAACGTAATTTGCCAGTGGTGTTGGCATATCAGGAATATTTAAATCTAATTTCTTGATATTTTCTTCAAAGATGTGCATTACATATATATAAAACAATTTGGGTGAAGGTAAAGAAAACAAATATGATTAAATTTAAAAAACTATATATTTTCATCTTCATTTTCTCAATATTTTTAAAAGGAGAGATTTTAATGGCTGATGAAAAAAAAGATATTATACATATGACACTTAAAGATGGTGTTGTTGTAATAGAGACAAAACCAGATGTAGCACCAAAACATGTCAAACAAATTAAGCAACTTATTGAAGAAGGTCAGTATGATGGAGTTGTTTTTCATAGAGTGATTGATGGTTTTATGGCTCAGACGGGAGATGTAGAATTTGGAAATTCAACTAATGACGATTTTAATCTATCAAGAGCTGGTACAGGTGGTTCAAAACTTCCTGATATAGAAGCTGAATTCTCTTCAGAAAATCATGGAAGAGGGGCAGTGTCCATGGCCAGAGCTCAAAATCCAAATAGTGCTAATAGTCAATTTTTCATTTGTTTTAATGACTGCTCTTTTCTAGACGGTCAATATACTGTTTGGGCTCAAGTTACCGAAGGTATGGAATATATAGATAATATCACAAGAGGTGAACCACCTGCCGATCCAGATAAAATAATTAAAATGGAGATTATTAAATAATTAAATGTTTGTAGCTGACTTGCATAATGATCTTGTGCAAAGAGTTATTGAAGGTGAAGATGTTACTAAACTTACATCGCACGGGCATACGGATATACCAAGGTTATTAAAATCTGAAATTGATTTAGAAATTTTAATTATTTGGGTCTCAAGTAATTCTAAAGAACCAAATTTTTTTAAAAGAGCTGATAAAATGTATGATGAGATTGAAAGAATTTCATCACATAAAGAAATTGTCATTCCAAAGAAACTTGCGGACATTAATGAAGCAATAGAAAAAAATAAGTTAATACTTCCAATTTCAATGGAAGGAGGAGAGGGTTTAGAAAATGATATCAATAATTTATATCATTTTATTGAAAGGGGCCTTTTCTATTTCGGCCCAACTTGGAATCATTCTTTGGATTGGGTTTCATCGAATTATGATGAGACATACAATTCTTCAAAACTTAAAAGTCATGGTTTAAACGAATTCGGGAAAAAAGTTATTTCTATTTGCCAAGATAATAATGTGCTAGTTGATGTTTCACACATTGGAGAGAAAAGTTTTTGGGATATTGCATCAATAAGTACCAAACCTTTTATAGCTTCGCATTCTAGCGTGTATAATTTGTGTCCTCATTTTCGTAATTTAAAAGATGATCAAATTGAAGCTATTAAAAAAGTAAAAGGGTTTATTGGTCTTAATCCATACCCTTTTTTTATTGATAAATCTTTTAAAGAAAGAGAAACTAAAGAAAGAAAAAAATATATTGATGAATTAAATTCTATTGAAAGAAAATATTCAAATAAAACATCTCAATGGATTGCAAAACAACATTTTCTTCAAAAAAAATTAGCAAATATATGTCCGAGTATAGAAATATTTGTTGATCATATTGAGTATGTAATTAATCAAATAGGTATTGATTATGTTGGAATAGGCAGTGATTATGATGGCCTTGATTGTTTGCCAAATAAATGGAATGATTGTCTAGATCATATGATAATTCAAGAAAGTTTAGAAAAAAGAGGATATAAAAATAGTGAAATTGAAAAAATTATGGGAAAAAATATCTTAAGAGTTTTGGAAGAAATCTATAATTAGAAGTATACCAATTAAAACTAAAATTATCCCTGATGTTTTTTGAATAAAGTTTTTTCTTCTCTGAAAAAAATTGCCCATTCCATAACTTGTTACTACAACTGAAACTATAATATACCAAATTCCATCTATTACAGATGCAGTAATGACAAGAATTGAGTGTGAAAAAAAGAATGCATCTATTTTTACAAATTGTGAAAATACTGCTGAAAACCATATGAGAATTTTAGGATTTAAAATTGCTATAGAAAATCCCTGTAAAAATGAATTAAAATTTTTTTGATTATTTATATGTTCAATTTCTTGATTTTTTTTAAAAAGAAATTGGAACCCTATAAATAATAAGAATAGAATTCCAATAATTTGTATAAATTGAAATAGTATTTCATTTGTTGTTAAAATAATTATTAGTCCAGTTACTGCAAAAATTGCGTACACGCCCATACCAATCCCGTGACCAATAGAAGTCAGAATGCCAGCATATCTATTAATTGTAACACTGTTTCTGATAATTAATGCCAAACTAGGCCCAGGAGACATAGCTCCAGCAATACATACTAAGGCAAATTGAAGCCAAAAGATAAAAGTCATTTAATTTTTTGTTAGAGATAAATATTTTTTAATTGTTTTTTCTAAACCAAATTCAAAGGTATCACAGATCAGAGCATGACCTATTGAAACTTCTTCGATATCATTAATATTTTCTAAGAAAAATTTTAAATTTTCCAAATTTAAATCATGGCCTGCATTTAATTTAATTTTAGGAAATTCTTTTTTTAAATATGTTGATACATCTATATAGGATTTTATGGCAGTATCTTTATTCTCTATAAAATTATGAGCATAATCGTATGTATAAAGTTCAACTCTATCAGTTTGTATAACTTCTAAATTTTCCAGTGTTTTAACCGATGGATTTATAAAAATTGAAACACGAATTTTATTTTTTTTAAATTCACTAACAATATCTCGAAGAAATTCTTTATTTTCATGACAATCCCAACCAAATGAAGAGGTTAATGCACCAGGTGGATCTGGCACTAATGTGACTTGATTGGGTTTAACCTCAATTACTTTTTTAACAAAAAAATCTGATGGATATCCTTCAATATTGAACTCTTTATTTTCAAATTTTGCCAATAAATTTTTTAATGGCTCTAGGTCAGAAAATTTTGCATGTCTTTCATCAGGGCGAGGATGAACTGTAATGCCATCAGCACCAAAGTTTAAACATTTATTACTAATATCAATCAAGTTTGGTAAGTCAGCACCTCTTGCATTTCTCACTAAAGCAAATTTATTTACATTTACGCTTAAAGCTGTCATAATTTATTAATTTTTTTATTTTAACTTCACTTATTATTTTTATTAATCAATAACATCAAATTGAAAGGAGTAATATGAATAAATTTTATTTAATCGGAAAATTAAGTCCAGAATACGTTAAAGGTTATATGAGTAATCCAGATCAAGATAGAGCAGCGATTGTAGGAAGTGCTGCTGAAAAAGCTGGAGGTAAATTACATAGTTTAGAATTTGTAAGAGGTGACTTTGACATGATTGCTACAGCAGAAGGTGATTATGAAACAATGCTTGCCATGAAGGTTACAGCTTTACAATCAGGAATGTTAAATGAATTAATCATTTTAGATACCAAATTTGATATGGTTAGTACTGTAAAAAAAGCAGTGGAAGCCTCTGGAACTTATAAAAAAACTTAAGAATTACTTTAAATTATTTTTCCATACGTTTTAAGCATCCATTCATTAACTTTTGGATGCTTATACACTTCTTCTCTCAATTTATTTAATTTCTCATAGGGTTCTAATATGTTAGCTGGAACACCATCTAAAAGGCCTGAACTTAACCATCCCAGCAATCTCCAAATTGCTAAATCAGCAATAGAAATTTTTTTACCAACAAAGAAATTAGAATCTTTATTTTCTAAAAGTAAATTTTCAAGAAATTGAAACCATTTTGGTAAATGTTTTGTTGCTAATATTTTTCTCGCTAATTCTAATCGTTCCTTTTCTTTATCTCTGCCAGACAGAGTTACTAGATAGTTAATGTCTTGTGCTGCATCAATTATTTGATCAATTTGTGCTGCTTCAAAATCATTATTTTTTGGATATAAACCTGATAACTTTCCACAAAATCTGGCAATTGCTCCAGTTTGTGCAAAAATTATACCATCAACATCTAAAACTGGTAACTGCTTAAATGGTGCTATTAGCCCGTTAGGAAGTTTCCCATCTTTTTTTAGCGCTTCCGTATCTTGACTTTCAAAGCGATAATCTTTGAAAGGAATATCACCAATAAATAGGGCTAAACGCGCAACCTCAGCTCTCCAAAAAGGTATTTTGAAATAGTATAATGTAATTTCCATATTGATTTTTTAATTATGATCTATGATACACGGTTATGAACAAAAAAGTAGATATTTTAATTGTTATAATTAATATTATTTTCTTTGCCTATTTTGCAATCCAACTAATAATATTTACAGATGAATTTTCAATTAACAATTTAGGTTTCTTTAATCACGCTGTTGCAGGATTATCAGAAATAATTGGTATTATTTTTATTTCATTCATTATAGCTTTATCAATTATTGTTTTTAGAGGTCTTGAAAGGCAGCTTCCAATTATTTTAATAATCTTTCTTTTTCAATTTTTAGCTTCATTAAATTTTTGGAGATATGTATTTACCGATAGTCCTGGGGAAACAAATCTTAATACTATAACCATAAATGCTATTATTTTTTCAATTATATCTTTTTTAAACTTAATATTGATTTTCAAAAATATTAATAAAATCTAAATTATTTTATAACTATTTTTTATTTAACATTTATCATTTTTAATTTCATTTTGCCTAATAGGCATTGAGTCAATTAAATTAAATAACCTTAAAAATATTTTATTATCTTTACTATAATCTTTAATAGAACCATCGTAGCCTATTAACCATATTCCAAATTCATTACTAATAAACTTTGGTGTTTCAAACTCAGTATTTTTAAATTTTTCAAAAAATATAAATTGTACATTTCTATCATTTGCTGCACATCCGTTCTCTTGAATAAATTTTTGTGAAGATAAAAATATTTCCCCTTTTTTGTCTTCAAATGAAATAATTACTAATCTTTTTTCCCAATTTAAATCAGATATTTGTTTAGCCATTGTTTCAACGTTTATAAAAAAAATAAATGATACAATAATATATTTCATTTTTATGGTGCTGATACCGAGAATCGAACTTGAATCTGACCGTTACCAACGGCCTGTAATAACCATTATACTATATCAGCTCAATCTATTTAATATCACAAAATTTTTTAATGAAAAGAAGTGTAATTAGCGGACTCAAGTCCGCTAATTTTATTTAAGAAATAGTTTCTGTTTTTGCTCCAGCTATTATAGATGGACCATCGATTACACCATGTTCTTTTGTTGTAAAATTATCAAAAAATTCATTAGTTGATAAAAATTCAAATATTGGACCCTTTTTATACTTTTCAAGACTTTCTTCATCTTTAAAAATATAAACTCCTCCAAATACATTATCATTTTCATCACCAATGAAATATTTAGATATTAATCCCTCAACACCTCGAAAATCCATAGCATCGATATGTGCTTGGGCTTTGAAATCATCTACACCCAAATTCTTAAGATTAAAATTAATAATTAAAATTTTCATTATTTAAATCTTTCAGATCTTAACACTCTCGCATTAAAATTTTTAATTATTTTAATTTTTGAATGATAATCTGCAGAGCTTTTCATATAATCACTTTTACTCCACATATGATCCATACAGCTTCCTAGTTGTTCCATTGAATTGAACCTAGCTACAAACATATAAGTGCCATTTGAGGCATAATCACCTCCATTCATCTGATGAATATCAATTCCACTGCAACCACCTTCTTTATAATATTTCCAATCCAATTCATGACTGTCTTTAACTGCTTGTTGGTCATCACATTCAAAAATCCAATTGGCAAAAACAGTATTAGGTTGATCACCTTCAATATTACCAACTAAGGTATTCATGCTATATGTTTCAATACCTTCACTTTTACTTAAATTAGCAGCCATCATCTCATCCATTTTACTATCAGGTGCATTCCACATATCATCCATTTTGCCATAAGCTTGCATATTTTCAAAACCTACAGCAGTAATAAAAGAACCATTGTCACCACCAGTAGTAATAGAAGTAATAACCCAATCTGCACCAGCTTCTTTTTGAAACTTTGCTATTTTATCAAAAGAATCATGTGCATTTTCAAAAGTTGTTCTATATTTCCAACCAACTATCATATTTACCTCCTTTATATTTCAGTTAATTTAAATCTAATATGAAAATAATATTGGGTTATAAAAAATATTTAATTTTAATAGTTTTGCTAAAATTTTAAAAAAATTAAGGATTCCTTATTAATTTATTATGAAAATAAAATATTTAAGATTAGAATGATTCTAAATAATTCTAATTAATTATTTGAAGATATAAAAATGGATATTGATAAAATTATTCTTGGTTATTGGAGCACGAAAGGTTTAGGATCTGCTTCAAGGCAAATGATTATTTATGCTGGAATACCGTTGGTTGCTAAAATTTATAAAGTACTACCCAAAGAAGAAAATGGTGAAATAAATTATGAAGGTAGTTCTTGGCATGACAATGATAAAATTGAATTGAAGAAAAAAAATAGTTTAATAAATTTACCTTATTTACAGTTCTTTAAAGATGACGAGGAATATGTAATTTCGCATTCAAATACATGTCTTACTTTCTTAGGAAAAGAATTTGGAATGTTTGGGCAAACAAGTAAAGAGCAAATAGAATGTGAACAATTGCTTCAAGAAAGTGTAGATTTGCGAAATATTGTAACAAAGTTTGCTTATACTTATTTTCAATCAGAAGATGACGAATTGCAAGCCGCAAAAGAAGTTTTTACTTCTGCATTTGAAAATTCTAACTCAGGAAAA
This sequence comes from uncultured Alphaproteobacteria bacterium, assembly GCA_902615845.1. Taxonomy (GTDB): domain Bacteria; phylum Pseudomonadota; class Alphaproteobacteria; order HIMB59; genus CACPNW01. The sequence goes on from CACMQS010000004.1 coordinate 91,642, forward strand.
TTACAAAAATTTGAACATTGGTTGGCTACAAAAGATGATAATCTTGTAAAAACATTTCTTGTAGGTAACAATATTTCTGCTCCTGATTTCAATCTATTCGATACGTTAGATTTATATAAAAAATTTTTATTTCATTATAATTTTGTCAAAGATGCAAAAGATGAAAATATTTTTGAATTGGCAGGATTCCCACTTGTATCTGATTTTTTTAACAATTTTATACAGCTTCCTAAATTACAAAAATATTTAAATTCGGAATTATACCAATTACCTTTTACCAATAAAGGAGCTAAGTTTGGATCAGGTAAGAGTGGTATTACCTGGGATCCAGTAATTGATAATGACACAACACCCAAAGAAATAATTATCGAATAAAAAAAAATAGTTTAAAAGGATCCTTTATGAAAGAAATAAATTTTTGGTTTTCTATTGGCAGTACATATACTTATTTAACAGTCAATAGATTGCATGATGTAGCAAAAAAAGAAAATATCAAATTCAATTGGCACCCTTTCAGTGTTCGAAAAATTATGATGGATATGGATAATATTCCATTCACTCCACCAGCTAAAAAGATAAAATCAGATTACATGTGGAGAGATATAGAAAGAAGAGCAAAATTTTACGGTTTTGAAGCTAAGGTTCCCGCTCCTTATCCTTTAAAAGAATTTGATTTAGCAAATCAAATTGCAATTCTTGGAATGAATGAGGGTTGGGGTGTTGACTATGTTTATAAAACATATCAAAGATGGTTTCAGCAAGGCAAAGAACCAGCTACTCAGCCAAATTTAAATGAAATTTTTCAGGAGCTTAATTTAGATGCTGATGAGACCTTAAAAAAAGCAAACGATCAGGAAATAAAAGATAAATATTTAAGCAATACTGAATATGCTTATAAAAAAGGAGTTTTTGGAAGTCCTACATTTATATACGATGGTAAGGAAGTATTCTGGGGCGATGATAGACTTGAAGATTGTATTAAATGGTTACGATTAAATGAAAAATAATGATTTTTTAGTATTATAAATTAATACAAAAAGTTTTTACAGAATCTTTATCTTTAATATTTAGTTTTTAATATTTGAAGGAGGATAAATGAATCTTAGTTTACTTTTCAAAATTCAAGGTGTTGTATTAATAGTTAATGGGTTGGGCTCATTATTTTTGGGATCAATTTGGATTGCACTTGGTACTGGTTGGGAAGCTACGCCAGATTTAATTACATTTGGTCAGTTTACAGGAGTTGTGCTTTTTGTAGTTGGTATTTGGAGTTGGAGATTTCCTGATATTGCTGCAGAAAATCTTAAATCAATTGGAATGTTATTTGCTTTTGGTAGTCTTTTATTTACTGGGATTATCTTATTCCATATTGTAACAGGAGTCATTGCTGGTGCTACACCGTATGTAAATGTTGTTTTAACTGCTTTATTTACGTCAGCTTTTTACATTTATAGTAGATCATAATTATGCGGGCATTTGCCCGCTAATTTAAATTTTCTTCATTCAAAAAATCAATTATAGAGTTAATTATGAAATTTTTTGAATATATTTTTCCTAAAGGTCAATGGTCTCTACTTAGAGTAGCAATTTTGTTTATAATATTTATGATATTAGATTTTATAGTTGTTTATTATAAAATTATATAAGACTTTAATTCGTGGCAAGTGATTTATTATTTTCTCTCCGAGAAGTAGAAATTAAGTTTGGAAAAAAAGTAATTTTTCAAGATTTAAACCTAAATTTACACAAGGGTGATATGATTGCACTCGTTGGTAAGAATGGTGTTGGAAAAACTACCTTAATGAAAACAATTTATGGTGATCAAGATTTAGATGCAGGTGAATTATGGAATTATCCTGGTCTTAAAGTTGGATACTTTAATCAAAAATTTGAAACACTAGATAAGAAAACCATTGAAGAGAATTTTTTAGACTTACTTCATGAACAAAATAAACATTTTGTTGATATATTTTGCAATAAACTCAATTTAGATAAACTTGCTAATGTTGAAGATCTTTCAGGAGGTCAAAAAAGAAAAGTTTATTTAATTAGATCTTTATTAAAAGACTCCGATGTTTTGTTGTTAGACGAGCCAACTAATCATCTAGATTTACAATGTATTGAATGGCTAGAAAGTTATTTACGCAATTTAAATAAGACAATTATATGTGTGAGTCATGATAGAACTTTTCTAAGTAATTTTACTAATAAAGTATTTTGGATAGATAGAGGAAAATTACGAGTAAGCCCAAGAGGATTTAAAGATTTTGATAAATGGTCAGAGGAGTTACTCGATCAAGAATATAGAGAATTAAGAAATAGAAAGCAATTTGTTAATATTGAACTTGAGTGGGCAAATAAAGGAGTAAAGGCGCGAGTTAAGCGAAATGAAAAAAGATTAAAAAGAGCTAAAGAATTAAAAGCCCAATTAGAAAAGGATGAAGCTTCATACAGAAGTGCAATTAAATCTTTAAGACCTCAAGTTTCTAAAAAATCTAGCGATCAATCTAAGTTTATTGCTGAACTTCAAGAAGTTTTTGTGAAATATCCAAATCAAAGTGAATTTGTTTTTAAAAATTTATCCATTAAAATTTCAAAAAATGATCGTATTGGTCTTTTAGGAAATAATGGAAGTGGTAAATCAACTTTTCTTCGTACAATTCTTAATGAAATAAAAATTTCTAAAGGTAAAATCAAGTTGAAAAAAAATTTAGAATTTTCTTATTTTGATCAAATGCGAAATGATCTTAATGGAAGAAAATCAATTAAAGATATTTTAGTCCCCTCCGGAGGTGATTATTTAAAAGTTCAAGGAAGAGACAGACATGTCTGTAGCTATGTGAAAGATTTTCAGTTTGATCCTAAAAATGTTAACCATACGATACAAACATTATCAGGAGGAGAGCAAAACAGGTTACTTTTAGCAAAAGTATTAGCTAATCCGAAGACTGGACTTATTTTAGATGAGCCAACAAATGATCTAGATTTAGAAACATTAGATCTATTAACTGAAATGCTATCCAATTATAATGGAACACTACTAATAGTATCGCATGACCGAGATTTTTTAGATCAAACTGTAAATAAGATTTTACATTTTAAAGAGGATGGCAATGTATCATTGTTTTTTGGTGGATACAGTGATTTTTTGAAATCTGAAAATCAACAAGTAGCTAAAAATAAAGAAACTAAAAAATCACTTACAGAAAACAATAAAGTAAAGAATTCAAAATCTAAATTATCATATAAGTTTCAATATGAATTAGAAAAACTTCCAAGCCAAATAAAAAATATTCAACAAGAATTAGAAGATATTAAAAATGAATTGAAGGATACAAATTTATATTTAGAAAATTTTGAGCGCTATCAAGAAATAACTTCAAAAATGGAAATTCTTAATAGTGATCTAAATACAAAAGAAAATCGATGGTATGAATTAATTAAAATGGAAGAAGATTTAGTTAGTAATTGAGTGACTATTAATATGCGCTTGTATTATCAGATTTAGTATCCACATCTTTCAATTCTTTTAATAAACTTTCAGCATGAGATGACATAATTCTGAAATCCGATAATAAACTTGTAAATTGAAATCCAATTTCAATCATTTCTTTCAAATATTGAACCGAGCCATTATGAATACCTGCAATCTTGCCTTTATCTCTAGCTTTTTTTACAATCATTTTTATATTCGAAAAAACAGGATCTTCTCGCACGTCAAATTTAGGTGGTAAGCCATAAGAAGAACTCATATCTGCAGGTCCAATATAAATACCAGTTAATTGCGGAACGGAAAGAATAGCATCTAAATTATCAACTGCTTCTTTAGTTTCAATCATAGCTAAGCTTACGATATTTTCATTAGCGTGTTGATAGTAATCTGATCCATAAACCACTTGAGCTCTCATAGGACCAAAACTTCTCTGTCCAATTGGTGGATAATAACAATATGAAACAAATTTTTCACAGTCTTCTTTTGTATTAATCATTGGTGCAATAATGCCAAGCACACCAAGATCTAACATTTTCATTATAATACCAGGTTCACTCCACGGAACACGAGTCATTGGCACCGAATTACCATTACTCAATGCTTGCAGCATTCCAATCGCGCTTGAATAATCATTTTGACCATGTTGCAAATCTATAGTGACTGAGTCCCAACCCATTTTGCCAAAAGCTTCAGCAGTAAAGGAATTTGGTATTGATAACCAACCATTTATACAGGCTTTATTTTGCTTCCAAATATCAAATAATTTGTTTTTCATAATTATGATTAGAATTTAATAATAATTTATAATATACAATTACTATTTAATTACTATTTTAAAACATAATTTAATTTATAAAAACTATAAAATGATAAAATTCATAATTTGGTCTTTAATAGCAATTTTTTTAATAGTTATTTTTTATTTTTCTTTTAACTATTTTTTAAGTTTAATTAGGGATCAAATGATTTTTATGCTTTAGATTAAAATTTTGTCGCAATCCCTAATTTTCCTCGTTTTTTTGGATCAAAATATTACATAAATAGATTTACAGGTTTTCTATTTGTAGTATAAATTTCATATAAATGGAGGAAATGATGAATAAAATTTTAAATATTTTTTTAACTTTTATTCTTACAGCTTTTTTCGCAACTTCAACATTTGCTGCCACTAAAGTAGTTTGGTGGATGGAAAGTAGTGCAGATACTGACCCTACAGTTCAAGAAATGATGTGTGATGCTTTTAATGCTGAACAAGATGAAGTAGAATTAGAATGTGTATTCAAAGAAGACATTAATGATACTATCAGACCAGCTCTTTTATCTGGAAGTGGACCGGACATGTTTGATACACCTGGTGCTTCTTACATAAAAATTTACCAAGATGCAGGTCTTGTTAAATCTATGCAAGAGTATGCTGATCAATATGGTTGGCAAGATAAACTTCTAGGCTGGGCTTACAACTCAGGAGTATTTGATGGTGAATTATATTCAATTCCAAAAAACTATGAAACAATGATTTATTTTTATAATAAAACTTTGTTTGAAGAAAATGGATGGAGCACACCAAATACTTTAGAAGAAGTTGAATCTTTAGCTGCTAAAATAAAAGCTAAGGGAATGAATGTTTATGCGTATGGCTCAGCTGGATGGCAGCCAACTCACGAACATTTAGTAGGCAACTATTTCAACACTTATGCTGGACCAGAAAATGTCTATAAAGCATTAATTGGTGAAAAAAAGTGGACTGATCCAGAGTTTGTAGAAGCAATTGAACTTTTAAGAAAACACATGGTAGATGAAGGTTATTGGTCTGGTGATCTAGAGACATATTATTCTTTAGATTGGGATGATTTTAATAACGAGTTTGCTACTAGAGGTTCTGCAATGCTCATGATTGGAACTTGGGGTTTTAATGTAACGGCAACGAATTTTGGAGAATCTTCTGATGATTGGGATTGGAATCCTTTACCAATTCTGAATTCTCAGGCAGGAAGTGCTCCTAATTACCAACTTGCAACAGGTGGAACAATGTCCATCAACGCGTCGTCTAAAAATGCAGATGGAGCAGCAAAAGTAATTGATTGGATTCTTTCTGATAAAGCAAGAGCTCTTAAAGTTACTGGTAGTTTAGGATATGGCGCTTGGTTGTTACCACTAAAATACACTGATGCTGACTTTGATCCTAATATTGATCCAAGACAAAAAAGATTCTTAACTGAATTCGCAGAAGCTTCTGATTCTGGAAATTATGGATATACAACATGGACGTTCTATCCGAATGATCCAGGTGTTCATATTTGGAAAGATATGGAAGTGGTTTGGGCTGGAGATATTACTCCACTTGAATTCATGGAAGAATCTCAAAGACTTTGGGATCAAGCTCGTGCAGACGATGCATTAGTTCCAGTTGGAAAAAGATAATTTATAAATTTAAATGAGGGGAAATTTTTTCCCCTTATTAAAAATAAAGAAATTATGCCAAAATTTTTAACAAGTATAAATGCAATTTCCTGGTACTTTTTATTTCCAGTTATATTTATTCATTTCTTTGTGGTAGCATTCCCATCGATACTAAGTTTATTGTTATGTTTAACTGACTGGAATGGTTTTGGTAGAATAAATTACGTTGGATTAGAAAACTTTCAAGAATTATTTAGAGACCGTGTTTTCAAGAAAGCAGTTAAACACAACATAATTTGGACAGTAATGTTCTTAACAATACCAGTAATCGTAGCACTTATTATAGCATATCTTTTAACTGGAATAAAAAGAGGACAACTTTTTTATAGACTAGTGTATTTTTTTCCATACATTCTAGCCAGTATCGTTAACTGTTTGATTTGGAGATACATATTCCATCCACGACATGGTTTAGGTGGTTGGTTTGAGAATCAAGGTATTGATTTTCTTGCTAAGTCACCATTTGCAATGAAGGAGACTGCTTTATACGCTGTTGCCTGGGTAGATATGTGGCATTTCTGGGGCTTCTTAGTTATTATTTATTTAACTGGTATGTATCAAGTTGATGACTCTCTTTATGAAGCAGCAGATATTGAAGGAGCAACAAAATTTCAAAAATTTAGATACATTACTTTACCAATGATACGTCCAATTTTTGTTTTATCCTTAATAATTATAATTATCTGGTCTGTCCCAACATTTGACTATGTATACATTTTAACAATGGGTGGGCCGGCATATAGTTCTGAAGTTGTAGCAAATCATCTGTACTCGCAAGCTTTTCAACGAATGAATGTTGGTTATGCATCTACTATAGGTGTTATGATGTTCTTCTATGTCGGTATTATAGTTGGTTTCTTTGCAATTTTAAGGCGGATGGGTTGGGAGGTATAAAATTATAAATGGCAACTGCAAGATTTAGACAAAGATCGAGTTATATAAATCACGCCATTTTGATTTTTATGGCTTTAACAATTATTTTACCATTACTAGTTTTAGCATTTAATTCTATAAAACCATCTTCTGAATTTGGAGCAAATCCTTTAGGTTTTCCAAATGAAATAAGATTAATGAATTATTATGATGCTTGGGTGAATGGAAATTACACTCAAATATTTATGAATTCACTTACTTTAGTGATCGGAACATTGATATTAAATTTGACCGTTTCAGGTTTAGCTGCCTTCAGTTTGGCAGTTTTAAATCCAAGAGGAATTCAAACTATTGTTGTTGGCTTATACCTTTTAGTTGGAATAAGTATTCCTGCTCAATTATTTATTTTACCATTATTTTTAATGTGGAAAAGTTTATACCTCCTAGACACAAGGATTGGTTTAGTTATTATTTACAGCGCTTTAAATGCTCCCTTCGCAACTTTTTTAATTCGCTCTTATATGTTGCAATTACCTACAGAACTTTTTGAAGCTGCTAAACTAGATGGGGCATCAGTGATGCAATTGTTTACAAGGGTCGCCTTACCTCTTTCTTGGCCAGTTTTTTTAACAACTGCACTTATTGTATCATTAACAGTTTGGAATGAGTTTTTATTTGCCATTACTTTTATTATTACTGATGAATACAAACCCATTTCCTCAATTTTATTTACATTTCAAAGTAGATTTGCAAATGATTATGGATTGGTAAGCGCAGCTTCCATTTTAATGGCTGCACCAATTGCTATTTTATTTATGTTTTTTCAAAGACGATTCATTGCTGGTTTAACCAGTGGTGCTACAAAAGGTTAGTTTAATGGGAGGAAGATGGAGCTTAACAAAGAATATGAGGAGAAAGTATATTCAGGAGTTTTAGGTAAAATCATAGGTGTCTATCTTGGCAGACCCTTTGAGGGTTGGTGGTATGATAGAATTATAAAAGAATTAGGCCCAATTAATTATTATGTAAATGATAAATTAAATATGCCTGTTCAAATTACAGATGATGATTTGACTGGAACTTTTAGATTCATAAACGCTCTAAAAGATTTTAATTTTGATAAAAATATTTCTTCTAAACAAATTGGACAAACTTGGTTAAATTATTGTTTGGAAAACCAAGCTGTTTTATGGTGGGGCGGTAAAGGAACATCATCAGAAGATACCGCTTATCAAAATCTTAAACAAGGTATTCATGCTCCAGATAGTGGTTCTATAAAAACAAATGGTCGAATTGTTGCAGAGCAAATAGGTGCTCAAATTTTTATTGATGGATGGGGATTAGTTTCGCCAGGTGATCCAGATCAAGCAGCTGATTTTGCAAAAAAAGCTGGAAGTGTAAGTCATGATGGTGAATCTGTTTATGCTGCTCAAGTTGTTGCTGCAATGGAAGCAATGGCGTTTATAGAATCAGATACAAAAAAAATTATCGAGCATTGCAAAAGATATATCCCTAAAGATTCAACAATTTTTAAACTTATATCTGATATTCAAGATTGGAGTTCTGGAAATCTAGACTGGGAACAAGCAAGAGAAAAAATAGATGATATTTATGGTTATGAAAAATTTATAGGCGGCGTTCATATTGTACCAAATCATGCATTAATCATTTTAGCATTACTATTTGGAGATGATAACTTTCAAAAATCCTTAATGATTGTAAATACTTCAGGTTGGGACACAGATTGTAATTCAGGAAATGTCGGATGTTTTCTTGGAATTAAAAATGGATTAGAGAGTATTAAAGACGGACCCGACTATATTACACCAGTTAATGATACAATTTTTCTTCCAACAAGTAATGGTGCTGAAACGATGACTGACGCATTAAGAGAAAGTCAAAATATTGTTAATATTGCTAGGCGAATTAATGGTATGGAAAACAAGATAGTAAAAGAAAATGCAAGATATAATTTTGAAATGCCAGGCTCTACTCAAGCTTGGAAAATTAATAAGACTAATGATAATAATTTAAATACTACAATTACTAATGTTCCTTATGAAACCAAGAATGGTGAAAGAGTATTAGAAATTGACTTTTCTAATTTGTCAATAGGGCATTCAAGTGTTGCCTATGTTGATACATTTTTTCCAGATTGGTTTACTGAACTAAAAGGATCTCAGCGGCAGAAATTTTTTCACTATGACTTTGTTGGATGTCCAATTGTCTATAGTGGACAAAAGATTAAAACTGAAATTATTTCAAAAAGTAAAAATAATATTAAAGTTACTTTATTTATAAAATATTGGGGTGAAGAAGATAAATTAAAACAAATAGATGCTGAAGAATATGAGCTTTCAAATAATGAAGTAAAATCAATTGAATGGATAGTTCCAGATACACATGCAAATCCAATTGGACAAATTGGATTTGTCATATCAGCAGATGTTAATACCTCAGGAAAATTACTAATTAATTTTCTTGATATTACGGGCACACCAAAAGTTACATTTAAAAGGCCTGAACACATAGAAAATGCATCAAAAAATGGATATTTTTTTAACCAAGAATTTTATGGTCAATTATGGAAAAGAGCATGGGTGAATGATATCGATAAATGGCAATATAGGTGGTTAGAATCATTTAAAATTATCAATGGAGTTGGTAGAGGTCATATTTTACAAGGATCATCTTCTTGGAAAGATTATACCGTTACTTCAAAAGTGAACTTTCCATTAGCATCAGCTGGGGGATTAATAATTAGATCTCAAGGAGTAAAGCGATATTACTCTTTAGAACTTACTTCCAATAATAAACTGCAGATTAATAAAATGTTTTATGAAATAGAAACATTAAAAGAAATTGATTTTAACTTTGAGTTTTATAAGGAATATGAATTAAAATTTGAAGTGAATGGAAATAAATTATTAGGTTATGTAGATGATAAGCTATTAATTGAAACCTACGACAAAGATAATTCTTTTGAAACAGGTATGATAGGTTTTGTTACACAAGATGGAACATTATCATCCAATTCAATAAGCATAGAGTAAAAGTATAAGAGTATGAAATTAGATAATAATTTTGAAAAGAAAGTTTATGCTGGTGTCTTAGGAAAAATTATTGGAGTTTATTTAGGAAGACCATTTGAGGGTTGGCCCTATGATAAAATAATGAAGGAACTTGGGCCTATTTATTATTACGTAAACGACAAATTAAATTTACCTCTTCATGTTACAGATGATGATCTCAATGGTACTTTTACTTTTATTAAAGCTTTTAAAGACTTTAATTTTAATCGAAATATAACTTCAAAGCAAATTGGTGATACGTGGTTAAATTATTGTTTAGAAAATCAGGCTGTTTTAGCATGGGCTGGAAAGGGATTATTGACCGAAGAGAGCGCGTATTTAAATTTAAAAGAAGGTATTGAAGCTCCAGAGAGTGGATCAATTAAAAGGAATGGTAAAATTATTGCAGAGCAAATTGGTGCACAAATATTTATTGATGGTTGGGGAATGATTGCAGCAGGTGATCCAGACTTTGCATCTGATTTAGCAAAAAGAGCGGGTAGTGTTAGTCATGATGGTGAATCTGTTTACGGCGCTCAAATGGTTGCTTCTATGGAAGCAATGGCTTTTATTGAAAGTGATACAAAAAAAATAATTGAGCATTGTAAAAGTTATATTCCTAAGAATTCTGTGATTTATAAATTAATTTCTGATATTCAAGATTGGAGTTCTGGTAATTTAGATTGGGAACAAACTAGATTCAAGATTGAAGAACACTATGGGTATGACAAATACCAAGGATTTTGTCACATTGTGCCAAATCATGCTTTGATAATTTTAGCTCTTTTATTTGGAGATGATGATTTTCAAAAAACCCTAATGATTGTTAATACAGCAGGGTGGGATACAGATTGTAATTCAGGAAATGTTGGCTGTTATATGGGTATTAAAAATGGTCTTGAAGGCATTCAAAAAGGTGCAGATTTTATTACACCTGTAAATGACACTATATATATTACATCTGCTCGTGGTTCAGAAACTATGACTGATGCATTAACTGAAAGTCATAATATAATTAATATTAGAAGAAAATTAGATGGTCTTGAAAATCAAACTATTAAAAACAATGCTCGATATAATTTTGAAATGGAAACATCTACACAAGGATGGATGGTTGATAAATCAAATAATAATAATCAAAATACTTTTTTAAAAAACTGTGAATATATCTCTGCTATTGGCAAAAGAGCTTTAGAGATAAATTTTAATAATCTTACAAAAGGAATTAATAGTGAATTATATGTGAATACATTTTTCCCAGAAGAATTTACAAGATTGAATGAGCAACAAGAAATGATGCTTATGGTTTACAGTTTTGTTGGTTGTCCTACAGTTTACTCAGGTCAAAAAATTAAAACAGAAATTATATCTAAGACGAAAAAAAATATAAAAATTAAATTATTTATTAAGTATTATGGTGAAGGAGATAAGTTATTTAAATTAGACTCGGAGGAATTTTTCTTCTCAGAAAATGAAACAAAAAAAATAGAATGGACTATTCCTGATACATTATCAAATCCCATTACTCAACTTGGATATAGTATTGCATCTGATGAACAAGTATCAGGTAAAATATTAATAAATTATATTGATATTTCTGGAATACCTAAGATGACTTTTAAAAAACCTGAACATATTAAAAACGACAAAGTAAATACGACAAGTCATAATATTAAATCTTTAACAAATGGTGTTTATATTCCAGATGATGAAAAATATTATGGTCAGTTATGGAAATTGGCTTGGGTAAATGATGTAGATAAATGGTATAGTTATGGAAAAAATTCATTTGGGTTAATCAAAAATGCATCAAGAGGGCATGTATTTACGGGATCCTCTGATTGGAGAAATTATTCGGTAACTTCAAAAATAATGTTTCGTTTAGCATCATCTGGAGGATTGGTAATTCGATCTCAGGGTTTGCAGAGGTATTATTCATTAGAAATTAAATCAACAAATAAATTACAGATTAATAAAATGGAATATGGTCTAAAAATATTAAAAGAAGTAGATTTTTCTTTTGAGCCATTTGAGGAATACTTTATGCGTTTTGAGGCTGATAATAATTTTTTAAAAGGCTTTATTAACAATGAATTGTTAATTGAGGTTGAAGATAAATCAAATCAATTTGAAAAAGGTATGATAGGCTGTATTGTTGAAAATGGAACTATTATTAGTGATGAAATTTCTATAAATTGAGATAATATTCATTTGGAGGGAGGAAAATGAAATTAGATAAAGTATTTGAAGAAAAAGTTTATGCTGGTGTCTTAGGAAAAATTATTGGTGTTTATTTAGGTAGACCATTTGAAGGTTGGTATTATGACAGGATCATGGAAGAACTTGGTCCAATTAATTATTACGTAAATGATAAACTTGATTTTCCAATACATGTCACAGATGATGATCTAACAGGTACTTTTAGATTTATAAATGCTCTTAAACATTTTAATTTTGATAAAAATATTTCGCCAAAACAAATTGGACAAACCTGGTTAAATTATTGTTTAGAAAATCAAACTGTACTTGCGTGGGCAGGAAAAGGAATTTTAACTGAAGAAAGCGCATACATGAATCTCAAACAAGGTATCCACGCGCCTGAAAGTGGTTCCATTGCTAAAAATGGTAAAGTGATTGCGGAACAAATCGGAGCGCAAATATTTATTGATGGCTGGGGAATGGTTTCTCCAGGTGATCCAGAACAAGCTGTTGATCTAGCAAAAAGAGCAGGGAGTGTTAGTCATGACGGTGAATCTGTTTACGGTGCTCAAGTTGTTGCTGCTATGGAAGCCTATGCGTTCATAGAAAAAGATATAAAAAAAATAATAGAGGACAGTAAAAAATTTGTTCCAAATGATTCAACAATTTATAAATTGATTTCTGATATCCAAGATTGGAGCTCTGGTAATTTAGATTGGGAACAAGCTAGATCCAAGATTGAAGATAAGTATGGGTATAGTAAATTTCCAGGTAATTGTCACATCGTTCCTAATCACGCACTAATTATATTATCGTTGTTATTCGGAGATGATGATTTTCAAAAATCCTTAATGATCGTCAATACAGCAGGATGGGATACAGATTGTAACTCAGGAAATGTTGGTTGTATCTTAGGAATAAAAAATGGATTAGAAGGAATTAAACAGGGTCCAGACTATATAACTCCTGTAAATGATATCATTTATTTACCAACAGCATATGGTTCTGAAACAATGACTGATGCTTTATTGGAAAGTCAGAACATTATTAATATAACAAGAAAAATGAATGGTCTTGAAAGCAAGGTTATCAAAAATAATGCGAGATATAATTTTGAAATGGAAACATCTACACAAGGATGGATGGTTGATAAATCAAATGATAACAATCTAAATACAAGCCTATCTAATGTTGATTATAAATCAGATAATGGAACGAGAGCGTTACAAGTCAGTTTTAATGATCTATCATTTGGTCTTGCAAGTGAAATTTTTGTAGATAGTTTTTTTCCAGAATGGTTTACAAAATTAGAAGGCTATCAAGTTCAAAGATATTTTCATTATGATTATGTCGCTTGTCCTATTGTATATTCTGGACAAAAGATCAAAACAGAAATTATATCTCAATCTGAAAAAGATTTGCGAATTAATTTATTTATTAAATATTGGGGAGAAGAAGATAAATTAATCAAATTATCCTCTGATGATTTTAATTTAAGGAGTAAAGAAAATAATACAATTGAATGGGTTGTTCCTGATACTTTTGCAAATCCAATAGGACAGATAGGTATTAGTATTAATTCTGATGATAATGTTTCAGGAAAAATTTTAATTAATTATTTAAATATCTCTGGAACTCCAAAAATGACTTTTAGAAGACCTGACCATATAGATGAATATAAAAGAGGCATATTTTATAAAGAGGAGGTTTACGGTCAATTATGGAAAAGAGCTTGGGTCAATGATGTAGATAAATGGCAATACAGACATAATGAATCATTTAAAGTCGTAAGGGGTATAGGTCGTGGTCACATAATGACTGGGAGTGAGACATGGAAAGATTATTCAATTTCCTCAAAGATATCTATTCCTCTTGCATCTGCCGCTGGATTAATTGTGAGGTCTCAAGGTTTAAAAAGATATTATTCTCTTGAGTTAACATCTGAAAATAAACTCAAGATTAATAAAATGGAATATGAATTAAAAACACTTAATGAAATAGATTTTAATTTAGAATATTTTAAAGAATACGATTTAAAATTTAAAGTAGATGGCAATAAACTTCAAGGTTATGTTGATAATCAATTATTAATTGAAGCAGAAGATTCATCTAATCCATTTGAGGAAGGTATGATGGGATTTTTAACTGAAAATGGAGCAATTCAAAGTAATTCAATATCTATAGAATAAATTTATAAAAAAAGGGGAGAAATAATGAAACTAGATAAAGTGTATGAAGAAAAAGTATATGCAGGGGTACTTGGCAAGTTAATTGGTGTTTATCTAGGACGTCCTTTTGAGCAATGGACTCATGAAAGAATATTAGAAGAGTTAGGTGAGATTAATTACTATGTAAATGAGAAATTAAATGTTCCTTTAGTAGTAACAGATGATGATATTACTGGTACCTTTACTTTTTTAAGAGCTTTAAGAGAAAATAATTATGATCCTAATATTACGCCAAAACAAATTGGTCAAAGTTGGTTAAATAATCTTATAGAAAATAAAACTGTTTTGTGGTGGGGAGGTAGAGGTCATTCAGCTGAGGATACTGCGTTCCAAAACCTTAAGGCAGGAATTCACGCTCCAATGAGTGGTTCGATTGAAACAAATGGAGAAGTTGTTGCACAACAAATAGGAGCTCAAATATTTATTGATGGATGGGCTTTAGTATCACCAGGAGATCCAGAAAAAGCTGCTGATCTTGCAAAAAAAGCTGCAAGCGTAAGTCATGATGGCGAAGCGATTTACGGAGCACAAATGGTAGCCGCTATGGAGTCTTTAGCTTTTATTGAAAAAGACATTAATAAAATTATTAATGAAAGCAAAAAATATATTCCAAATACATCTGAGATTTACAAAGTAATTGGAGAATTACAAAATATACGATCAGGTAATAGTGACTGGATGCAAGCAAGAGAATTTTTAGCTGAAAACTATGATTATGATAAATATTTAGGTGAGTGTCACATGATACCTAACCATGCTATTATCATTCTATCATTATTATTTGGGGATGATGATCTTCAAAAAACATTAATGATTGTTAATACTGCAGGTCGAGATACAGATTGTAACTCAGGAAATGTTGGTTGCCTGATGGGAATTAAAAATGGTCTTGAAGGATTAAATAATGGCCCAGATTATCTTTCTCCAATCCAAGATAGAATGTATTGCCCTACGGCAAATGGTGGCGAAACACAGACAGACGCATTAACTGAAGCTTATAAAGTAATTAATACTGCAAAAAAAATGAACAATGAGGAAATTGTTCAGCCTAAAAATGGATCTAGATTTCATTTTGAAATGCCTGGTTCAGTTCAAGGCTGGAGAGCTAACTATAAAGAAAATAAGAACATTTCCACTCATGTACAAAATATAAAATATGATAGTAAAATTGGAAAAAGAGCCCTTGAGATTAAATTTGATAGAGTAGCACCCGGTGTCTTCTCTGAAGCATTGGTAGATGTATTTTTTCCTCAAGAGTTACACGAATTAACGGGGAAAGCTAGAGAGAGATTTTTTCAAAGTTATAATTTTATTTCATCTCCATTATTATATTCTGGTCAAACAATTGAATCTGAAATTAATTTTGTTACAAGTTCAGATAAACCAATCAATGTTAAATGTTTCATAAATATGTTTGGGAAAGATGATGAATATGAAAGAATTAATTCAGAGGAAATAATTTTGTATCCAGGTAAATCACATAACTTAAAATGGAAAATTCCTTCAACTGAGGGAAATCCAATTACTCAAGTTGGATTTTCTATTGAATCTGAAGAAGCAAATTCTGGCAGCTTATTAATAAACTATCTAACATTTACGGGAGAACCAAATTGTTCATTTTATAAACCAAAACATATTGGAGAACATAAACGGGGTGTGAAAACATCAAAAGCTGTTATGTGGAAATCAAGTTGGGTAAATGCTGTTGATAAATGGGAAGTAGGTGCAAGAACATTTAGAATAACAAAAGATAGTGGTAGAGGGATTATCATTACGGGTAATGAAGCTTGGAAAAACTATACTGTTAGCGCAGATATAGCAGTGCAAAGACTAACTACCGGCGGCCTTGCTGTAAGAGTACAAGGTTTAAATAGATACTATGGACTGGTAATTAATTCTTCAAACAAACTTCAATTAATAAAAGTGATAAATGAAGTAAATGTTTTAAAGGAGATGGATTTTAATTTAGAATATTTTAAAAATTATAAATTATCTCTTAAAATTAAAGATAATGTTCTTTCTGCATATTTAGAAAATAAATTAGTTTTAGAATATGAAGATAAAAATAATCTTCTTGACTCAGGAGCTATGGGATTGATTGTTGAGGATGGTACATTAGTCACTGATGAAATAGTTGTAGGATAAATATGAAATATAGAAAATTTGGATCATTAGATTGGAACGTATCCGAAATTGGATTGGGTTGCTGGCAAATTGGAGCAGACTGGGGAGAAGTTAGTGAAGATAAAGCTAAAGAAGTATTAAAATCATCATTTGAAAATGGTGTTAATTTTTTTGATACTGCTGATGTCTATGGCATGGGTAGAAGTGAAAAATTTGTAGGTGAATTTATTAAATCAGTATCTGAAAGAATTTATGTGGCAACAAAAGCTGGGAGACAAATCAATCCTCATGTAGCCGAGGGATACTATAATAAGGAATTAATGGAGTCTTATGTAGATCAATCTTTATCCAATCTTAATGTTGAAACAATTGATCTATTACAAATGCATTGTCCTCCAACCGAAGTATATTCATCTGATCATACATTTGAAATGTTAGATTATTTAGTGAGTAAAGGAAAAATTCAACATTACGGATTTAGTGTTCAAACAGTTGATGAAGCTTTAGCTTGTATCAAACGTCCAAATACAAAATCGATACAAGTTATTTTTAATATTTTTAGACAAAAACCTGCTGAAAAATTATTTGAAATAGCAAAAGAAAAAAAAGTTGCAATTATAGTCAGGGTGCCTCTTGCAAGTGGTTTGTTAACAGGTAAGTTCTCAAAAGATTCTTCTTTTGCTCCTGATGATCATAGAAATTATAATATAAATGGTGATGCATTTGATGTTGGAGAAACATTTTCAGGTGTTAATTTTAATAAAGCATTAGATGCAGTTGAAGATTTAAAAAATATTTTGCCAACTGAAATAACTTTATCACAATTATCGCTAAGATGGATTTTGATGCATGATGCAGTTAGTGTTGTTATTCCGGGTGCTAAAAATAAAGATCATGTGAATTTAAATACTTCTTCTTCAAATATTAATGAAATTTCCTCTTTGATGGAAAAAATTAGTAATATTTACACAGAATACTTTTTTGATGATGTGCATCATCGTTGGTAAAAAATTTTGTGTTAGAAGAAAAAATAATTTTTAGAAGAGCTACCATTGCGTCAGTAATTACTTCTACCTATCCAATGATAGTCGTGGGTTGTTATTTTGGAATAACACCTTGGAATATGGAAAGACTTTCAATTGACGAGTCTGATTTAAGCTATGCAATATTACTTTTTGGTATTTTTTTTATAATTTCTAATCAAATTGCTGGAAGGATATTAGTCCCAAAATATGGAACTAAATTAGTTATGACTTTAGCTTTTCCTATTGTTACATTTTCCGCCTTATTGACTGTTATTTCCTCATCATATTTTTATTTTTTATTAACTTTTATATCTGGCGGAATAGGATGGGGTGCATCTGGACCAATTGGAGGTATACATAGCCAACTTATTGAAAGACATTTTAAAAAAATTATTACACCGTATTATGCCATGGGATTTAATTTAGGAATTCTCCTTGGAGGGGGATTAGCAGGTTTAATAATGAGAAATAATTATGAACCTTACATATCGTTTACGATCTTATCCTTTTTATCAATCTTAGTTTCCTCTTTTGTATATTCTTATGGATTACCCCGAGATTTAGATTTTAAAGGAGAAGGTGAGAAATTTAAATTGCCAGAGACGAATGTTCTTTTATTTGGATTTTTGTTATTTTTTGTTTTTGGATCAGGTGGAATAATTATGGATTGGTCGACATTATGGTTGTCAAAAGATTTAAATACTCCTCTATACTTAGCAAGTATGGGATTAATTTTTTTTAGCATTGGAGGAATTTTTGCAAATTTATTTTCAAATTCTTTGATTAATTTATTCACTGAAAAAGTTGTAGGTTGTCACTTTGTGATGATTGGCGCAGCTATAATGTTTTTGTCTTTATTAACAAATAACTTCTACATTATACTAGGAGTTCTATGTATTTATGGATTTGCTATTGCAAATTTAGTTCCTATAATAATTCGACAAGCGGTTAAACAATCCAATGAAAGTATCCCAATGACTGTGACTAATCTGATAACTATTGGATTGTCTTCTACAATGATTTTGCCTGCTGGAATTGGTTTTCTAGCTGAAACATA
This sequence comes from uncultured Alphaproteobacteria bacterium, assembly GCA_902615845.1. Lineage (GTDB taxonomy): Bacteria > Pseudomonadota > Alphaproteobacteria > HIMB59 > CACPNW01. Next base: position 110,172 of record CACMQS010000004.1, read on the forward strand.
TTCATTAACATTAAATATGTATTTATTAACATTTGTTGTATTTATTTGTGCTGTTATATTTTTATTTAAATATAAGTAAAATAATGGGTAAACTTAGAATATCTCAAATTCAATTTTCAGCTAGTCACATAGCAAATTTGAATGCAAACAATTTAGAACAAAATTTTAAAAAAACATTAAAATTTAAACCTCATTTGATTTGCACACCAGAATGCTCCAACATTATTACTAATGATAAAAATTTTTTATTTTTAAATGCCCCATATCAAAATACATGCCCAGTTTTAAAAATGGCAAAAAATTTTGCTAAAAAAAATAAGGTTAATATAAATCTTGGCTCTTTACTCTTAAGAGTAAAAAAACAACGCAAACTAGTTAACAGATCTTTTTTTATTGATAATCATGGAGTGATAAAAAAAACATATGATAAAATTCATATGTTTGATGTCAAAATTAATAATAATGAAAAACATCAAGAATCATATTTATTTAAAGCAGGAAATAAAATAATTTTTACAAAAATTAATAATATTAAATTAGGAATGACAATTTGTTATGATTTACGATTTCCTAATTTGTTTAGGCAGCTTGCTAAAAAAGATTGTTCAATTATTTTAGTTCCTGCTGCTTTTACTAGACCAACCGGAAAAGATCATTGGGAGGTTTTGAATAGATCACGAGCTATAGAGAATAATGTATTTATTGTGGCAACAGGTATGTGTGGAAATCATCATATGAAAAGAAAGACCTATGGATATTCCCTTTTAGTAGATCCATGGGGGAAGATTATAAATAGTACCAAAAATAAACCTGCAATCATTAACTCAACTATTAATATTTCTGATGTAAATAAAATAAGAAAAAAAATTCCTTCTTTAAAATATGAGTAATTTTAAATCACTAGTTTCTGGCGTTGGCAATTTGAGCAAAACAACAAGATATTATGATGATTGGTCAGAAAATTATGATGCAACACTCAAGTTATGGAATTATCAAGCACCTAAAAAGAGCATTAAATTTTTAAAAGAAACAATTAATATCAAACCAAAAAATATCTTAGACTTAGCATGTGGAACTGGTTTATTTGGTGCTGAATTAAAAAAAGTTTATCCAAAAAGTCATATTTATGGTTCAGATATTTCAAAAAAAAGCCTGAAAATTTCATCAAGAAAAAAAATTTATAAAAAATTACAAATAAAAAATTTCGAACAATTACATCATTATAAAATAAAATTTGATCTCATTTCACTGATTGGCTCCATGACGTATTGCAAAAACTTCGACAAATTTTTTGCAAATATTAATAAAAATATTAAAGAAAAAGGCTTTGTAATATTTACCCATAGAATAGATTTATGGGAGAAACAGGATTTTTTAAGTATTTTAAAAAAACATCAAAAGTCATTAAAAATCAATAAAATTTCTAGACCTGTAAATTATTTACCTTTGAACAAGGATTTTAAAAATAAAATAAAAATAAAAATTGTTTTGTTACAAAAATATTAAAATTTAGGTTTTTTTAATTAAAAAATTTGAGCCAAAACCGAGAATCGGGTATTTATTGTTTAGGTTTATTTTCTATCCATAAACCAACGATGAAAAGAAGGGATATTCGCCGTGTCCCTTTTTTTTTATACACTAGATAAAATTGATTTGGCAACAAATTAAATTTATTTCTTTGAGTTAAAATTATCCATTTTTCGAAGTGTCTTTTCACTAACATGATGCTCTATTCCTTCAGCATCTTCAGAGGCCGTATTCTTGTCTAAACCAAGATTTAGTAAAAAATTATATACAATATTATGCCTTTTTTTTGATTCACTTGCTATTTTTTGACCTTTAAAAGTTAAAAAAATTGATCGATAAGGTTCTCTTTTAATGAAACCTTGTGTTTGTAATCTTTGTATTGTTTTATTGGCTGTGGCTTGTGCAATACCCAAGCTTTCAGCAATATCAACAATACGAGCTTCACCTTTGGAATTTAAAAGTTCTGCAATTAGTTCTAAATAATCTTCAGTATTTTCTGTTTTATGAGCATTTCGGACTTTGCTAAATGACATCCTTTTTTTTAGCATAATAATCAACAAAAATTAACATAAAATGTAGCCATAGCTATATTTATTAGCTATATATACATTCAATGAATGCTCTAATTAACGCTATTAATGAAAAAACAAAGATCATTCTTGAGAATGATGGAAGGTTATTAAAGAAATCTTTCTTTGGTCTATTATTACTTTCTCTTGTTTTTCAAGGAGGAGAGTTTGGAGAAGTTATACGATCGTCAATGATAGATGCTTATATTCAGGTATCTGTATTTGTTGGATTTACTCTATTTGTTTTTATTGGTTTGGATAGTTTAACAAAATTTGATGTTAAGAATTTTTTATCTAAGACACAAAAGTTCCATGTCGGTATAGCTGCTTTTTTAGGTGCAATTCCTGGATGTGGTGGAGCTATAATAGTTGTAACGCAATATATCCAGGGGCGTATTTCTTTCGGATCCTTAGTTGCTGTGTTAACAGCAACAATGGGTGATGCAGCTTTTTTAATACTTGCTATTGAGCCCACAACAGGACTTTTAATATTTGGTATTGGGATAATTGTTGGATCAATTTCAGGTTATATAATTGATTTTATTCATGGCATAAATTTTATGCAATCAGAGACAAAAATAAAAGTTGAGTTTGAAAAAATAAATAAAACTTTTGTATCGAATTTTAATTTCTTTTGGCTTTTTTTATTTATTCCTGGTTTTATTTTAGGTATTCTAGTTGCATTCCAGATAGAATTTTCATCAGCTTACAACTCACTTTTAGTTTTTGTAGCTTCAGCTGGAGCAATACTTTCAATATTTATGTGGTCATTAAATCCATTAAGTGATTTTCAATGCTCAACTGACAAAAGTAGAGGATTATTATCAAGAGTAGTAGATACAACTAATTTTGTAACCACCTGGGTCATTAGTGGTTTTCTTGTCTTTGAAATATTTATGTACTTTACAAGTTTAGATTTAAAAATATTTTTTGATTTATGGCTACCGTTTGTTCCATTGGTAGCAATTCTATTTGGTTTTTTACCTGGTTGTGGACCACAAGTTGTTGTAGCAACGTTTTATCTAAATGGCTATATTCCTCTTTCTGCAGAGCTTGGTAATGCTATTTCAAATGATGGTGATGCTTTATTCCCAGCAATTGCACTTGCCCCAAAAGCTGCGATTTTAGCAACCCTTTATAGTGCAATTCCTGCATTAGTTGTTGCCTACGGATATTTTTACCTATTTGAGTAAAATCTTGAAGAAAAACTTACCATCTAAAGTCTGTATTGTTTGCAATAAGCCATTCTCTTGGAGAAAAAAATGGGAAAGAGATTGGAAGAATGTTTTATATTGTTCTAAGAAATGCTCTAAAAATGGATTAAAAAAAAATAATAATAATTAAATCTTATTTATGACAGATAAATTAAATAAAGAAAAAGATACACATCAAGCAAAAGATGATTCTAAAAAAGAAATACGCTTAACGAGATTAAAAAGGTTAGAAAAAAAACTGAAATCAAATATTTTAAAAAGAAAACAAGCTATTAGCAAAAATGGATAAATTAATAATAAAAGGAGGTTCTAAAATTTCTGGCTCAGTTAATGTTCACGGTTCAAAAAATTCTGCACTACCGATTATAGTATCTTCTCTTTTATCTAAAAAAACTTTAAAACTCTCAAATGTACCTAATGTGGTTGATGTTCTAAATTTAATAAAATTACTGAAAAATTATGGTGTAAAAATTGAACACAAAAAAAATAAATTAAAAATAAATCCATCAAAAATTAAGAATCTATCAGCAGATTATGATGTTGTTCGAAAAATGAGAGCATCTATATTGATTCTAGGTCCATTACTTTCTCGATTTGGTGAGGCTAGAATATCTTTACCGGGAGGATGTGCCATTGGAACTAGGCCAATAGATATACATCTTGCTGGTTTATCAAAATTGGGAGCTAATTTTGAAATTCAAAATGGTTTTGTTGTTGGCAGTGTTAAATCACAATTAATTGGAAATAAAATTAAACTACCATTTCCAAGTGTAGGAGCAACTGAAAATATACTAATGGCCTCAGTATTGGCAAAAGGTGAAACTAAAATTTCTAATGCTGCAAGAGAACCAGAAATAGAAGATTTGTCAAAATGTCTTATAAAAATGGGTGCAAAAATAGAAGGTCATGGAACAAAAACTATTCTTGTACAAGGTGTAACAAATTTAAAAAAAGCAGAGCATGAGATAATTGCTGATAGAATTGTAGCTGGCACATATATAATTGCAGCTTTGATGTTAAATTCAGCTTTAGAAATAAATAACTTTAATACTATTTATTTAAAATCCTTAATTGATATTTTAAAAAAAATGGGTGCAAAATTAAAAGTAAGTAAAAATTCGATAAAAGTCTCTAAAGCATCAAAACTAAAATCTACTAGTCTTGCAACTAATCCATATCCAGGTTTTCCCACCGATTTACAAGCGCAGTTAATGTCTCTTATGTGTATTTCTGATGGGAAGTCAAAAATTAAAGAAACAATTTTTGAAAACAGATTCATGCATGTTCCTGAACTGAATCGATTAGGTGCGAATATTTCAGTAGAAAAAGATACCGCTACAATAATAGGCAATCAAACATTTAAAGGAGCGCAGGTAATGGCTAGTGATTTACGAGCTAGTATAAGTTTAGTGTTAGCTGCTATGAATGCGAATGGTCAAACGACACTAAATCGTGTCTATCACCTTGATAGAGGCTATGAAAATATTGAAAAAACATTAGGTAGTTTGGGTGCAAAAATAAAAAGACAGAAAAACTAACTTTTTCTAGTTTTTTCTTTGATCACAATATAAAAGCCTGCAATTTATGAGCAAAATAGTTATTGCAGTACCAAGAGGCAGAATAACAAAAGAATGTAAAAACTTGTTACTTAAAACAAGTTTTGCCCCTGATCCTCTACTATTTGATAAAGACACAAGAAAGTTAACGTTCAAATCTAAAAAAAGAAATATTGAATATATTAAAGTAAGAGCCTTTGATGCATGTACATTTGTTGCATTTGGAGCTGCACAAATAGGAATAGCTGGTGAGGATGTAATTAATGAATTTGATTACTCAGAAATATATGCTCCACTTGATTTAAATATTGGTCATTGTCGAATTTCTGTAGCTGCTCTGAAATCTTTATTAAAAAAAGAGGATCCAGAAACCTGGAGTAATATTAGAATTGCTACTAAATACCCAAATATTACTAAAAAATTTTTTTATAATAAGGGAATACAAGTAGAAATTATAAAACTAAGTGGATCAATGGAATTAGCTCCTTCTTTAAATATGTGTAGAAGAATTGTAGATTTAGTTTCTACAGGAAAAACATTAAAAGAAAATGGTTTGAATGAAATTGAAGAAATAATGAAAATTCAATCTAAATTAATTGTCAATAGATCAGCTTATAAGACAAATATGAATGAGGTTTCAAAAATTATTTCTGAAATAGGTGCTTTTGTTAAATGAAAATAATAAAATTTAATAAAAATTTTTATAATCAATTTAAGACAAAGATTGAAAAAAGAAATTCATTATCAAGTAAATCAATTCAAGAAGATGTAAAAAAAATTATTTATGATGTAAAAAAAAATGGCGATAAATCTCTAATTAAGTATGCAGCAAAATTTGATAAAGTTAAAATTAACAAACAAGATCTTAGTTTAGATTTATCTAAAATAAAAATACAATCTAAAGTTGAGCCACAAATATTTAATAGTTTTAAAAAAGCTATTAAAAATATTTCATCATTTCACAAAAAACAATTACCTAAAAATATCATCTATACTAATAATGGTGCAACATTGAAATCTGTATGGAAACCTATTGACTCAGTTGGCTTGTACGTACCTGGAGGAAGGGCTTTTTATCCCTCATCTTTAATTATGAATGCAGTACCTGCAATCATAGCTGGAGTAAAAAGAATTGTTTGTATCACACCACCAACTAAATCAATTAATCCATATTTTATAAAATTAATAAGGGAATTAGGTATTAAAGAAACATATTTTGTAGGAGGAGCTCAAGCTATTAGTGCACTAACGTTTGGCACTCAAACTATTAAGCCAGTCAATAAAATATTTGGACCTGGTAATGCTTATGTAGCAGAGGCAAAAAAACAATTGTATGGAAAAGTAGGTATAGATTTACTAGCAGGACCATCTGAAATAATAGTTGTTGCAAATAACAATAATAATCCAGATTGGGTAGCTTCAGATCTAATAGCTCAAGCAGAACATGATGAAAATGCACAATCAATTTTAATTACGGATAGTAAAGTTTTTGCAACTAAAGTCTTAAGTTCAATTAAAAAAATTAAAAAAGATTTATCAAAAAAGAAAATAATTGAAAAAAGTTTAAATAATAATGGAATAATTGCTTTGGTTGATAATATAGAACTTTCTTCAGAAATCATAAATTTTGTTGCACCAGAACATTTACATATTCACATTTCTAATAATAAAAAATTATTATCGAATATAAATAATGCTGGCGGTATATTTTTAGGTGAATACTCTGTCGAAGCTTTTGGTGATTATATTGTAGGAACTAACCATGTATTGCCGACATCAGGAGCGGCAAAATTTTCATCAGGTCTAGGTGTTTTAGATTTTATGAAAAGAACCTCTGTTGTTGATATGAAGAAAAAATCTTTTAATGCTCTTTCGGAAGATACTGAAAAAATGTCAGGACTTGAAGGTCTAGATGGACATAAATTGTCAGTTAAAATTAGACAAAAGAAATAATTTTTACTATAAGCTTATAAAAATATGCCAAAAGAAGGATCGATTGAATTTCAAGGAGTTGTATTAGAACTTCTTCCAAATGCAATGTTTAAAGTAAAATTAGAAAATGATCATGAAATTCTAGCTCACTCATCAGGAAAAATGAGAAAAAATAGAATAAGAGTATTAGCTGGTGATAAAGTGACAGTAGAAATGACACCTTATGATTTAACAAAAGGTAGAATTACTTTTAGATGGAAGTAAAAAAATCCAAAAAAAATAATATTATTTCATTAAAAAAAAAATCTAAATGCCCAACATGTAAAAAGGTTTCTAAGGAACCATTTATACCTTTTTGTTCAAAAAAATGTGCTAGTCTTGATTTGATGAAATGGCTAACTGATGAACATGGGCTGCAAATAAAATCTGATTAATTTTTCTATTTTTAATTGAATTTAATTATAAATACTTTATCTGATGTCTTGTGCCCAGGTAGCTCAGTTGGTAGAGCAGAGGACTGAAAATCCTCGTGTCGGTGGTTCGATTCCGCCCTTGGGCACCACTTTTTTTTGAAGGTAACTTTTTTACTTTTGTAAAGATAAACTACACAGCTTTTATTAGAGAAAAGTCTAAGTTTTTGATAATTTTTGTTTAGTTAATTAGGTAGTAAATGTTACCTTTTATCACCCTCGAAATGTTTTGTTTTATTTACGCTATTTAATCCTAAAATTCTTCAAAATTAGACTCTTACAAAATTTGTGTTAAAGTATTCTAATATGGGCAAAAAAATTTTAGTTTTTTCAAATGGTGAAAAAATTGGAGATGGAATAATAAAATTACAACTTCTTCATGAAATTAAAACAAGACTTCCAGACTATAAATTATATTGGCTTACTAATAAGGGTAAGACTGTTTATTCAAGCACTCTTAAATTCATTGCAAGTAATTATATTGACGAGATTCTTGATCAATCAGATCTTAGTCCATTTTTTTGGAATAAAATATCAAAAAAATATAATTTAGAGAATGAGTTTTTTGATTATATTTTAGATACACAAAAATCAGTAATAAGAACTATAGCATTAAAACGTATCAAACATAAAAATTTTATTTCTGGATCAGCTAATGGATTTTTTTCTTCTAAAAAAATTAAAAGTAATAAGAAAAGAAAATATTATTTAAACTACATTTTAGATTTATTAGATTTAATAGTTATTAAAAAAAATAGAAGTGATTTTAAAATTCCAATAAGTGAAAATCTCGAAGGAGTAATAAGTAATATTTTATTAAAACATAAAAGTTATGTAGGAATTGCACCTGGTGCTGGAGAAAAAAATAAGATTTGGCCTTTAGATAAATACATTGAGTTATGTAACTATCTTCAAGTAAATAATAAGACTATAGTTTTTTTTATTGGGCCTGACGAATTATATTTAAAAGAAAAATTAAAAAATCTTTATCCTCACTCAATATTTATCGAGGATCATATTACTGGATTTCAAAATATAGAAATTATTATGGCTACAACCAAATATTTACAATTAGCCATATCCAACGATAGTGGAGTTAGTCATATGTTATCAACTGGACATTGCCCATTAATTAAACTTTTTGGCCCCAAAGATTCTACAAAATTTACTCCTGAAAATCGAAATCTATTTTCAATATCCTCAAGTGATTTTAACTCAAAAAATATCAATAAAATACCTGTCTCTAGAGTTATTGAAGAAATAGAAAAAGTTCTGATTTAAAATTTCATATATTAGAAGGTAGACAAGTATATTTTTCATCATTACTTGTTTACTTTTATATGTTCAAATTTGATAAACTTGTATTTGGCGATGCAGGGTGGGGTGATGAATTTCTCATAGCAACATTCATGACTCTACTAGTAAGCATTTTATCAATGGGGTTAGGTCTTTTTTTAGCAATTATTACAGTTTGGGCAAAGATAATACAAAACAGAATAACAAGATTTATTGCAAATTTTTATACAACAGTAATAAGAGGTGTTCCTGAATTATTAGTTATTTATCTAATTTTCTTTGGCGGCAATGCTGTTGTTATGAGTATTGCTAAAGTATTTGGATATAATAAATATATAGAACTAAACGCACTTACAATTGCGACAATTGCCATTGCAGTAATATCAGCTACATATTCCAGTGAAGTTTTAAGAGCTTCTTATTTGGCTATATCTAAGGGTCAAATAGAAGCTGCTAGAGCACTGGGTATGAATAAATTTAGTATTTTTTTTAAAGTTATTTCGCCTCAAGTTGTAAGACATGCTTTACCGGGAATAGGGAATGTATGGCAAATAACTCTTAAAGATACTTCCCTCATTTCAGTAACTGGTCTTGTTGAAATTATGCGTCAATCTAGAATATCTTCTAACGTTGAGCATTCACCTTTAACTTTCTTAATAACAGCTGCAATATTGTATTTATGTTTAACAACAATCTCTGGCAGGATTTTTAAAACGCTAGAAGTAAATTATTCAAAAGGATTTTCTACATGATTGAATTTTTAAATAGTATTCAAAATTCTCTTATTTATAAAAATTTCTTTTTGGTCCTATCTGGCTTAGATAATACAATTTTATTATTATTAATTTCACTACCACTTGGTTTTGTTTTAGCATTATTATTTGCTCTAGGAAGAGTTTCTAAAATTACATTATTGTCAAGAACAATTGCTAGTTATATTTTTGTCATTAGAGGAACCCCTTTACTTGTTCAAATATATTTAATTTATTTCGGTTTAGGTTCTGTAAAATTTATTCGAGAAAGCTTTTTATGGTATGCATTAAAAGAACCTTTTTGGTGTGGGGTAATTGCACTTACAATTAATACTGTTGCATATGGAGCAGAAATTTTTCGCGGCGGCATTCAATCAATTGAGAAAAGTCAGGTTGAATCTGGTCTATCACTAGGATTTGGAAAATTTTTACTTTTAAGAAAAATTATACTACCTATAGCTATACGAAAAGTCTTACCATCTTACGGTAATGAATTAATACTAATGGTTAAAGCAACCTCTTTAGTTAGTCTTACAACCTACATGGAAATGACAGGTATCGCTAGAAAGATTATGGCTAAAACATTTGCACCAGTAGAAGCATTTATTGCTGCAGGTATACTTTATCTATTTTTAAATTTTTTAATGGTACAATTCGTTAAATATTTAGAATGGAAATATAATCCACACTTAAGATTAAATAATTAATTTCTGAACTTTTTGTGACATGCCCCACAATTTGCTGACATTACTTTAAAAGCATCATTTAACATTTCACTATCTTCTAGTGCAGCACTAAGTGAAATCATTTCAATATCACTAACAAACTTATCATTTAATTCATTAAAAGTTTCTCTATCATTCCATATTTCTTCACTAGCTCCTTTGTGCTGACTTCCTTCGGGATAGTGATTTTTAAAATCTGATGCTGCGTGTAACAAAGTTTCGTTTAATTCAAGAATTGCTTCATAATCATTAGTTTTTAACAATCTAAATATTTGAGATGACGTACTTTTAACTTTTTGCATTAAAGCCATTCTATTATTAACGATCTCTTCAAGAGATTTATCTTCTAAAGTTACTTTATGACCCATCAAAATAGTAGGCGTAATCAACGATAGTACTATGAGTATAATTTTAGAGCGTGTAACCATTTTTTTTTAATGTAGATGAGAGGTAATTATATCCAATTTTAGCATATTCAAGTGGGTTAGCTTTTTTAGGATCCTGTTCAGCTTCAATTATAAGCCATTTTTGATACTTTTCTTCAAATAATATTTTAATTAATGGTTCATAATCGATACATCCATCTCCAGGAACAGTGAAAACACCATCTAAAAAAGACTCTCTAAAACTTAAGTCATCTTTAATAGATTTTAAAAAAACATCTTTTCTAATATCTTTACAATGAACATGGTTAATTCGAGAAATATAATTTTTTAATACTCTTGCGTAATTTGCTTCGGCAAACATTAAGTGTCCAGTATCGTAAAGCAAAAATGTATTTTGATTTGTCATATCCATAAATCGATCTACATCTTCCTCTGACTGTATAATAGTTCCCATATGCTCATGATACGACATTGGCATTCCTTCATCCATCAGCATATCAGATAATTCACTGATTTTTTTGCAATAGCTATCCCATTCATCTTTTTCAAGTATTGGTCTTTTACTAAGAGCTTTTGATTGATCGCCTTGGATTGATCCAGATACATCAGCAAAAACAAAAACATCCGCATTAATTAACTTTAATAAATTTAAATGATCTTGGAGTGCTATCCATTCTTCTTTTACACTTCTTTCTCTAAGCATTGCCCCATACCAACCACCTGGCATTTTTAAATTAAATTTTTCTAAAAGATATTTTGTAATTCCTGGGTTTCTTGGAAATTTTCCACCTAATTCAATACCTGAAAATCCAGATGTGCTTGCATCCTCTAAACATTTTTCAATAGGAGTGTCACCTCCTAGTTCTGGCATATCATCATTGCTCCAGGCAATAGGTGCGATACCAAGTTTAATTTTCATGAAGTTTTACATATTTCATGATAGATGAAAAATAAAGATAAATATGAACATATTATTAGTCGATGGAAATGAAAAAGAAGCTTCTGATCGATATACAAAATTGGGTATGGATACTCAATTTCAAGTATATGAAAAAATTTTAAAAAAATATTCTAGTTCAACTATTAACATTACAACAATTCATCCTGCTGTTCATAATAATTATCTTCCTTTAGGCATAAGTCTTGACGATTTCGAAGCTGTTGCTTGGACAGGAAGCTTGCTTAATATATATAACATGACAAAATCTATAACTAATCAAATAGATTTAGCTAAAGAATTATTTAAAAAAAAGAATAAAATATTTGGTAGTTGTTGGGGGCTTCAGGTTTTAGTAACTGCCGCAGGAGGTAAAGTAAGAAAAAATCCAAATGGCCTTGAAGCAGTTTTAGCTAAAAATATTACATTAAATCAAGATGGTGAAATTCATCCTATGTATAAAAACAAAAAAAAATCATTTAATGCACTCTGTTGGCATTATGATGAAGCAGAAAAGCTTCCAAAAGAAACCAAAGTCCTAGCTTCAAATAAGATTAGTCAATTTCAATCTATAAGCTTTGAAGTAAACCAATCAAGTGTTTGGGCAGTGCAATACCATCCAGAATTTAATCCAAAATGGATGGCTGGACTTATGGAAATGAGAAGAGATATTTTATTAGAACAAAAAGTATATGAAAATTTATCAGAATTTGAAAACGAAAAAATGATTTTACAAAACCCTGATAATCTTGAGAAAAAAGAATTACATATATATGATGATGTAGTTGATGAAGAAATCCATTCTTTAGAACTTTCAAATTGGTTAAATCTCAATAAAAACTATTGACTACATTTATAATTGATTTCCACTTACTAATACTAGAAGTTGAAATGGATTTGTTAATATTTGCTTTTACTGTTTTATCTTTTTTCCAAAGTTTACTTATTTGGCTTGTATTTTTTAAATATCCAGATTGAATTGCTGCAAGATATGCTGCGCCAAGTGAAGTAGTCTCAACATTACTTGGTCTAATAATTTTAATTTGAGAAATATTTGCTAAACTTTGTAGAAAGCTATTATTTTTAACCATACCTCCATCAACTCTTATTTCACTAATCTTTGTCTTAGAATCTTTTTCCATACACTCAATTAATTCATAAGTTTGAAAAGATAGGCTGTCTAAAGTTGCTTTGATGATATCTTCTTTAGAAGTATTTCTAGTAATGCCAAAAAATGTTCCTCTTGCATTGGGGTTCCAATATGGGGCACCAAGTCCAGTTAAGGCTGGGACAAAAAATAAACTTTCATCTTTATTAGCTTTTTTATACAATTTATCAGTTTCACTAGAATCTTTTATAAATTTTAAATTATCGCGAAGCCATTGTATGGCAGAGCCTGCTACAAAAATACTTCCTTCATAGCAAAACATTTTTTTACCATTTATTTTAAAAGCAACAGTTGTTAGTAATCTATTTTTAGATAATTTAAATTTTTCTCCAATATTCATAAGAAGAAAACAGCCTGTACCATATGTACTTTTTGATTGCCCTTTTTTAAAACAAGCTTGACCAATTGTTGCTGACTGTTGATCTCCAGCCATGCCTCCAATTGGTATTGATTCACCAAATAATTTAGTAGAGCCAAAATCATATGCATTTTCAACTACAGTTGGTAAGATATTTTTTGGAATATTAAATATTTTTAAAATTTTGTCAGACCACTGCTCTTTTTGAGAATCAAAAATCATGGTTCTTGAGGCATTTGATATATCTGTTAGGTGAGATTTTCCCTTGGTTAATTTCCATAATAACCAGGTGTCTATTGTTCCAAAAAGTAAATTATTATTTTTTAAATTCTTATTTACTTCCTTAACATTATCAATAATCCATTTAATTTTAGTAGCTGAAAAATATGGATCAAGTTCTAGACCAGTTATTTTTTGAATATTTTTATCAATCCCTTTTCTTTTTAAATTTTCACAAAGATTAGCTGTTCTTCTATCTTGCCAGACTATTGCTCTGTAAACTGGTTTCCCAGTTTTCTTATTCCACAAAACTGTTGTTTCTCTTTGATTGGTAATTCCAATTGAAATTATATTTTTTGAATTTAACTTATTTTTTTTTAATATTTTTGAAATTAAATTTCTAACATCATCCCAAATTTCTGTTGCATTATGTTCTACCCATCCTTCATTGGGAAAATATTGTTTAAATTCTTTTTGGACAATATCGAATATTTCAAATTTTTTATTATACAGTACAATTCTTGAACTTGTTGTTCCTTGATCTATTACCAAAAAATATTTTTTCATAAATTAGACGTCTAAATTTTTAATGAAGTTAGCATTATTTTGAATAAATTTAAAACGTAACTCTGCTTGTTTTCCCATTAAGGTTTCGAATAAATTTTCGGTATTCTTCATATCTTTCTTAGCTTTTTCAGAGTTAATCAATATTAGATTTCTTTTGTTTTGATCCATTGTAGTTTCTTTCAATTGATCAGCTGGCATTTCACCCAAACCTTTAAATCTTGTAATGTTATAATTGTCAGACTTAAATTCTTTTTCAATTAATTTATCTTTCTCTTTTTCATCATATGCGTAAAAGGATTTATTTTTGTTATAAATTTTAAATAAAGGAGGCATTGCTAAGTATAGTTTATTTTCATCAATTAAACTTTTCATATATTTATAAAAAAAAGTAATAAGTAGAGTTGCAATATGTGAACCATCAACGTCCGCATCAGTCATTAAAATTATTTTCTCATATCGAAGTTTTGAAATTTCAAAGTTTTTTCCAATACCACAACCTAAAGATTGAATAAGATTTTGTATTTCATTGTTATCAGCAATTTTAGATAGCCCAACATTATAAACATTTAATATTTTCCCCCTTAAAGGAAGTATTGCTTGAAATTCTCTATTTCTTGCTTGCTTAGCAGAACCTCCAGCACTGTCACCTTCAACAATAAATATTTCAGAATCTTTTATTGATTTACTCGAACAATCTACTAATTTACCCGGAAGACGATTTCTTTCTTTAATACTTTTTCTATCCAACTCTTTAATTTTTGATAAATCAGTTCTTTGAAGAGCTCTTTCAATTAAATTATCTAAAAGTATTTTTGAATTTTTCTTATTAGCATTTAACCATAATAAAAATTCTTGTTGTGTTTGTGTTTCAATTTCTTTTTGTAAATTTGGCATTATTATTCTCTTTTTAGTTTGACCTTCAAAACTTGGATCATTTATAAAGATTGAAATAATAACGTTAGAGTAATCAAAAATATCACTGTGATTGATATTACTGATTTTTGGGAATTGATTTTTTTGGCCATAAAGTTTTATAGCTTTTAGAATTCCATTACGAATACCATTTTCATGAGAGCCGCCATCTGGTGTTTCAATAGTGTTACAATATGACATTAAACTTGAATTTTCATTTGTATTAAATGAAATTAAAGTTTCAAAATTTTCATTATCTTTAATTTTTGATTTTAATAAAAAATTTTTTTCAAATAATTTAGAGTTGTTTGCGTATTCTAATTGAAAATAATCTTCAATTCCTTTTTTATAAAAAAAACTTTTTTTGTTAGGGGTTTTATCTTTTATTAATTCTTTATCAATTTCAAAGTTGATAGTTGTGCCTCCAACTAATACTGATTTCATATTTATAAAATTATATAATTTTTTTGGAACAAATTGTGTTTCTTCAAATATGCTTTCATCTGGGACAAAAGAAATTTCTGTACCTTTTAATTTTTTGCTACATTTTTCAATTTTTATTTTTGTCTTAACCTTTCCTTTTGAGTAATCTTGTTTATACACTTTTCCATCTTTGAATACCTGAACTTGTAATAAAGAACTTAATGCATTTACAACAGAAATCCCAACCCCGTGTAATCCACCAGAAGTTTTGTAAGCATTACTGTTAAATTTACCACCTGCGTGAAGTGTAGTTAAAACTACTTCAAGTGCTCTTTTATTTTTATATTTTGGATGAAAATCAATAGGAATACCTCTTCCATTATCTTTTATTTTTATCGAACCATCTTTTTTATATTGAAAACATATATCGGTCGCGTGACCAGCTAAAACTTCATCTATACTATTATCTAATACCTCATTAACTAAATGATGAAGACCATCTTGATTTGTGCTTCCAATATACATGCCCGGTCTTTTACGAACTGGCTCAAGACCCTCAAGTACTTCAATATCTTTAGCATTATAAGTTGATTTTTTAGCCACAAATATTTCTTATCAAAAGTGTTGTTCTAAAAACATAAAAAAAACCGCCCTAAGGCGGTTTTCTTTATAGAGACAAGTATGATTCTACACGTCGTAGTATAATTTAAACTCGTGTGGATGAGGTCTAATATTAATAGGGTCAACCTCGCTCTCTTTTTTATAGCTAATATAAGTTTCAATTACATCTTTGGTGAATACATCACCCTCTAATAAAAATGCATGATCTTTCTCAAGAGCTTCAAGAGATTCAGCTAAAGATCCAGGAGTAGATTGAATTTTAGACAAAACTTCATCGCTAGCAGCATAGAGATTTATATCTGTTGGATCACCAGGATTAATTTTATTTTTAATTCCATCTAATCCTGCCATTAACATTGCTGAGAATGCTAAGTATGGATTTGCACTTGGATCTGGACATCTAAATTCCATTCTTTTTGCTTTAGGACTTTGAGAATAAGCAGGAATTCTAACAGATGCAGTTCTATTTCTTTGAGAATAAACAATGTTCACCGGAGCCTCAAAGCCTGGGACCAATCTTTTATAAGAATTGGTAGTAGGAGCACAAAAAGCTAAAAGAGCAGGTGCATGTTTAAGTATACCGCCAATATAATTTAGAGCTAAATCACTTAGGTTAGCATAGTTACCCTCTTTATACATTAATGTGTCACCGTCTTTCCAAACACTTTGATGAACGTGCATACCTGAACCATTATCTTCGAATAAAGGTTTAGGCATAAATGTAGCTGTCATTCCATGTTGTCTAGCAACATTTTTAACAACGTACTTATATTTCATCATATCATCAGCCATTTTTAGTAAAGGCGAAAATTCTAAATCAATTTCACATTGTCCACCTGTTGCAACTTCATGGTGATGTGCTTCCACTGTAAGACCAATGTCTTGCATTGTCATTACCATTTCAGTTCTTACATCTTGAAGCGTATCAACTGGCGGTAAAGGAAAATAACCTTCTTTATGTCTAGGTTTATGACCTAAGTTTGGGTTTTCATCAGCACCACTATTCCAAGTACCTTCAACAGAATCAACTTCATGAAATGCAAAATTTGATCCTGAGTCAAACTGAACGTTATTAAACACAAAAAATTCTGCTTCTGGACCAAAAAATGCTGTGTCACCGATACCAGATGATTTCAAATAGGCTTCAGCTTTTTTAGCAATATTTCTTGGGTCACGACTATAGTCAACCAAAGTTACAGGATCTTTAATGTTACAATGTAATGCCAAAGTTTTTTCTGAAAAAAATGGATCAATATAGGCTGTTGTTGCATCTGGCAAAACAATCATATCGCTGTCTTGAATCTCTTGGAAACCTCTTACTGAAGATCCATCAAAACCAAGTCCGTCAGAAAATATATCTTCGTCTAAAAATTTAAT
Source organism: uncultured Alphaproteobacteria bacterium (assembly GCA_902615845.1). Taxonomy (GTDB): domain Bacteria; phylum Pseudomonadota; class Alphaproteobacteria; order HIMB59; genus CACPNW01. Next base: position 127,181 of record CACMQS010000004.1, read on the forward strand.
TGGTATTGTAAAATGTTGAGTTGTTCCTGGTATATCAGTAAAGCGCATATCAACCATCTTAATGTCCATATCTTTAATTTCGGACATTAAATCTTTTGGAGTCGAGCTTTTTAATTTCATATCTATCTCCTTACTTCAACAAAAGGGTATGCTATCCAGCGTTACCCGGTTAAATCATGCTCTAGTTATGAAATCTGCTTTTGATGCGCGTTCCTTCAGCTTTAAGCTTAC
>CACMQS010000005.1 GCA_902615845.1 uncultured Alphaproteobacteria bacterium
TTCCTAACCTTATGTATGTTGGGTTAAATTGTAATGCTTTTTCGAAGTCCCCGCTCATACCAATACTTAGTTCGTCTATATTATTTTCATTTGCTAGTATCTTTAACTTGGTAAAATGACTAATTGGATCTTCTTCAATTGGCGGTATACACATCAAACCATGAATCCTTAACTTCATTTCACTTATTAAAAAAAATATAAAGTCCTTGGTTTCTTCTGGAAAAATTCCACTCTTAGTTTTTTCTCTACCTGTGTTGATTTGTAGAAAAATTTTTTTGTTTACAAGTAAATCTTTATATTTTGAAAATTCCCTAGCTATTTTTTCTCTATCTAGTGTGTGAAAAACATCAAATAGTGTTATTGCGGTTTTTACCTTATTAGACTGTAAAGGGCCTGTGAGATGTAGTTCTATTTTAGGGTTCTTTATTTTGAGTTGTTGAAATTTTTCTTGAGCCTCTTGAACTCTATTTTCACCGAAAATGCATACACCGTAATTTATTGCTTCCAATACACTCTCAAGGGGGTGGTTTTTTGAAATAGCAACAATTTTAGTGGAATTACTTGTTTTTTTAAGAAAATCGTTGATTTCGTTGTATTTTTTAATATTAAACATGGTTCGCTATGTTGTAAAAAAACAACATTGTTTCAGAAAACATAATAAATCATTAAGCTTTTTTTGTAATTTATTCAATTTTTAAATAATAGAGTTGCTTAATACAAGTAAGTTACTTGTATTTAATGAATATTCATTAACTCAAAAGGAGTAATTATGAAAAAAGAACTATTAATGGGAACTGCTCTTGTTTCTACGCTTGGTGCTGCTTCAGTTGCTGAAGCTGTAACGGCTACAATGAGTGGTAACCACCAAACTGGTATTGAGTTTGATTCACCAACAGGTGGAACTGACACAAATGCTCAGATCAATGACAACAACTTTACTGTGTCACTTTCTGAAACTACTGATGGTGGTATGACTATTTCATCTAGCTTTAAAGTAATGGATGAAAACACTAAAGAAGATTATGATGCTGGATTTACATTAGCATTTACTGATGGCTCAAAGCTTGATGTAATCGCTGCTGGTAACGCATCTGGATCACATGCTGTATCTATTCCAAGTTCAGCTGGTGCAGAAGGTGTAGCAAATACATCTACTAACATGGCTCCAACTGGTTTAGACTTCATGACAGGTTCTACTGCATTAGGTGTGGAATATCACACTGCAGCTGACTTCATGGCTGATGGTCTGAAAATGTCTTTCTCAGCTTCAACTGATACAGGTGCTGCTGCGACTTCAACTTACAGAATTGACAGTCACGTAGCAATCGGTGCAACTTATGTAACTGATTTAGGTGATACAGCAGTAACAATTGGTGCTGGTTACTCACAAGTTGAAGGTGCTAAAACAGGAACTGCAGTTAACGATGACACTGGTGGTGTTCATGTTGGTATAAGTGCAGTAACTGGTGACTTAACTGTAGCTGCAGGTTTTGCTGATGGATCAGTTGCTGGTGTAACTGACAACGGTTCAGATGAATATACTGCAGACGTAGTAAAAGTTGGTGTGAAGTATGTAACTGGAGATCTAACATTTAATGTTGGTGTAGCTTCAGGTGATGCAGACGATCGCTCAATTGGTAGTAGCACTGACAGTCTAGATGATGGTCAAGATGTTACTTCAGCAAGTGTATCTTATGCTGTAGCTTCAGGTGTAACTGCAATACTTGGTTACACTTCTACTGAGTCAACTGATGAAGGTGTTGGTTCTGATGATGGAACAGCATGGTATATCGGTGCTAATATGGCATTTTAATTAAAGATTTAATATCTTTGAAAACGGCACTTTAATTAGTGCCGTTTTTTTTATGTTTTACATTTAGATGCCAATGCAATAATTGTATTCTATGTTTATTGTTAGATTAAGTCTGTTTTTTTTAATTATGTTACTTTACTCTTGTAATAGTAACAAAAGTGATGAAGAAATGGAGGAGCTTTGGTCTAAAGCTCAGACAAGAGGAGAAATTATCAACAGATCTGGGACATTGTTTAATTCAGGAGTTGATATGGATTTAGCAATGAGAGATGCCGAAACAAGACTTCAAAGTGGTGGGGGTTTGTTAGGAAAAAAAGGATTATCTATTGGTGGTATCTTGGGAAGAGAAGGCGGTGAAAATAATACGAATAATTCAATGACCTCAATTAGTATGCCTGTAAATGTTTTTTTATGGAAAGGGGCATTAGATACAATAAATTTTATGCCTTTAAATTCTGCTGACCCTATTGGGGGTACAATAATTACTGATTGGTATTCAACAACAGATAATGAAAACGAAAGGTGTAAGCTTAATATTTTTATAACTGGAAAAAATCTTAATACTGAAAATTTAAAAGTAACATCATTTTGTCAAGTATTTACCAATCAAAAATGGGTGAACAAGAAAGTTGATAAATCAAATAATACCAAGATTGAGAACGCTATATTAAATAAAGCAAAAAAATTAAAACTACAATCAAGTTAAAGTGTCATCTAGATACAACCATAAATTAGTAGAAGAAAAATGGCAGCGCATTTGGTCGAGTAAAAAAATTTTTCATACTTCTAAAAATACTAATAAAAAAAAATATTATGTTTTGGAAATGTTTCCATACCCCTCTGGGAAAATTCATATGGGTCATGTAAGAAATTATACTTTGGGAGATGTGGTTTCTAGATACAAAAGAATGAAGGGCTTTAATGTATTGCACCCTATGGGTTGGGATGCCTTTGGGCTTCCAGCAGAAAATGCGGCATTAACAGAAAAAAAACACCCTGAAAAATGGACATATGAAAATATCAAAACAATGAAGAGTCAGTTATTGCAAATGGGTCTGTCTTTAGATTGGGATAAGGAGATTGCCACATGTCATCCAGATTATTACAAGCATGAACAAAAGTTTTTTATTGATATGTTCAAAGCTGGTCTTGCTTATAAAAAAGAGGCTGAAGTGAATTGGGATCCAGTTGATAAAACTGTTTTAGCCAACGAACAGGTAATTGATGGAAAAGGATGGAGATCAGGTGCAATTATTGAAAAAAAGAAGTTGTCTCAGTGGTTTTTAAAAATTAGTAAATACTCAGAAGAGTTATTAAGAGAATTAAATAATTTAGATAATTGGCCCAATAAAGTTAAAACTATGCAATCAAACTGGATTGGCAAATCAGTGGGAGCAGAATTAGACTTTAAAATTTTAGATAAAGATACGAGCGTTAAAATATTTACAACAAGACCAGATACTATATTCGGAGCAACATTTTTAGCATTATCTACCGAGCATGAATTAATAACTGAAATTGCCAAAAACAATAAAGGGTTACAAAAATTTATTGAGGATTGCAAAAATATAAATCCTGAGAAAACAAAAAGTGGTTTTAATATTGGATTATCTGCAATACACCCTTTTATAAAAGAAAAAAAATTGCCAGTTTTTGCAGCTAACTTTGTTTTAAAAGAATATGGTCTTGGTGCAATTTTTGGATGTCCTGCACATGATCAAAGAGATTTAGATTTTGCAAAGGAATATAACCTGGATATTATTCCTGTTGTAAAGCCATTTAATATCAAAGAAGATAAATTCAAAATAAATGATGAAGCATTCACTGAAGATGGAACGGTAATAAACTCTGAGTTTTTAAACGGGTTAAAAGTAAGTGATGCTAAAAATAAAATAATTCAAGAAGTTGAAAAGAGAAAAATTGGAAAAAAGAAAATAAATTACAAATTAAGAGATTGGGGTATTTCAAGACAAAGATTTTGGGGTTGTCCAATACCAATTATTTACAGAGAAGATGGTGAAATATTAGCTGTTGAAGATTCTGAACTACCAGTAAAGCTCCCCGAAATTGAAAGTTTTGATGAATCGTCTAGTGCTTTAATTAATAATACTGAATGGAAAGAAACTGTATGCCCAAAGACCGGAATGAAGGCAACAAGAGAAACAGATACTTTTGATACATTTTTTGAGTCATCTTGGTATTACTTCCGGTATTGTAATGCAAGATTAGAAAAACCATTTGATAAAGACGATATATCTTATTGGTTGCCAGTTGATCAGTATATTGGTGGTATTGAGCACGCTATACTTCATTTATTATACTCAAGATTTTTTACTAAAGCCCTAAGAGATTTAGGTTACTTCAATTTAAATGAGCCATTTAAAGGTTTGTTTACACAGGGTATGGTCACCCATATAACGTATAGGAATGAAAAAGGTGATTGGGTTGAACCAAAAGATGTGGTTGATAAAAACGGTTCTCTTAAAGACAATAAAGGCCTCATAATTAAAACTGGAAAAGTCGAAAAAATGAGCAAGTCTAAAAAAAATGTAGTAGACCCAAATGACATAATAGATACTTATGGGGCTGACACAGCGAGATGGTTTATGTTATCTGATAGTCCGCCTGATAGAGACTTACAGTGGACTGACACTGGAATAGCGGCTTCATTTAAATTTATAAATAAAGTATATGAATTTATAGACAAACATAACAAATATGAATCAAAAAATTCTAGTGACTTAGAGATAGTGAATGATTTAAAACAAACTACTAATCAAGTTGCAGAAAACATAGATGCTTTTCAGTTTAATAAAGCTGTTGCAAAAATTTATGAATTTGTAAATATTCTTAATGATGGAATATCTAAAAAAAAATTATCAAATCAATCATTTGAATGGTCTCTAAAAAAACTATCAATTATTTTACAACCCTTTGTTCCTCACATAAGTGAGGAAATTTGGTCTAATTTAGATAGCGAAGATTTGTGTATAAATCAAAAATGGAATATTGAAAGTGTCGAGAAAAAAAACAATCTAAAAATAGCAGTTCAAATAAATGGAAAGACGAAGGAAGTTATTGAAGTTGAGGATGGGCTGTCAAAAGAAAGTGTTTTAGATATTGTAAAAAATAATCAAAAAATTAAAAAAATCATAGTTGGTAAAAATATTATTAGAGAAATATATGTGCCTTCTAAAATAGTTAATTTGGTTTTGTCATGAGAAGATTAGTGGTTTTTATTTTACTTTTTTTTTTAATTTCGTGTGGATCAATAGAGTTTGTATATAAAGATAATAAAAATATTATAAATCCACTTTATCAAAAAACGAAAGTTTTTACTACTGGTGTAGATTTAGTTTTTATGAACTCTTACTTACCTATGTTTTTTGGGGATAATAAAGATTCATTATATGAGCTTTTAATTAACATTGAAGAAAACAAAACAAATAGATCTGTTAAATCAAACCAAGCAAGCACCAATATAAGATATGAGCTTAGTTTTATGTATAATCTTTCATCTAAAGAGAAAAATTGTATTATTTATTCAAAGAGGGTGGTTTCTTACTTTTCAATTATACCTAAGTCATCTGGTTATAATTTTGGAACAGATGCATCATTAGAAAAAAAGTACGAGTTAGCAATTATTGAAAACCTGAATCAATTCTTGTCGTTTTTATCAGGCGTAGATATGAATAATTGTGAATGAAGCTCGATCCGGTTAACATATTATTAAACAATAACTTTAAGCCAGAAAAAAAATTTTATTTTATTAGTGGAAATGAAACGACCCTTATAGAAAAAATTGCTGACACATTAGTTAAGCAATATAAAAAAAAAGAAGGGGCTAACTTAGAAAGAATTGATACTATTGAAAATTTTGTTGATGAAGCAGGCTTGTTTGCAAACAAAAAAATATATACTGGGAAAAATTGTAAGGGAATTAATATTGAAAATTTAAATAAAATTAGAGACTCAGAAAATATATTTATATTCGTTCAAGAGAATTCACCAAAAACAAAAAAAATTAAGAACATATTTGTCAAAGATGGTGATTGTTGTTTAATTGATTGTTATGAAATTGACAAAAGCTCAAAAATTAGAATTTTAAATGAATTTATACAAACAAATAATTTAAAAATTGAAGAAGATCTTTATTGGATGCTAGTTGAAAAACTAGATAATAGATATTTTTTTCTAGAAAATAGTCTGAATAAAATTAAGGATATTGAGCAAAAAGATATAAATACAAAAAACATTAAGAAGCTGCTTACTATTGATGGCGCTGGTAAAGATGGGCTTTTTTTCTGCTTATTAAACAAGAATAATAAAATAATTGAAAATTATAGAAATAAAATACAAACTAATTCTGATGTAAATGAAATGTATTATTACTGTAGGTTTTTTTGCCAATTAATTATCGAAAGTAAAAATGAAAATGAATATAATAAAAATATTCCTTTATATCTTTTTAAGGAAAAAGGGTATTTGGTAGATATTTACAAAAAATATAATTTTAAAAAGAAAAAGGCATTATTGAGACTGTTAGCTTCTACAGAGAAATTTTTAAGAAAAGAAAGTGGTTTGTCTTTAGTGTCCGGTCTTCGTTTTCTTTTAAGTATCAAGAAAATTACTATTTCTTGAGTCTTTTCATTAAATCATCAAGCTGATTTAGGTCTGAGTAGTAGAGAGTTAAAGATCCTGATGAGCCATTCTCATTGAATTGAATAGAGGTTCTAAGGCCTATTTTATCTGAGAGTTCTTGTTCAAGATCGGTAATATTGGGATCTTTTGAAGTTTTTTTAGTTTTGTTTATTTTAAATTCAGAAGTTAGTTTTTCTACTTGTCTTACACTAAGTTTTTTTTCTATTATTTCTTTTGCTTTATTTAAAGAATCAGGCACTCCAATAAGTGCTCTTGCATGACCCATTGATAAGTCTCCATCTATTACCATTTGTTGTATTTTTTCATCGAGCTCCAAAAGACGTAAAATGTTTGATACATGACTTGAGCTTTTGCCTATAAGTTTAGCTAAGGTCTCGTTATTAATTTTTTTTATATCTATTAAACCTTTATATGCACTGGCTTCTTCAATCACATTGAGATCTTCTCTTTGAATATTTTCAATTAAAGCAGCCTCTAAAACATTTGTGTCGTCAAGGTCTTTTACTACGCAATCAATTTCATGTGCTCCTATCAATTGACTTGCTCTCCACCTTCTTTCACCAGCTATAATTTGATACTGATTGTTGCTTGTTGGTTTTACAATTATGGGCTGGATAAGTCCTTGATTTTTAATTGAAGACGAAAGCTCCTTAAGATCTTCGTCTTTAAACTTTTTACGGGGTTGAGAGGGATTAGGAATGATTTGAGATATGTTTATTTTTTGAATTCCTGTGTTGCTCTCACTGTTATTATTTTTTGTAGATAAAAGAGCCCCTAGGCCCATACCTAGTTTGTTTTCTTTATTCATAATTTTTACTTTGATTTAAAATGACTTCTTTTGCAAGCTCAATATAAGCTAAAGAACCTGCGGCTTGTGTATCGTATAATAATGCCGGTTTACCATGACTTGGAGCTTCAGATATTTTAACATTTCTTGGAATTGTGGTTTTGTATACTTGATTTCCAAAATGTTGCCTTACATCTTTCTCTACAAGTGAACTTAATGAATTTCTTTTGTCTAGCATTGTAAGTAATATTCCCTCAATTTTTAAGTCTTTGTTATAATTTTGTTGAATTAGTTTAATTGTATTGATTAAAGCTGAAAGGCCCTCAAGGGCAAAAAACTCTGACTGAAGAGGAATTAGTGTAGTATCAGACGCAACTAATGAGTTGATTGTTAGAAGTCCAAGCGCAGGTGGGCAATCAACAAAAATAAAATCAAAATCATTAATTTCAGAAAATATAGATTTAAATATGAACTCTCTTTTTTCAAAATTTGTCAACTCAACCTCAGCGGCCGCCAAGTCTGTATTTGCTCCTATTATTTTAAGACCAGGAATTAGCGTGTCTTTAATTCCTTCAATTAAAAGTTTCTTTTCGTGAATCATTTCATAGATTGTTGGTTTCCTTTCATCATAAGCAAAACCTAGTCCAGTGCTCGCATTACCTTGTGGGTCAGCATCAACAATTAAAACATTTTTTTTTACTGCAGCTAATGAGGTGGCAAGATTTATAGTTGTTGTGGTTTTGCCAACCCCGCCTTTTTGGTTAGATATAGAAATTATTTTTTTCACAGTTTTTTATATTTGTTAATTTTTAACACATACCCATCTCCCTCACTTTGACTTGGATAAAGATCGTATTCAAAGCTATAGGATTTTTTTGCATCGTGTATTTCTTTTTTAACACTTCTTCCTTTTAGAAAAAGCAGTGATGTATTTTTTTTATTAAAAAACCGTGAATAATCTAATAATTTAGCTAATGGGGCAAAAGCCCGGCATATAATAAAATCAAATTTTTGATTTCTAATTTTTTCAACCCTTGTGCAAATAGTTTTTATTTCTAAATTTTGCTCAAATGCAAATTCTTTAATAAAGTTTATTTTTTTCATCTTAGAATCAATCAATAATATATTTGAATGCCCAAAAATATGTAGGATCACCCCTGGTAACCCTGCGCCAGTGCCAAGATCTATTATAGATGCTTTTTTTTTCGAAATAAATTCAGACAATTGTAATGAATCGTTGATATGTCTATCCCAAGCAACATCAATTGTGGAGGGGCCTACCAAATTATGTATTTTGTTACTTTTTGTTAACTTGAGTATGTAGCTATCAATTAAATCAATTTGCTTTCTACTAAGATTATATTTTTTAATTACAGCGCTTTTATCCAAACTATGCTGCTTTTATATTTTTATTTTTTTTTATATATCTAAGAAGCGCTATGGTGGCTGCTGGTGTTACGCCCGATATTCTTGAGGCTGCTCCAAGAGTTGGTGGTTTAATTTTTGTTAATTTTTCTACTATCTCATTAGATAAGCTGCCAACTAATTTATAATTCGTTGATTTTGGAATTGTTAAACTTTCTTCTTTTTCAAAATCTTGTATATCCATTCTTTGTCTATCAAGATAACCTGTGTACTTAGCTTCAATTTCTATTTGTTCTATTACATCGTCTTCTAAATCACTTAATTCTGGAAGTATTTTTTTGAGCTTAGTGGTTGTAATATTAGAAAACGACAAAAGATCTATGATGTTTCTTTTCTTTCCATCTTTGTTTATTTTTATCCCTTTTTTTAGAAGTGCGTCTGGTGAGAATTTGTGATTTTTAACTAACTTAAACCCCTCTTTGATCCTTCTGGATTTTTTTTCAAATTCTCTTTGCCTGTCTATATCAACACAACCTATATCAATTCCAAGAGGTGTAAGTCTTAAATCTGCATTATCAGCTCGAAGTAAAAGTCTGTATTCAGACCTTGATGTAAACATTCTATATGGCTCTTTTGTGCCCTTTGTAACCAAATCATCTATCAAAACTCCTATATATCCAGAGGACCTGGCTATTATAAATTCTTTATTAGATGTAGCTTTAAGTGATGCATTTATCCCGGCCATTATACCTTGTGCAGCTGCTTCTTCATATCCAGTTGTTCCATTTATTTGTCCTGCAAAAAATAAATTTTTAATTTTTTTTGTTTCAAGTGTATGTGTTAGTTCTTGTGGATCAACAAAATCATATTCAATTGCATAAGCGGGTTGTGTAATTGTAACATTCTCTAAACCTTTAATTGTTTTAACAAATTGCTCTTGAATTTCGGTTGGAAGTGAGGAAGATATTCCGTTTGGATATATTAAATCACTATCTAATCCTTCTGGCTCAAGAAATATCTGATGTGATGACTTATTTTTGAATTTATGAATTTTATCTTCAATAGATGGACAATACCTAGCTCCCATTGATTGTATTTCTCCTGAATAGATTGGTGATAGGTTCAGGTTCTGAGCGATTATTTTATGAGTATTTTTATTAGTATGAGTAATAAAACAAGATATTTGAGGAATGTGGATATCTCTGTTGATAAAAGAAAAGGGAACAGGCTTTTTATCTGGGTGTTGCTCATCTAAGTCATTGAAATTTATAGTTTTTTTAAGTAATCTTGGGGGGGTTCCTGTTTTCAATCTGCCTATTGAAAACTTTAGTTGTTTAAGCCTTTTTGCAAGCTTTATTGAAGGCTTATCACCAACTCTTCCGGCTTCTTGCTTCTCAGATCCTATTCTTATTAACCCTTGTAAGAAAGTGCCTGTAGTTAAAACCACAGATTTTGATGATATCTTTTTGTTATCACCTAAAACAACACCATTTACCTTATTATTTAAAACAATTAAATCTTCTACTGACCCCTCAATAATTTGAAGATTTTTCTGCTCAGATATAAGCTTATTTATGGCAATTTTATATAAAATACGGTCTGTTTGTGCCCTTGGACCTCTTACAGCAGCACCTCTGCTGGAGTTTAACATTCTAAATTGTATACAGGATCTGTCTGTAGCTCTGGCCATAATTCCATCTAAAGCATCTATTTCCTTTACAAGGTGTCCTTTTCCTAGGCCTCCAATTGCAGGGTTGCATGACATTTCTCCTATTTTATCAACTTTATGAGTAATTAAGGCTGTTTTTGATCCGGTTCTTGCAGATGAACATGCTGCTTCTACACCCGCATGCCCCCCACCAATTACAATTACATCAAATTTATTGTCCATGTCTCTTTTCACGTGAAATTACTTACCTATACAAAAATCACTAAATATTATATCTAAAATTTTCTCAATATCAAATTTCTGATTAATTCCATCAATATACATAATTGATCTTCTAACATTTTCAGCAGCAATATCCATTTCTTTTAAATCTAAACCTTTAAGCAATACAAGGGATTTATTTAAGCCCTCAATATGTCTTTCACGTGAAAATACTGGTCCAGAAGTTGGTTTTTTCTTTAATTTTGATGATATGGTTTTAATTAGAGGCTCAATTCCATAACCAGATACTGATGAAATACTATGTACCCCGCTAATTTTCTTTTTATTAGTGTCATATTTTGATTTAACAAATATTTTTGATTTGATTTTACTATAGTTTTTCTTTTCGTTATTTTTGAGAAAAACTATATTTAAATCAGACTTTTCAGCGCTTTCTAAAGATCTTTCAATACCTATTTTTTCAATTAAATTATTATATTTTCTTATTCCAGCTGTATCAATAAATGTGTATTTATCTCCTTGTATATCTAGTGTGGAGCTTACTAAATCTGTCGTAGTTCCTGGTATATTAGTTACAATAGAAACCTCCTTGTTATTAATATAATTAATAAAAGAAGATTTTCCTGTATTTGGCTTTCCAATAATAGTTATTGTAAAACCGTCATAAATTTGTCTAGATAAAGCTGACCTTTCGATAATATTTTCAATTTGTTTATATATGTTCTTATTTTGTTCACTTATGTTTCTATATATTTCTTTAGGAAGGTCTTCATCAGCAAAATCAATTATAGCTTCTATATCTGCTAGAAGTTTTTTTTGTTTATTTGATATTTCGTTAACTAATTTATCTAAATTTCCTCTTAAATTACCAATGGCTATTTTTCTTTGATTTTCAGTTTCTGCATTAACTAAATCATTAATTGTTTCAGCCTCTAAAACACTAAGCTTATCATTCATTAAAGCTCTTTTGGTAAACTCTCCAGGCTCAGCAAGTCTGATCTGTTTTTTTAACAGGGTTTTAGTTATTTTGTTAATTACAGAAATACTTCCATGACAAGATATTTCCACCATATCCTCACCTGTATAGCTTTTTGGTGATTTAAAAAAAGTTGTTAGCGTTTGATCTATAACGCTTTTTCCATCTAATAAATTATTTAATGTTGCATAGTTTGTTTTAAATTTTTTTTTAAAAGATATTGATTTTATAAGTTTATGAGAGCCTTTTCCTGAAACTCTAAAAACGGCTATACCAGATTTACCTCTTTGCGTAGCAAGAGCAAAAATTATCTCTTTAGAAGGTTTCATTTTATGGGGATTAAACCCAAGATGATATTAAGTAAATAAGAAAGATTATAAAAAAATTTATATTTATTTAGTTCCCATGCTTTGGAAAAATTCGTTGTTAGTTTTTGTATTTTTCATTTTATCTAACAAGAACTCCATAGCTTCTGTGCTTCCCATTGGAGCTAGTATTTTTCTTAAAATAAAGATTTTCCCAAGCTCGTCTTTATCAAGCAATAATTCTTCTTTTCTTGTTCCTGACTTACCAATATCAAAAGCTGGATAAGTTCTTTTTTGACTTAGTTTTCTATCTAGAACCATTTCACTATTACCAGTACCTTTAAATTCCTCAAATATAACTTCATCCATTCTGCTTCCTGTATCTATTAAAGCAGTGGCAATAATTGTAAGTGATCCGCCTTTTTCTACATTCCTTGCAGCCCCAAAAAATCTTTTTGGTCTTTGTAATGCATTCGCATCAACACCACCTGTTAATACTTTCCCACTAGAGGGTACAACAGTATTGTAAGCTCTTCCAAGCCTGGTGATTGAATCAAGAAGGATTACAACATCATGTTTATATTCAACCAGTCTTTTAGCTTTTTCAATTACCATCTCAGCAACCTGAACATGACGAGATGCAGGTTCATCAAAGGTTGAACTAATTACCTCGCCCTTAACTGATCTTTGCATATCAGTAACTTCTTCTGGTCTTTCATCAATTAACAAAACAATCAGTTTAGCGTCTGGGCTATTAGCAGTTATAGCATTAGCAATTTTTTGCATAATTATTGTTTTACCCGTGAAAGGTTGTGCAACGATTAATTGTCTTTGTCCTTTTCCAAGAGGTGCAATAATATCAATTATTCTTTCTGTATTATCAGGCATAGGTTTTTCTTGTTCAAGTTTGAATCTTGCTTCGGGATACAATGGTGTTAAATCTTCAAAGTTTACCCTGTTCTTAACTAAATCAGTTTCTTGACCATTTATTTTGTTAATTTTAGTTATAGCAAAATATCTTTCGCCTTGCTTTGGAGATCTAATTTCACCCTCAACACTATCACCTGTTCTTAAGCTAAATTTTTTAATTTGAGATGGAGAAATATAGATATCATCTGGTCCTGGAAGATAATTTGATTCTGAAGACCTTAAAAAACCAAAACCATCTTGCATGATTTCAATCACCCCTAAACCAGTTATAATTTCACCCTCTTCAGCAATTGTTTTTAAAATTGCAAACATCAAATCTTGCTTTCTAAGAGAAGAAGGGTTTTCTATACCAAGTTTGTCTGCTTGTTTTAAAAGCTCTTGGGGTTCTTTTCCTTTTAATTCCTGTAAATTCATAATGTTGTTGGGGTAGTTTAGAAATGAAATATTTTAATAATCAAAATTGAAGTTAATGTCAAAATAATAATAAATATATAATTTATTTATTTAATTGTTGTATTAGTTGTAAGGTTAAAAAGCTTAATTAGTGCTTTATCATTACATCATTCTTTATTTACCAACATATGAATAACAATCTTAACAAACATGTTAATTTAAAGAATATTGAAAAAAAATTATTATTTTTAAATAATTAGCAATTTAATAAATTTCTAATAACTTGTTATTAGTTTTGTATAATAAATATATTAACACCCCCCCTATAATATTAAGATAAGTTATTAAGTTGTTAACAACACATTTTTAAAACAAAAGAACTATTTCTTAAATTCAAATTATATTTAATACTGTTTATAACTATAATTTTTATTAACATACTTATGCACCAAAAATTTATATTAGCCAGTTCAAGCAAATCTAGATACAAAATATTAAAAAATGCAGGGTTAAATTTCACACAAAAAAAACCAAATTGCAACGAAGAGGATATTAAAAAGACCATTAATAGAAAAACAAAGCCTGAGATTTTTGCAAAAAAACTTTCTTATGAAAAAGCTAAAAGTGTAAGTAGACAAAAACCATATGCCAATAAAATTGTTTTAGGCTGTGATACCGTCATTTATCACAATGGAAAAATTTTAGATAAAGTAAATTCTATTGAAAAAGCCAAAAAAAAAATCAGGTCTTTATCAGGAAAGACACACCTAATAGTATCTGGACTAACTATTTGTTTAAATGGATCTAAGGTTTGGGAAAATTACGAAAAAACTCATGTTAAAATAAGAAAACTTAATAACAGCGAAATAAATATATATCTAAAAAAAACAGGTAAACAAATACTAAGCTCTGTGGGGTGTTATCAAATAGAAAGTTTAGGGCCAAATATTATTGAGAGCATAAAAGGAGATTATTTTAATGTTATGGGATTACCTTTATTTAATTTACTAGATTATTTATATTCAAAAAAATGAAAAAGCTTTACGTAGTTGGAAACAAAGCATCTAAAAGTCTTTCGCCAACAATATTTAATTATTGGTTTAAAAAATACAACATTAAAGCAAGCTATGGGTATTTAGAGCTTACAGAAAAAAACTTTCATAATAAAATAAAAGATGTTTTGGAAAAAAAAGATACACTTGGTCTCAATGTTACCATTCCATTTAAAAACAAAATTATAAAACATCTTGGCAAAATAGATACTCATGCAAAAAAAATTGGTGCGGTAAATTGTGTAACAAATAAAAAAACCATAAATGGAACGAATACTGATTGGACAGGATATTACAAAACCCTACCAAATATAAAACAAACTAAAAATAGGAAAGTTATTATTTTGGGCTATGGAGGTGCATCACACGCTATTCACTATGTATTAAAGAAGAGGGGGTTTAAGGATATTTTAATTTTCAACAGATCTAAGAAAAAAATTAAATATTCAAAAAACACTGAGTATACAAAAAAATATAATGATCTTGAAACACACCTTGAAGGAGTTTTTTTAATAATTAATACTACACCAATAAACCCTATGTTGAAAAAACATTTAAAACTTATTACCAAATCCACAATTGTAAGTGACATTGTTTACAGTCCAAAAAACACCCCATTTCTCAAACAGTTTCCTAAGAATAAAAAGATTTATGGAATATCAATGTTGATAGAACAGGCCAAACCGTGTTTTAAAATGTGGTTTGGCAAAAACCCATCTGTAGATGAAAAAATGCTTAACGCTATTTATAAAAAAATTTAATGACAAAAACTATAGCAATAACAGGCGGCATAGGATCGGGTAAATCAACCTTTTGTAGTAAATTAAAAGAAAAAGGTTTTAAAATTCACAGCTCTGATGAGCAGGTGGCCAAAATATACAAAAACCCTGAAAAAAAATTTATTACTTATTTACGTAACATAGGTTTGTCCAAGTCCATTTCAAAAAAAAACATAGATAAAAAAATTATATCAAAGATTATTTTTGAAAATAAACAGATAAGAAAAAAGCTTGAGTTATACATATTTAAAATAGTTAGAAAAAAGAGGTCTGATTTTATAAAACAAGAAAAACAAAAAAAAACCAGATTAATATTTATTGATATACCACTATTGTTTGAAAACAATTTAGAGAAACGTTTCAACAAAGTAATATCGATAATAGCCTCCAAACGAGAAAGATTAAAAAGATTAAAAAAAACAAGAAAAATGACTGAAAGCCAATTTAAGAACATAATTCGATCTCAAACATCAGACATCATAAGAAAAAAGAAATCTGATTATGTTATTTATAACAACTCGACATTAAAGGATTATAAAATTAAGATTAATAAGCTAATAAGTAAACTTTAGTTAAAATAATGAGAGAAGTAGTAATTGATACAGAAACTACAGGCCTTGATTATAGGACTGGTGACAGAATAATAGAAGTTGGTTGTGTGGAACTCAAAAACTATGTTCCTACAGGAAACACACTCCAATTTTATTGCAAACCAGACAGAAGTATAAGTGAGGGGGCAAAAAATATTGTGGGCCTTTCAGATGATTTTCTCAATCAACAAAAACCATTTGAAGAAAACCATAGGGGGCTCTTAAATTTTTTGAAAAACGACACATTGATAATCCATAATGCATCATTTGATTTGGGTTTTATAAATAATGAGTTGTCAATCTTGGGATTACCTCATTTAGATAATCCTGTAGTTGATACAGTTTCTCTTGCAAGAGAGGTTCTTAATACAAGAATAGCTAACCTCGACTATTTGTGTAGAAGATTTAACATTGATTTATCAGACAGATCATTTCACGGAGCCTTACTTGATTCCCAACTTTTAGCCGCAGTTTATTTAGAGTTAAGAGGAGGTAAGCAATTTTCTATGGAGCTGAATTCAAATATTAATGAAAAAAACACTGAAATTAACAACAAAAACGAAACAAAAACTAAAATAATAGAAGTTAATAAAGAAGATTATCTTGCCCATAAAGAAATGTTAAAAAAACTAAAAAACCCCCTCTGGAAAAAATTTAACTATTAATATTTAAAAAAGTTATTATATTAAAATTAAATGATTTACGGCGACCTTCAGTTTTTTGATATTCTTATCTTTGCAGCTATTGCTGGATTTATCATTTATAGATTGAGGAGTGTTCTAGGGAAAAGAACAGGATTTCAAAAAAATATTTCAGAGCCAAAACCTCAAGAAACCAAAAAACAAGAAGATGTTCAAGCAATACCATCACTAATGGATAACGAGACAAAGCTTGAAGCTGTATATAAAAAAGTAAATAATTTTAATCACAGAGAGTTTCTTGATGGTGCCAAAAAAGCTTTTGAAATTATAATTTCATCTTTCAACAATGGAGATAAAAAAACACTGAAAAATCTTGTGTCTAAAGATGTTTATGCTGCTTTTGAAAAAGCTATTGATGAAAAAACAAACAATCCAGAATCACAATTTTATTCACTTATTGTAGAGGGCATCGCAGATGCGAAAGTAGAAAATGATACAATATCAATATCAGTCAATTTTATTAGTGAACAGATGTTAAATAATGATGAGGGTTCTATTGTTAAAAATAAAGACACTTGGACTTTTGAAAAACCAGTAAATTCTTCTAGTCCTATATGGATATTAACTCAAACTTAATATTTGTCCTTTAAAGAGCTTAAAGACCGAATTAAAAAAAATGAGGGCTATTCTGACAAGCCCTATCAAGACCAATTAGGATTTTACACTATCGGCTATGGTCATCTCATTACAGAAAAAGAAAATAAATATTATATTAAAAAATTTAAAAAAAAACATTTTGAAGAGTTGTTTGAGATAGATTTTATAAAAGCACACGAACAATACAAAAAAAGATTTTTTAAAAAAGGTCATACATCTCTAGAGAAAGAATTATTAATAGAAATGCTCTTTCAACTTGGAGCAAAAGGCGTCTCAAAATTTAAAAAAATGCTTTATTTTCTTAACAAAAAACAAAAATTTATGGCATCACTAGAGATGTTAGACAGCTTATGGTATTTACAAACACCTGAAAGAGTAAAGAATTTAATTAAAAACTATACAAAAAAATAATGGAAGAGGATTTTTTTCTAAAAAACATGAAGGGCGTAAAGCCTTTTAAAAAAGATGCCTCAATAGTTAAAACGAAAACAACAAATAAAAAAAATATAAAATTAGACAAAAAAACAAATACTAAAAATACCAGCAAAAAAACAATAACTGAATATAAAGTTAGTAGTTCAGAGTTTAAACTATCATTTGGTGAGGTTAACAAGGAGCTTAAGCGGGGAAAAATTAATATAGATAGAAGAATTGATCTTCACGGGTACGGTTTAGTCGAAGCACATGAAAAATTTATAAGTGAGGTTAAAAAAAATTATAGCAAGAATAAAAGATGTTTGCTCATAATTACTGGAAAGGGTGTTCATAAAAAAATTGAAAATGAGCAAGACACAAACCCCAAACTTTTCTATGGAAAGATTAAAAACTCAATTATAAATTGGATAAACGAAGACGATCTTAAGAAATATATCTTAACATATCAAGATGCGGGTTTTGAATATGGGGGTGACGGAGCTCTTTTTGTCTATTTAAGAAAAAAAAAGTTTTAAATTCTTTCTAACTTAAACACCCTTTTTTTGAAATGAATAAAAATTTCATATGGAAGTAAATCATCTTTAACTAAAAATTCAATTTTTTTTAAATCATTTCTTTTATGGTCAGCCCAAATATTTACATAGTCTTCAATTTCTAAAATTATATTTCCATCCTCACTTTCGTTTTGTTTAAGTGTGTAAATTCTTCTCCCATCAATTGTTTTTGCCTCATTTTCTCCATTTAAAATATTTATAAAAGAGGTGATTGGGTCAAAATATAAATATAAGTCTTTTAGATCTACTCTAGCTATTTCTTCTTCTATGGGCTCTTGTTTTAATTCAACTAAATAATCATCAAAAGACATTTTAACTATTTTTGTTTTCTTCTTAGTTTTCCAAAACTGTTTATAATTCTGAGTCTTAAATATATTGTTTTCAATAACCCCAGTTGAAAGATAGCTTCCTTCAAATTTATATAAAGGTGAAAAGATGCCAGAATTTTTCAAATTAATTTCTGTTTGATAAATATTATCATTAATCTTTAATGACCAACTAAAATTACCAATTTTAATTCCTGTTGTGCTGACCTTATATTCTGCACTAAAATTATTTGCATAGGATGTATTAATTACAAATATAATAAAAAATATTAGAAATTTATTCAAACACAACCTCGTAAACATCAAGCTTTCTTTTTGTAAATTTCTGATCAGGTGAATTTATTTTTAACACCTTATATTCATTCTCTAAATAATTAATATCTGAGGGGCTCCCAATTAAGGTAAAGTTTTCATTTATATTTTTTTTAAGAGGAGACACTATTTTAAAGTGGTTTGTTATTTTATCTCCTTCTCTATGTGGCATATAGAAATTAATATCCTTATCTCTTAATTCAAAATTAAGGCTTGAAAACAAAAGTCGATCGGAAACCACTACATTTTTTATAACACCATTTGATGAATTGCCGTAAATTTTTAGAGCATAATCATTTATACCGCTTATTCGGTCAAAAATTTTAGAGGGATAGCTCATTCCAATCATGACAAAAAGAACAAAACAGACAGTAAAATTAAATATGAAATTAGCTATCTTTAAAAAAGAATTATTAATTCTAATATACAAAAGAGAAAACAAAGAAATTAAAGCTGGAGCAGCCCAATTTGCATTAGCTCTGACAATAATGGCTTCAACCAAAACAATTAGTATTATAGGGATAGAAAAAATTAGAAAAATTTTTTGAATATAGTCCCTTTTTTTAAATCCAATCAATCCACCCAAAACTATGAATGGGCCTAACATTAAAACTTGAATTAATAAAAATTCTAGACCTCTAATAAAATCTATTTCAATATTTGCAAAATTTGCGTTATCCGAGGTATGTTGAAGGGTTATCCAATCATTATTAAAGTTCCAAATAATATTTGGCACAATAATTATAAACATAGATAAAAAGGTTAGACCAAAGCCTGATAAATTGTCCAAAAAAAACCTTCTAAATCTTTGATCAAGTAAAATAAAGATAAATAAACAAATTATAAAATATATAACTGCATATTTTGATAGAAACCCCAGACCTAGAAAAATGCCTAATAATATGAAATTTTTTAAACTTTGTTCAATATTAATTTTAATTAATTGATTGAGTGAAAGTGTCCAAAATAGTAATAAAAAAAGATCAGTACTAATTATAAAAGATGAAAAAGAAACAGCAGGTATAAATAAAAAAATTAAACAACCTGCAAATGAGTCTTTTTTATTTAATCCGGCATTAATTAAAAGACCATAAATACTCCAAGCAATTAATAAATAAACAAGTGATGGGAGAAGTTTTAATGAAACAAAACTACTACCTAATATTTCCGTGTAAACTCTTATTATCCAGGACAAAAAAGGGGGTTTTGAAAAATAACCAAAGTCAATATTTTTAGACCACAACCAATACTGTGCTTCATCACCAAACAAATTAAAAGTAGTAAAATTTAAGGCAGCAATCTTTAATAAAAGTAAAATAATAGCTGATGGCAGTAGAATTTTATTTAGCATAGTATTTTTTATACAATTCAAATAAAATTATATTTAAAATAATAATAAAAAAGCCAGCAAAAAAAATATCACTTAAAAAATGACCACCCGCCAATATTCGAATTAACCCCAATAAAAAGCCAAAAATAATACTTGCATATAAAAAAATTATTTTTTTTGTAATTAAATATAAAGTTATAATTGAAAATCCAACTGACGCATCACCCGAAACAAAAGAACAATTAGTTAAACATGCGTTACTCATTTCATACCAGGGTGAAAAAATTTCTTTGCCACCTAATTCTAATATATCATTTGGTCTCGCCCTACCCCAAAATTTCTTTAGAACAAGGTTTACAAATATTAAAACAATTATAACCTGAGATCCCCACAATAAAAATATTTCTTTGATAGAAAATTTATAATTAAAAAAAATCTTATCAATTTTAGTGAAGCGACCAACAACAGGTAAAACCAATATGTAAAGAAGAATAAAAGGTAGCAAAACTTCTCTAAAAAATATTGAGATATAATAATGGGCATTAACTAGAAACTGAGAGTCTCCAAGATAAAACAACGATGAAATATATAAGTCTAAAGAAGGCGATGCAGTAATAAACAGGCAGCTAATAAACAAAAATAAAATATAATAATAAATTTCTGAATTTTTGTCAGAAAGCAAATTTGAAAATTTATAGTGATTAAATTTTTTTTCAAATAAAATATTTAAAACCTTAAATAATATAAGTGCCAATACTGCCCCTGCAACTATATCAGTAAAAAAGTGTGCCCCTACCACAACTCTACTTAGAGCAACAATTGTTGCTAAGATGTAAAAAAAATATTTTAATTTTGGAAAAGCAGCAATCATAATAAAACAAACAATGAAAATTGTTGAAGAGTGGCCGGAAGGAAAAGAGTGAAAGCCTGACTCAAAAGTAAAATAATTAAACTCAAAAGTATTTTCAAAATCAGTGTAATTTGGTCTCGGCCTTCCTATAATATGTTTTAAAATTTGAGTAATAATTCCAACTATTAAAATATAAAAAAAAGACGAAATAAAAAAATTGACTAACTTATTTGATTTTTTAAATTCAATTATTTGAAGTTTGTTGTTTAGGTAGAAAACTATAAATCCAATAAATGAAATAGTAAAATACCAAGATGAACTCCCTAACTTTGTTATGTTTATAAAAAATTCTTTAAGAAAAACACCGTTAAAACTTTTATTAATGTCAAGAAAATAATTATAAAACCAAAAGTCTGTATCAAATGAAAAAAATATACTTACGGTAAGTAAAAGTAAAATAAGTAATTCATATTTGATTTTATTTAAAATACCCATTTTATACTTATTAAAAAATTTAATGAGCTTTACAATATAAACTTAGATAAGTCCTGACTTTTAATAAGTTCTCCTAAGTTGTTTTCAACATATTCTTTATTAATTATAATTTCTGTAGGCCCAATATCTGAGGCAGTATAACTTACCTCCTCTAATAACTTTTCCATAACTGTGTGCAATCTTCTAGCTCCTATATTTTCAACATTTTGATTAATTTCAGTTGATAGAGATGCTATTGAGTCGATCCCATCTTCTTCAAATTTTAAATCCACTTTTTCTGTTCCAAGAAGTCCTTGATATTGTTTAATCAAACTATTTTGTGTTTCTGTTAGAATAAGTTTGAAATCTTTTTTACTTAAACTGTCAAGCTCAACTCTTATTGGTAATCTTCCTTGAAGTTCTGGCAGCATATCTGATGGTTTTGATAAATGAAAAGCACCTGAGGCTATAAATAAAATATAGTCTGTTTTGATTACACCATATTTAGTTGTAACAGCTGTTCCTTCTATTAGTGGTAATAAATCTCTTTGAACGCCCTCTCTTGAAACATCTGCACCACTTCTCTCAGCTCTAGATGTGATCTTATCTATTTCATCTATGAAAACAATTCCGTTTTGCTCAACATCTTCAAGAGCCCTTGAGTTTATTTTATCTTTATCTAAAAGTTTTTCAGTCTCTTCTGTTAATAAATAAGCGTGAGAATCTTTAACGCTCATTTTTTTCATTTTTTTTTGATTCCCAAAACCTTTTCCAAATACATCTCCTAAATTAATCATACCCATTTGTGAGCCAGGCATTCCTGGTATGTCCATAGTTGGTAAACTTAAATTTGCATTAGCTGAAACTGGAATTTCAACCTCATTATCATTCAACTCACCTGATCTAAGTTTTTTTCTAAAATTATCGCGAGTGGCAGGAGTAGAGCTTTTAGAAACTAAAACATCTAATATTCTTTCTTCTGCATTTTTTTCTGCCTTTGCTTTTACTTCTTGGCCCATTTGTATTTTTGTTTTTGTAATACTAATTTCAACTAGATCTCTTATAATTTGCTCAACATCTCTTCCAACATAACCAACTTCTGTAAATTTCGTTGCTTCAACTTTTACAAAAGGTGCATTTGCTAATTTAGCAAGCCTTCTTGAAATTTCTGTCTTTCCACAACCAGTAGGACCAACCATTAAAATATTCTTTGGTACAATTTCGTCTTTTAAAGAGTCATCAAGCTGTTTCCTCCTCCACCTGTTTCTTAAAGCTACAGCAACAGCTCTTTTAGCTTTGTTTTGACCAATGATAAACTTATCTAACTCAGAAACAATTTCTCTTGGGCTAAAACTGGACTCCACTTTAAAGCTCTATAGTTTCAGAAATTATGTTATGATTTGTATAAATACAAATATCTGCAGCAATATTAAGTGATTCTTCAGCAATTTCTTTTGCATTCATTTTTGTATTTTTCATTAGTGCTTTTGCAGCGCTATTTGCATAAGGACCCCCTGATCCTATTGCTAATATTCCATCATCTGATTCAATAACATCTCCGGTTCCAGACAATAATAGACTCACTTCTTTGTCAGCAACTATCATCATTGCCTCTAATCTTCTTAGATATCTATCTGTTCTCCAATCTTTAGCAAGCTCTACACACGCCCTTTTAAGTTGGTTCTTATATTGATCTAATTTCCCCTCTAATCTTTCAAATAAAGCGAACGCATCTGCAGTAGATCCTGCAAAACCAGAAATAACGGTTTCATCAGCACCAAGTCTTCTAATTTTTTTAACATTTGATTTCATTACGGTATTACCAAGACTAGCCTGACCATCACCTGCAATAACGACAAGATTGTCTTTTCTAATTCCTACAATAGTTGTTGATTTTATAATGTTTTTTCCCATTAGATCTTAAGATGGCTATTTAATTATTTTTATCAAGTAATTTACCTAGAATAAATCATATTTCACTGATATTAGGCAAAAATGCGATTAGGGAAAGTTGAAAGAAACACTAAAGAAACCAAGATAAGCTGTGAAGTTAACTTAGATGGCACTGGTCAATCTAAAATTTCAACTCAAATTGGTTTTTTTGATCATATGTTGGAATTATTATCCCATCACAGCCTCATAGATTTAGATTTAAAATGTGAAGGAGATACCAATGTTGATCTTCACCATTCAGTTGAAGACACAGCTTACGCAATTGCTTTAGCTATAAACAAAGCGTTAAATGATAAGAAAGGAATAAATAGGTATGGCTTTTCATATGTTCCAATGGATGAATGCTTATCAAGATGTGTAATTGATTTAAGTGGAAGGCCCGAGCTTGTGTGGAATGTTAATCTTGGTTTAAAAAAAATTGGCGAAATGGATACAGAATTATTCCATGAATTTTTTAAAGCTTTTTCAAATGAATCAAAATGTAATTTGCATGTTGAAAATCTCTATGGAAAAAACAATCACCATATCATTGAATCATGCTTTAAAGCGTTTGCTAAAAGTTTAAGATTTGCTATCGAAATAGATAATAGAAGAAAAGATAATATACCATCATCAAAAGGCACTCTTTAATTTTTAATGAAAAAGATCACTATTGTTGATTACGGCTCAGGCAATGTTTTGTCTGCACAAAAATCTTTTATTAAAATAGCAAAAGCAAACGACATTGACGCTGAAGTTTTAATTTCAAAAAAACTTAATGATGTAAAGGACTCAACCCATATTGTATTACCTGGACAAGGAGCCTTTTCTACATGCATGAATGGTTTAAAAAAAACTGATGGTTTGATTGATGAGCTCAATGAGTTTGCATTAATAAAAAAGAGACCATTTTTGGGGATTTGTGTTGGTATGCAAATGTTAGCCAACACGAGTGAAGAAAATGGAGTTCATGATGGCTTAGGTTGGATAGATGGCCAAATTAAACTATTACACGGACATAATTTAAAACTTCCTCATATGGGGTGGAATTTGGCAATACCAACAAGCTCAAAATACAATAACCTAATCGCAACTAAAAATGATTATTACTTTGTTCACTCTTATTATTTCAATTGTGCTGATAGAGACAATATTTTGGCAGAAACTAAGTACGGAACAAATTTTGCTTCAATTGTTGGAAAAGAAAATATATATGGCGTCCAGTTTCATCCTGAAAAAAGTTCCTCCCAAGGATTAAACTTACTGAAAGAATTTATTAGAATATGAATATGTCTACACAATTAAAAGAAAAAATTAATATATCAGTCGATAATATTGATACACTTACAGAAGTAGATTTAGCAGATCTTTGTAATATCACTGAACAAGCGATTAAAGCTGGAGGGGGGTTCGGTTGGTTAAGAGTTCCGACGAGAGATATTTTAATAGATTATTGGACAAAAAGAACCAATGATAAATATATAAAACTTATTGTAGGCAGACTTAATGGCGTTATAGCTGGAACTCTGCAACTAGCTTATGAGGCTCCTAATATTGAGTCTAGGAAAAATATTGCACGCATAAGAAGACAATTTGTTGCCCCATGGGCCAGAGGCTATGGTTTGGCTAAAACAATGATTGATTATACTGAAAAAATTTCAAAAGAAGACAATATTAAATCTTTACAGTTAGCTGTAAGAGAAACACAAGATGCAGCAATAAAACTTTTTACAAGTAAAAATTATACCAAGTGGGGTGAAAACCCATATTATGCTTATATAAACGGAAGCTTTATTAAAGGTTATTATTACTATAAAAATTTGTAGTGCAAATTATCCCAGCCATTGATTTAAAAGATAACAAATGTGTTAGACTTTCTAAAGGTAAAGATAGCTCCAGTGTTGTTTACAATGAAGACCCAGAAAAACAAGCTATCTACTTTGAGCAAATCGGTTGTAAAAAATTACACTTGATTGACATAGATGCTGCATTTGGTAGATCAAATGTTAATTTTGAAACAATAAAGAAAATTAGAAAATCAATTTCAATACCAATCCAATTAGGAGGCGGGGTAAGAAACTTAGATTTAGCAAAAAAATATTTTGATGTTGGAATAAATAATTTGATCATTGGGTCAATGTCTGTTGAAAAACCAAATGATGTTATAATTTTATCAAATAAGTATGCGGATAAAGTATATATATCATTAGATATTCTTGAAGATAATATAATGATAAAAGGTTGGGATGAAAACTCAGGAAAGAAAATACAAGATATCCTTGATATTTATTCTAACTCTAAAATTAAAGGATATGTAATTACAGATATCCAAAATGATGGAATGTTAAAAGGTTTAAATTTAGATTTTGTTAGTAATTTTCTGAAAAAAATAAACCTAATTAAAAAGTTTGATAAAAAAATCATTATTGCAGGTGGGTTAACAAATTACTCTGATCTAATAAATCTAAAAAAACTTAAATTTAAAAATATCGAAGGAATAATCTCAGGAAAATCTTTTTACGAAGGAAAGATTGATTTAGCAGAAGCGCAAAAAATTCTAAATTAAAATGGTAAAAATAAGAATAATCCCATGCTTAGATGTTAAAGATGGAAGAGTAGTAAAGGGAATCAATTTTTTAAATTTAATCGATGCAGGAGATCCTGTCGAACAGGCAAAACATTATTCAGATAATGGGGCTGATGAAATATGTTTCTTAGATATTAGTGCATCATTAGAAAATAGAGACACAATGGTAAATGTAGTAAGAAAGACTGCAAATGAGGTTTTTATTCCTCTTACAGTTGGTGGTGGAATTTCATCAATAGAAAATATAAAGGCCTTACTCAAAGCCGGCGCTGACAAAGTGTCTATAAACTCGGCGGCAATTAAAAATCCTAATATTATTAAAGAAGCTTCGGAATATTTTGGGAACCAATGCATCGTTGTGGCAGTTGATGCAAAAAAACACAAAAATGATTGGTTTGTTTATTCTCATGGAGGAACTAAAAAAACTGACTTACTAGCGTTAAACTGGATTGAAAAAGTTCAAAATCTTGGTGCCGGTGAAATTCTTCTAACTTCAATGGATAAAGATGGAACAAAATCAGGTTTTGATAATGAATTATTAAGTAAAGTATCAGAATTTTTAAAAATACCACTTATAGCTAGTGGAGGTGTTGGAAATCTAGACCATTTTTATGATGGTGTAATTAAGGGTAAGGCAGACGCTTTATTAGCTGCCTCAGTCTTTCATTTTAATGAAATTAGCATTAAAGAAGTAAAGACATACTTAAAAGAAAAAAATATTAATATTAGAGATTAGGTTTTATGAAAATTGAAGATTTAAATGAAATTATAAATCAAAGAGTTAAAACAAGAAAAAAAAACTCATATACCAATAAATTATTGAAATTGGGACCAAAAAAAATTGCTCAAAAATTTGGAGAAGAAGCATCAGAATTAATTATAGATTTTTTAAAAGGATCAAAGAAAAGAACAATAGAAGAAGCCGTTGATGTTATCTATCACCTTCTTGTTTTATTAAAGTCAAAAAAAATTACCATAAGTGACATTCACAAAGAGTTAGATAAAAGAAAATAAAATAACATGTATGATAAAAATAATATATTTGCTAAAATATTAAGGAAAGAAATACCTTGTGATAAGGTTTATGAAGATGAATTTAGTTTATTTTTCTATGATATTAGCCCTCAAGCAAAAATACATATCTTAGGAATACCCAAGTTTACTTGTAGCACTTTCTCTGATTTTATAAAGAATGCAGAAAATAAAAATATTATATCTTTTTTTAAAAGTGTTCAGTTTGTAATTAATAAATTAAATATTGAAAAAGATGGGTATCGGATAATTACAAATTCAGGAGAAGATGGTGGACAAGAAGTCCCACATTTTCATGTTCATATTTTAGCAGGAGAAAAAATTGGACGCCTAAGGTAGTTTATTTTTATTCTTTAATTATAACATAATTAACAATTTCATTAACACCTTTAATACTTCTCAGCGCTGATATCATTTCGTCTAGAAGATCAGGACGAGAAGATATTCCAGCTATATAAATTTTACCCTGTATTGTTTCAAAATTAAATGTAAGTGCTTTTATACCAACGGTTTTCGCAGCCACAGCTCTAGCTTGAGTATTTATCCACAAATCACTGGCATAGTCTTTTAAAGTTGTTCTATTTCCGATCTCTATTTCATTTATAATTTCTGTAACTCCTTCAACTTCCCAAACTAGACGGACAGCATCTATTCTTATTTCTTGATTATCTACAAGACCAGTTAACAAAACCCTGCCTTCTAAAACACTTGTATTAACATTTACGAAAAGATTGTTTTCTGCATTTAGAAATTTTGCTGCAACATTTACTTTAATTGTAGCATCATCAATTACAGTACCCATTGATCTTTCGCCTTCAGCTACAACCAACGCGCTTCCTCCACCAGTTGCAAGAACATTTGCTGGTGAACACCCATAATTAACAAATGCAAAAACTAAAAGTGCTAGGGAAATTAAAATTTTTATTTTTTTTTCAATTCTAACAAACATTTGTAGATCTTATTTTTATTAATTTTTGTAAATTTATGTACTATTTCGACGATGTCGGTCAAAGAAAATTTTGTAGCCATTTTTTTAAGTTCATTTTCGTACAAACTAATTTTGTCAAAATCTTGATTTTTTAATGTTTGCCTATCAATTATTGCAACAAACTCACCTTTTAAATTCTCTTCCTTTTGTATTATTTCGTTTTTTACTTCTTTTGAAATTCCCCTAAAAACAAATTCGTTTACCTTTGTAAGCTCTTTGCATATTGCTATCGATCTATCGGGTAAAATATTTTCTAGACACTCTAAAAAAGTAACTAACTTATGACCTGAGACAAAAAAAACAGAAACCCTGGTTTCCTTTGAAATGAGTTTAATCAAATCTTCTATTTTTTTTTTAGATTTTGGTGAAAAACCAAAAAAAATAAATTCTGAAATTGGTAGTCCTGATAATTGTAAACTTGAGATAATAGATGACGGACCAGGAACCGAAGAAATTTTAATATTATTTTCAATGCAGTATTTTACAAGATTATACCCAGGATCTGAAATTAATGGAGATCCGGCATCTGAAATAAGTACACAATTTTTATTTTCTAATAAACTTTTTATCTGAGTTATAATTTTATGCTCATTATAATCATGTAAGGCAATTAATTTCTTTTTAATGCCCAATTTATTTAGTAGTTTAAGTGAATGTTTAGGATTTTCACATATTATGATATCACACTCTTTGAGAACAGTTACAGCTCTATACGTAATGTCATCTAAATTTCCAATTGGTGTTGCAACAATTGACAAACCCCTTACTATTTTATTCATCACATATGTATTTACATTTATAATATCATGTACTCCAGTAAATTTATCTAAACAACCACCAATAAATTCTCAAGAGAACAAAAATACAAAAGAACAAGTTATTACAAAGCCGGCAAAAGGAATTTTAAAAAAAAATGAGGATAAAAAACAAACTATTTCAAACAATATTAAATTAGATAAAACAATTACTGTTTTATTCGCAAAAGATGATGACAAAAAAACAACTAATCAGTTTTTAAATACTTTTGAATTAGGTATTTATAACCTTGTTGTAAAAGATATAAATTTAGAAATAAAATTTTTTGAAAATAATCAAGATCTACAAAAAATTATAGAAAATAATCTCTCTCCAGGAAAAATATTCTTAGGGCCAATTCAATCAAAATATACTAAACATTTAAAAAGCTACTGTAAAAATAATATAATATTTTTTTCATTCTCGTCAAAACCCTCACTTGCCAAAGACTGTATTTATTTATTGAATTTTTTTCCAAAAAATGAACTTTCGCAACTTCTCTCATATTTAAATAACGATGCTAGGGTAGCGCTTCTTTATCCTGAAAACGAGTATGGATATTTAATAAATAGTTTTATTGATAACTTAATTTTTGAAAGCCCTGCTATCTTAGTAAATAGATCCTCCTACAAAGACGATCTTTCTAATGTAAGGGATGCAATAAAAGAATTAGGTAAATATGAGCTTAGGAAGTACGAACTAAACAGACAAAAACAAATTTTGTCTTCCAAAAAAGATGAAAAATCAAAAAAAAGACTTAAAAAACTTGAAAGATTTAAAACAACAAGTGATTATGATTTTACACATGTTTTAATTGCTGATTATGGTTTAAATCTTTTGCAGGTTGCCCCACTGTTACCCTATTATGATATTGATCCAAGTATTGTTCAATTCATGGGCACTGGAGTAATTGATGATAAAACTTTTTTCTACGAACCTTCATTACAAGGAGCAATATTTCCGGGAGTACCTGAGACAAGAAGAATTAATTTAATAAATGACTACATGGAAATTTATGAAGAAGAGTTCCTAAGAATTTCAACTCTACCTTATGATTTGATAGGTCTTATCAATTTTATTTATACAAATGAATATAAATTTGAAGATCTGTTAAAGCTTTTAAATAATCCAAAAAAAAGATTTGATGGAGTAGACGGAAATTTTTATTTTAAAAATAATTTAATTGAAAGAGATTTGGATATATTAAAGATAAGTAATGGTGCATCTTTTGTAATTAATTAGATAAAAAGTTAATTAATTTTGTTGTAGCTATAGACCTATGGCTCATTTCATTTTTTTTATTTGTACTTAACTCAGCTAATGTTTTTTTATAATCTTTTGGAATAAATATTGGATCATATCCAAAACCAAACTCGCCTTTTATTTTACTTGAAATCTTACCATCAATTCTGCCATTAAATATTATATTTTGATCACTTTTAATTGTTAAGCTTATTGATGTTTTAAAGTAAGCGCTTTGTTTATCTTTGCTTTTAACGCTATCAATTATTCTTTTAAAACAATCTTCTTTACTTTTAAAATTATTTAAAAATCTTTTTGAAAGCACACCCGGCCTCCAATTTAAACTTTCAATACATATTCCTGAGTCATCTGCAAAACAAGGTATACCAGTTTGATTAAATCCATAGTCTGACTTTATTTTTGCATTTTCTTCAAAAGTTTGCCCAGTTTCTTCTGGCTCAACACTTATGCCTATGTCATTTAATGATAAAAGTTTAAGGTTAAATTTGTAAAAAATTTTATTAATTTCAATTATTTTATTCTTATTTTTTGAAAAAAATAATAATTGCTTCAATTTATTCTAATGCCTTTTTTTGTTTTGATATTATTTCTTTAACCCCTATTTTTGCAAGATTAAACATTTCTGCAAACTGTTCATCATTAAAAAAAAATTCTTCACCAGTAACTTGTATTTCAGAAATTTCATTTGAGTCACAAATTACGAAATTTGCATCTACTTGAGCATCAGAGTCTTCTCGATAATTTAAATCCAATAATGCTTTATTCTCAACTATTCCTGTAGAAACTGCTCCTATGAAATTTTTTATAATTGGTTTTTGAATATTATAATTATTCTTCAACTTTTCTATCGCCAGATATAAAGAAATAAAACCCCCACTAATAGAAGCAGTCCTTGTACCGCCATCTGCTTGAATCACATCACAGTCTATTTTTATTTGACGCTCTCCAAGGTTTGAAAGATCTACAATAGATCTTAAACTACGCCCAATTAACCTTTGTATTTCTTGAGTTCTACCTGACTGTTTTCCTTTTGCTGCCTCTCTATCCATTCTTGTGTTTGTAGACCTTGGTAGCATGCCGTATTCTGCTGTAACCCAACCTTTACCAGTGTTCTTTAACCAGTGCGGAACCTTTTCATCAATTGTTGCAAGACAAAGAACATGTGTATTTCCAAATTTTACTAAGCATGAACCATCTGCATGAATATTCACGTTTTTCTCAAATGAAATTTCACGCATTTGATTGAAGGATCTATCTTTTCTCATATAAATTTAATAATAGTAGATAAAAATTATTTTTAAATAAAATTCTTATGTCTGATAATTTATATGCACAAATTAACGATAGATCGAAATTAATTTTTAAAAAATTAGTTGAGTCGTATCTAAAAACCGGTTCTCCCGCAGGATCAGAAACAATTATGAAGATGGGAGGATTAAATCTTTCCTCAGCATCTATTAGATCTATTTTATCAAATTTACAAAAAGAAGGGCTTCTATATGCCCCACACAGATCAGCTGGAAGAATGCCCACAGAGAGAGGAATGAGGTTTTTTGTCGATGGACTTTTAGAGTTTGGAAGAATTTCAAAAATAGATAAAGAAAATATTAAACAACAATGTTTAACAAAAGGCAAATCTTATGAAGAAGTGCTTGATATTGCTTCTAAGGCTATTTCAGGATTATCAAGTTATGCGGGAATAGTTATTGCACCAAAATTTCAAAAAAACTTAAAACATGTTGAATTTATAAGATTAAATAAAAGTCAATTAATGCTTATTCTTGCTTATGAGAACGGTGAAGTAGAAAATCGCATCCTTGAAGATAATGGAAAATATAATAGTTCATTATTAATACAGGCTTCAAACTATCTTACATCAAAGTTTACAAATAAAAATATCTCTCAAATAAAAAAAATTATTCAAACAGAAATTAAAAATTCACAAAATGAGCTAGAATTAATTTCATCAAAATTAATTCAAAAGGGCATTATTGAAGCTCAACCTAATAGCAAAAATCCTTATATTTTTTTACACGGTCAATCAAATTTACTAAAAGATGAAATAGTCTCAAAAGACTTAGATCAAATACGAAACCTTTTTGATGAAATTGAGAGAAAATCTAGTTTCGTAGACATTTTAGAAACTGCAGGAAAAGCAAAAGGGGTTCAGATTTTTATTGGATCTAAAAATTTTTTGTTTAAACACTCTGGTCTTTCTATGGTAATGGCCCCATATAAAAATAATGAACAAGAAATCATAGGAGCTATAGGTGTAGTTGGGCCGACAAGATTAAACTACTCAAAAATAGTTCCTCTTGTTGATTATACATCCAAAATTATTGGAAAGGTGATTGATTAATGGTTGAGAAAAAAGAAGAAGATAACCAAAAAGAAGAAATTAAAGAACCTGATTCTGAGAATATTGAAAACGAAGAAGATAATAATCATAGTCAAAACAACATAGATACAGAAGAGACAAGCAAAGATGAAAATTCAGAAGAAGACAATTTAGAAAAGGAAATCGAAACACTAAAAGAAGAAAAAATCCGATTACTTGCTGAAATGGAAAATCTTAGAAAAAGATTTGAAAGAGAAAAAGTTGAAACAATAAAGTTTGGCAGTATAAATTTAGCAAGAGATATTCTATCACCGGGAGATAATCTAGAGAGAGCATTAGATGCTTTGCCAGAGGATGAAAATCATCCAGAAAGTATTAAAAATCTTATTGATGGTTTAAAAATGGTGCTTAAAGAATACAAAAGTACTCTAGAAAAACACGGAGTCAAAAAAATTGAAACTTTAAATCAAAAATTTGACCATAATTTTCATCAGGCAATGATGGAAGTTGAAAATAATGATGTTGAAGAAGGAACAGTAGTCCAGGAAGTCCAATCTGGTTATACAATGCATGACCGATTACTAAGAGCAGCAATGGTTGGGGTTTCCAAAAAACTAGTTACTAAAACAGAAGAACCTAAAGAAGAAAAAGAAGAAGGTAATTCAGAAAATGAGAGTAAAGAAAACACATAAAAAGCACTAAATAGCTTGTTTTTTCAATATAAATCCTAAACATCCTTGTATTTTAAAACTTTTTTCCCATATCTAAAGTAGCCAATGTTGATTGGTAAATAATTAAGTAAAGAGGATAAAAAATATGGCAAAAGTAATTGGTATTGATTTAGGTACTACAAACTCCTGTGTCGCAGTAATGGACGGTAAGGAAGCAAAAGTAATTGAAAACTCTGAAGGTGGAAGAACAACCCCATCTATGGTAGCATTCAGCGACACAAAAGAAAAACTTGTTGGACAATCAGCTAAAAGACAAGCAGTAACTAATTCTGAAAATACTTTATTTGCCATAAAAAGATTAATCGGAAGAACATTTGAGGATGAAGCTGTTAAGTCTGATAGCGGATTAGTGCCTTACAAAATCGTAAAGGGTGATAACGGTGATGCCTGGGTAGAAGCGCGTGGAGACAAATATAGCCCAAGTCAAATTAGTGCATTTATCTTACAAAAAATGAAAGAGACTGCAGAGTCGTATTTAGGAGATACTGTTACGCAAGCAGTTATAACAGTTCCCGCATATTTTAATGATGCTCAAAGACAAGCAACAAAAGATGCTGGAAAAATAGCTGGACTAGAAGTTTTAAGAATAATTAACGAGCCTACTGCTGCAGCGTTAGCATATGGTTTAGATAAAAAGAAAACAGGGACAGTTGCTGTTTATGATCTTGGTGGAGGTACATTTGATATTTCTATCTTAGAAATTGGTGACGGTGTTTTTGAAGTTAAATCAACAAATGGTGATACTCACCTTGGTGGTGAAGATTTTGATCTTAAAATTATTGATTATCTTGCTGATGAATTCAAAAAAGATAATGGCATTGATTTACGTTCAGATAAACTTGCCCTTCAACGTCTTAAAGAGGCTGCGGAGAAAGCAAAAATTGAATTATCAAGCTCAACTGAAACAGAAGTTAACTTGCCATTCATAACAGCTGATCAATCTGGCCCTAAGCATTTAACGATTAAATTATCGAGAGCAAAATTAGAAGCTATCGTAGGTGAACTTTTAAATCAAAGTTTAAAACCTTGTGAAATGGCACTTAAAGATGCTGGATTACAAGCTGCAGAAATTGACGATGTTATTTTAGTTGGTGGTATGACGAGAATGCCTAAAGTAACGGAGATAGTAAAAAACTTCTTTGGTAAAGAGCCTAATAAAGGTGTTAACCCAGATGAAGTTGTTGCATCGGGAGCTGCTATTCAAGCAGGAGTATTACAAGGTGATGTAAAAGATGTTTTATTGCTTGATGTTACTCCTTTATCACTTGGTATTGAAACACTTGGCGGGGTATTCACAAAACTTATTGATAAAAACACAACTATTCCAACAAAGAAGAGTCAGGTATTTTCTACAGCTGAAGATAATCAGAGTGCAGTTACTATTAGAGTTTTTCAAGGCGAAAGAGAGATGGCTGCTGATAACAAATTATTAGGTCAGTTTGATTTAGTAGGTATTCCACCTGCTGCAAGAGGAATGCCACAAATTGAGGTAACTTTTGATATTGATGCAAACGGTATTGTAAACGTTTCGGCCAAAGATAAGTCAACTGGGAAAGAGCAGCAAATTAAGATTCAAGCTTCTGGCGGATTATCTGATGAAGAAATTGAAAAAATGGTTAAGGAAGCAGAGGAAAATGCAGAGGCTGATAAAAAGAAAAGAGAAGCTGTTGATACTAGAAACCATGCCGATAGTTTAATTAATGAAACTGAAAAGAACTTAAAAGAGCATGGTGATAAAATTCCAGAAGCTGATAAAAACAAAATCACAGAGGATATTGAAGAGCTCAAGAAAGTAAAAGACGGCGAGGATTTAGAAGCTATAAAATCTAAAACTGAAGCACTGGTTCAGTCATCTCTAAAAATGGGTGAAGCAATTTATAAACAAAATCCTCAAGGTGCCGGACCACAACCTGATCCATCTGGTGCTGAACCATCAGCAGACAATACAAAAGATGAAAAGGTCGTAGATGCTGAATTTGAAGAAGTAGACGAAGATAAAAAAGAATAACGCTCCATAATTTTTATAAGGAGGAGATGTGGCTGATAAAGATTTCTATGATATATTAGGTGTTCAACGAAATGCCAGCGAAGATGAAATAAAAAAAGCTTATAGAAAACAAGCTATGAAATATCATCCAGATCGTAACAAGGATGATAAAACTGCCGAAAGAAAATTCAAAGAAGCAGCAGCTGCTTACGAAGTTCTTAAAGACTCTGAAAAAAGATCAGCCTACGATCAATATGGTCATGATGCTTTTAGACAAGGCGGCATGGGAGGAGCGCAAGGCTTTGGAGATTTTGCCGGTGGCTTTTCTGATATTTTTGAAGAGTTCTTTGGTGGTGGGTTTGGGGGACAATCATCAAGAAGAAGAGGACCTCAGAGAGGAAGTGATCTTCGTTATAACATGTCAATCTCACTTTATGAGGCTTTTACAGGAAAGAAACCACAAATCAGAATACCAACATATGTTGGTTGTGATGCGTGTGCAGCAACGGGAAGTGCAGATAAATCAGGGCCAAGTACCTGTTCTACATGTGGAGGCGCAGGTAAGGTTCGATCACAACAAGGTTTCTTTTCTATTGAAAGACCTTGTCCAACATGTGGTGGAGAAGGCTCAAGTATAAAAAATCCATGTCTAAAATGTTCTGGGACTGGAAACATTAAAAAACAAAAAACAATTTCAGTAACTATTCCTGCTGGCGTTGACACAGGTACAAGAATTAGAATAGCTGGTGAAGGAGAGCCAGGTGAGAGAGGTGCTGGAAATGGAGACTTATATATTTTTGTTGAAGTACAAAAAGATAAACTATTTGAGAGAGAAGAAGAAAATTTATTTTGCGAAATACCAATTTCAATTACTACTGCTATCTTAGGAGGTGAAATAGAAGTACCAACAATAGAAGGTAAAAAAGCCAGACTCAATATTCCAGCAGGAACACAATCTGAAACTCAATTTAGGTTAAGAGGAAAAGGAATGAGTATACTTAGACAAAGTAGACGAGGGGATATGTATGTTCAGGCAAATGTGGAAATCCCGGTAAATCTAAATAATAAACAAAAAGATATTTTGAGGGAGTTTGAAAATGAAGGTGGCACGTCAAAAAAACATAGTCCAAAATCGCAAGGTTTCTTCTCAAAATTAAAAGAAGTCTGGGAAGACTTAACTTAATTTCTTTTCAACTTACAATCACCAAAGTATAAGAAGTTTTAATGGCAAAAATTAAAATAGCAGTAGCAGGTTGTCTTGGCCGAATGGGTCAGGAAATATCGAAACAAATTTTACAAAATAAAAATTTAGAATTTGTTGGTGGTTTTGAACACAAAAAACATAAAGATATAAACAAACCTTTAAACAAAGTTTCAAGTATACACTCTGCAAAATTAGTTACAGCTAATGCAGCTCAGTTAATCAAAGATTCAAATGTCATCATTGATTTTACAACACCTGAGTCTACTTTAGATAATCTTAAGATCGCTTCTGCAAATAAAACAGCAGTTGTTATTGGCACAACTGGAATGACGGATGCACAAAAAAAGAAAGTAAAAAGTTATTCAAAAAAAATACCTATACTTATGTCTTCTAATATGAGTGTAGGTGTTAATTTATTATTTAATTTAATAAAACAAACAGCATCAGTTTTAAAAGATACTGATTATGATATTGAAATTTCTGAGACTCATCATAAACATAAAAAAGATGCCCCTTCTGGAACTGCATTATCTCTGGGTGAATATGCTGCTGAAGGTAGAAAAACTAAATTAAATAAATCAAAAGTTTTAGATCGTACAAAAAAACTAACATCTAGAAAAAAAGGCGACATTGGTTTTTCTGTTACAAGAGGTGGTGAAATTGCAGGTGAACACACAGTTAGTTTCATAGGTACTAATGACAGAATTGACCTCGTTCATAAAGCTAACAATAGATCTATTTTTGTAAGTGGAGCCATTGAGGCAGCTGTATTTATCTCTAAAAAGAAATCAGGAATCTTTACAATGCATGATCTATTATCTTAAAAATTTTAATTCTTAATATTAAATGAATAAGATAATATGGATTACATCGTATCCAAAAAGTGGCAATACATGGTTAAGATATTTTCTTGGAAATTATTATTTTAACAAAAAAGATAATTTTGAACCTGAAATTATAAAAAACATTAAAAAGTTTCATATAAATAAAGAATTAATTTCATCGAATTCACACATGAAAGATTTTATAAAAAACCCTTATAATGTATCGAAATATTGGATTGAGAGTCAGCAGAAACTAGAAATAAAAAATGGAAACGTAATTTTTCTTAAAACACATAATGCTTTGATTAATATTGAAAATAATGAATTTACAAATTCAGAACTAAGTCTAGCAATTATTTATATCGTAAGGGATCCTAGAGATGTAGTTGTTTCTTACTCAAAATACAGAAATTTAGATTATGATAAAACTATCGACCATATGATCGGTAGCACGGTAAGCGTTCCTTATGTTAGAGATAGAAAAGACCCCGCTAATATAGAGATTACCGGGTCCTGGTCATTTCACTATAATTCATGGAAGGATGGAATTTCAATAATTCCAAGAATGATTATAAAATATGAAGATCTTTTGAGTAATAGTGAAGAAATTTTCACTAATCTAATTAAGTTTTTATCTGGCGTTATGAATTTAGAAGTAAATTATAAAAAAATAATAAGTAGTCATAATTTTTCAACATTCAAAAATTTAAAGAATTTTGAAAAAAATAATAATTTTTTTGAAAATGATAGTTCAGAAAATTTTTTTAGAATTGGTAAGTCTGGAAATTGGAAAAAAGAATTGAACAAAGCGCAAATCAAAAAAATTGAAGAAAGCTTTAAAGTAGAAATGAAAATTTTAGGATATCTATAATATCTTACCAACATATATTAGTATATTTTTATAAATTGGTTCTCTATCCAGTTCTATTTAATTAAAAAAAATTATCCTATTTACAATATAAAATACGTAAATTTAAAATGCTTCTAAATATAACTAAAAAATAATATTGAAATAAAAAATTTTTTTTATAGAGTTTTCGAAATGTTACCAAAAAAATCATTAAGTTTTATTTCAATATTACTTTTTTCTTCATTTTTATATAACTGTGCAGGCGGTGGTGGCGGAGGTGGAACCAGTATAAATTATAATTCAGGACCATCATCCTCTGGGGGAACATTTTTAGACTCAGGAACTTCTGTCACATATAATTCTACCACAGCTTCGAACCATCAGGCTTATGATGCTTACGAAAATGTACGTGGCTCAACACAATCTTCACATCAAAACCCATTTGATATTATTAATGCTTATAAGGCATATGGATATGGTTTTAGTGGAGATGGTCAACAAATAGCTATTTTTGACTCAGGCTATGATACTGATCACTATACTTATCAAGGTAAAACAATCTCAACATTTGGAACACTTACTGCAGATAACTCAAATAATAGCGCCTTACTAAATCATGGTAATTTTGTTGCAAGTATTGCTGCTGGATATCTAGACACAAGTTATTCTGGTACTGCTGCTTCACACGGAGTGGCTTATGATGCTGATTTACATTTAGCTAGTTATGATCAAAAAGGATCTGAAACTTATTACCCAGAGCAATGGGCAAATGCCCTAGATAATGCTTCAAATGCTGTTGTTCAAAATAATAGTTGGGGCTTTACTAATTCAAAATATAATTCCAGTACCTCATATACATCTTCGACACTTGCTACTCTTTCGTCAAATACTGGCCTTACTGCCAATGCTACATCGATTGATAGTTACATTACATCACTAAATAATTTTCAGGATCATGGTGTTATAGTGTTTGCAGTATCTAATACTTCTTCTTATGATGATGTTGATGTTGCTGTAGCATTACCAGAAATTTATTCACAACTAGAAGAGGCGTGGATAAACGTTGTCAATATTGATATTACAGGATCAGCAGGAAATGAATCATATACAAGAAAATCTGCCCCCTGTGGTTCGACAGCTGAATATTGTGTAGCTGCTGATGGACAGTATATAAGTGGTGCATTAAGTCATAGTGGAGGACTTTCCTATTTTTCAGCAGTTGGGTCAACAGGCTCATCATTTGCTGCACCTCAGGTTTCTGGTGCGGTTGCAATATTAGCCGAAGCCTTTCCATCCAATACACCAGAACAGTGGACTGACCGATTGTTAGCATCAGCCGATAACTCTATGTGTACAGCATCTGGCAATGTTTCATTTGCTAACGGAATTACACATGCATACTGCTCTGCATATGGACATGGCGTCATAGATATTTATGCAGCTTTAAGACCAATAACATCTTCTAGAATGCAAGAATCAATATTGGTTGGAAGCAACATTGAAACAGCTGCAGTTCATAATTTAAATAAATCTAATTTTAGTAACGGACTTATTTTTGGTGATTCAGTTTCTAATTCTTTTAAAGGAAAAAAAAGTTATTTTTATGATGCATTATACGGTGCGTTTGAATACAGTTTTGATAATCATTTAGTTACTGAAAAACCAAAAAGAATTAGTAATTTAGAAAGTTATTTTAATGAAAATAAATTTAAGTCTTTTTCTACTTCAGTTGATAATTCCGAAACAATGTTAAATTATTCTTTTATAGTAGATGAAAATAATTATTTGGTGCCGGAAGAAGGTATTTCTTACTCTGTTAGTAACAATAATTATAATCTAAACACTTCTTACAATTATCCCTTAGATATAAATTTAGGCTACGTTTCCTCAGATGATATTGACATATTTAATAATAACGAAAACATATTATTACCTTACTTAACTAGCAAAGATAACTCATATAATGTGAGCACAAATATTTTTAATGGCAAAGATTCACACATAAGTCTTGGCTACATGCAGACAGAAGATAAATTTTCTTTGGATAAAAAAGGTTATGTTTTGTCTTATGTAAATCTTAAAAAAGATAGTGCTATTCTAACAGGTATTACTACTGAAAATGGTGGTTTTTTAGATAATAAGTTTAACGGGGCATTTTCTCTGGATGAAAATGACAATCCTACAAATTTTATTGGTTTTAGACAAAATGCTAAATTAGGAAAAAATGAACTTATGTTTGTTTCTTCTTATGGATCAACAAAAGTTTCAACATCACCAAATTCACTCATTACAAATATTGATAATGTAAATACAACAAGTTTTTCTGCAAATTTAAGTAGAAAAGAATTACTAAATAAAAAAGACAGACTTATATTTTCTATTTCACAACCACAAAGAGTTGAAAATGGCGTAATGACATACTTGGTACCAAAATTGAATGATAAAGACGGAACACTTAATTATAATCAACATGAAACAAAACTTAAACCTTCTGGTAGACAGATTGATATTGCTTTAGATTATATTATTAATTTAAGTGAAAGCATGAACCTTTCTTTTCAAGGAAAGGTAATAGATGATTTCTCTCATGTAGAAAAAGATGCTTTTGATGCTTCACTAATAACATCATTTAAATATAAATTTTAGTGAAAAATAAATTACTATTTATACTTTCAATTACATTTATCTTCTCATGTTCTTCCCAATTAGATGAAATAAATTATAAAGATCAAAATAAGAGATTTGATTACTCATCTATAGATAGTTTCAAAAAAACATTGGTTGAACATTTTAAGGATGATTTAAATAGGTTTGATAAGTCAAAACTTGAGGAAATTGAAAATAAATTCATCACTAACACAACTTATGATAGCATCATTAAAAATAATTCTCATGAAAAATTTATTTCCAATAATCCTAATAAAATTTACATATTTATAAACTTTATTTTATTAAATGAAAATTCAGATCAAATAATATTTGAATCAATGCAATCTTATTTACGCTATTTAACTAAAGATAAAATTTTAAGATAATTTTTAATATTCTAAGATGATAGTTTTTCTCTGATTCTAAAGTATAATTTTTCCTTTAGTTCAGAATGTAAAAAGGTAGCTAGTTCAGTTTCTTTATCTGATTCTCTTATTGAAAGTTTAGACTTATTTTTAAATTTTGTAAAAAAAACTTTAGACCAATAAGTAGTGAACTTGGATGTATGTAAAAGTTTGTCACCTTTAAATTTTTTAATTGATATTTCTTTTTGATCAATATTAATTTCATCCTTAATATTTTTCTCTTTGAAATATAAACGGATTAAATAAAAAATAACTAAGTATTCAAGTCCAAGAAATATAGATACAGGCCAAGCACCTTGTACAATTAGAAAAATAGAGAATAATGAAATCCAACTTATAAAAATAATTCCTAAAACCAAAAAGACTGATTTTGAGCAACTTTGATAAGGCCTTATATTTTCATTCATAGAATTCATTATCTCATAATAATACAAAACAACCTTTGTGATAAAGAGACATATGTGCACAGATATTAAATCGATAATTTACAGTTTATTATCAATTTATAATTGCTTCCAAATCCTAATAAATGGCTAAATTCCTTTGATCTCTTGCTAATTTATTAAGGAACATATAGATGCATCCCCGAAAAAATATTAAGTAATAATCCTTATTTAATGGTGGCTTGATGAAAAAAATTAGTAAAATTTTAGCAGCAAACAGAAGTGAAATTGCTATTCGGATTTTCAGAGCTGCCGAAGAGTCCGGTATAAAAACAGCTGCTATTTATTCTAAAGAAGATCGTTTTGCTATTCACCGATTTAAAACGGATGAAAGTTATTTAGTTGGTGAAGGCAAAGGTCCAATACAAGCATATTTGGACATAGACTCTATTATTAAAATTGCCAAAGATGCAAAGGTAGATGCAATTCATCCTGGTTATGGTTTTTTATCAGAGAGCCCTGAACTAGCAGAGCAGTGTGAAAAAAATGACATAACATTTATTGGTCCTAGTAAAGAAATACTAAAAAGATTTGGAAATAAAACTGAAGCTAAAAAAGTTGCGGAAGAAGCAAAGGTAGGTACCGTTCCGTCCGTTCTTGTAACAAAAGAAAATTTAAAAAGTGTTGAAAAAGAAGTTGAGAAAATTGGGTATCCAGTAATTGTTAAAGCTAGTTGGGGTGGCGGTGGTCGAGGAATGCGTGTTGTTAGATCAAGTAACGAATTAATAGATCAAATTACAACTGCTCAAAGTGAGTCACTTAAAGCTTTTGGAAAAGATGAAGTATTTATAGAAAAATTTTTAGAAGATGCTGCGCATATTGAAGTTCAGATTTTAGGTGACAGACACGGAAATATTATACATCTTTTTGAAAGAGATTGTTCTCTTCAAAGAAGGCATCAAAAGATTATTGAAAGAGCACCTGCACATTTTCTTGAAAATAAAACTCGAGAAGAAATTTGTAACGCTGCTATTAAAATTGCAAAACAAGTTAAATACTTTGGTGCAGGAACTGTTGAATTTTTATTTGATAAAAAGTCTGGTGAATTTTATTTCATTGAAGTTAACCCGAGAATTCAAGTTGAACACACAGTAACCGAAGAAGTAACTGGTATTGATATTGTAAAAGCCCAAATTAAAATTGCAGAAGGTGAAAAAATTGGTGATCACCCAGCACTTCCTAAACAAGAAGACATTCATCTAAATGGATTTGCTATTCAATGTAGGGTTACTACTGAAGATCCACTTAATAATTTTATGCCAGATTATGGGAAGATAATGACTTACCGATCAGCCGCTGGTTTTGGAGTCAGATTAGATGCAGCAAATGCCTCTTCAGGTTCGATTATCACACCGTATTATGATTCTTTACTTGTAAAAGTAACAACTTGGGCAAAGCATCAAGACGACTGTATTAAAAGAATGGATAGAGCTTTGCGAGAATTTAGAATTAGAGGCGTTAAAACAAATTTAGTATTTCTTGAATCTCTTATAAACAACAAAGATTTCCTTGAAGGAAACTACAACACAAATTTTGTTGATACTAAAAAAGAGCTCTATGCTTATAATCCTCAAA
Organism: uncultured Alphaproteobacteria bacterium; assembly: GCA_902615845.1. Taxonomy (GTDB): domain Bacteria; phylum Pseudomonadota; class Alphaproteobacteria; order HIMB59; genus CACPNW01. The sequence goes on from CACMQS010000005.1 coordinate 42,746, forward strand.
AAGATCGAGCTTCAAAAATAGTATCCTATCTTGGAAATATAATTGTAAATGGACACAATGATATATCTGGAAGAGTCAGTAGCAATTCGACTGTAGAAGTTCAAATTCCTATTTCAAATATTAAAAGCGAAAAAAATAATTATGTAAAGGATTTAATAACTTTAGGTCCAGAAAAATTTGCAAAAAAAATAAAAGAAACACCTTATACCCTAATTACTGACACAACGATGCGTGATGCACACCAATCGCTTCTTGCTACAAGAATGAGAACAGACGATCTTATTAATATTGCTGAATATTATAGTGAAAATCTAAGCAACTTGTTCTCATTAGAATGTTGGGGTGGTGCAACCTTTGATACATCGATGCGTTTTTTAAAAGAGGATCCTTGGGATAGATTAGCAAGATTAAACAAAAGGGCTCCTAACCTTCTTAAACAAATGCTCTTTAGGGGATCTAATGCTGTTGGATACAAAAATTATCCCGATAACGTTGTTAAACATTTCATTCAACAATCAGCAGAAGCTGGAATTGATGTATTCCGAGTTTTTGATTCATTAAACCTAATTGATAATATGCGTGTTGCAATTGATGAAGTACGCAATCAAAATAAAATTTGTGAAGGAACAATCTGTTATACAAATGATGTAACTGATCCAAATGAGAAAAAATATACATTAAAATATTATATTGATCTTGTTAAAGATTTAGAAAAAGCAGGAGCACATATTATCGCTATTAAAGATATGGCGGGATTAGCAAAACCTAATGCTATAAAAAAATTAGTTAATGAAATTAAACAAACAACTGATCTTCCAATTCATTTTCATACTCACGATACATCTGGTACTTCATCAGCATCAGTTCTTGCGGCAATAGAAGAAAAGGTAGATATCGTTGATCTTGCAATTGACTCGATGAGTGGATTAACATCACAGCCTGCGCTTGGCTCAATTGTATCTATTATGAAACAAAATCATCAAGACCCAAAACTTGATGAAGAGGCTATAAGAACACTATCTTTATATTGGGAACAAGTACGTCAAAATTATCATGCATTTGAAACTGATTTTAAAGGTGGAAGTTCTGATGTTTATCTTCACCAAATGCCAGGTGGGCAGTTCACTAATTTAAAAGAACAAGCTAGATCTTTAGGAATTACAACTGATAAGTGGGGAATGGTTGCTAATAAATATGCAGAGGTAAACCAACTTTTTGGTGATATTGTGAAGGTAACCCCTTCTTCAAAAATTGTAGGCGATATGGCGCTTTATATGATTGCTAATGATTTATCCAAAGAAGATGTACTAGATCCAAAAAAAGAAATTTCTTTTCCTGCTTCTGTTATTGAGTTCTTTAAAGGGGAAATTGGTATACCACATGGAGGCTTCCCAAAAGAATTACAAAAGAAAGTTCTTGGAAACACAAAACCCCTCACAAAAAGGCCAGGGGAAGTTTTAGAATCAGTAGATTTAGATAAAGAATTCAAAAACCTAGAAGTTGAAATAGGGATGAAAGTTAATCAAACACATCTAGCATCATACTTAATGTATCCAAAAGTTTTTAAAGATTATGTTGATCACTTTAAGGAGTTTAGTGATACATCAATTCTTTCAACAGAATTATTTTTTTATGGTCCTCAACAAGATAAAGAATACACGATAGAAATTGATAAAGGAAAAAACCTAATCTTAAGATATTTAGCAAAAAGCGAAGTTAATAGTAATGGAAAGTGCTCCGTGTTTTTTGAAATTAACGGACAACCAAGAACAATAGATATAGAAAATAAAGAATTTTCAAAAAATATAACACAGAGAGCTAAAGCAGATGATAATAATTTGGATCATGTCGGATCTCCTTTGCCAGGCCAAGTTGCTAAAATATTCGTTCAATCAGGTAGAAAGGTGATTAAAGGTGATAAGTTACTAGTTATCGAGGCTATGAAAATGGAAACTACAATAAACGCTGATAAAAGTGGAACAATTAAATCAATTAATGTTGCATCTGGTGATAATGTGGAAACCAAAGATTTGCTTGTTGAAATTAGCTAGTAAAGTCGTATTCTTTATAACATTCTTCTATCGAGTTCTTTGTATTTATTAGCTCTCCTAAAGAGTCTCGAAATTCAAAATATTCTACTCTCTTAATATTTGAGTTTATATTAAAAAAGATAAACAACCTACATGAACTACTATCATATCGCATCATATGCACCGAGCCATCAGATCGTGCTAAATTAGGCTGTCCCAGTTTTTGTTTAATCTCAGCAAGTTGTTTTCCCATGAAATTTATTTCTGCGATTTTTTGCTGCTCCTTAACTATAGTTTTTTCCTCTTCTTTTTCTTCAGTTATAATTTGTTGTTCTTCAACAATAGTTTTGTCTTCAATAATTTCTGGTTCTTTTTTTATAATAGTTTCTTCAACTTTATCTTTTACTACCGCCCCAACTTTAACGACTTCTCTTCCAACTTCAATAGTCGTACAGCTAGATAAAAACACTAATGTTAAAAAATAAATTGATAACCGCATTGCTCTTAGTGGGATTTCTATATATGTAATCGCATATGATTACAGTAATTAAATCACCATTTGTTCAATACAAATTAACAATTTTACGAAATAAAAAAACATCAAATACTGTTTTTAGACAAACTATGAATGAAATAAGTTACCTCATTGCTTCTGATGTTCTTCAATACGTTCCATTTAAAAAACAAACAATTGAAACACCTCTAAAAAAAATGAGTGGTACAGCTCTGGGTCAACCCATAATTTTGGTTCCAATTTTACGTGCTGGCTTAGGGTTACTTGAGGGGTTTGCAAAATTTTTACCGGAAGCTGAAAAAGGTCACATAGGTTTATACCGCGACGAACAAACTTATGAACCTGTAGAATACCTCTTTAAACTTCCAAGAGTTAAAAATAAAAAAGTGTTAATTCTAGATCCAATGTTGGCCACAGGTAATTCTTCAATTGCTGCAATCAATTTAATAAAAAACAAAGGCGTTAATATTAAAGATATATTTTTGGTGTCTTTACTAGCTGCTCCTGAGGGTATTAAAAATATTCAAAAAAAGCAAAAAGGCATTCATGTATTTACTTGCAACATTGATGCTAAACTGAATAAAAATAAGTTTATTATACCAGGCTTAGGTGACGCAGGCGATAGGTATATGGGTACTTGAAGTTATCCATAAAAAATCCTATTATTTAAGCATAATCTCATTTTTTTATGCATTTTTTTTATAATAAAATGTTATCAATGAGATATCTATAATTCATATTTAAGGGGGAAATTTAGTATGAAGAAAATTTTAAGTATTTTTTCAGTTTCTTTCGCACTTATCTTCTCATCAAGTGCGTTCGCAAACACAATAGGGGTTGTTTACGACTCTGGTGGTAAATTTGACAAATCATTTAACGAGTTAGCATTCAACACAGCTGAAAGAGTTGTAGACGAACTTGGCTGGGGTATGATTGAGTTTGAATCTGCAAACGACAATCAAATCGAACAAGGTATGCGTAAAATTGCTGATAGAGGAGCAACAATGATAGTTGGGATGGGATTTGCACAAGCTGATGCAATAGGCGCAGTAGCAGCAGATTATCCAGACATAAAATTCGTTGCAGTTGATGTATGTTGGTTAGATGATCCAAACAATAATATCTATCAAGCTTGTTATAAAGAGCACGAAGGATCCTTCCTAGTAGGAATGATGGCTGCTATGGCATCAAAAAGTGGAACTATTGGTTTCGTTGGCGGAATGGACATTCCTTTAATTAGAAAATTTCAGGGTGGTTATGAACAAGGTGCTCAATATGTAAATCCAGATATTACTGTTTTAGCAAACATGACTGGAACTACAAACGAGGCATGGAACAACCCAACTAAAGGTGCTGAACTAACAAAGGCCCAAATAGATGGTGGCGCTGATGTTGTTTATCAAGCTGCAGGTGGAACGGGAATTGGTGTTTTACAGGCTGCCGCTGATGCTGGCATTATGGGTATTGGGGTTGACTCAAACCAAAACTGGATGCATCCAGGTACCATGCTTACTTCAATGTTGAAGAGATTAGATTTAACTATCTTCGAACAAGCACAAAATGTAGCAAAAGGTTCTTTTGAATCAGGAATTAATATCCTCGGACTTTCAGAAGGAATGCTTGGTTATGCAACTGAAGACGGAATGGTAACTTCTGAAATGGCTGCTGCTGCTGATGCTGCTGCTGCAGATATTGCAAGTGGTGCATTAGTTGTTGCTGATTGGTCACAAGAATAATTAAAATATAAACAATTGGCGAGGCCAAAGATTGATAAATAATTTATGGTCTCGCCTATCTTAGAGCTTACAAATATAAATAAATCTTTTGGCCACGTTCAGGCCAATAAAAATATTAATCTTAAAATTAATAAAGGAACAATTCACGGTATAATTGGGGAAAACGGTGCTGGTAAATCTACCCTAATGAGTATAGTTTTTGGCCTTTATCAGGCGAATTCAGGATCTATTAAAATTAATGGTAAAGAAATAAACCTAAGATCACCAAGAGACTCTATAGTAAATGGTATTGGAATGGTTCATCAACATTTTATGTTGGTCGAAAATTTTACAGTATTAGAAAATATTATACTTGGTTTTGAAGGTGAAACAGTTTTTGGAGAAAAACTTGCCAATGCAAAAAAAGATTTAGAAAAACTTTGTAAAACTTATAATTTCAATATTGATCTTGATGCAACAATAGCAGATCTATCAGTTGGGTTCCGACAAAGAGTAGAAATATTAAAATCTTTATATAGAGGGGCAGAAATTCTAATCTTAGATGAGCCTACTGGCGTGCTTACACCACAGGAAGTTGATGAATTATTCAAAATTCTTAGATCATTAAAAGATGAAGGAAAAACAATTGTATTAATTACACATAAATTAATTGAAATCATGGATCTAACCAGTGAAGTTTCAGTTATGCGTCAAGGTGAAATGGTTGGACATACAAAAACACAAAACACAAACAAAGAGCAGCTAGCTGAAATGATGGTTGGAAGAAGTGTCTTGCTGAGAGTCGACAAAAAAGAAATAAAAAAAGGAGAAGTTATTTTTAAAGTTAACAATCTTTCAGTTAAAGATGATTTAGATGTTATACGTGTTAAAAATATTAATTTGGAAATCCGTTCTGGTGAAATTTTAGGTATTGCAGGTGTAACTGGAAATGGACAAACTGAATTATTAGAAGCACTTTCAGGAATTAGAAAAGTGGAGTCAGGAAATATTCAATTATTCGGTGAAAAAATATCTGACCAAGACAATTTTCTTAACCCAAGAATGCTAAAAGAGAAAGGCCTTGCGCATGTACCGGAGGACAGACAAAGAATGGGTTTAATAAGTGATTTTAAAGCTCACGAAAATTTAATTTTTGGATATCATGATCAAGAACCTTTTTCAAAATCTGCAGTTTTAAATAGTCAAGAAATTACAGAATATTCAAGTAAGATAATGCAAGAATATGATGTTAGACCAAACTCTCCAAACTTAATAACATCAAATTTTTCTGGAGGTAATCAACAAAAAATTATTTTGAGTAGAGAACTTAATGAAAATCCAAAAGTTCTTTTAGTAGGTCAACCAACAAGAGGTGTAGATATTGGTGCAATTGAATTTATTCATCAAAGACTTATTGATATGCGAGATAGAGGAGCGGCAATATTATTAGCGTCTGTTGAGTTAGATGAAATACTGTCCTTATCTGATAGGATTATTGTTATGTTTGATGGTAAAATTGTTGGAGAAAAAGAAAATAAAAATGTTACTGACCGTGAACTAGGATTACTTATGGCCGGTGTTGCGTAATGAGTAACATAGTAGTTGATAAATCCAAGGTACCATGGTGGGTGTCTAACGTTATCGTACCTTTAGTAAACTTAACATTAGCATTACTAGTATCAGGTCTGTTTATTTTTATAGCAGGTGAAAATCCAATTGAAGCAGTTAAGTTAATTATTTTTGGTTCGTTCGGTTATATCCAAGGTTTTGCATATACACTTTATTATACTACAAATTTTATTTTCACTGGACTTGCATTTGCTGTAGCTTTTCATTGTAGACTTTTCAACATTGGGGGAGAAGGTCAGGCATATATAGGGGGCTTAGGTGTTTTTTTAGTAGCTATAAATTTAAGTTTTCTTCCAATTCCAATTGTCTGGCTTTTATCAATTTGTGGAGCTTTCTTATTTGGAGCGGCTTGGGCTTATATACCAGCTTATCTTCAATCAAAAAGAGGAAGCCATGTTGTAATCACAACAATCATGTTCAATTTTATAGCCTCTTCATTAATGATTTTTTTACTAGTAGATGTAATTAGAGATACCAATCAGATGGCCCCACATACTGTTAAACTACCTGAAGCAATCTGGCTTCCCAGTTTTGAAGCATTTTCTGGTATCCTTGGCATAAAGATAAGGTATTCTCCTCTTAATCTTACTTTTTTATTAGCTATTGCTTCTTTATTCTTTGTTTGGTTTTTAGTATGGAAAACAAAATGGGGTTATGAGATGCGAGCTGTTGGTCACAATACTCAGGCAGCGATCTATGCAGGTATATCCCCCCACAAAAATATAATTATAGCTATGTGCATTTCAGGAGGTCTGGCAGGGTTGCTTGGTGTTAATGAAATTCTTGGAGTAAGTCACAAAATACAAGCCGGCTTTCCAGCTGGATATGGTTTTACTGGAATCGCCGTAGCTTTGATGGGTAGAAATCATCCAATTGGAATTTTACCCGCTGCATTTTTATTTGGAATTTTGTACCAAGGTGGTTCAGAAGTAACATTTGAAATGCCTAATATCACTAGATACATGTTTGTTGCTGTTCAAGGTTTGATAATTTTATTTAGTGGAGCGTTAGAAAACTTATTCAGGCCACAAATTGAAAGTTTTTTTGTAAGAAGACTTAATAAAGAGGTAAATGCATAATGGAATTTTTGTCTGACATTGCTTCTTTAATTAATTCTACATTAAGAATATCTACACCTTTAGTTTTTGCTGCCATGGCGGGTATTTTTGCTGAACGTTCAGGTGTAATTGATTTTAGTTTAGAAGGCAAAATGCTCATGGCAGCTTTTGTTGCAGCTGTAGGTTCTTATTATTTAGGCAATCCGTGGCTTGGGTTATTATTAGCTATTATAGTATGTGTTTGTTTATCAATGTTACATGGTTTTGCATCAGTAACACATAAAGGTGATCAAGTAGTATCATGTGTTGCTATAAATATTTTAATTATTGGTTTAACAACAGCTTTAGCAGCTGCTTGGTTTGGGCAAGCAGGTCTGACACCAACATTAAATGAAGAGCAACGTTTTCTAGAAATCAATTTACCTTTTGCAGACTCTGTAAGAGATATCCCAATTATTGGAACACTTTATAGTGATATTTTAAGTGGCCATTATGTATTTGTTTATTTAGCTTATTTATCAGTCCCAATTGTTTTCTGGATTGTATTTAAAACTAGCTTTGGTTTACGTCTACGAGCTGTAGGTGAAAACCCAAGCGCTGTAGATACTGCTGGCATTAATGTTTTTGCTATGAGGTATAAGGCCCTTGCCGTTAATGGTGTACTAATTGCTTTTGCCGGTGCTCATTTATCAACTGCTGTTAATGCCAATTTTTTTAGAGAGATGTCTGCTGGAAGAGGTTACTTAGCATTAGCTGCAATGATTTTTGGAAAGTGGCATCCCAAAACAGCTTTGATCGCATGTTTATTATTTGGTTTCACAGATGCACTTCAAATTAGGTTACAAGGTGTTGAGCTACCAGCTATAGGAGAGATACCTGTTCAGTTAATACAAGCGATACCATACATATTGACAGTTGTATTACTTGCAGGTTTTGTTGGTAAAGCTATTGCGCCTAACGCAATCGGCCAACCCTATATTAAAGAAAGATAATTATTATTTCATTTTAATAATTTTTAGTCTTTTGAAACCTATATAGTTAATAAAAAAGGAGTTAATATGTTGGTTAAATTAACACAAGATTTAAAAAATGGTTTTGGACCATGGAAAGAAATGCTTCTTGCAAATGGCCATAAACTTAAAGAACATGGAATGACTTGTATATTTGCAGCTACAGAAAAAGATAATGATAACAAGTTAACTGTTATTTTAGATTTTGCTACACCCGAGGGTATGATGGGTTTTAAAAATGATGAAGAATTAACACAAAGAAGAATTGAAGCTGGTGCTATGGTGGAAACTACAGTAATGACACCGATGACTTCTGAAGCAGTCACGAATTTTTCAGGTTAGTTAAGAAAGGAAAAAGATATGAGTTTAATGGAAAGATACCAAAAAGCCATGAATGATAAAAATGAAGATGAAATGAACGATATCTTGCATGATGATTTTAAATTCACAATGCATGCGTCTGGAAATGTTCTATCAAAATCTGATGTAGTTAATTGGGCTATGTCAGACGATATTAATTCTGATAAAGATAGAATTGTATATGAGAATGACGAAATAGCCGTTCTTCATGCTTTTGTTACGTTTAATGACGGCAACACTCAGGCAGTAATGTCTGTTTTTAAAATTGAAAATGGTAAAATTGTTTCTTTAGAAACAGGTGCAACGAATATGCCAAAATAAAAAAAAGTGGAACTTAAAGTTCCACTTTTAAACTAATTATAACTAATTTTATTGCTCTAGATCGAAACGATCAGCATTCATCACTTTATTCCAAGCTTTAATGAAGTCTTTTTTCATTTTTTCTTCACTATCATCACTTGCATAAAGTTCTGCTATAGCTCTTAATTGAGAATTAGACCCAAAGACAAGATCTACTCTAGATGCCGTTCTTACCTTCTCACCTGTAATTTTATCAGTTGCTTCATATGAATTACTTCCAGTAGGTTTCCAGCTTACACCCATATCTAAAAGCTTATCAAAGAAATCATTAGTAAGTTTACCACCAGTTTCTGTAAACAAACCTCGCTGATCTGAACTGATACCCATAGATCTCATACCACCAACAAGTACTGTCATTTCAGGAGCTGTTAGCCCTAGAAGTTGAGCTTTATCTAACATTAGTTCTTCAGCTGTTACATCGTAGTTCATTTTTAAATAATTACGAAATGCATCTGCTTCAGGTTCAAGAACACCAAAAGAATCAATATCAGTTTTGTCCTGAGTGGTATCACCTCTACCAGGTGTGAAAGGAACTTCCATTCCTGAAGCTTGTTCGACTCCCACATTACCTGCAAGCACAATCACATCAGCTATTGAAGCTCCTGTGTCTTTTGCAATTGGTTCAAGAATACCAAGAACTTTTTTTAATTGTTCAGGTTTATTAACCTCCCAATCTTTTTGAGGAGCAAGTCTAATTCTTGCACCATTTGCTCCACCTCTCATGTCTGATCCTCTAAATGTAGAAGCACTTGCCCAAGCAGTTTCAACCATCTCCTGAGTTGTTAATCCACTGTTTATAATTTTAGCTTTAACAGCTTCAACATCATAATTTGAGTGGCCTTTTGGAACAGGGTCTTGCCAAATTAATTCTTCTTCTGGAACTTCTGGTCCTATGTATCTTGTCTTTGGCCCCATATCTCTATGAAGAAGTTTAAACCAAGCTCTTGCAAATTGATCCGCAAAATATTCTGGGTCTTTGTGAAACTTTTCAGAAACTTTTCTATATTCTGGATCCTCACGCATTGCCATATCAGCAGTCGTCATCATTGTTGGAACTTTTATAGATGGATCATCAACTTGTGGCGCCATATGCTCTTCCTTTTGATCAATTGCATGCCAGATTTGAGCTCCTGCAGGACTTTTTACTAACTTCCATTCATAACCCAGAAGTAAATCAAAATATCCATTATCCCACTGTGTAGGATTTGCTGTCCAAGGACCTTCAATACCACTTGTTGTTGCATCTCTTCCAACACCAGAACCGTGTAAGTTATTCCAACCTAACCCCATTTGTTCTAACGGAGCACCTTCCGGTTCAGCTCCAACTAAAGCTGGATCACCTGCACCATGTGCTTTTCCAAAAGTATGTCCTCCTGCAGTTAAGGCCACAGTTTCAGTATCGTTCATTGCCATTCTTGCAAAAGTTTCTCTAATGTCTTTTGCACTTGCAAGCGGATCTGCTTTTCCATCTGGTCCTTCAGGGTTAACATAAATTAATCCCATTTGTACTGCTGCAAGTGGGTTGTCTAAAATTCTATCACCTGTGTATCTTTTGTTTTGAAGCCATTCTTCTTCTACTCCCCAATAAATATCTTCTTCTGGAGCCCAGATATCTGGTCTTCCACCACTAAATCCAAAGGTTTTTCCGCCCATAGATTCAATAGCAACATTACCAGTTAGTATAAATAGATCAGCCCAACTAATTTTGTTTCCATACTTTTTCTTTATAGGCCAAAGTAATCTTCTTGCTTTATCTAAGTTTCCATTATCAGGCCAACTATTTAAAGGAGCAAAACGTTGAGCACCTGTTCCACCACCACCACGACCATCTCCAGTTCTATATGTCCCTGCAGCATGCCATGTCATACGAATAAAGAAACCACCATAGTGTCCATAATCAGCGGGCCACCAATCTTGTGAATCAGTCATTAAATCATTGAGGTCTTTTTTTAATGCAGCATAGTCTATTTTTTTAAATTCTTCACGGTAGTTAAATCCTACTTCCATTGGATCAGACTTACGATCATGTTGATGAAGTATGTTTAAGTTAAGTTGATTAGGCCACCATTCACGGTTTGATGTACCTTCTCCCATATTTTTTGTAATTGCTCCATGCATTACTGGGCATTTACTCTCTGCATCCATTTAGAACCTCCGTTTTATATTGCTAATATATAAAGAATTTAAATTAAAGAAAAGTGAAAACTATAAGTCTATTCTGAATTTTTCAGGTCGCCACGTCGCAGGGGCAAGCTCAAAATCATTAAATTCGAAAGCGGGTGCGACAGTGCATCCAATTAAACTAAATGAACCAGAAGATCTCATCGCAAACCATGTGTTTGCTGTTACGGTATAAATATAATTATGATCTGACCCTAGAGAAAAAACTTCATAATTAATTCCGTCACTTGATGTGAAAACTTCTAGAGGATCTCCAGAATAAAAATGTAATATTTCATTTTTAGTTAATCGATGCCAATGTGATTTTTCATCCTTTTTTAATAAGTAATAAATTTGACTAACATTTTTGTTCTTAAAATTTTCAACATAATGCCCTCCTTCAGGATGACTACTCATATTCAGTTTTTTTATTAAATTATCTGCTTCCACTTAGATTAAATGACCAAGTTTACTTTTCTTAGTTGAGATATATTTCTCATTATACTTATTGGTATCTGAAAAAATAGGAACCCTTTGATTTACTTTGATACCCATATCTTCAAGCGCTTTTATTTTTTTTGGATTATTAGTCATTAAATCTAATTTTTTGATTGCTAAATATTTTACCATTCCAGCAATATTTTCATATGTTCTTTCATCATCTTTAAACCCTAATTGATGATTGGCTTCAACAGTATCTAGTCCTTTGTCTTGTAAACTATATGCTTTAATTTTATTTGAGAGACCAATACCTCTTCCTTCTTGTTGAAGATAAAAAACAACCCCTCTTCCATTTTGAGCGATTTGTTTTAATGATTCAGTTAGTTGAAATCTACAATCACATCTCATACTAAAAAAAGATTCCCCTGTAATACATTGCGAATGAATTCTTGATAAAACTGGCTCATTAGTAAGCAAGTCACCCATACATATTGCTAAATGATCTTTAGATTCATTTTCATCTGTAAAGGCATGTACAGTGAACTCCCCAATATCTGTTGGAAGTTTACTAGTTTCAATAAACTTTAATTTGTCTGACATTATAGTTTAGTTGGATTTGCTGCACCTTTGTATACTTCTTCAGGATCAAAAACTTTTTCTTTCTCTTCAAATTTAAGAATAACTTTAGAGCTAGAACTATTCAAAGGAATGCTTCTATAAAAACATGATCTATATCCTACATGACAGCTGGCACCACCTTCGACATCAACTCTTAACCAAACACAATCTTGATCATCATCAATTCTTATTTCTTTTATCTTCTGCGTTAATCCACTTGTTTTACCTTTATGCCAAAGAGTATTTCTACTTCTAGAAAAATATACCGCTTCGCCCAAACTTATAGTTTTTTTAAAAGCTTCTTCATTCATATAACCTTGCATAAGTAGCTCGCCAGATGAAAAATCTGTTGTTACAACTGGTATTAGACCATTTGAATCAAATTTCGGAGCAAGCTCATTTGACTCTTCAACTTGTTCTATAGATTTTCTTTTTTCAAATTGAATGTTATTCATTTTTTAATTTTTCAGCAGCTTCAAATGCGAAGTAAGTTAGTATACCATTTGCTCCAGCTCTTTTAAAAGATAAAAGAGATTCCATTATAACTTTTTCATTTAACCAACCTTTATTAATTGACTCTTTTATCATCGAATATTCACCAGATACTTGGTAGGCAAAGGTTGGAACTTTAAATTCTGATTTTATTCTAGAAATAATATCAAGATAAGGCATACCAGGCTTAACCATTACCATATCTGCTCCTTCACTTATATCTAATCCAACTTCTCTAATTGCTTCATCACTGTTTGATGGATCCATTTGATATGTTAATTTGCCATCTTTACCTAAACTAGAACCAGAACCTATAGCATCTCTAAAAGGACCGTAAAAACCTGAAGCATATTTAGCAGCGTAAGAAAGTATGAGAGTATCTGTTAAATTATTTGAATCTAATGCAGTTCTTATTCTTCCAACTCTTCCATCCATCATATCCGACGGGGCGATTACATCACAACCAGCATTCGCTTGGACCAGAGCCTGTTGTTCCAAAACCTCCAAAGTTTTATCATTATCTATTTTATCATTTATAACTAAACCATCATGCCCATGGTCCGTAAAAGGATCTAACGCAACATCACATACAATACCAATATTTGGAAAATCTTTTTTGATACTTTTAATTGATCTGCATACCAAATTGTTTTCATCTACAGCTAAACTTCCCTCAGAATTTTTAAGGCCACTTTCAATTTGCGGAAAAATTGCAATAGCAGGAATATTAAATTTAACAGCTTTTTCTACTTCACTTAAAAGTTTATCAATAGAGTATCTGCTTACACCAGGCATCGAATTAATAGGATCATCAACCTTGTTTCCCTCGCATACAAATAGAGGCAAGATTAAATCATTAACACTAAGTGTATTTTCAGCAACTAAACGACGAGAAAATTCTTTCATTCTATTACGTCTAAGTCTTGTACTTGGAAACTTGCCTTGCATGTTATTCATTTTTTATTCTATTGGTGATTTTGCTTCTTTAGATAAGCTAGTAACAATATCTTCTAATTTAAAGGTCTTTGTTTCAGAGGATCCAATTCTTCTAACAGATACTGTTTTATCTTCAGCTTCTTTTTTTCCAACAGCAATAATTGCTGGCACTTTACTATTACTGTGTTCACGTATTTTATAACCAATTTTTTCATTACGTGTATCTATTTCGGCCCTAATTCCTTTTGATACTAATGCTTTTTGTACCTCATAAGCATACTCATCTGTATCAGATGTAATTGTAGCAACTACAGCTTGCAATGGTGAAAGCCAAAACGGAAGATGGCCTGCATAATGTTCAATTAGAATGCCAGTGAATCTCTCTAAGGAACCAAATAGAGCTCTATGCAACATGACTGGTATTTTTTTATTACCATCTTCTCCAATATAAGTGGCTCCCAATCTTCCAGGTAAATTTAAATCTACTTGCAGTGTACCGCATTGCCAGTCTCTGCCAATTGCATCACGTAAAACAAACTCTAATTTTGGACCGTAAAATGCACCTTCTCCTGGGTTGAGTGTATACTCAAGACCTGTTGCTTCCATGGCTTGCATTAATGCAGCCTCAGCTTTATCCCAAATAGCATCATCCCCTACGCGTTTTTCAGGACGGTCAGAAAATTTAATTCTAACATTATCGAAACCAAAGTCCTTATAGATACTAAGTATCAAATCACATACCGTTTTACTCTCTTGTGTAATTTGATCTTCTGTGCAAAATATATGTGCATCATCTTGTGTGAATGCTCTCACCCTCATTAATCCATGAAGAGCACCTGATGGTTCATAACGATGTACTTTTCCGAATTCAGATAATAGAAATGGTAAGTCTCTATAACTTTTTAATCCTTGTTTAAAAATTTCTACAGCACCAGGGCAATTCATTGGTTTGATAGCATAAATTTTATTGTCTTTTGCTTCAGTTCTAAACATCATGTCGCTAAATTTGTCCCAGTGACCAGACGTTTCCCATAGAGACTTATCCATCATATCTGGCGTATTAGTTTCTACGTAACCTGTCTTGTCTTGTCTGTTTCTCATATAATTTATTAGCGACTGGAATAATGTCCAACCCTTAGGATGCCAAAATACCGCTCCAGGAGCCTCTTCCTGAAAATGAAATAAATCCATTTCTCTTCCTAGTTTTCGGTGATCTCTTTTTTCTGCTTCTTCAATTTGTAAAAGGTGTTGTTCAAGATCCTTTTCTGTTGCCCAGGCCGTCCCATAAATTCTTGTTAGCATTGTATTAGATGAATCACCTCGCCAGTAAGCGCCAGCAACTTTCATTAATTTAAATGCTTTACCAATTTGTTTTGTTGAAACCATATGAGGACCTCGGCACAAGTCTAACCAATCACCTTGTTTGTAAATACTAATTTCCTCATTATCAGGCAGATCATTAATTAGTTCAACTTTATAGTCTTCACCTTTGTCTTTAAAATATTTTATCGATTCCTCTTTAGACCACACTTCTCTTATGAAATTTTTATTTCTTTGAATGATATCGTGCATCTTCTTTTCAATTTTTGGAAGATCTGCAACAGTAAAAGGTTCATCTCTTGCAAAATCATAATAAAAACCATTTTCAATTGCTGGACCAATTGTAACTTGTGTTCCAGGGAATAATTCCTGGACAGCTTCTGCCATTACATGAGCACAATCATGTCGTATTAATTCAAGTGCTTCCTCGCTATCTCTTTTTAAAATCGCTACAGATGCATCACCATTAATAGGTAAACTAATATCTTTTATCTCATTATTAATTTTTATAGCAACTGATTCTTTGGCAAGAGATTTAGAAATTTGCGATGCCAATTCAAGACCATTGATGCCTTTATTAACTTCCTTTTTATTTCCATCTGGAAATGTAATTATTATCTTTTCACTCATCTAGATTTCCGCCAAATCGTTCCTTTATCAGTATCTTCTATTTCTATGCCTTTATCTTTTAATGTGTCCCTAATAGTATCTGCCAAATTAAAATTTTTACTGCGTCTAGCTTCATTACGTTCATTTATCAACCTTTCAATTTCTTCAGTATTTTCAATATCTTTTTGATTATAACCTAACCAATTTCCTGGATCATCTTCAAGAATACCTAATATTTTACCGGCAGAAAGAAGATTTTTTTTAATTTCTTTTTTTCTTTCATCAGATGCAGATGAAGCATCATTTGCTTCTTCATTAAGTTTTGCAATGACTTTAGGTGTATTCAAATCATCTAAAAATGATTCCATTATAGAATCAGAAGGTAAGTTAGAATTTATTTCAACTTCTGACAACTCTAATAGAACTCTATAAAGTCGATCTATCATTTTGCTATTTTGTTCAATGATTTCTTCTGTCCAGTTCAATGGCTGTTTGTAGTGAGCTGACAACAATGTTAATCGCAAAACCTCTCCCTTGTATTTTTTATTGAGATCATGAACGAGTCTAATATTGCCAATTGACTTTGACATTTTTTCTCCCTCAACATTAACAAATCCATTATGAAACCAATAAGTTGCAAAATCTTTAGGATCTTTATTTTCAGATATGGAACAAGTTTGTGCTATTTCATTTTCATGATGCGGAAACACCAAGTCAATACCACCGCTATGGATATCAAAAGGAAGGCCTAATGATTTTTCTGACATAACGGAGCACTCTAAATGCCATCCTGGTCTTCCAAATCCCCAAGGTGAATCCCAACCAGGTAAGGGTGAGGGAGATGGTTTCCATAAAATAAAATCTGCTGGATCTTTTTTGAACGGCGCTACTTCAACACGGCTTCCAGCTATTTGTTCATCTCTATTTCTTTTTGAAAGAATTCCATAATTATCAAAACTTGGCACATGAAATAAAACATGACCCTCTTTTTCATAAGCTTTATTTTCATCAATTAATTTTTTTATTAATTCGATCATTTCTTTAATATGATCAGTTGCCCTTGGTTGAATATCAGGAAGATTAACGCCAAGTGCACTCATGTCATTATTGTAAATCTCTGTATATTTATTTGTGATAACACTAATATCCTCACCTGTTTCTTTAGAAGCTTCTATAATCTTGTCATCAATATCAGTGATATTAGATACATAGGTCACTTGTTTAAATTGTGTTTTTAATACACGGACTAATAAATCATTTACAACTGCCATACGCGCATTACCTATGTGCGCAAAATTGTAAACAGTTGGACCGCAAGCATATATTCTTACATGATCTGGATTAACTGGTTTAAAAAATTCTTTTTTACCACTTAATGTGTTTTGTAACTGTAATGACATCAATATAATTTTTAATAATTAAGTTCTATTACCACGGGTTCGCCATGAACTAAAATGATTGCAGCTTTTTCAAATGATGGAGGACCTTTTGGTTGATAATTATTACTAAAGGCAAAACCTTCTTTTGGTCTCCAGAATAATCCAGTCTTTAATTTTCCATCTGAATCTTCATCGTGATAGGCAACAATTGCTATTTTTCCTTCATGTATCTTACTCAAAGGAACTACAACCTCATCCTTTTGCACTCTTTTTCTAACGCTCTCAATTGCTAATTCTTCATCCAAAAAGCTCTCTTTTGAGTCATATATCTTAACATCAATGTAACCATCACCATGTTCTACATTTGGAAAAATGATAGTTCCATGTGCAAAAAGACCTAAAGAACATGTGACTGTTAAGCCAAAAAAGAATATTTTAGTAAAAAAACTTTTCATATAAGTATCCTAATTATAATAGAATCAAGTGCTGAACAATAAAGAATATCTAAATAGACTATATCAATCAGATAAACCTCTTATAATTTACAAAACTGATAAGGGTTATGATATCTATACTGATTTTTCTAGAAGAATTATTATTAACAAAAAGAATCTAAAATATTTTCTTAATATCCAATCAAAGTCAAAAAAATCTAAGATTGAAGAATTGAATTGTTATGTTGGTTTCTTTGGTTATAAGCTTCTTTGTGAAAATATAGGAATAAAGTTTCCAAAACAGCAATCTAAAAATTTTCATAGTGGCGTATTTTACAAGCCACAAACTAAAATTAGTATTGGTAAAAAAATAGTAATCAAAAGCATTAAAGCCAATTTTAGAAATATAAGTATCAATACAAAAAAATATTTACAGTTAAATAAAAAGTTTAATCTTAATTTATCTTTAAAGCAGTACTCTAAGATATTTAATGATTTCTCTAAAAATATTAAACAGGGAAAAACTTATCAAATTAAAATAGCTCAAACATATTCGAAAAAAGGTAATATCAATTCTATTGATCTTTTTTGGAAGCTAATGAAAATGAATGAATCACCTGAAAGTTTTCTTATCAGGGAAAAAGACTATAATATCGTAAGTTGTTCACCAGAGACACTCATATTGAAAAAAGATAACACAATTAGAACTAAACCTATTGCTGGAACATTAAGAAAAACAAAGCAGTTAAATAAAAATAAAGCTCTCACATTCTTTAGAAGAAATGAAAAAGAAACTAAAGAACATAATATGATTGTTGATATGGAAAGAAATGATCTGTCTAAAATTTGTAAAACTGGATCTGTAAAAATAGATAAACTAAAAAAGGTTGAGGAATATCGTGATCTTTTTCATTACGTTACAACAATCAAGGGAGTTATAAAAAATAAAATGAGTAACCATGATATAATTTCTTCTTTAATGCCAGGAGGTTCAGTCATTGGTTGTCCAAAAATTAGTACTATTCAACTTCTAAATAGAAAAGAAAAATTTGACAGAAATATTTATACAGGCAGTTTTGGAATTATACATTCAAATGGTGATATGCGATTTAACATAATGATTAGAACACTACTTAATTTCAAAAATGATATTGAATTATCAGTTGCTAGTGGTGTGATCTTAGGTAGTACTGCAAAAAAAGAATATAATGAAAATTATATTAAAGCTAAATCGCTTTTAGATCTATTTAACTAATGATTTATCTCATTGATCATGAAGACTCATTCACATACAATTTAGCTCATCTACTAGATAGTATTGAGCCAACATTTGTTTCAAATTATTATGAAATAAATCAAACAAAACTAGAAAAATCTTCGACCATCGTTCTTTCACCAGGCCCTGGTGAACCAAAAGATTATCCATTAACAACTAAGATTTACAATAAATATAAAGGAAAGAAAAAAATATTAGGAATATGCTTAGGTTTCCAACAAATAGTTTTTTGTGAAGGAGCTAAAATAGTTCAACAAAAAAATATTCTTCATGGTTATCAGAGTCATATTAAAGTTACTAACGATAAATCAATTTTTAAAAAAAATTTTAATTTCCTTGGAGGTCGATATCATTCCTTAAAAATGGCTGAACCATTTGTTTCTCAATCAATGATAATTACAATGCGTTGTGTAAAAACAAATGTAGCAATGGCGGTTGAAGATGATATTAATAAAGTCTATGGATTACAGTTTCACCCAGATTCATT
This sequence comes from uncultured Alphaproteobacteria bacterium, assembly GCA_902615845.1. Taxonomy (GTDB): domain Bacteria; phylum Pseudomonadota; class Alphaproteobacteria; order HIMB59; genus CACPNW01. Next base: position 61,574 of record CACMQS010000005.1, read on the forward strand.
TTTAACTCCACATGGAAAATATCTTATTAAAAAAATCCTTTCACGCTAAGAATTTTAAATTACTAAAGTTCAATTCTCTTTGGGGATACAAGGGCATCTTTACAACCATTAGACTATTTGGCAAAGAGCCAAATTTTATCTTAGTTGATCAGCATTTAAAAAAACTAAATAAAGATTTAAGATACTTTGGCATTGATATTAAAATTTCAAAAAATTTTTTAACTAATTTTTTAAATAAATATTCTAAAATTAAAAATTACGATCACCTCCTAAGAATTGCAGTCACAAAAAAAATAATCTCATTATCTGTACGTAAACGAAACAAAGATCATAAGTATTTTACTGCAAAATTTTTTAGATTCCAACGGGCTTTACCTAACTTCAAAAACTTACAATACAAAAAAATAATTTCTTTACAAAAAAAAATTAATTTACAAAAAGAAGAGATTCTTTTTTATTTTAGCAACAAAATTTTAGAAGGCTCTACGACCAATTTAATTTTTGTAAACGGTAATAAATTATTCACTCCAAAAAATTACTATTATCATGGAATTACTCTAGAATACTTAATTAAAAATCTACCTTATAAAATTCATAGAACAGATATTAATATTTCTAGTTTACATCAATTTAGTGAAATACTTCTAGTTGGTTCTGGTAAAGGTGTGGTTAGTATTTCTTTTATTAAACAATTTAATTGGTATAGGTCTTCAATGAAAATATATAATTATTTATCAAAAAAATATTCAAAAATATTATTGAAATGAAATTAGGAAAATATAATTTTAAACTATCTAGTCCAACGGTAATGGGAATATGCAATGTTACTCCTGACTCTTTTAGTGATGGTGGAAAGAGTTTTAAAAGTTCAGATGCACTAAAAAATATCAAAGAAATGGTTAAAAATGGAGCAAGTATTATTGATATTGGGGCAGAAAGTACAAGACCTGGTTCAGATCCATTAACACACATAGAAGAAGTTAAAAGATTAGATCCGATATTAAAAAAATTACCAAAAAATAAATTTGTCATATCGGTTGATACTAATAAAATTGAAACTCAAGAATATGCATTAAATATGGGAGCACATATTATAAATGATGTGTTCGGTGGCTCAGAAGATTTATTCTTTTTAACTAAAAAATTTAAAACAGGTTTAATTTTAATGCACACACCTGCGCCACCCAAAACTATGCAAAAGAAAATACACTCATATAATAATGTTGTACAAGATATTAAAAAAATATTTCTTCAGAAAATTAAACAATTAGAAAAAATAAAAATTCCTTCATCCAAAGTTTGGTTTGATCCAGGTATTGGTTTTGGTAAAAATTTAAAACAAAACATAGAAATCATGCAAAAAATTAATCAATTTAAGTTTAAGGGATATGGATTACTATTAGGATCATCTAGAAAAAGCTGGATCAACTTCATAGATAAGAGTGAAACAAATCAAAGATTGGGAGGTTCAATCGCTTCTGCATTATATTGTTATCAAAAGGGAGTTGATATATTTAGAGTTCACGACATAAAAGAAACGTCTCAATCATTAAAAATTTTTGAAAAACTATGTTCAAAGTAGAAATTAAAAACTTATCCATCAGTGCAAATATAGGTATCACTGCTCAAGAGAGAAAGAAAAAACAGTTGTTAAAGGTAACATTAGAATTTAGTTATCCTGTTAAAAACTCACTAGATTTAAATAATATAAATAATGTGAAGGATTATTCATCTGTTACAAAATATTTAAAAACCTTCATAAAGGAGTCTCAATCTCATACTCTTGAGCATTTAATAATAAAAACATCTAATGTTCTTGAAAAAAAATTTAAAATTAAAAAAGTTAAAATTACAATTAATAAAACAGCTGTAGCAAAAAAATATGGAGCTGACTCACTAAGTGTATCAAACTGAAACAATAATCGCACTTGGCTCAAATCTAGGTCATGCTATATTTAATTTACGGTGTGCTGTTAGAGAGTTAAAAAATATTGGTAATATAAAAAAATTTGCAAATATTTATGTTTCTTCTCCTTATGGATACAAATCGCAAAGTAATTTTTTTAACACCGCAATAAAACTATTAACCAACCAGCAGCCATTAGAATTAATAAATAATATTTATGAAATTGAAAAAAAATTAAAAAAAAATAAAAAAATTATCAATGGTCCAAGAAACATTGATTTGGATATTATTTTTTTTGGCAAACAAATATTTAATAAAAAAAATTTAATAATTCCTCACCCAAGAGCAGCTGAAAGAGATTTTGTGTTATATCCAATACTTGATATTGATCCATTTTTTAGACATCCACTTGAAAAAAAATCAGTAAAAGTCTTATCGCAAGAGTTGCAAAATAAATATATTATTAAACGTTTATCCTACCGAAATTTGATTTAAAAAATCCTTGAGTTTTGATTTAGAAATTAAATTTCTCTGATTTTTCAAGCTTCTAGAAATATCTAATCCAAAAGGTGTTATTTGTTTTAGAATGGTGGCAACATTTTTTTTGTCTATACCGCCACCAATATAAACTGGAATATTTTTACTTTTTATAAACTGTATTTGTTTAATACTTTTTCTCAATGAATACTTTTTAATACTCTTTTTCCTATAAACATTCATATCAAAATAAATAACATCAACAATTTTTCTAATTGATTCAATGTATTTTTTATCAAAATTTTCTGGATTAATTGCAATACCAATTTTTAATCTTCTAAATATTTTTTTTATTTTTAATAAATCTTTTTTGGGAAAATGATATGAACATGAAATTGTCTTTGGTTTTGTAAAATCTATTTGCTCTATTAGCTTGTCTAAAGATACATACCGAGTCAGAAGCACTGATTCTATCTTATAATTTTTACATTCTTTAATTAATGATTGTATTTTTTTATCACTAACTGTGTTTGGTCCATTTAAATTTTTACTTGCAAAACCCAATGATTTTATTTTATTTTTATGTGCCACTTCAACAGATTTCACATTTGTTATGCCACAAATTTTTAGAGGTATATTTTTCATTAAATTTTATTTTTAAAAATTATAAATATATGTAAACTATTTTTTTTTATATATGTCATTAAATTTTTATAGACGAGTAGCGTTTGGCCTGTCGCCAAATGAAAAACCAGATAAAGATCCTCTTAATTGGGCAATAAATCAATTAGATACCATACCTGATCTCTTGTGGCCTGGAACAATCCCAACAGAAAAAGATTTAAGAAAAAAATATGGTGAATGGGTGTACGGAGATAGAGAGGTTTTAAGAAAAAAATTTAAAAATGATAAACATGCGTATAGAAAAGCAAAAGATGAATTAAGAATAAAAACTGGTGAAAGATATTTTGAATTAAATGAACATGCTATTCGTCATTTTCAAACAAAGTATTCCAAACAACCTGTTTTCGAGCGTTTCTGGCTTTTTTGGGGAAATCATTTTGCAATAAGTGAAAAAGATTTTCTAGCAGAGTTTAGTACTGGACCCTATCAACGTGAAATTATTAGACCTAACATGGTTAAAACTTTTGAAGAGATGGTTCAGTCAGTAACTACTTCATGGTGTATGATTCATCACCTTGATAATTCAGAATCTTTTGGCCCCAATTCTAAAAAAGGAATGGAGTGGGGAGAGACTATAAACGAAAATCATGCAAGAGAATTATTAGAGTTACATACAGTTTCTCCTAATGCTGGATATACTCAGGAAGATGTTATTCAGTTGGCCTATATCATGACAGGTTGGGCGCACAAATGGGATAGAAAAAATTTAGAAACCGGCGATATATGGTTTGATCAAGAAATGCATCAAAAAGGAGATAAAATAGTTTTAGGAGTTAAATATAAAAATGACGCAAAAAGAGAACTTGCAAAAGTAATTCATGATTTGGCAACACACCCAATCTGCATAAAATTTGTTTCAACAAAATTATGTAGGCATTTTATTACAGATGAACCAACAGATGAAATGATAAAACCCGTAATAGAAGCATGGAACAAATCCAATGGAAACTTAATTGAAATTCATAAAGCAGTTATAACGCAAGCTTATAAATATAATGAGAATACACATAAATTTCATCCACCTGAAATATGGTTAATGCAACTATCTAGAATGTTTGATTTAAATATTCCGCTTTCTTTTGAAAAAATGAATTATACTTTTAAGTCAAAACCAAATAATAGACAAAGACAATTATCATGGATACTTAGAGAAATAGGTCATTCACCTTATCGTGCCAAACAACCTAATGGTTGGAGTGATTTGGAGGTAGATTGGGTATCACCAGAATTATTATTACGTCGCTTTTGGTTTGCTTCAGTTGAACTTCCCATGCTTGTTAAATCTGGAAACAGATCACATGATTTTATTTTAACTTGTCTTAAAAATAATTTTGATGATCATGAAAATATGGCATCACTTATTGAGAATTTTAGATTTGGTATATCAGATTATGATTTAGGGCAAAAGTATGGAGTTATTTGTAATTTGCCAGGAGTATTAAAAACATGAACTGCACAAGAAGAAATTTTTTAATTGGAGGATCAACAACATTGTTTCTTTCTGGATATTTTCCAAAAATAAGTTTTGCTTCAATGCAGAAAAAAAATCTAATTATTATATCACTTCGCGGGGGAATGGATGGTTTAACAGCTGTTCCTGTTATTGGAGATAAACGTCTAAAAAAATTGAGAAAAAAACTTATTCTGGAAGACGTTCTTAATTTGAACAGCGACTTTGGTCTTCACCCTAAATTAGAAATTTTCCATAAACTCTGGCAAAAAAATCAAGCGGCATTTGTTCATGCAACAAATATTCCTTACACAGGTAGATCACATTTTGATGGACAAAATTTAATGGAAACTGGAGCACACATTCCATACAAAGAAAAAACAGGATGGCTTGGTAGGGGATTACTAGCTTCTAATATTATAGGAAAAGGTTTGGCAATATCTTTACCAATGCCACTTTTATTAAGAGGTGTGCCACAGAATAATAATTTCTTCCCATCACCAGATTTTGTTGAAACAAAGTTAATAGATCAAATTTATAATGAATTTAAAGGTGAACATAACGAGCTAATTAAATCTACACTTGATACAATTAGACAAAGACCATTGTCTATGCAAATAGCTACTGACTCTGATGATAGAAAAAAACTTGCTCTTGAAGCTGCTAAACAATTAAAAGATCAAAGTGGTCCTAGAGTTGCTGTATTTGATTTAGATGGTTTCGATACCCATGCTGCTCAAGGAGGTGTTGATGGAGCGCATGCTGATGAACTAGAAGAAGTAAATAAGATCGTTACTATTCTTCATGAAAATCTTGGCCAAGCATTTGATAATACACTAATTCTTACTCTCACTGAATTTGGCCGAACTATAAAACAAAATGGAGGCTATGGAACTGAGCACGGATATGGAAGTGCAATACTAATGGCTGGAGGCTTGTTAAAAAAATCTCAAGTTTATACAGATTGGCCTGGACTAAAAAAGAAAGAATTGTTTGAGGGAAGAGATCTAAATTCGACTGTTGATTCCAGAGCTGTTTATAATTCTGCTATGTCAATTTGTTTTAACCAAGATCCAGAATTTTTGCGTAAAGAAGTTTTTTGGGGAGACGAACTTCCTGATTTGTCTCAAGAATTGTTTAAGATTTAGAAATAAATAATTTTTTTAGCAATTTCATGTTAAACAAGAATATGGTTTCAGAAAATTTTGATAGTTTATTTAAGGCTGCAAAAAAAGTTAGAGAGCAAGCTCATGTGCCCTATTCAAATTTTAAAGTAGGAGCAGCTTTTCTAACAGAAGATAGTAAAATTATTACTGGTTGTAATGTTGAAAATGCTGCCTATCCTCAATCCCAGTGTGCTGAAGCAACTGCGATTGGAAATATGATATCTAATGGAAACAAAAAAATTTTAGAAGTTGTTGTTATAGGTTCAGGTGAATTATTATGCTCACCTTGTGGTGGTTGTAGACAGAGGTTAAGAGAATTTGCTACTTTAGATACTAAGATTCATATGTGTAACGAAAATGGTCATATGAAAACATCTACACTCGAAGAATTACTTCCAGATTCTTTTGGCCCAGAGAATCTTTAATGCTACCTTCGGCCAAAAAATTTTTAGAAATTACTAATAACACTTCACCAGACATTGCTGTAATTTTAGGAAGCGGACTAACTAATTTTTTTGAAGAAAAAGATATTCAAGAGTCAATTTCATATGAACAATTATCTGATTTTCCACAGCCAACTGTCAAAGGTCACGCAGGTAAATTAGTTTTAGGAAAAATAAATACTTTAAATGTTGTTTGTATGTATGGAAGATCACATATTTATGAGGGGCATAATCCTCAAAGTTTAGCTTCACCCATAAGAGTATTAAACGACATTGGGTGCAAGTTATTAGTTGTTACAAATTCAGCAGGTAGTTTAGATGAAGCTATGCCGGCTGGCAGTCTAATGGCAATTAATGATCATATTAACTGGAGTGGTTTCAATCCACTTATTGGACCCAATGCTGAAGAGTATGGCCCTCGTTTTCATGATATGAGTGATGGGTATCACAAGTTTTATAGAGATCAGTTAATACAAGTCGCTAAAAAAATAGATCAAAAAATTTATGAAGGTATCTATTGTATGTACTCAGGACCAAATTTTGAAACTCCTGCTGAAATCAATGCCTTAAAAGTAATAGGTGGAAATGCAGTTGGAATGTCTACAGTACCAGAAGTGTTAGTTGCTAATCATTGCGGACTTCCCGTTATTGGTATTAGCGTAATCACCAACTTAGCTGCTGGTATGAATAAAACAAAATTAAGTCATCAGGAAACTTTAGAGAATGCAAGTTTAGCAGAGAACAATGTTTTAAATTTAATTAAACAATTTATACAAGAAGTTCAATTCGATGATACCTCAAGAGATAATTAGAAAAAAAAGAGACAACAAAGATCTATCAAAAGAAGATATCAACTTTTTTGTAGACGGTTTAACAAATGGATCTTTTTCAGATGCACAAATTGCAGCAATGAGCATGGCAATATTTTCAAATGGAATGACGCCTGAAGAAACTGTTTGTTTAACTGAGGCGATGACAAACTCTGGCGATACACTGAATTGGTCTGAGATTGTAGATTCTGAGTTGGTTTGTGATAAGCACTCAACTGGTGGTGTTGGAGACAAGACGAGCGTTATATTAGCACCAATACTTGCAGCTTGTGGACTGTATGTACCTATGATTTCAGGTAGAGGTTTGGGTCATACCGGTGGTACTCTAGATAAATTTGATTCAATACCTGGGTACAATACAAAGCCTGATTTAGAAACTTTTAAACAAGTTGTAAAAGACGTTGGTTGTGCAATTATTGGTCAAACCTCTAACTTAGCACCAGCTGATAAAAAATTATATTCTATAAGGGATATTGTAGGTACAGTAGAATCTTTACCTTTAATAACATCATCTATTCTTTCAAAAAAAATTGCAAGCGGTCTTTCATCGTTAGTCCTTGATGTAAAAGTTGGTAATGGATCTTTTAATAGTACTATTGATATAGCAAGAGATTTATCCAACTCCTTAGTAAGAGTCGCTAAAGGAGCAGGTTTACATTGTGAAGCTATATTAACAGATATGAATCAGGTCTTAGGTAAAAGTGCTGGTCATACACTAGAAATATTAGAATGCATAAAATATATTAAAAATGATTTTAAAGATCATCGATTAGAGAAAATCACTAATGAATTAATATCTTCGCTATTAGTAAACATTTATAAAATTTCAAAAGAAGAGGCTTATAATAAAATTAATACGGTTATTAATAATGGACTAGCTGCAGAAAAATTTGAAATGATGGTTGCAGCCTTGGGTGGACCAAAAAATATTTTAACATCTTATGAAAAAGATCTAACTAATACATCTATTCAAAAAGATATATTTTCTATTGAAGGTGGATGGATAGAAAATATTCATACCAGAGAATTAGGCCTGATACTTATTGAACTTGGAGGTGGAAGAAAACAGGTTACCGATAAAATAAATTATGGAGTTGGATATGATAATGTTCTCAATATTGGTGATGAAGTAAATTCCTCAACTCCTCTGTTAAGTTTATACTCAAGTAAAAATATAGATAATAATTTAATAAATAAAATAAAAGGCTGTTTCATTATTTCAGATAAAAAAACTCAAAAACTATCTGAAATATTTGAAACTATAAATTAATGAGCACTCAAACAGAAATTAATGAAGCACTTGTGCAATACTTACAAAGCGTAGGTTACCGAGAAGATAAAATAATTACTGAACTAGAAAATGAAACTATAAAACTTGGTAGTGTTTCTCAAATGCAGATTGCAAAAGAACAAGGTCAGTTTTTAGAAATGATAACTAAAATTTCCAATTCTAAAAACTGTTTAGAAATTGGAAGGTTTACAGGGATGAGCACTTTATTTTTGGCTAGAGGTCTACCTAAAACAGGAAAAATCGTAACTGTTGATAATTCAGATGAATTTTTATCGTTAGCAAAAAAATATTGGGAATTAGATAATATGAGCTCAAAAATTGAATCGATTATTGGAGATGGTGTTGAGGTAATGCAAAGCATGATAGACCGTCAACAGAGTTATGATTTAATTTTTATAGATGCTGATAAAAATAATTATCCAAATTATTACGAACTTTCACTGAACCTATTAGTTTCTAATGGAATAATAATTATTGATAATATGCTTTGGCACGGCGATGTGGCTGATGAAACTAAACAAGACTCTCAAACAAAAACTATCCGTGATTTAAATTTAAAAATACAAAATGACACAAGAGTGGAATTCTCTCTTCTGCCATTATCTGATGGATTATCCTTTATAAGAAAAAAATAACAAAGACTTGAATTAAACACAATCATCCCCACATTATAATTGTCTGTATGCCATTGTGGGTATGGACAAAATAAACTTGCTTAATAAAGGAGTTATTATGACTAGAAACCTATCCGTTTGGAATTCACTAAGACCATTCTCTGTTGGATTTGACTCAATTTTTGATGAATTTGATAGAATGTTGGAGTCTACGGAACGATACAATACAAATTATCCACCTTACAATATTCATAGAGTTGATGAGCATAACTATAAAATTGAAGTTGCTCTCGCTGGATATAGTAAAGAAGATATTGAGATTGAATTAAAAGAAAATAACCTAACTGTTAGAAATAAACCTAAAGAAAAAGTGGTTAATGAAAATGGCAATGGTGTAATCCATAAAGGAATCTCAACAAGACAGTTTGAAAGATCGTTCACAATTTCAGAAGACATCAAAGTTAAAGATGCTGAATTGAAGAATGGACTTTTAGCGATTGATTTGGAAAGAATTATTCCAGAAGAAAAAAAAGCTAGACTAATTTCAATAAAGTAGTTTTGGATAGGGGCCCAAAGTGGCCCCAACATTTTTAACTTTAAATTTAGAATAAATCTAATTTTATGAATTTTAACAACACTGATATTAAAAAAAAATTTATATAGATCTACATTCCTATTCTGATAATTTTTAATAAGATTCTTAATCATAGAACGTGGAGATATTTATTATCTCCACAAAAAAAAGAAGGTTATATGAAAATTATTTTTAGATTACTATTAATACTAATTGCATCCACCATTTCACTAAACTTGTTTGCCAAAGAGGTTAATGTTTATTCTTACAGGCAGCCAATTTTAATAGATCTTTTCTTTGAGGAATTTACAAAATCGACTGGCATAAAGGTAAATGTTTTACATGCAAAAAAAGGATTACTAGAACGAGTTCTAGCTGAAGGGGAAGATACACCTGCTGACTTGGTATTAACAGTTGATATAGCAAGGTTAAACCAATTTGTTGAAAAGGATATTTTGCAACCAATTAACTCAGATATTTTGAATATAAATATTCCAAATCATTTAAGAGACAGTAATAATAAATGGTTTGCACTTTCAAAGAGAGCTAGAATTGTTGCAATATCAAAAGAAAGATTATCTACAGACTCAATTAAAAGAATAGAAGATTTATCTGATCCAAAATGGAAAGGTAAAATTTGTACAAGACCTGGTAGCCATGACTACAATAGATCACTTTTAGCTTCAATAATTGCTGCAAATGGAGAAGTTATTGCTGAAGAATGGACTGCAGGCGTTGTTGCAAATTTAGCACGTAAACCTGAGGGTAATGATAGAGCTCAAGCAAAAGCAATTTATGAAGGTGTCTGTGATATTGCTGTAATGAATACCTATTATTTTGGAAAAATGAAATTTAATGAAAAGAATCCAGAACAAAAAGAGTGGGCTAACTCAATAGAGTTAGTTTTTACTAATCAAGAAGACAGAGGGAATCACATTAATGTTGCTGGTGGAGGTGTAATTAAGTACTCTAAAAATAAAGACAATGCGATTGCACTACTTGAATTTCTAACTCAGCCAAAAGCACAAGTCCTTTACAGTTCTATAAACTATGAATATCCGGTTAATCCAGATATGCAATTAACTGATGAGTTAAAATCATGGGGCCAGTTTAAAGAAGATAAACTGCCTGTTGAAAAACTTGCAGAACTTGCTCCTGTAGCTCAGAAAATCATTGATAGAGTAGGCTGGTAAATTATAGGTTAACTGTTTTGATAAATTTTAATTTATGGTCCAATTCTGTGGCGATAATTGCTTTAATAATTATCGCCCCTATTTTTTCAATATTTTATTACGCGATCTTAGGCGATACATCACTATGGCCACATCTATTTTCTACTGTTTTACCCAGATATTTTACCAATACAATAATTCTAATGTTTGGTGTTGGAGGATTAAGTTTAGTCTTTGGTTTGACTACTGCTTGGATAGTGACAAGATATAATTTTTTTGGGAAAAAATTTTTTGAATGGATGTTATTATTACCAGCTGCTGTCCCAGCGTATATTATTGCCTATACTTATACCGACTTTTTTGAATATGCTGGTCCTCTTCAATCATTGTTAAGAGACATATTTGGTTGGACGAGCTCGAAAGATTACTGGTTTCCAAACGTGCGATCAATGGGAGGTGCAATTTTGGTAATGTCTTCTGTATTGTATCCATATGTATATTTAATGACTAGAGCATCATTTATAACGACACCTATATCTTTTTTTCAAACTAGTTCTATTTACGGAAGGAATTCCTTCTTCAATGTTGCTATTCCATTTGGTCGTCCAGGTATAATTGCTGGTTTGGCCTTAGTACTGATGGAAACAATTTCTGATTTTGGGACAGTTGATTATTTTGCAATTGAAACATTAACCTTAGGTGTATTTAATGTTTGGCTAGGAATGAATAGTCTATCTGGCGCATCACAGATTTCTAGTATTTTATTTATGATTGTTATAGTACTTTTAACTTTAGAGTATTTGGGTAGGCGTAGCAGAAAATTTCATGAAAAGTACAGTGGCGCATCTTATACACCAACCCAAACAGTTTCTGGTATTAAAAATTCACTATTGTTTTTAATTTGTCTAATACCTTTAAGTCTTGGTTTTATAATACCTGTTTCAATTTTATTGAATTTTGTAATTAAAGGTTATTCTATAATAAATTTTATTGAAATTTTTCAAATAACACTATCAAGCATATCTTTAGCATTTATTTCTTCATCATTCATTATGTTGCTCTCCTTATTAATGATTATAGTTGGAGCATATAAATCAAATAATTTCCAAAAAATTTTAATATTTTTTGCTTCTTCTGGTTACGCTTTTCCAGGAACAATTCTTGCTGTTGGAATAGTGGTATTTGTCGGGTGGCTTAATGATTTAATTTATTTTCGTATGAGTTATGCTGTTGGTGGATTTATAATTTTATTATTTGCGTATAGTATTAGATTTTTAGCTGTTGGCAATGGAGCTATTACATCAGGTATTTCAAGAATTCATCCAAACTTATTAGACGCATCAAGAACAATGGGCGTGAGTTTTTTCAAAAGCATAAGAAAAATTATATTACCCCTGCTGTATACAAATTTATTAGTTGGAGGAATATTAGTTTTTGTAGACATCTTAAAAGAACTTCCAATAACTCTTTTATTAAGACCATTTAATTTTGAGACACTAGCAACCTATGTTTATCAATATGCCTCTGATGAAATGTTGGAGGAGTCAGCATTTGCAGCTCTAATTATTGTTATTGCTGGATTAGGACCGGTAATTTTTCTTAACAGAACAATAACTAAATCAATAAAAAACTAAAACTTAATTCTTAAATATGTAAGCCTGATCATTATCAATTTCTATCTCCACTGCAGATGATTGTTTTGGATTAAAGTCAGCAGGCATGTGGCTATGAACATGAACAACTTCATTATTATTATCTAACACAGATAAATGGATAAAACTAAATGACCCCATTAATTTTGATGCCATAACGGTTCCCTTAATTCCATTAACTGGTGTTGGTTGTTTGTTGAGTTTTACGCCTTGAGGTCTTATGTGTACTACAACTTTTTCACCTTCTAAATTTCCAGGTGTTTTAATTTTTCCAACCGGTGTGTGAATGTGTGATTCTTTAACAACACCTTCAAATTTATTTGTTTCACCAAAAAAACCTGTAACATATGAATTTTTTGGATTGTTATAGAGATCATTTGGAGTTCCTGATTGCACAATCGAACCTGATTTATCAAAAATATTTATATGATTTGAGATAAACATTGCTTCAAAAGGATCATGAGTGACTATAATTACAGACACATTTGATTTTTGTAAAAGATGCAGCGTATCATCCCGCACCTCTTCTCGAAGACTTAAATCCAAACTTGAAAAAGGCTCATCTAATAAAAGTAAATCGGGTTGTGAAATTATAGATCGTGCAAGAGCAACTCTCTGTTGTTCACCACCACTTAACTCGTGTGGATATTTATCTAGTGAATTTGGTAATTTAATTAATTCAATAATTTCATCAACATTATTAGTTGAATTTTTTACATTAGTTGGAAATCTTAAATTTTCTTTTACTGTCAAATGTGGGAATAAAGCGTAATCTTGAAATAAAAAACCAATTTTTCTTTTTTCTGTAGGTAAGTGTTTTGCAATACTACTTACTTCTTCACCATTAATAATAATTTTACCTGACTGTACTTTTTCAAGACCTGCTATGAGCTTTAATAAAGTAGTTTTTCCACTACCTGACGGTCCCAAAATACAAGAGATACTATCTTTATTGAGATTAAAATTAATATTATTTAAAATTTTTTTATTATTAATAGAGTGAGTAAGATCTTTAACTTCAACAGCAATCATAAAATACCTATTACACTAAAATTAAACTTGGGGAAATTTATCTACAATTTCACTTTCCCATTCAAGAAACTTTTTAGATCTATTATCAGGACTTGGATGTGATCCCATAAATTCGGGCATTCTTCCTTCTTGATCTGCCATCATTCTTTGCCATAGTCTGGCAGGCTCCTTAATATTAAATCCCGCAAGATTCATAAAACCCATTCCTAAATAATCTGCTTCACTTTCCATTTTTCTGCTAAAAGGAAGAAAGATTCCATATTTAACAACTGAGTTGTAAACATTACCACCTACATTACCTACTCTAAAAGACTTATTGAGAAGTTCTGCATACCTACTTCGTGATATTCCAATGGTTGCCATTTGTATCATAGAAGCTTGAGTTAATTTTTCTACAGTATGTCTTGCAAATGCATGAGCAATTTCATGTCCCATGACTGCTGCAATACCATCATCATTTTTACATATAGGAAGTATACCTGTATAAAAAGCGATTTTGCCCCCTGGCATACACCAAGCATTTTTTGTTTCTGAGTCTATAAGAGCGAACTGCCAATTAAAATTTCCAGCAGGATTTTTTTCACGCTTATTAAGATAATACGTATCCAGAGAGGTATAAATTTCTTTTCCTATTTCTTCAATTTTTTTTGATTCATTTGTGTTATCCAAAAGAATTTTATCTTCTTTAGCTTTAGATAAAAATCTTGAATATGTTTTTTCAACCTCTTGATTTAGAGATCTTTCATTAGGATAAATTTTTGGAGTGCCAAGAACACCTCCACCCATTAAAATTATAGGTAGATTGCTATCATATAAATTTAACTGACTTCGATTTGTTAATGGTACCTGTGTACAAGAAGGTAAAATCATTGAACCACATAAAGAGCAACTTGCGCCAAAAACAAAGCTTCTTCTGTTTATTCTTGCTTCCATATTATTATTATATAGGTAATTTTACTTATATGAATATTTTTAATTCAGTTAAAAAAGCAGAAATTCATGTTCATTTAGAGGCAACCATTACGCCAGATTTATGTAAGAAATTTGCTAAACGTAATAATTATGAAATACCTGAAGAAATGTTTGGCTCAAAGTACGCATACCAATGGGATGATTTTTATGATTTTATAAAAAAATATGACATCGTTACTTCTGTCATACATACGCCAGAAGATTATTTTGAATTAACGTATGAATATTTAAAAGATTGTGCGGCTAACAATGTTCTTTATGTCGAAGCGATGATTTCCTCAACTCATGCTAAAGAAAAAGGGATGACCTATCATTCTTTTATTGAAGGAGTCTATGAAGCTTCCAAAAAAGCTGAAGAAGATTTTGGTATTGTTTCACGTTACATAATGAATGGGATCAGACATTTAGGACCAGATTCAGTACAAGGAACTGCAGAGGAAGTTTTAAATAATCCTCATCCTTGTTTAGTTGGTTTTGGTTTGGCCGGTGATGAGTTACATTTTCCTCCAAATTTATTTGTTGAAACATTTGATATGTTAAAAAAAGAAAATTTTCCAATTACGGTTCATGCAGGTGAATGGGATGGCCCTGTAAATATAAGAAATGCTATTAACCTTCTGCATCCAACAAGATTAGGTCACGGAGTTCGATCAATAGAGGATCCTGATTTAGTGAAAGAAATAATTGATAAAGATATTATTCTAGAAACTTGTCCAACAAGTAATATTGCAACTAAGATTTATGAAGATTATGTAGATCATCCTGTGAAAACGTTATTTGATCAAGGAGTAAAAGTAACAGTCAATTCTGATGACCCTCCTTTTTTTAATGCTACGATAAACGGTGAATACAAAGTCATGGAAGATTTAGGTTTAAATGAAAAGGAACTAACCTCTCTTACTCATAACGCAATTAAATATTCTTTTTGCGATGATGAAAATAAAAATAAATTATTAGCTAAATTAAACTAGACAATTTTACTAAAGGTCTTGCACCATAATGCGAAATAATTTCCGCAGCAGCAATTGATGCATAATTACCACATTCATCCATTGCCTTACCTTTCGAATAACCAAATAAAAAACCAGCTGCAAATAAATCTCCAGCTCCAGTTGTATCCACAACCTTTTCTACTTTTTTTGCAGCAACTTCAGTGATGTCATTACCAGAAACAATAACTGATCCACTATTTCCTTTAGTAATAGCAGCAATTATATTTAATGATTTTGCATATTCTAGACCTTCTTCAAAACTTTCTGTTTGTGCCATTGCTTTGATTTCATCTTCGTTAGCAAAAAGAATATCAACATTCTCAGTTATTAATTCTTTAAAAGAATCTCTGTGTCTATCAACACAAAAAAGATCAGATAATGTAAATGCAATTTTTTGATTATCAGCCTTGCAAATATCTACCATTTTTTTCATAGCCTTTTTTGCATTCTCATTGTCCCACAAGTAGCCTTCCAAATATGCAATCTTATGATTTTTAATATCATCCTCTTTTATATCTTCAGGCCCTATTAATGTTCCAGCACCAAGAAAAGTACACATTGTTCTTGTTCCATCTTCTTCAACAAAAATTGTACAACATCCAGTTGAAATTTCAGGCGATGTAAATCCCAATGGAAACTTTAGTCCTTCCCGGATCATATCTTTTTGAAGGTAAACTCCAATTTCATCATTTTTAATTTTTCCAATAAAACTTCCATTACCACCAAAAGAGGTAATGCCAAACATGGAGTTACCAAGGGAACCTCCACCAGCCATTTCTCTAATTGAATAACTTTCATGCAAATTATTTTTTAAGTTTTCATCAATAAGATTCATAGAATCTCTATTAATTTCATGTTTTTCAATCTCACTTTGATTGGAAGGAATTATGGCATCTACCATAGCATTTCCAATTCCAACTACATCTAATTTATCACTCATTTTTGTTTAATAATTATTGGTACTAATTGTACTATAATGACTCCAATAAATATTGCAAGGCATCCAAGTATTTTTTGTGTGTCTAATACTTGATTTAAAAGTATCCAACCTGCTATCGCAGCAAAGACTGACTCCATTGATAAAATAATAGCAGCTGGAGCAGGATTAGCTTTATGTTGAGCGATAATTTGAAGTGTATATCCAATGCCTGCAGAAAAAATACCCGTATATAAAATTTCAAACCATTCAATTTGCATATTTGAGAGCTTTGGCTCTTCCCACATGAAAGCTAAGATCATAGATAAAATAAAAACAATAAAGTACTGAATACTTCCAAATAAAAAAGGACTGTTGAGTTCTTTCATAAAAATATCAATACAAATAATATGTAAGGCAAAAAACAAAGCAGCAATAAACAAGAGTGAATCTGATTGTTGAATCTCAACTGATTGATTAGAGGATAAAAGATATGACCCATATAAGCAAAGTAAAATAGCAATCCAAATAATCCAGTGTACCTGTTTTTTAATTATGAATCTTGAAATTATACCAACAAAGGGAACATAAAGAGTGCTAAGAAAAGCAGCATTTGATATTAATGATTTTTGTAAAGCGTATTGTTGAAGACCCATACCACCAAAAAGAAAAAAACCTGTAGCTAAACAAAGATAAACTTTTTTTCTATCACTTAATATTTTAGAAATATTTTGTTGTTCTAGATAAATCGCAAATGGAATTACTGTTAAAAAAGCAAAAAAAAATCTTCCAAAGCTAAAAGTAAAAGGACCTATGGCTCCCATTCCAGTAGTTTGGCTTACAAAAGCTGTTCCCCATATAAGTGAGGCAATTAACATGAGTATGTTAGCTCTTGTATGACTCATAAAAATATTTGATTACTTAATTTATTGTTTATCTTTATTAATCCACCAAGACTCAATTACAATTCCGTAAAGTGGAATTTCGTCTGGGTATTCAAAAAAATCCCAATAAGCAATTCTGTCTTTGTTGCTATGATAAAGAGGAACGACATAGTGACCCCATAACAATACTCTATCAAGTGCGTGGATCGCCGTTGTTAATTCTTCTCTATTTGTTGCACTAATTAGTTTTTCAATTAATGCATCTACTGCTGGACTATTAATACCAGGATAATTTCTGCTTCCATCTTTTTGACCAACTTCTGATCCCCAATAAAATTGTTGCTCATTTCCTGGGCTTAAACTGACTCCCCAGTATCTTTTAATCATATCAAAATCATAACTTAACAAACGTTCTTGATACTGTGATGAATCAACAGTTCTTACATCCATTGTAATCCCAAGTTTTTTTAAATTACTTTGATAGGCTAAGGCAATCTTCTCATCAGATGGGCTTACAATCAAGAACTCAAACTTAAATTCCTTTCCATTTTTTATGAGTTTTCCATTTTCAACAAACCATCCCTCTTTTTCAAGTATTTCTTTTGCTTTCAATAAATTTTTACGGTCATTACCACTTCCATCTGTAATAGGTGGATTAAATGTTTCCGTAAATACCTCTGCTGGAATTTCATCTTTCCATACATCCAATAATTCTAACTCATTTTTTGACGGTAAGCCTGAGGAAGCTAACGGTGAATTATCAAAATAACTATCTGTTCTCACATAAGCATTTTGATATATTGTTTTATTAATCCATTCATGATCATAGGCATAACTTAAAGCAAGTCTTACATTTCTATTATTAAATATTTCACGTCTTGTATTCATCACAAGACCATTCATTCCAACAGGTCTATCGTTATTCATTTCTGTCAGTATTACCTCTCCATTCTGAACAGCTTTGAAATCATATTCTGATAACCAACGTTTAACATTGTACTCTCTTCTAAAGTCGTATTCACCAACCTTAAAAGCTTCAACTAAGACATTTGAGTCTTTGTAATAATCATAAATAATTGTATCAAAATTATAGAGACCTTTATTTACCGGTAAATCTTTTGCCCAGTAATTTTCAACCCGTTTGTATTTTATTTGACGTCCTGGATCGAGACTATCAACTTGGTATGGGCCACTGCCTAGAGGGATATTTAAAAATGTTTTTGTAACATCAAGATTTTCATAAAACTTTTTTGGAATGATAGGAAGAAAGCCTGCAATAATAAGGGGCAATTCTTTGTCTTCATTATTTTCAAAAATCATTTTTATTCCGTCATTTCCAATCAATTCAGTTTTAATAACTTTGCCATAAGTTTTTTTCTGATTTGGAGTACCTTTTGTTTGAAACGTTTCTAAACTAAATAATACGTCATCACGTGTTATTGGTGAACCATCATGAAAGGTTGCATTTGAATTTAAATAAAAAGTTATAGATGATCTGTCTTCAGGTAATTCAACTTTCTCAGCTATCAATCCATAGAGAGAGAAAGCTTCATCCCAAACTCTTCTCATTAATGTATCATTGACGTACCCAAGACCAGCAGCTTTAGAGCCTTTAAAAGCTACCCTATTAAGATTATCAAAAGATCCATATGATCCAAATTTCACAGTACCACCCTTAGGTGCGTTTGGGTTTACATAATCTAGATTTTCAAAATCACTAGCATACTTTGGTATTCCATGCATTGCAATACCGTGAACTTTTTCACTGTATGCATAGTTATTAAATGAAATTATTGAAGCTAAAAGGACAAAAATAATGAAAATTTTTTTCATTAATTCATCCTATCAAAAAAAAGACAGATTTGTAATGAAATATGATGCTAAAAAATTATATAAACACAATGCAATGTCTTAAATTAATTTCACTAATTATAATATTATGTATCGGGCCAAGTATTCATGCGGCAGAAATTGATATTTTTAAAGGGATGAAATTATATGCCGAAAACTGTGCTGGCTGTCATATGGGTAATTTAGCCGGTCATGAAGAGTGGAATAAATCTTTAGATGAAGACGGTCATCGAAGAGCACCGCCACTTAATGGTACAGGTCATACCTGGCATCACTCCCCTAAATATTTATTTCAGGTCACTAAATATGGTTTTAAAAAAATAATTCCTGATTATGAAGGAAAAATGCTTGGTAATGAAACGTTATCAGATGATGATGTTTGGTCTATTATCGAATTTATTAAAAGTACATGGCCAGAAAAATTACTAAAAAAATATAATTCCCATTTTAAGAGTTAGAATTATTGAAGCAAAACTTCAATTTTAATATTTAAGATATATATTATTAGTATGAAAATTTTAGGATCTGAAATCACACCCTATAAGACATATTTAAATAGACGAAAGTTTATAAAGGGATCTTTGGCTAGTGCTATGCTAGCTACTGTTCCATCATCAGCATTTGCAAATCATGAAAGTGATCCTTCAATTTATAGTAAAAATTTAAATGAAAACGATAAACTTAATTCTTACGAAGAAATTACTACCTACAATAACTTCTATGAATTTGGTACTCACAAAAAACATCCTCATTTAAACTCTGGAAATTTTAAACCTAGGCCATGGACAATAAAAATAGATGGTCTGGTGAAAAAACCTCAAACATTTGACTTAGAAAAAATTTTATCAAATGTAACAATAGAAGATAGAGTGTATCGATTAAGATGTGTTGAAGCTTGGTCCATGGTCATTCCTTGGCAAGGCTTTCAACTATCTGAACTTATAAAAATGGCTGAACCCTTAAATTCAGCAAAGTATGTTCAATTTGTAACTGTGTTCAGACCAGAAGAAATGCCAGGTCAGCAAAAGAGAACAATCATTTGGCCATATAGAGAAGGGCTTCGAATGGATGAAGCAATGAATCCTCTAACAATATTAGCAACTGGATTGTATGGTCATGAAATGCCTAATCAAAATGGTGCACCCATAAGATTAGTTGTTCCATGGAAGTATGGTTTCAAATCAATTAAATCAATTGTGGAAATTAGATTTTTAGATACTCAACCTGAAACATCTTGGGAAACTTTAGCTCCTTGGGAATATGGTTTTTATGCTAATGTTAATCCTAATGTTAATCATCCAAGATGGAGTCAAGGAACAGAGAGACGAATTGGAGAGTTTAAAAGAAGAGAAACACTTATGTTTAATGGCTATGAAGAAGAAGTAGCACATCTCTATAAAGATTTAGATTTGACTAAATTTTATTAATGAATGTTTTCAACAAAAAATTTTAACCGCAGTAAACCTGTCTTATTTATTTTAATTCTATTTCCTAGTCTACTCTGGGCGTACCAATTTGTTACTGGGAATCTTGGAGTAAATCCAATTGAAAAACTAATGGATGAGTTAGGTCTAATGGCACTCAGATTAATAATAATAACTCTTATGATTACTACTCTATCAAATATTAGACCTTTAAAATCAATAGTTGTATTACGAAGAATGATTGGACTTTTTGCTTTCTATTATGTCTGTTTGCATTTCTCCACTTACATAGTTTTAGATCATTTTTTAGATATGCAATTTATCATACAAGATATTATAAAAAGACCATTTATAACTTTTGGTTTTATAAGCTTTCTTTTTTTAATCCCACTTGCTAGCACTTCAACAAACAATATGATTAAACGATTAGGTTTTAAATTATGGAAGAAAATTCATTATTTAATTTACCCAGTAGCCATTCTAGCTAGTATGCATTTTTATGTTTTAGTTCGTGCTGATAAAACTGAACCAGTTATTTATATGGGAATAATTATCCTCTTATTACTTCAAAGAATATTTAAAAGACTTACTCGTCATCAGTTGGTTCAGTAACGGGGTTCATTTCCATACCGGCAGGACTAATATTTCGTGGTAAAGGATTATATTGTGATTCAAGATCACGCGGTTTAGTTCTTTGAGTCATTCTATACAAACCAAATAGTCCTAGTAGTCCATGTATTAAAAATAAATAGATGTAAAAACCTACAGCCCCCAAAATTTCCATGAATCCAGAAACAAACAAAGGTCCGATAATTGATCCAATACCAATAAGTATACCAAAGGTTGCACTTGCTGATACTATCTCATTGGGTTGTAAGAAGTCATTTGTATGAGCAACCGTAAGTGAATACATTGGTAAACATGTAACTGAAAAAAGACCAGTAAAAATTAAGAATAATGTTAGCGGCATAAAGTTTGCAAAAACAAAAAATAAACTCAAACCTGAAGTCATAAAAGAAACACCAATAAGAATAACACGTCTATCAATTCTATCTGACAAATATCCAATAGGCCATTGAGATAGGGCGCCAGCGGACGTTATAATCATCATATATAGAGAAATTTCAAATAAGCTTAAATTAATAGATGATGCATAAATTGCACCGTAACCAAAAACTGCACTATGCGATAAACCAGTTGCTAGAGCGCCAACAAAACCTAAAGGTGAAACAGTGTAAAATTCTCTTAAAGAAAAAAATTTAGGACTTTCTGTATTAGGTTGTTCTGTTGAAGAAAGAAGAATAGGAAGAAGTGCGAATGATAATAAGATTGATACTAAAATAAATAAATCAACTTTAGCTGGATCACCTAAATTTAATAAAAATTGCCCTGCTCCAACAAACACAAAAGTAATAATCATGTAAACGGAAAGTAATTGGCCGCGAGTTTGATTAGTTGATTTTTCATTCAACCAACTCTCCATGATCACATAAATTCCAGCAAGACTTAAACCAGTTAATATTCGTATAAACATCCATGAATAGGGATGAACAAATACTGAGTGTAATAATATAGCGATAGAAGCAAGTGATGCTAAAGCGGCAAAAACTCTTATGTGACCAACACGTTGTAAAAAAATGGGAATTGTTAACGCACCAGTTAAATATCCAACGTAATAACCAGCTATAATAAGTCCTGATGCAAAAAAACTAAAACCCTCTAAAACAGAACGAACACCGATAAGTGTTCCTTGCAGACCGTGACCAAGACTAATTAAAGCAAAGCCAAAAAAAAGAGCCCAAGTGTTTTGTAGTACCTTAAACATCTTCTAAACTTTTATTGAAATTTTAGTATTCTTCTTCGCCGTCGTCTTTAGGCTTAATACCTTCAGCTATTGGATCAATTTCTGTTTCGTCTTCTAATAAAACAGTATCATCCTCAAGATTGTCTTCATTGTTATCTATATCCAAACTATCAATATCAAGATCATCATCCTTTTCTTTTGGTTTTGGCGGAATTGGATTAGCGAGCGGCGCCGCATTTGTACTTCCTGGTTTTCTACCTCTACGTGGTCTAGCTAGCGTTGTTACCTCAATTTCTTTACCACACTCAGGACAATCCATTTTATCTAAATTAAGATCATAATATTGAATCTTATTACACGGACATGTTCTTTTATTACCCCAGGATTCTTTATACATTTTATTCTTCTTTTCTTATAAATATTTTACCACAATAACCACAGACAATTTTGTTCTCATTATTAAAGGTATAATAAACTGCGGGATGTCCTAAACCATCTTCACCACCATCGCAAGAGATAGTTTCAGTTTTAGGATCAACTTCAACAATATCATCTGCCATAAAACTCATATAAAATTTTAACCCAAAATGTCTATGTTTTTTAACTAAAGAATTTGAAAATAAACAACCGAAATACCACTCACTATTAAAATAGAAGGTATTATTCGAGATTTTGCATTCTTCTCAAATAAGAAAAGCATTCCAATAATTGTAGCAAACACAATGCTTATTTCTCTAATACTAGAGACATAAGCTATTTCTATAAATTGCATACTCCAAACAACAATTGCGTAACTACTTGTTGCAAACACACCAGCAGCAATCCCCGATCTAAAAGTGTATGTTTCTCTTTTTCGTAAACCATCTTTAGAGATCAAACCGATAATTAGTAAAGGTATTCCATTAAGTGTGAAGAGCCAGTAAATATAGGAAAAACCATTTTCCGAAAGTCTAACCCCGACCCCGTCAACTAAAGTGTAAGCAGTAATTAGAATAGCCGTTGATATTGCGAGAGTAAAACCTCTGAAGTTAAAAGATAAATTTTTAGAATAAGAAATTAAAAATAATCCAATACAAACAATTAATATTCCTACGAAACCAGCAACACTAATATCAGAACTTAAAAATAAAATACTAATGATCGCTACAAACAAACACGAACTTCCTCTAGAAATTGGATATATGTAAGAGAGATCACCGTACCTATATGAGTAGATAACATTTAGTCTGTAGAAGACATGAATGATTACGGTTGCAATTAAAAAATACCAAACCTCTAAAGTTGGAAATGGAACAGTAAATGTTAAAGGTAAAAAAATAGTAACTTCCAAAACAGACGTTATACCCATTAATGATAAAGGGTTCTTGCTTGATTTTATTATAGCACTCCAAACTGCATGACATAGAGCAGAAACAAGAATTAAGATAAAAATAAAATTTACTGACAATGTCATCAGTAGATAAGAATTTACTTCATGCCTGTCAAAGTAATTCCTTCAATAAATCGTTTTTGCGCGATTATAAAAGCAACAATAAGAGGAACAGTTACAGTAACTATTGAAGCCATCATAGGACCAAATTCGTCACTATCAATCCCACCTCTGAATTCTCTTATACCAAGTGGTGGAGTAAAGAGATCTCTATTTCCTGTTATTACCATGCGAGGCCAGAAATAATCATTCCAGTGTGCAACAACTGAGAATATTGCAAAAGCAAGTAACGCTGGTATTGCAGTAGGAAGCATTACTTTCCATACGATTGCGTACTCTCCCATGCCATCCATCCTGGCGGCATCAATTAATTCATCGGGCACAGTCATAAAAAATTGCCGCATTAAAAAAATTCCAAACACAGATATGGTCCAGGGAAGTATCAAGGCGGAATAGGTGTCAACCAGTCCTGCTTGGGCTAACATAACATACAATGGAAGCGCAATTCCGTGAACTGGAATGAGTAAACAAAATAAAACCATCGAGAAAACAAATTCTCGTCCGTAAAACCGTAACTTGGCGAGTGCATATGCGCACGGTAAGGCGACTAAAACCTGAATAATGAAGATTGATAAAGTAACAATCACACCATTCATTAAGTATCTAGGAATAGGGGCTTTTTCAAATGCAAACCAATAGTTGTATTGATACGGCTTCATTGTACATGTTTCTTCTGAATAACCAGTTTTAACACATACGGGAAAAGTTTGAGTTTCTTGCGCACCAATAAGACCACCAGAAATTGATTGGATTTCTTGCTGAGATTTTAATGACATAGAAACCATCATATAAAAAGGAAGCATCACTACGATAGCACCAATAATTAAGATTGCATGTTTCCAACCTTCTCCAATATATTGTTTAGCTTCCATTAATAATGAACCCTCTTCTCAATGACATATCTTTGGAAAAACGTTAACACAAGAATAAATCCAATAAAGACAACAGTGATTGCTGCACCAATACTGGTTAAGTTTTGTTGAATAGCTTTTTCAAAGATTGCATACATCATGACATACGTTGTTTTTGATGGACCACCTTTAGTAAGTATTTCGATGGTATCAAATACTTGAAACGTTCTAATTGTAGTAATAGTGACAACAAACAACGTTGTTGGACCAAGCATTGGCCATGTAACAAGTTTAAATTGTTCCCAAGTAGATTTAGCCCCATCCATTTCTGCAGCTTGGTATAACTCTCTTGGTATACTTGTTAACCCAGCTAAATATAAAACCATGTTAAAACCAAAAGCCTGCCAAATTCCTATGAAACATACTGTCCAAATCGCAGTATTTTTTTGTTTTAACCAATATGGAAAATCCATATTGTTTGCACATGCTACAGCATACCAGCTTTCTTGTGAGTCTACCCATGGCAACCAATGAAAACCAAGAATGAATTCCCTAACTCCTCCACACCCATTTGCTAAAAAACTATTTACAATTCCTAATGTTGGATGAAGAGTAAATTCCCATGCAATTGCCATCGCAAGAAGAGTTGCCATAACTGGAAGAAAAAAAATTGTTTTATATATATCAGCGCCAAACCTTAGTGAATTTAAGAGCATAGCAGCACATAATCCAAGTACAACAGAAATTGGAACGACAACAATAACATACGTCGCTGTCGCCCAAATCATTTTGACATATGTTTTTCGATTGAACATTTTGTCATAATTTTCTAGTCCAACCCACTCGAATGTTTTGTTTCCTAAATTATAGTCAGTAAAAGAAATTCCTCCTGCAAGAAAAAGAGGAAAGATTAAAATAATTATCATCAGTATGATAGCTGGTGCAATAAACCATATGTGAGCTTTTGAATTATGCATTAGTAAATTGAACTCTCATTCCTGCTTGATTAAATAGTAATGCTTTATTTGAAACTCTTTTTATATTTACACTAGAACCGTTTGAAATTTGGTGTGTAAATTGTGGTAAGCCTCTTACAATTATTTTATTTGAACCGTCTTCAATATTTACATGAAAGAAAATATCTGAACCTAAATTTTCTCTATATGCAACTGTTCCACTAAATGTATTTTTATTACTTTCATTTGTAATTTCTAAATGTTCTGGTCGAATACCAATATGTAAGTCTGTATTACTTTCAGAACTTTTTCTTTTAAGGTTAATGTTGAGAAAACCAACCGTCCCACCAGAGTCCGCAGTTCCTTTAAATATATTTATTTTTGGACTTCCAACAAATTGAGCTACGCTTAATGAGGAAGGATTATCATATACTTCTTGAGGTGTATCTAGTTGTAATAAATTTCCATCAATCATAACAGCCATTCTAGAAGACATAGTTAACGCTTCTGCTTGATCATGTGTTACATATACAAAAGTAGTTTTAAGTGAATTATGAAGTTCAGATAGTTCAGATCGCATATGAACTCTCAAAGCCGCATCTAAATTTGAAAGAGGTTCATCCATTAAAAAGGCAACAGGTTCTCTAACCATAGCACGACCAAGAGCAACTCTTTGTCTTTGACCACCTGACAATTGTCCTGGTTTTCTATCTAATAGTTCTGAAATTTTTAGAGTTTCAGAAGTTTTATTTACTAATTGATTTATAGATTCTGTTTTCTCTTTTTTGCTTGGAGAAAAATTACCAATTAAGGGAAGTCTTTCAAATGCATTATAGTCTCTTAGTCTTAATGGAGTTTCTAAATTTCTTCTTACTGTAAGATGAGGATAAAGAGCATATGATTGGAAGACCATTGCCAAATCTCTTTCACTGGCTCTAACTCTATTTACATTTTTATTATCTATTAATACATCGCCTGAAGTCTGCTGTTCCAATCCTGCAATTATTCTAAGTAACGTAGATTTACCACAACCAGATGGACCAACTAATGTTAAGAATTCTCCATCGTTTATATCAACATTTAAATTATTAAGTACTTGTGTAGAACCAAATGATTTTGAAATATTTTTAAGTGATATTGTCCCCACTCATTCCCCCTGTATCCTAACTTTAATCTACAAAATTTTATTAAATTTGAGAATAATTTAAATCTATTTATTTCAGTTTTATTTCAATTTTATTAACAAATATTCAAATTATGATTGAGTTTAACTAGCAGATAACTATAAATTCGTATTTTTAATAATATATATTAGTTGAAATCGTGTCCGATAATTTAGAAATTAATAATAGAGAATATCCAAGCTCTTTCTCAAAAACTGCTATTGTGATTTGCCTTGATGGTAGTCAAAAAGAGTATCTCGAAGAAGCATCAAAATCAAATCTTACACCAAACCTTGATAAATTAATTTCAAGTGGTGAAAACCTACTAGTACATAGCGCTATTCCAAGTTTTACAAATCCTAATAATATTTCCATTGTAACTGGGCAGCCAAGTTCTGTACACGGTATATGCGGAAACTTCTTTTATACACCTGAGACAGGTGAAGAAGTAATGATGAATGATCCAAAATATATGCGAGCACCAACTATTTTTGAAAAATTTTACAATTCTGGTTCTAAAATTGCTCTGGTTACTGCAAAAGATAAGCTGAGAACACTTTTAGGAAATGGATTAAGTTTTGATGATGAGAGAGCTATTTGTTTTTCTGCTGAAAAATCTGATCAAGCAACAAAAGATCTCAATGGTATAGATAATGTAAACGATTGGTTGGGGATGCCAGTGCCAGAAGTATATTCTGAAGGACTTTCTGAATTTGTAATGGCTGCAGGTGTAAAGCTTCTTGAAGAGTTCAAACCAAATATCATGTATTTATCGACTACGGATTATATTCAACACAAATATGCACCGGGAAACGAAACAGCAAATAAATTCTATGCAATGTTTGATAAATATATTGGTCTTTTAAATAAGGAGAATGTTTCTATAATCATCACCGCAGATCACGGCATGAAACCAAAATCAAAAGATGATGGTTCACCTAATGCAATATTTTTACAAGATTATTTAGATAAAAAATTTGAACCAAACATAGCTAAAGTTATTCTACCAATTACAGATCCATATGTAGTGCATCATGGTTCACTTGGTTCTTTTGCAACAATTTATTTAGAAGACAAGAGCAAGGTAGATTCAGTTGTAAATGCTATTAAAGAAATAAAAGATATAGAAGTTGTTTTAACAAAAGACGAAGGATGCTCTACTTATAATTTACCTCCAGATAGAATGGGGGATATTATATGTATGTCTTCAGAATTTATGACTATTGGTTCTTCAGAAGATAAACACAATCTTTCTGGATTAAATGAACCTTTACGTTCTCATGGAGGACTCCATGAAAGAGAAGTGCCATTCATATCAAATTTAAAATTACAAAACTTAGATACTAGCAAACAATTATATAACTATGATGCATTTTATTATGCAATAAATGGAGCCCTATGATGCACAAAAAAATGATTAATGAAGCAATGCGTATTGCTGGAGAAAAAGTTACTTCAGATAAAACAATAAATGTTGAGTACCCTTTTACAGGTGAAGTAATCGGAACGGTCCCTGCCGGTACTGCAGAGCATGCAAGAAAGGCTTTAGATATTGCTGCAAATTATCAGCCTAAACTTATAAGATATGAGAGACAAAAAATTCTTCAAACTGCTGCGGAAGTACTTGTTAAAAGAAAAGAAGAAATTTCTGATATTATTACTTTAGAGCTTGGTATCTCAAAACAAGATTCTTTATACGAAGTAGGAAGAGCTTTTGATGTATTTTCATTAACAGCTCAACTTTGTATTCATGATGATGGTGAAATATTTTCTTGTGATTTAACTCCGCATGGAAAAGCGAGAAAAATATTTACCATAAGAGAACCTTTAACGGCAATTTCAGCAATCACCCCATTTAATCATCCTTTGAATATGGTAGCGCATAAAATTGCACCTTCAATTGCAACAAATAATTGTACTGTATGTAAACAAACAGAATTAACACCTTTAACAGCAATGGTACTCGCTGATGTTTTATATGAAGCTGGCTTACCACCAGAAATGTTTTCAGTTGTAACTGGATGGCCTCAAGACATCGGATCAGAAATGATCAAAAATCCAAACATTGATCTAATTACTTTTACAGGCAGTGTGGGTGTAGGAAAATTAATTGCTGAACAAGCTGGATACAAAAGAACTGTTCTTGAGTTAGGTGGTAATGATCCATTAATTGTTTTAAATGACTTAGATGGTGATGATCTTAAAAAAGCTGTTGAACTAGCTGTTACGGGAGCAACGAAAAATTCTGGTCAACGTTGTACAGCTGTTAAAAGAATATTGGTTCAAGAATCCATTGCAGATCAATTTGTTGAAATGGCTCTTGAGCGTGCAAAGAAAATTAAATTTGGTGATCCTATGAATATGGAAACAGACTTAGGTACAGTTGTTAATGCTCAAGCTGCAGAACTTTTTGATAAAAGAGTTTCTATGGCTGAAGAAGACGGCGCAAAAATTTTATATCACCCTGGAAGAAAGGGTGCTTTGTTACCTCCAATAGTTGTAGATCATGTTGATCCTAAAAGTGAATTAGTTTTAGAAGAAACATTTGGTCCAGTTATCCCAATCATTCGTGTGCCTAATGACGATGAAGCTGTAATGAAAATATCTAATTCAACCGCATTCGGATTATCATCTGGTGTATGTACAAATAACTTCATGCGAGCAAAAAAATATATTCAAGGTTTAAATGTTGGTACGGTAAATATTTGGGAGGTTCCAGGTTATAGAATTGAAATGTCTCCTTTTGGAGGAATTAAAGATTCAGGTCTTGGTTACAAAGAGGGTGTTATTGAAGCAATGAAAAGTTTTACTAATGTAAAAACCTTTTCGCTACCTTGGTAAATAAACCAGTTTTTCTCTAATTTTTCTTAATGCTGTGGAAAAATAAGCTTATTTTTTAGTAATATTTTCGTAATAAAATTGTAACCCTTTGAGGCTACGTGTTAGATTAATATTATATTTGAATCGGAGGGATTAAATGAAAAAATTAATTACAGGATTTGCAGCCGTATTAGCTTTTGGTTTTTATGGTTCTGTTAATTCAGCTAAGTCTATTGAAATAGAAGTTGCTTATCCTTATTCAGGATTATTCGATGTAACTTTCCAAGCTATTATGCCAGAGTTTGAAAAAGCACATCCAGATATTCAAGTTAAATTTAGAGCAACTTATGAAAACTATGAGGATGCAACTGCAACAATCTTCAGAGAGTCTACTTCAGGTAATTTACCAGATGTAACAATGCAAGGTCTTAACAGACAAGCACCTCTAGTTGACAAAGGTATTGCTAAGTCTTTAGAGCCATTTATTGCAAAAGAAGCTGCTTTTGAAAAAGATGGTTACCATTCTGCTATGTTAAGTCTTTCAACATTTGGTGGTGAAGTTTATGGATTACCATTTTCTGTATCAACGCCAGTTGGATATTATAACATGGATTTATTAGCTGAAGCAGGTGTAAATAGTATTCCAACTAACTGGGACGAAGTTATTGCAGCATGTAATAAATTGGAAGCAGCAGGTAAAGGAACTCTATACTTTGGTTGGAACATCACAGGTAACTGGTTCCACCAAGCATTAATGCACACTCAGAATGTTCCAATGGTTAAAGATGGGGCTGTAAATATGGGTGGTGATGCAGGACTTGCAACGTTAGAGCAAATGAAAGCAATCATGAGCGGATGTAATATGCCAAACTATTCAATTGCTGATGGTCAAGCTGCGTTTAACGCAGGTACAATTGGTATGATGTTCTGGTCTACTTCAAGCTTGGGTTCAGTTAATGCTGCAAAGGCAGACTTTGTTTTAAAGACTGCACCATTCCCTGGAATGGCTGGAGTTAACAATGGAACACCTGCAAGATTACCAGCAGGTGGAAACGCTGCAATGTTAGTGTCTACATCTGATGATCCAGCAAGAGTTGATGCTGCATGGACTTTCTTAAAGTTCATTACATCAGGTATCGGTGCTGCATTAGTTGCTGAAACAACTGGATATGTTCCACCAAACAAAGCAGCGAATGAATTATTAGGTGATTTCTATAGTAAAAACCCTAATAAACTTACTGCAGTTGAACAACTTCCACTTCTTGCAGATTGGTTTGCATATCCTGGAGAAAATGGATTAGCTGTTACGCAGGTAATCTATGATTACACAGAAGAAATTGCTACAGGCGACGCTGATGATATGGGTGATCTCCAAGAAGAAATGATGGAAGAAATAAACGATCTTATGTAATTTGAGATTATTTATTATTAACTTTTTATTACAGCGGCTTTATAAAAGCCGCTGTTTTATTTTAAATTTAAATGGGAGTAAAAATAGATGCCTCTTAAAACAACTACAATAGGTGCTTATCCAAAACCGAAACAAACACCTATTCAAGATTGGTTTTTAGGGACAAAATCAGAAGAAGAGAGAAAAGCGTCAAAAGGATTATTATCAAATTGGTCACCTGGCGCATATGAAAAAGCATTAGAGTCTGCAGGTGCAGATGCTGAAAAATTATTTTTAGCAGCAATTAAAGAAGTTATAACTGATCAAGTAAATGCGGGTATTGATGTTCCAACAGATGGAGAAGTCAGACGTGAGAGTTACGTATTATATCAATGTCGATTTTTAAATGGAGTAAGTTTTAAAGAAGTTACACATAAGTCAGTAAGACAAGGCGCGTTCGAAGCTGATCTTCCAACTATTGTTGCACCGATTTCAAGTAAAGAAATACGTATGCATCTAGACTGGAAGAGTGCACAACAATTTACAAAAAATCCAGTTAAAATTACCCTACCTGGACCAATGACAATAACAGATTCAATTGCTAACAACTACTATGATGACATGAAAAAACTTGGTTTTGATTTAGCATTAGCCCTTAATAAAGAAGTTAAAGCACTTGTAGATGCAGGTTGTCAGTATATTCAAATTGATGAACCAGTATTTGCTAGAAAGCCCGATGAAGCTCATTCATATGGTATGGAAAATTTAGAAAGAATGATGCATGGTATACCTAAAGAAGTGCAACGTGTTTGCCATATTTGTTGTGGTTATCCTAATTCATTAGATTCAGAAGGTTATAAAAAGGCTGATTTAGATGCTTATGATAGAATTGCATCACTTGTAGATGATTCAACTATTGATGAAGTATCTTTAGAAGATTCACATAGGCATAATGATTTAAATCTTTTAGAAAAATTTACTAAAACAAAAGTAATTTTTGGATTTATTGATATTGCAAAAAGCAGAATGGAATCTGTTGAAGAAGTAAGAGTTCGTATCAAAGATTCACTTGAACATATTGATGAACACCGCTTAATAGCTGCACCAGATTGTGGTTTAGGTTTCTTTACTCGAGAACAAGCAATTGAGAAAATGACAATTTTAACTAAAGCGGCAAAATCAATTTAATGTAATGTGGAATTATTTTAATCCTGTTGAAATTATCTTTGGAGAAAATAGATTTAAAGAAGTACATGATGCTCTTAAAAATAAGAACTACATCATAATCACTCATCCAGAAGAAATTTTTAAAAAATATAGCGATGAATTAAAATCTTCTTCAAATCCACCACTATCCATTATGACGGATGTTCAACCTAATCCAGATTATAAGGATATTTTAGAGCTACAAAAAAAATTTTCTTCAATTAATGAATCGGTAGATTATATTTTAGCTATAGGTGGTGGCTCTGTTACAGACACAGCTAAAGCAATTGCTGCTTTTAAAGATAAACAAGAATATCTAACAGATTTCGTTCGCAATAAGAAAAATCCAAGAGTCGAAAATCCAATCAAGATTATTGCAATACCTACAACTTCAGGAACATCAAGTGAGCTTACGTGTTGGGCCACAATTTGGGATAAAGAAAAAAACAATAAATTATCTTTGGCGCATAAATCTCTTTATGCAGAAAAAGCAATTATCGATCCATCAATTATGGTTGATAAGCCTTTAGGCTTGACCATTTCAACAGGTTTAGATGCTCTCTCTCATTCAATGGAAAGTATTTGGAATATTAATGCAAACCCAATTTCTGCTTCTCATGCAATACAAGCATCAAAATTAGTATTAGAAAATTTACCACTTCTCGCTAAAGATTTAAGAAGCGTTGAATTACGTTCAAACATTGCACTGGCATGCGTTCATGCTGGCTTAGCGTTTTCCAATACAAAAACTGCTATTGCGCACAATCTATCATACCCTGTGACGCTCAATTACGGCATTCAACATGGTATTGCTTGCTCATTTACATTACCCATGATTACTAAAAGTATGGTTGGAATTGATAGTGTAGCTGAAGAAAGACTAAAACTAATTTTTAACGATAACCTAGAGAATGCCGCAAATCATCTGAGTGAATTTATGCGTTCTTTAGAGGTTCCTCTTAACTTAAATGAAATAAAAGTTCCTGTTCAAGAATGGAATAATATAGTAGATGATGCGTTTTTAGGAGAACGAGGTAAAAACTTTATTGGCAATAAAGAAGCCTTCATCTCTTCTGCTAAATCAATGGGACTTTATTAGTAATGAAAAAAAATTTCAGGTTTTATGATAACAGACAAAAATACTTATTATTTGTCACAACAACAAATGAAAAAAATCAAATTGCTGATGCGATACGCCCTCACGTAAATAAAATTAAACCGCAAAAACCTGGTATAAAAATATTTGATGCTGGTATGGGTGATGGTTCCTTACTTATGAATGTTATGCGTCAGTGCCACGAGGCCAGGCCTAACGTACCTCTATTAGTTTGCACAAAAGAAATAAGTATTGAAGATGTAAGATTAGGTTTGGAAAAATTACCCGATAGGTTTGTTGAGCATAAGAATACTGTTTTTGTAATTTCAAATTTACACTACGCTGAAGCCGCAAACCTAAAATCAAAAAATGACGTTAAACAGAAAAAAATTAATTGGAATATTATTAAATTAAAAGGTGACACCTCTCTTGAATTTGCCCAACAATTAAGAAAACAAAATGAATTTTTAGAAAAAAAATGGAATATAGAAATTAATAAAAAGTCAGGTAACCATACTTATAAGGAGCCTTCAGTCATGGTTATTTACCGTGAAGATCAAGAATTTAATGTTAATGAATTAATACCAACCAAAAAAAAATCAGATAATAAATTTGATCTTATTATTGCTTCACAGCCTTATCGTTCAAGAATTTCAGCAGAAAAGAAATCAAAATATGTCATCGAACCAATGATTCGAGCGTTAAAATCAAAAGGGAAATTATTAACTATTCATGCTTCAGGAAAAGATCCTGCTAATGAAATAATTCGTAAAATTTGGCCAAAAGAGGACCCTTTTCCTTCTCTTGGAAATAGTATCATTTCTTATCTTAAGAAAAATTTAGATAAAGATTTATTAAGTAATTTATCTTTTGGAGAAAAAAAAATTATTAAATGTAAATTGAGAGCTCTACCAACAGAAATCAGTGGAGGTATAGCGACATCATTAGTTTTTTCTGCATGGAATGCCTCCATATATGTCAATCAAATGGATGATGATAAAGTAATGAAGGTAGAAAAAACAAAAAATTACGAAAAAGTAGTTCAAAATATTGTTGCTAAAAATAAAGGCCTTTATTTTAACAATGAAATATTTGTAATTGAAAAAAAATAATTTTTTATTTAAACCAATTAACTTCTGTTTTTAAAAAATCCTCTGTATGAATAATTAAGGCGTCAGATCGAATTATTGCAACATTATAATTTGTATCTGTATTAGCCGTTCCTAAACGATATTCATTTGAAAAGTTAGGTATTAGAGGAGACCAAGTACTTCTTGGGGAGGAAAAAGTAATACCACAATAAGAACCAGAACTTGTAATGTGTTGATGACCAAAAAAAATATGTTTTATTATCTTATTATTTTTAGTTAAAATTTGTTGAAACTCTTTTTTTTGTTGTAATCCTATTCCATCAATTTCCTCTTTTACTAATGCCAGTGGATTATGATGCATAAAGATGTACGTATCTGTATTAGTTTTACCTAAAATATTATTTAACCATTCTTGCCTCTCTTCACAGTAATGTCCTTGGTGAGTATTAATCAGATTAGTATCTATAAAAATTAAACGTTTATTATCTATATCCTTAAAGTATTGAATAAAGCCATTTGGATCGGTTTCAATATTAGGAAAGTTTATTTTAAACTCATCTCTGTTATCATGATTACCTATAATGAGTTGAGGATTTAAATTCTTTGGCAGCTCTGCTTCATCAACGATTTTTATAAATAACTGATAAGAATCTTTATCACCTAAGTCTGTAATATCGCCAGTGATGGCAAATAAATCTGCATCACCATGATTATTTTTTATATGACTTAATGCTTTTTTAAATTTACTGACAGGATCTATGCCATGAATCTTATCTATATAAATATGAGGGTCTGAAAGATGAATAATTTTCATTATTTTATACAAATTTATAATTAGATCGCAGTTTTAAAATAAATATACTTATTAAATTCCTCTTTTAAGTCGATGCTAACTCTTGCATGTACTTTACCTTGTTTTCCATGAAATGATTGTTTTTCTTTAACTGGAAACACCCCTTCATGCCAAATGTTTGGATGAATATACAAACCTTTTGATCCATCACAATAAAATGCTTTGAAATGTTCTGGTTCGATGTCGTCTGTTGGTAAAGCTAAAGGACAAATAAATGGTTTATTTTCTGCAGGAAAAAAAAGCTGACCTCCATCAGGATGATAATTTGCATGCCATAGAAATATTTTTGTTGGATCTGAATATTTATCTTTTTGCAATTCTTGATCGGGGTTATTGGCATAACCCAGTATATATTTTCCATCTACTTCATAATCGCTCTTATGTTGGACAGCATTATTTTGTCCATAAAGCACATCACCTTGCCACCAGGTATCAAAAGAACCTTCGGTAGTTCCACCTTCATTACCAGTTCCCTCTTCTATGTCGCGCCATCCTTGTTTTGGCCAAGTAACAATTTCAATATCACTATTTTCAAAACTATCGATTAAATATCCGTATCCTTTAAGATTTTCATTTGTTGCTTTAACTAATGGTATTTCAATTTCTTTTGTCATTATTTTGTTAGTTTAATGTTAATCCCAATTCAGTAACGACTTCTTTTACAGCTTTTATTGTATCCATCATGTCTTGTTCATCTAAATTACCAATACACCCAATTCTAAAAGTTTCTGCCACTGTTAGTTTTCCTGGATAAATTAAAAAATCTTTTTCACTAAGAGCATTATAAAATTTCTCAAAGTTAAATTTAGGATCATTAGGTTGTTTAAACGTAATAATAATTGGTGCTTGTAAATTATCAGGAAGTAGTTGCTCAAATCCCAACTCTTTCATTCCATTACAAATAATTTCACAATTTTTTTTATATCTTTTACCTCTTCCTTTTACACCGCCTTGTTCTTTATGTTCTTCAATAGCTTGGTTGAATGCAGCTAATACGTGTGTTGGAGGTGTAAATCGCCATTGTTTATTTTTTTCCATTGCTTGCCATTGATCATACAAGTCTAGACTTAGTGAGTGACTATTGCCTTTTGCATTTTGAATAACTTCATTTTTAACAAGAATGAAACCAACACCTGGCACACCTTCTAAGCATTTGTTTGATGAAGCGGCTACAGCATCAAAAGTAATTGTTTTAGAACTTAAGGGTAATGCACCAAAGGCACTCATTGCATCGATGAATAACGATAAATTTTTCCCCTCAACCAATTTTGCAATGTCTTCAATAGGATTTAAAATACCCGATGTTGTTTCACAATATACAGCAAAGACGTGTGTTAAGTTGTTGCTATCAATTAAGTCTTCAATTTTATTGATGTCATGTACTTCATGTTCAGCAACTTCATATTCAATAAAATCTCTCCCTAAATATGTGCACATTTTTTTCATTCTTTGTCCGTAAGCACCATTGATCAGAATCAGAATTTTAGAATCTTTTTGAGTAAGAGAGCTTACCATCGACTCTACGGCAAAAGTTCCACTTCCCTGCATTGGAACACATTGATATTTATCTTCACCGTCTATTAATTTAACAAGGGAATCTCTAATTGATGCATTGAGATCAATAAATTTTGTATCTCTCGAACCCCAATCATGAAGCATAGCCTCTTTTGTTGACATCGATGTCGTGAGAGGACCAGGGGTTAATAATTTTTTATCCATTAAATATTTACTTAATAAATATTATTATAAATTTGATCAATCTTATTAAAGTTGGAATTGAATTTATTTTCTAATAAGTTAATTATAAATGAGAATGGAAGAAAATATCGTAGATTATCTCTTAGATCTTTTGAAAACAAAAGGTGCTGATATTCAATATGGTAATGAGGATGTGACTCAGCTTGAGCACGCACTCCAATGCGCTGAACTTGCTGAAAAAAATAAATTACCAGGACCAACAATTGCTGCAGCATTACTGCATGATGTTGGCCACCTTATTTATGAGGACGGCGATCCCATTCATGAAGGGAAAGATGGTCATCATGAAAACTTAGGTGCTGATTTTTTAAAAAAATATTTTGGTGAAGATGTTATTTTACCAATAAGAGCACATGTTGATTCAAAAAGATATTTATCAAGTGTTGAAGAAGGTTATTATGATAGTCTATCAGAAGCATCGAAACTTTCTTTAAAAGTTCAAGGTGGTCCTTTCACAAAAGAAGAAGCAGATGCGTTTATAAGCAAACCTTTTATGGATGAGGCAGTAGAGCTTAGAAGATTTGATGATCTAGCAAAAATTCTAGATAAAAAAACTCCCGATGTTGAACATTTTCGCCCCTATTTAGAAGAAGCAAGACAGTCTTTTTTAGCTAAACACGCGTAAATGCAATTTAGCAATTATGATTTTATTGACTCTAAGTCATTTGCAGGAAAAATTATATTAACTTCTTTTCCAGGTCTTAACTCTAATGGTTTATTTGAAGAAACAATTTTAACAAACGAATTAGAAATGTTTAAAAATAATTATTGTAGTTCTATTACTTCTTTTGTTGAAGATAGCGAATTTGAAAAATTGTGTGATAAAACTTTGTTTGTCAAAAGTATTTATAAACATAAATTACATTGGTACCATTTACCCATTTATGACATGGGAGCACCAGATAAAGATTTTAAATATAAATGGGAAACAACAAAAGTTTTATTAAAGAACGAATTGATAGATGGAAAAAATATAGTTTTACATTGCCGTGGAGGTAAAGGAAGGGCTGGCACTATAGCTGCTATTTTACTTGTTGAATTCAATTATGAAAAACAAGATGCTATTGATCTAGTTCGAGCAAGAAGAAAAGGGGCTATTGAATCTAAAATTCAGGAAGATTTTATTTTTTCTTATCGAGCAGTTAATTAAAAAGAGACCGTTAAATTAAAAATATTTTCTAGAATAAATAAAACAATTAAAGAAATTAAAGCTGCAATTATAGGTAGCGTCATCCAACCCAAGGAAATTCTTCCTGCAATTGACCATTGAACCTCTTTTCCTCCTTTTAAAAGACCAATTCCAATTACGCCGCCAACAACAGCTTGGGAACTTGATACTGGTACCAAAGGTATAGAGGGAAGATTTATAGATTGTAAAAAAGCACTTATACCCTGGGATGCAAATAAAAATAAAACAATAGAATGCGATATAACAACAATAAATGCTGCCACTGGTGTCATTTTTAAGAGATCATTACCAACGGTAAACATAACTCTTTTCGAGTAAGTAAAAACACCAACAGCTATTGCTAAACCACCTAGAAGAAATAATTGTTCTTTTGAGGAAAAGACAAATAAATTTCCAATAGTAACATCAGTAAACGGTGATATAGGTACGAAGACACCCATTACATTGGCAATATTGTTTGCACCTAAACTATAAG
This sequence comes from uncultured Alphaproteobacteria bacterium, assembly GCA_902615845.1. Classification (GTDB taxonomy): domain Bacteria; phylum Pseudomonadota; class Alphaproteobacteria; order HIMB59; genus CACPNW01. The sequence goes on from CACMQS010000005.1 coordinate 100,045, forward strand.
CACCAAAAGCACCCGCTAAAAGTAAAGCTGTTCTTGTATAGGCATCAAGTCTGAGAATATGTAACTTTCTATTGAGTATAACTCTTTTTGTAAAAGTAAATAAACCCATTGCAATAACTCCTGCAATAATAGGACAGAGTATCCATGTTCCTAAAATAGTAATTAAAACTTGAAGATTAGTTGAAGATCCCGTGTATAAATTCCAACCAACAATTGCTCCAACAATCGCTTGCGTTGTTGAAACAGGCAAGCCAACTTTAGTCATTAAATAAACAGATATTCCTGCAGCAACACATGCTGCAAAAGCACCAGGCAATGCATTAATAGCACCTAACTTTCCTAAGGTTTCTGTTGTACCTGCTCCGCTAATAATTGCACCTAGAATAACAAAGACACTACAAATTATTGCTGCACTTGTGAAACTAACCATTCGTGTTCCAACTGCAGTTCCAAAAACATTTGCTGCATCATTGGCACCAAGTGACCAACCTAAAAAAAGACCACCAAATAAAAAAATTAGAATTGTAATTTCCATTGAAAATTAAACGGAACGTTTAATAGCGTAAATTTGAACCTCGTCAGCTATGTCTTCTGCTTGATCACAAATACGATCAATCTTTTCTACAAAATATCGAAGATGCATTTTTTGATCTAGAGGCAATTCAGAATCAAAAATTCTTCTTGCAAGTGAACTAAATTTTATATCAGATTCTTTTTCATAAAAAGTTACTTTATGAGCATTATCTCTAACAGATTTAATATCTCTAAAAAATGATCGGACAGTCAAACAAAGTGACTCAACACAATTTACAACAGTCTCTGTTAACTCAATAAGATCTTCATGAAATTCTTTTGGAAAATTAGGTTTTTGAATAGAGAAGTGATAGCAATTTCCTTGGTACATTCCAATTAATTCGTCGATGTGTTCTAGAAGTCGTAACACATCACTTCTTGCATCTGGGATTAGTGTTTCTTCATAAAGAGTATGCTCAACATCTTTTGTAATTTTGTCGGCCTTACTTTCCATTTCTTTAACTTTTTCAACCATTTCCTCAAATTTACCATTGGCGGAATGATTGAGATAAGTTGGAACTATCGATTTAAATACTAAGCCCACTTCAGAGACAATATCAACAAACACATCAATTTCTCTTTCAAGCTTTTTGGTATCACCAAATAATGATGCACTTTTTAATCCAAACATGGCGTGCTTATAGAACTTTTCAAAAAAAAAGAAAGAAATGTTAAATTTTTGTTACAATTTGATTAATATCTTTATCTTTAAGTAAAGTGTAATATTCGCAATATATAGAATTTAGGAGAAGATATGACAGATTTATCAATTAATAGAATTAAGTGGTTTAGCACCGCGTTAATTTTATCAGGAATATTATTAACCAATTTAAATGCGTATCCAATTAACATAATTATTCACGGTACAGGTGCTGTTGGTTGGTCAATTGTTGGTTATATGACAAAAGATAGAGCTCTGCTCACAAACTTTGGTTTACAACTCCCACTATTTATTTTTGGATATATTTATTTGCTAACATGAAAAATAAAAATATTCTTTTTATGTGTGTTGCTAATTCAGCAAGAAGTCAAATGGCTGAAGGAATTGCAAAAAAATTATATCCTAATTGCATTATTCAAAGTGCAGGATCAGTGCCCAAAGAAGTTAATCCTAATGCTATCGAGGTTATGGGTGAAATCGATATTGATATATCAAAACATTATTCAAAAGATTTTGAAAGTTTAGACAACAAATTTAGAGATGAATTAAATACCGTTTTTACGCTTTGTAAAGAAGAGGTATGTCCAGTTTTAAATTCCAAAGCTCAGATATTTTCAATACCATTTGATGATCCGGCATCAGATCATTTTAGTTCAAACCAATTAGATAAATTTAGAGAAGTAAGAGATTCAATTTTTGATAAATTGAAAGAACTAAAAAATTTATTTGAGAATTAATGAAGTTAAAAATTAATTAAATTTATAAAAATTTAATATTCCATTAATCTATCTGTAAACAATAAAATTTAAATGCTTCTTACCACTCACAGTATTATTTCCTCCTGCTAATTACCAATAATTGTGAGTGGGATTAATTTTTTATTTCTCCTTTTTCGAGTACTTTAACAATTGTTTAACATTATAAAATTAAGAATTTAAAGTAAATTTTATGAAAATTAATAAACCAGCGCTTACCTTTTCTAACTCCGAAGTTAATCCTGTTGGAAAGATTATTATTCAATTAACCGAATTGGGAACGGGTAAAATTAAGTTACGTAAGTTGTATGAGGATTATTTAAGAGAAAATTTACCTCCAGAGAATTTTTGGCATGATGCAATTGAAAGATTAGGTCTCCGTGTTCAGACACATTATCATTCTAAAAGTAATATTCCTAAAAATGGCAAACTTGTAGTAATCGCTAACCATGCATTTGGAATAGCTGATGGTCTTACAATATGCTCTTTAATTAGTAAAATTAGACAAGATTACAAAATTATTACGCATAAAGTTTTACAAGGAGCAGATCTTATTAAGAATAAAATTATTCCTCTTGATTTTTCAAAAAATAGAAATGCTTTAATAAATAATATCGCTGCACGTAAAGAATGCGAAGAACACTTAAGAAATAATGGGGCACTAATCATTTTTCCATCAGGATCAGTTTCAACGAAACCAAAATTAAAAAAAGGAATCAAAGCAATAGATCGTGAATGGAAACAATTTACTTCAAAAATAATAATGAAAACTCAATCACCTGTCCTCCCAATTTTTTTTGAAGGACAAAATAGTGAACTTTTTCATGTTGCTGATAAAATTGGGCAAGTCTTTCGATATTCTTTAATGATATATGAACTTAAAAGAAGAATGGGAAAAAAAATTGATGTTCATATTGGACAAAGAATACCCTTTGAAACCATAAAAGAAATTGGCAATCTTATTGAGATTACAAAATTTTTAAGGAATAGCACTTATAGATTAGATCCAAGTAATAAAAACTCAATATTTAATTAATACTTCTGTAAAAAAAAAAATTTAGTTAATGTTATTGAAATAAAATTTTAACAAATTCTTTCTATTATTTATTAATAAAATGAAAGATCAGCAATCAGTTTCATATTATAGAACTATATGGATATCTGATCTTCATCTTGGAACAGAAAATAGCAAGAGTGAAATGCTTCTTGAATTTTTGAGATCAACAGATTCAAAATATTTATTTTTAGTTGGCGATATTATTGATGCATGGAGAATGAAAAAAAAAATTTATTGGCATCAAACTCATAATGACATTATCCAGAAGATTTTGCGTAAAGCAAGAAAAGGTACAAAAGTAATATTTATCCCAGGTAATCATGACGAACTTGTGAAAAGTTACACAAGTTTTTCACTAGGGAATATATCAATAAAAAATAAGTTTACACACAAATTAGCTGATGGAAGAAATGCCCTTGTTTTACATGGTGATGAATTTGATGCAGTTATATTAAACGCTAAATGGCTGGCAAGTATTGGGTCATCTCTATACGAATTTATATTAAAGTTGAATAACTATCTAAATTTTGTCAGAAGAAAACTAGGTCTATCTTATTGGTCATTATCTCAATTTCTCAAACATCAAACAAAAAGAGCCACGAATTTTATTTCTAACTTTGAGTTTGCCGTATCTGATAGTGCTAAAAGAGCAAATGCTGATGTTGTTGTGTGCGGCCATATTCATAAGCCCATTATAAAAAAATTAAATGGAGTTTTATATTGCAATGATGGTGATTGGGTTGAGAGTTGTTCTGCGCTAGTGGAAAATAATGAGGGACAATTATCCCTTATTGACTGGTCAATTGAAAGAGAAAAAATTTTTCAACATAAACATAACAAACTAGCAGAAAGTGTATTAGTGTGAAAAAATTAGCGATCATTACCGATGCTTGGCTTCCCCAAGTTAATGGTGTGGTAAATACATACCAACATATTAATCCATTTTTAAAACAAAAGTATCAAATTGAAGTACTCCACCCAATGATGTTTACTAATTTTAGTTATCCTTGGTATAAGGAAATAAAAATAGCAATTAATACAAAAAAAATAACAGAAAAATTTTTTGGTGATTATGATCCAGATGTTATACATATTGCCACTGAAGGACCAGTTGGAATTGCGGGGAAAAAATTCTGTGAGAATAATAAGTTGAGATATACAACCTCTTTTCATACGAGATTTCCAGAATATATAGAGCAAAGAATAATGATACCAAAAATAATTGGGTACTCTTTTTTAAAAAATTTTCATAAAAATGCATGTAATGTATTGGTTCCAACAATATCTATGCGTAACGAATTAACTAAATATCAATTTCAAAATCTTAAAATTTGGTCAAGGGGAGTTAATACTGAATTATTTAATCCTTTAAAAAGAAAAAAGGGAATGAAAAAGTATATTGTTTACATTGGTAGGGTTTCATTAGAAAAAAACATCGAAGCGTTTTTAGAAATAAGAACTAAGATGCATAAAATTGTTGTTGGAGATGGTCCAGAAAAGCAACGATTACAAAATAAATATCCATATGTGTCTTTCGTTGGGATGAAAAAAGGTCAAGACCTAGCAAACTATTATGCAAATGCTGAAGCATTGGTATTCCCATCCAAAACAGATACATTTGGAAATGTAATTTTAGAGTCTTTAGCCTCTGGCACACCAGTGGCTGCGTACCCAGTAACAGGTCCTAAAGATATTTTAAAAAACTCATTAATTGATAGCCTTGATAATAATATTGAAAACTCACTTAATAAAGCCTTAAAGATTGATAGAAAAGATTGTAGAAAATTTGCAATGCAATTTACTTGGGATAAATGTGCAAATCAATTTCTATCAAATGTTGTAAATGCAAAAAATTAATTTTAAAATTATAGTTACTAAGAAGTAAGAGATTCAATTTTCAAAAATTGAAGGAACTAAAAAATTTATTTGAAAACCAATAAATTAAAAAATTAGTTTAATTTATAAAAATTTAATATTCTATTAACACGTCTGTAAAAAATAAAATTTAATTACATCTTACCACTCGCAGTATTATTTCTTCCTGCTTATGTCCAATTATTGTGAGTGGGATTAAATTCCATTTTCAAATTTTTAAATTAGACTTAGCTCTAGATTTGAGTTTTGCTGAACCCCTCCCAGACAAGCTTGGATTTTTGATAAAAAAATTGTGAGAGGAAAATTTTTTTTCTTTGCTTGATATTTCTTTTTTCTGATAATTGCCATTACTCAACATTTGCCAAGAATTTGTATTATCTGCCATACTGGCAATTAAGATCTGATTTAATATTTGTTCATGTACAGTTTCATTTTCAATAGGGATGAATGTTTCAACCCGCCTATCTAGATTTCTTTGCATTAAATCGGCAGAAGAAATAAACAAGATATTTTTTCTATGAGGGAATTTATGACCGTTATAAAAACAATATATTCTCGTATGTTCTAAAAAACGACCAATTATACTTTTAACAACTATATTTTCCGATAGATTTTCTTTACCAGGTATTAGAGAGCAAATTCCTCTTATCAACAATTCAATTTTTACATTTTTTTGAGATGCTTTATAAAATTCATCAATAATTTGTTTATCAACAAGAGAATTACACTTACATACTATTCCAGATGGTTTATTTTTTCCAGCATTTGTAATTTCATTTCTAATTAGTTCATTTAATTTGTTTCTTGCAGTTATTGGAGAATATACTATTTTTTTTATTGTGGTTGGTTCTGAATAACTAGTTAAATAATTAAACATTTTTGCAGCATCATTTGTTAATGTTTTGTCGCAGGTGAAGTAAGATAAATCCATATAAACTCTTGCATTTCTTGGGTGATAATTACCTGTTCCATAATGTGCGTAATTTACAACAGAATTCATTTGCTTCCTTGTTACAAGTGTAATTTTTGCATGAGTTTTCATATCAATATTGCCAAAAACAACTTGCGCTCCAGCTAATTCTAATTCTTTTGCCCATTTTAAGTTACGCTCTTCATCAAAACGTGCTTGCAACTCTATAATGACAGTTACTAATTTTCCTTTTTGTGCTGCTCTAACTAAACTTGCTTCTATTGGTGAGTCATCAGTAGTTCGGTATAAAGTATGTTTTATTGATAAGACTTTTGGGTCATCTGCAGCTTGATCAATAAACTGAGTCACTACTTCAAAAGATTCAAAAGGGTGATGAATAACAATATCTTTATTTGCTATAGCTTTAAAATAATCATTTTTAAAATCTTTAATTCTTTCAGGAAATCGTACCTTAAATTTTGGAAAAAATAATTTTTTAAAATCTTTCAAAAAAATTGACTCTATACTCGAAAGATTAACGGGTATTGGCAGTTTATATGTATTTACATCCTTATAGTTAAGTTTTTTATTTATGAATTTAATTAAGTGACTAGATATACTTTCATCAAAATCAATTCTTATTACCTCTTGTCTTCTTCTCTCAAAAATAGCTTTTTGAAATACTAAAAATAAATCTTCTCCCTCACCACCTAATTCTAATTCACTATTCCTAATTGGTCTAAAAACACCTTTATCCAAAACCCTATCACACTGGAAAATTTCTTTTAGAGAAATAAGTAGGGCTGTCTCCATAGATACAAAACGTGTTTTTTTACCAGGTAATTTAATAAATTTTTCTAATCCCTCTGGCACTCTCAGTATTCCATAAAAAGTTTTTTTATTATTTATTAAACGACATACTAAGGTTGTTTCTTTATTTGGTATAAAAGGAAATGGGTGAGATGGATCAATAATAATTGGCGTTAAAACTCCCAAATTATTTTCTTCTAAATAATTTTTAATAAATGTTTTATCTTTTGTTTTCAGTGTTTTTTCTACATCTATATGGATTTTGTTTTCTGAAAGCTCTCTTAGTAAATCTATCCATATTGATTTTATATTTGAAATCATCTTCGATGTTTCTTTATCTATCAGCTTGAGTTGTTGTTGTGGTGTTAATCCATCAAAACTTTTATTTCGTGAAAATTTTTGAACATTCAATCCTGCTACTCTAACCATAAAAAATTCATCTAAATTAGAGAATGCTATTGATAAAAATCTAACCCTTTCTAAAAGTGGAATTTTACTATCAGATGTCTGACTTAAGACTCTTTCATTGAATTTTAGCCAAGACAATTCCCTGTTTGCATAGTTATAAGTGGTATTTTTTTTTAACATAATTTTTTTTTATATTTTTTAGGTATAAAAAAAACATGTTCATAAAAAATTCATATTTCTTTAATAATTTTTATTTTTTGGTTTTAAAATTTTATCAATAGTCCAGCTATTTTTAAAGGATATTATAGCAAAAGCACAGGTTGGAAAATGTTCAATATTTGAATTACATAAAATATTAATTGATTCTATCAAACTAGGGTTGTGTCCAATGATAAGAGTATTTTTTTTTAATTTTTTAATTTTTCTTACAAGTATATTTGGTGGGCATTCATAAATATCGTTATCAATTGTAAATTTTACTGAGCGATCAAATGAATTAGAAATTATATCATATGTGCTAGTTGTTCTTTTAGAAGGAGAACATATTATCTGATTAATTTGAAATTTTCTTTTATCTAATATTTTAGAAAATTGTTTTGCGTTTCTCATACCTCTTTTATTCAGCGGCCTATCAATGTCATCAAGTTCTAAATTATCCCAACTAGATTTGGCGTGACGTAATAAATAGACTTGTAGCATTCGAGTTTAATACTTTAGATGTATACATTTCCATGGCTAAAAAGAAAAATAAAAATCCCATAACAGTTATTGATCTAGGCTCTAATACATTTAGATTAGTTATATACGCGCAAGCTATTCATCCTTTTCCAATACTTTATCAAAAAAGAGAATTCTTAAAATTAGGTGAAAATATTAAAACAGGTAAACTCCCATCGATAAAAATAAAAGAAGCTATAAAATGCTTAGAAGAATATATTAAGATTGCAAAAGATTATGAGTCCTCAGATATTCATATAATTGCAACGGCCGCAATTCGTGAAACAATAAATGGAAAAGAAATTATTGAACCCTTCAAGAAAAAAAAGTCAGTTAGAGTAGAAGTGCTCTCACCAAAAAATGAGGCTAAATGCGGATCCCTAGGTGTAATTAGTTCAATAAAAAATCCAATCGGTTTAGTTGCTGACTTGGGAGGTGGAAGTTTAGAACTTAGTACTATAAAAAATGAAAACATACTTGAAACTAAAAGTTTAAAAATTGGCATCTTAAGAAGTGAATCTGATATGTACAAAACTACTAAAATTAAATTTGATAATTTTTTATTTTCTAAATTTAAAAACCAATCTCTTAAATTTTCTAAAAACGTAGGAAATATTTATGTTATTGGAGGCATGTGGCGCAATCTTGCAAAACTTCATTTGCACCTAAATGGAATCAAGAAAAATAAATTACATGGGTACATGATACCATTTTCAGAGTTAGAAATATTTTATCACAAATTATACTCTATGGAAAATAAACAAATTCAAAAATTGAATGTTGTCCAACCCAATCGATTAGATAAATTAAAATTATCTACATATATTTTATTTAGCCTTGCTTCATTTTATAACATTAAAAATATTATTTTTGTAAGATATGGAATCCGTGAAGGCTACTTGTACAATATGTTGAACTAATTTTTAAAAAACAATCTAACAATAACTGTAGCAATAAGAGCACCAATAATCTGAGCTAAAATAAAACCTAGAACACTTGATGGACTTATCCCACTAAAGCTATCTGTAAACATTCTTCCTATAGTTACTGCTGGATTTGCAAAACTTGTTGATGAAGTAAACCAATATCCTGCGGTAATAAATAGAGCTACACCAATAGCTATTCTTTCCTTGTTTACCTCTTTTAATATAAAAATAGTTAATAATAATCCAACAGTTGCAATTATTTCTGAAAAGAATTTAAATACCCCAACTCTTTCATTGAGTGACCATTCAATTATAGGATATTCAAAATACCAATTTGCAGTTAAACAACCAAATATACCAGCAATAATCTGAGTAAAAATAAAAATTATTCCGTAATTAATAGGAATATTTTTTTGGATAATATCACTTAATACAACAGCAGGATTAAAGTACGCTCCTGAGATATTAATAAACATAGAAATAATTACATATAAAATGGCACCTGTTGCAATAGTGTTTCCTAGTAATATTATACCAAGGTCATTTGACATTAACTCTCCCATAATTCCACTACCTACAACTGTTAGTACAAGAAAATATGTCCCGATAAATTCTGCTAGTATTTTTTGTCTTAAAGAAAATGTCACTATAAAATTACCCTAAATAACTAAACGTTTACCATAAATTCTAAAAATTCATTCACACATTTGTCCCAAGTTAATTTAAGAGTAAAATTTCTACAATCAACTCTTTTTACTTTAAGTGCCTTCTTAACTGATTGTAACAAGTTATTATCTAAAGTGTTAATCTTTTCATCTGTTAACACATCTATGGGCCCGGTTACTGGATATGCAGCAATTGGTGTTCCACTAGCCAATGCTTCAAGTATTACATTTCCTAAAGTGTCTGTTTTAGAAGGAAAGACAAATACATCTGCGTTTGCATAATATTTCGCTAGTTCATCTCCAGTTTTTACACCGACAAAATTTACTTCAGGATATTTATAAATATATTTTTGTAATTCGGGACCATCACCCACAACAGTTTTATTATAATTTCCTTTAAGATTTAAAAATTCTTCAATATTTTTTTCAATTGCTACTCTACCAACATAAGTCAGTTGTCTATCTTTACTGTTTGTGTCTCTTTTATTTGGATTAAATAATTCTGTATCAACACCTCTATTCCAAACTACTAAATTTTTAAAATCATATTTTTTTAACTCATTTAGCATTGAAACTGATGGAACAAGAACTCTTTCTGAATCACTATGTAGTCTTCTTAATATGGAGTATGTAAATCTCTTTGGGATAAAAGCTCTTTGCTTAATGTAGTCAGGAAAACGGGTGTGAAAGGAAGAAGTGTATTGTAGTTTATTTTTAAGACAGTACTTACGACCAGCAAAACCTACTGGACCTTCAGTCATTATATGAACAATATCTGGATTAAATTCTTTAAAAAATTTTTCAGTAACTTTTTTAGTATTGTAAGAAATTTTAATTTCTTTGTACCTAGGATAACTAAAATTATTAAACATCTCAGGATGTAATATTTTAATTTCAAAACCTTTTTTTTCTAGAATAGGTATAATGCTTTGAAATGTTGTAACTACGCCATTTACCTGAGGAACCCACGCATCACTAATTAACGCGATTTTTTTAGGCTGCATCCTCTTTTATTTTTCGTCTTTCTTCTAAAGAAATTAATTTTAATTTTTCTCTTTCTTCGGGCCAATTAAGAATTGATAAATTGCCAATTTCATCTTCAACGAGTGCTGTGCAACTTTCAATCCAGTCACCATCATTACAATAGAGAACACCATTTAATTCCTTTATTTCTGGTCTATGTATATGCCCGCACACGACAACATCGGCATTTTCTCTTCTAGCTCTGTCAGATACAGCAAACTCAAAGTTACTAATAAAGTTTGTTGCATGCTTAGTTTTCTTTTTTAAATATTGAGACAGTGACCAATAAGACAAGCCCATCTTTCGTCGAATAAAATTGAATACGTTATTTAACTTTAGTAAATATTCATAAAGTGCTGATCCCACTTTGGCTAACCACCTCGCATTAATTATCACAGCATCAAATTCATCTCCGTGTGTAATAAGTACTTTTCTTCCATCAGCTAATTGATGCGTATCTTCATTTTTGATCGAAATTTCTCCAAAAGAAAAATTTGTAAAATCTTTTAATACTTCATCATGATTTCCTGGAATAAGCACTACCCTAGTTCCGTTTTTCGCTTTCTTTAAAACTTTTTGAACAACGTCATTATGTTCTTGTGGCCAATACATTTTCTTACGCATGCGCCATCCATCAACAATGTCGCCTACTAAAAATAAATATTCTGAATCTGTTTCTTCTAAGAATTCTAAAAGCATGTTGCTTTTACAGCCACTAGTTCCTAGATGGGTATCCGAAATCCAAATTGTGCGGTAAAATTTTTTGTTTGTTTCAAATTTCATTAATTAAATTTTGGTCTTATACATAAATGTATCATTTTATAATACAATTTCTTATTATATGTGTGTATTGTATAAAAATAACAGTATGACACAGAAAATTTGGTTTAAAAAAAAATCACCTCTTCACGGTTCTGGCTTATTTGCAAAAACTAATATTAAAAAAGGCCAGAAAGTAATCCAATATATTGGTGATAAAGTTACTAAAAGAGAGGGTGACAAAAGAGCAGATAAACAAATCCGCAAAGCAAAAAAAGATAAAAATAACGGCATGGTCTATGTTTTTGAACTAAACAAGCGATACGACATAGACGGTGATGTCGATTATAATTTTGCAAAATTTATTAATCACTCATGTAATCCGAATTGTGAAGTAGACATCATAGATAATGAGATTTGGATTTCTTCTATTAAACGAATAAAAAAAGGAGACGAACTTTTCTATAACTATGGTTATCCTTTTGATACAGATTTTGTGGATCACATTTGTAAGTGTGGTTCTAGAAATTGTGTAGGTTATATTTTAAGTGACAATGATTGGCCAAAATTAAAAAAATATGAAAAAAAAACTAAGACTAAGTCTAAGTAAGATACCTTCGATTATTATTGCAATTGATACAAATAAGGAAATAATTTTTTACAATAATGCAGCTAAACAAAAATTTTTATTTATTGATGAAGGAAGAGATCTTAATAATATTATTAGATCAACAGAGTTAAATACTTTTGTTGATAAAGCCTTTAGGGAGAAAGAAGATTTTAAGTTTGAATTCACCCCATCTAATTTTAGTGATATGTATTTTATTGCTGACTTAATATTTGTTGAAAAAGATTATGAAGAATTGTTAATATCACTAAACGATCAAAGTCTTCTTAAAAACTACGAACAAATGCGAACAGATTTTGTGGCTAATGTAAGCCATGAATTGAGAACTCCTCTTTCCTCAATTCTAGGCTATGTTGAAACAATTAAAAATTCACTCAATGAAGATAAGATCAATGACAAAACGGTTGGTAAATTTTTAGACACAATGGAAGATCAGGCTTGGCGTATGACTAGATTAGTCGAAGATCTATTATTACTAAGTAAATATGAGACTGAAGATAAGCCGATAGAATTTCAAGAAGCGAATATAAGGCAATTAATTGAAGGCGTAGTAGATAATTTACAAAACAAGTTAATGGCAAAAAAAATTGAAGTTCAAATCAAGGATGATTTTGATAAGTCTACAATATCAGCAAACAAAGATGCTTTGATCCAAGTTTTTTTAAATCTAACTGATAATGCAATTAAATATAGCAGAGAAAATTCTACTATTGAAATTGAGCTTGAGAGTGTAATTGATGACAATACCACCTTTTGCCAAATAAGTTTTATAGATAAGGGAGAAGGCATATCGAAAGAGCATTTAACTAGACTTACTGAAAGATTTTATAGAGTAGATAAAAATAGATCTCGAAATCAAGGCGGTACGGGTTTGGGTTTATCTATTGTTAAACATATAACTAATAGGCATAATGGTAAATTATCGATAAAAAGCAAGGTAGATAAGGGTTCAACATTTACTATTTCTTTACCAGTATTTCAGCAAACTGTAATAAATCCTTAATATATATTCTGTACGACAACCTTATTTTAAATGAGGCTTAATATGAAAAATATAATCAAATTAATTGCTGTCCTTGCTTTATTTGGAACTACTTCAGTTTCAGCAAGAGACTATATTTCAATTGTAGGATCTTCTACAGTTTATCCTTTCGCTACTTTAGTTGCTGAAAAAATGGCATCTCAAGGAATGAAAGCACCCGTAATTGAATCAACTGGTTCTGGTGGAGGACACAAATTATTTTGTGCAGGTGTTGGAGTTGAACATCCAGATATCACTAACTCTTCAAGAGCACAAAAAGATAAAGAATTCAAACTGTGCCAAGATGGCGGTGTAACCGATATCATCGAAGTTAGAGTTGGTAATGATGGTATAGCTTTTGCATACGCTGCAGATTATGAATGGAAATATACTAACGGTGCTACAATGAAAGGTGGCATTGATTTAACTAAAGAAGAAATCTGGCAGGCAATGGCTAGAGATAATGCAAATGCTCCAACAACTTGGTATGAAATAGATAAAAGATTACCAAAAGTTGAAATTTCTATCATGGCACCTCCTCCAACTTCTGGAACAAGAGATGCATTTGACTCACTTGTAATGAAAAAGGGTTGTGTTAAAGATATGTTAGTTGCTGACGGTGATTGTCAAGCGTATCGTGAAGATGGCCATGTTATTGAAGGTGGTGAAAATGATGAACTGTATGTTGAGCATATAACTAAAGAACAAGGTGCATTCGGTATCTTTGGTTATAGTTTTGTATCTAATAATTCTGATAAAGTTAAAGCGTCAATGATTAACGGTGTTGAAATCTCTATGGAAGGTATCCAAGATTATTCATATCCAATAGCAAGACCTTTATTCTTCTACATTAAAAAAGCACACATTGGTGTTATTCCTGGTTTAATGGATTATGTTAATGAGTTTGTAAGTGAAGAAGCAACAGAAGGTTACTTACTAGATGCTGGACTTGTTCAACTAAGTCCTGCGGATAGAGCAGCTGTTCTTGATGCTATTTCTAATCAAACAAATTATAAATAAAAATCTTAAATTTTTATAAAATGGGGGCATACAAGCCCCCTTTTTTTTAATACTAAGTTATAAATGTTTTTTTGGTCTTTAGTTTTAATTGCAGTCGGAATTTTCTCATCCTTTATATACGGAAGATCAAGAATTAAATTAAACTCTAAAAAACAAGGTACGAAAAGCAAATCTCTTCCCAATTATTACGCACAATACGTTTTAATGTGGTGTTTGTTTCCTGCACTAATTGTTTATTTTTCATGGGCTATTTTTCAAGAACAGATTATTCAAAACATAGTTATTAGTAACTTTGAATATATTGAGGGCGCAGTTTACAACGAAGGATTATTGTTAGCAGAGATTAGAAATGTTGCTAATAACCCTTCTTTTGCTGATGGTAAATCTATAGAAATAATTAATGCTGCAGCTCATTATTCTTCCTTAAGACAAATAAGTCAAATATCTTTTTATACCTCAATAATCATTATAATGTTACTTGGAGCCTTATACGCTTCACAAAAATTAAAACCAGAATTTCATGCTCAACATACAATTGAAAAATATATTCAATATATACTTATATTTTGTTCATCTGTTGCTATTTTCACTACAATAGGAATAGTTTTTTCACTAATATTTGAAAGCCTTCGCTTTTTTGCAGAAGTATCAATCTTCGAATTTTTATTTAGTACTGAGTGGTATCCTTTTATTCCAATTAGAGAAGGTCAAACAGCTGCAGAGGGATCCTTTGGTGCAGTACCAATATTTGCTGGAACATTTTTAGTAATGGTAGTAGCCATGTGTGTTGCGGCACCTCTTGGATTATTAACAGCAATTTATTTAGCAGAATACGCAAGTCAAAGAGTTAGAAAAATAGTTAAACCTCTTCTCGAAATTTTGGCAGGGATACCAACAATAGTTTACGGGTTCTTTGCTTTTGTTAGTGTTGCACCTTTCGTTAAAGCATTTGGACAATCAATTGGAATTGATGCTTCACCAACAAGCGCTCTTGCAGCCGGCATGGTAATGGGGGTTATGATTATTCCTTTTATTTCTTCTTTATCTGATGATGTAATAAACTCTGTTCCACAAAGTCTAAGGGAAGCATCTCTTGGTATTGGCGCTAATAAAGCAGAAACTATTAAAAAAGTAATTTTACCAGCAGCTTTACCTGGAATTGTAGGAGCATTTTTATTAGCAATATCCAGAGCGATAGGGGAGACTATGATTGTTGTAGTTGCAGCAGGCACAGCCCCCAATCTTACGGGCAATCCTTTTGAAAACGTAACAACAGTTACAGTTCAAATTGTTGTGGCCTTAATAGGTGATCAAGAATTTGATAACCCAAGAACATTATCAGCATTTGCTTTAGGATTAGTTTTATTTGTTATTACATTATTTCTTAACATTATAGCTCTACAAATAGTAAAGAGATACAGGGAGCGTTATGAATAATTCTATTGCTAAAGAAAAAATTGTTTCTTTGAGAAAAAAGAGAAGCTTAGAAGATATGCGATTTAAGTATTACGGCTTTACAGCTATGTGTTTATCTTTAGCAGTTTTAGTTTTTCTTTTGTATACAATATTTTCTAAAGGATACACTGCTTTTCAAAAAACAATTGTTCTCCTAGAAGTTGATTATAATCAAGAGGTTTTAAAACTAACACCTGACTCTTCAGATGAAGATATGGAAAAAGGAAAATTTTTTAGAGTTAAAAAACAGGCTATTGAAAATTTTTTCCCTGATCTCTCAAAATCAGATATTAAATTAGTAAAAAAATTATTTTCTATAAATGTAGATAAGGAAATTAAAGACTACTTCTTAGATAATCCTGAAGTTATTAATACTAAGCAACAAATTTGGGTAACCGCCCATAGTGATGTGGATCAACTATTAAAAGGTAATTCAAGAAGGGATGTGCCAGAAGATAGAAGAAAATTAAATGATATTCAATTAAGTTATGTTGATCAATTAGTTGAAGAAAATAGAGTTAAACAAGTTTTTAATAATTTCTTTTTTACTAAAGCAGATTCAAGGCATCCTGAAATTGCTGGTGTAGCTGGTTCATTTATGGGATCATTATTTACTCTTTTTACTGTTTTTATTTTATCTTTTCCAATTGCTATAGGAGCGTCTGTTTATCTTGAGGAATTTGCTCCAAAAAATAGAATAACTGAATTAATAGAAGTAAATATTTCAAATCTAGCAGCAGTCCCATCAATAGTTTTTGGACTACTTGGGTTGGGGGTATTGCTTAATGTTTTTGGTCTTCCAAGGAGTACACCGTTAGTTGGAGGGTCCGTATTAGCCTTAATGACGTTACCAACCATTATCATTGCCTGTCGAGCTTCATTGAAAGCTGTTCCTCCTTCAATTAAAGAAGGAGCACTTGCAGTTGGAGCAACAAAAACACAAGCGGTATTTCATCATGTCGTACCCCTTGCACTACCAGGGACTTTAACAGGGACTATTATTGGATTAGCACAAGCATTAGGAGAAACAGCACCACTAATAATGATTGGCATGATTGCATTTATTCCTAATATTCCAACTGGTTTAACAGAACCTTCAGCAGCACTACCTGTTCAAATATATCTTTGGGTGGAAAGTGCAGAAAGAGGTTTTCAAGAAAAATCAGCCGCAGCAATAATGGTAATTTTAATATTTTTGTTTATGATGAATGCCATTGCAGTGTTCTTAAGAAATAGATTTGAAAGGAAGTGGTAAAACATGAGTAACTCTAAAATATTGGCAAATGGTGTAGATGTATATTATGGATCCAAACAAGCTCTTTTTGGAATCTCAATGGATATCAAGGAGAAAGAAGTTACGGCATTAATCGGTCCTTCAGGATGTGGTAAATCAACTTTCTTAAGATGTATAAACAGAATGAATGATTTAATTGAAATATGTAAAGTATCGGGATCAATAAAAGTAGATAACGAAGAAATTATTAGTGAAAAAACCGATGTTGTAAGTCTAAGATCTAAAATTGGAATGGTATTTCAAAAACCAAATCCTTTTCCTAAATCTATTTTTGATAATGTTGCTTATGGCCCAACTATACATGGTTTAGTTGACTCAAAAAATGAATTAGAAGAAATTGTACATTCATCATTAAAAAAGGCAGGTCTATTTGATGAAGTAAAAGATCGATTAAATGAACCTGGAACAAGTTTATCAGGCGGTCAACAACAACGATTATGTATTGCAAGAGCAATTGCTGTTAATCCTGAAATAATCCTAATGGATGAACCTTGCTCTGCTTTAGATCCAATAGCAACTGCTATTATAGAAGAATTAATTGATGAGTTAAGATTAAACTATACAATTATTATAGTAACTCATTCTATGCAACAGGCAGCCAGGGTTTCGCAGAAAACATGTTTCTTCCATTTAGGAGAATTAATAGAAACGGGTGAGACAAACAAAATTTTTACAAATCCTGATAATACAAAAACACAGGATTACATTACAGGGAGATTTGGTTAATGAAACAAGAAGGACATATTGTAAAATCATATGATGAAGAAATTAGAGACATTAAAAATAATATTGTTGATATGGGCAGTTTAGTTGAAAATCAACTAAAAGACTCACTTCAATGTTTAAAGGATAAAGATACAGAATTTGCAGAAAAAATTATAGAAAACGATGATGTAATTGATAAAGCATATAATACTCTTGATCAAAGCTTAGTTGAAATACTTGGCAAAAGACAACCGATGGCTGCAGACTTACGAACAATTTTTTCAGCAATTAAAATCAATAAAGATCTAGAAAGAATAGGAGATCATGCAACAAATATTGCCAAAAGAGTAGCAGTAGCAGAAATAGTTTTGCCAGAAAAACCTTCGAGAGATATTATTAATATGGGTGCACAAGTAAATATAATGATTAGTGAAGTAATAAAAGCTTTTTTAGAATTTTCAGATCAAGCCGCAAAAAAAGTTTGGTTAATGGATAGACAAATTGATGAAGAATATCTTGGAATATTAAGACAACTATTAACCTACATGATGGAAGAACCAAAAAGAATCACAGCATGTACAAGTCTTTTATATATGGTTAAAGACCTAGAGCGAATTGGTGATTATGTACAAAATATAGCTGAAGATATTTATTATGCAGTTTCTGGTGAGCCCCTATTTGATGGTAATCCAGACCCAACCTGGGAAGCAATTCTTCCAAAGAAAAAATAAATTGTAATAGAATTGTAACAAAAATTTAATAGTAGAGATTCATGAAACTAAAAATGCTTATCGTCGAAGATGAAGAAGCATTACTAGATCTTCTTAAATTTAATTTTAATAAAGAAGGATATAAAATAGATACTGCAACGGACGGTGAAACTGCTTTAGAAAAAATATTATATAAACCACCTGACATAATTATTCTTGATTGGATGTTACCTAAACTATCAGGAATTGAACTTTGTAGAAGAATTAGAAAAAATAAAGAACATAAGAATATTCCTATAATAATGTTAACAGCAAAAGGTGAAGAAGAAGATAAACTTCGCGGCTTAGAAACTGGAGCAGATGATTACATAACAAAACCTTTTTCGGTTAACGAATTAGTGGCAAGAGTAAAAGCTGTTCTTCGACGAATTAGACCAATGTTTGTAGATGAAGTTTTAACTTATAAAGGAATAGTAATTGATCTTGTATCTCACTCAGCATCACGAGATGGAGAAACTCTTCATCTTGGTCCAACAGAATTTAATTTATTAGCTTTCTTCATGGAAAATATTGGTCGTGTCTTTAGCCGTGAACAATTACTAAATCATGTTTGGAAAAATGATGCCTATGTAGAACCCCGAACAGTTGATGTTCATATAAGAAGACTGCGAAAGGCCATTAATAATGACGTAAAAGAAGATTTTATAAGAACCGTGAGATCAGCAGGATATTGTTTTGGCTCGTAATTAAGCCATAAATTTCACTTATACAAATCACTTACCAAACTATAAAACCACCATATGAAGAGTCTTTTTAGATCATTCTTTACTGTCAGCTTCTATACATTTTTAAGTCGAGTATTAGGTTTTATTCGAGACATATTAATAGCGAGATATCTTGGATCGACAGTTATTGCTGATGCATTCTTCGTAGCATTTCGTATTCCTAATTTCTTTCGCCGTGTCCTAGCAGAAGGAGCATACAGTGCTGCATTAATCCCTGTTTTCTCTGGTGTTGTTCTCAATCCAAAAGATGAACGTGAGGCTTCTGATTTTGTTGAAAACACAACCTCCATGTTACTTTTTGCTACGGTTGTTTTAACAATCATTTTCTTCTTTGGAATGCCTTATATCATTCAAGTTTTAGCACCAGGTTTTACTGATAATAAAGAGGCCTATGAACTTGCCGTGCATTTTGGAAAAATAATTTTTCCCTATATTATTTTTATTTCTTTAGCTGCTCACTTTGCCTCAATTAATAATGTTCATGAACGCTTCGCGGCTGGTGCATTTGCTCCTGCGATTTTGAATATAAGTTTTATTCTATCATTATTCTTTTTAACACCTTTTGTGACAACTGCAGGTCACGCATTATCGTATGGTGTATTAATAGGAGGAGTTTTACAATTTTTATATTTATACAGAGCGGTTTTAAATTTTTATCGACCACGTATTATCCTTCCAGTTTTAAATGAAAAATTAAAAAAGTTTTTCAAATTATTTTTACCAGGTGTTGTTGGTTCAGGTGTTATTCAATTAAATATCGTTATTGGAACTATTATTGCTTCTTTTTTACCCGTTGGTGCAATCAGTCATATTTATTATGCTGATCGTCTTAATCAACTACCACTTGCGATATTTGGAATAGCACTTGGTATTGTTCTTTTACCAAGTTTATCAAAAGCTATTAAACAATCAGATCAAGAAACAACAAATAATATTCAAAATAGATCTATTGAATTTTCGTTATTGATTTCTTTACCATCAGCCATAGGATTATTTATTTTAGCTGAACCTATTATACAAATTTTATTTGAACGAGGTGCATTTGTAGCAGAAGATACTTTTTATACTGCTAAAGTTCTTAGTTACTTTGCCTTAGGTCTACCTGCATACATTATAATTAAAGTTTTAGTTTCCTGTTTCTTTGCAAGAGAAGATACCAAAACACCTCTTTATATTTCTATTGTCAGTGTGATTACTAATGTTGTGTTATCGCTACTT